>CAVUIQ010000001.1:0-169579 GCA_963741655.1 uncultured Thermoleophilia bacterium
CGCATGCGAGTCAGGCATTCGCTACCAGCCGTCTCTCCGTTATGGATCGGGCTAGAGCGTCTGCGCGGACTTGAGCGCGGCTGAGACGGACAGCGGCGGTGCGTCCCGGTAGAGCGCCTCGATGACGTCGGCGAGATGCTGGAGGAGCTTCCAGGAGACGTCGGGGTTCTCCTTGGCGAACTTTCGGAAGTCCCAGAAGGCCATGACGAGGTATCGGAGGGGCGTGTCGGCGGTCACGGTCGCGGTACGGACCTGCTCGCTGATCATCGCCAGTTCTCCGAAGTAGTCGCCCGGGCCGAAACGCTTGAGCGTCTTCCCCTTGACGCTTACCGATGCGGTTCCCTCGACGATGACGAAGAATCCGACTCCGTCCATATGCCCTTCCCTCACGAGCGAGACGCCAGGGCCGACGCTCCATTCCTTGAAGCCGCGCGCGAGCTTCTTCAGCTGACGCTGGTTGAGACCGCTGAACAGCGGTACCTGCTGCAGCTCCTCGGGAAGTCCTGCCACGCAACCAATCCTAGTACGTCGGGGACTGCGAACCCAACTCCTTGCGTCCGCTGACCCGTTGCAGCACACTCCGCTGTGTGGAGCCGTCAGAGGAGATTCGCAGGATTGTCGAGCGAATGACGATCGCGACGATCGAAGGTGACCATGAATCGGCTCTCAAGCGACTGTCGGAACTTCCGGGCACGCTCATCATCGGGAACGATCCCAATGAGTGGTGGCATGGAGACGAGGCACGCGCCATCTGGGCGCGTCAACTCGAGGAGTTGGGATCCTTCCCGGTTACCAGTTACGAGGTCGAGGCCTGGGAGGAAGGGAGCGTTGGGTGGGCGAGCGTGAAGGAGACGATCACCTCGCCGGGTGGCAGCTTCGACGGGCGGGCGACCTACGTACTGCATCTCGAGCGCGGCGAGTGGAAGGTCGTGCATGTGCATTGGTCCGTGGCCAAGCCGAACATCGAGTTCTTAGGTCGGGCGTTGACGACCAGCCTCGAGGAGCTCGAGAGGAGCGTGCAGCGCGAACAGCCCGACCTTTCTTCCACTCTTGCTGCGGATGGCACGGTGACGATCGTCTTCACCGACATCGTGGATTCGACGGTCATCAACAACAGTCTTGGCGATCACGCCTGGCTCGACGTTCTTCGGCGACACAACGCAGTGTCGAAGACGCCACGAGCGCTCACGGCGGGAGCGTTGTCAAGACCCAGGGTGACGGCACGATGCTCGCATTCTCGAGCGCGCGGCGGGCGGTTGCATGTGCGCAGGAGATCCAGACTGGAATCGGCCGGGCGTTCGAGGACGCCTCTCACCCGATTCAGTGTCAGGATCGGCGTTCACGCCGGTGACGCCGTCCGCGAAGCCGATGACTTTTTCGGCAATACCGTGAACTACGCCGCTCGCGTCGCCAGTCAGGCGCTCGGAGGCGAGGTGTTGGTCTCGAGCCTCGTGCGCGACCTCGTCGCCGGGGGCGGCCCCGGCATCGACTTTCTCGAGAACCGTGAAGTGGAACTCAAGGGACTCGCCGGGGCACACCGGATCTACGCAGTCGATCTCGCCGAACTCCACCAATAGCCACGGATACCAGGATCGAGCCCAAACCCGCTCAATTGCCGCTCCGTTCTCGCCACACGGACGCCGTCAGGTGACATTGCCGAACACTGGCGCATGCGAGGTCGTCGTCCTTCGACTCGGCCGCACGGGACTTTGTGGCTCTGAGCCACAAAGTGCTTGGTCGCTCGGCTTCCGCGAACAGTTCGAGGGACATTGGCTAACACTGGCGCAGGCGAGTCTCCGCGTTGCACCAGTGCGCTCGATCCTGAATACTCGGGCTGAGGTGCAGCGGCCCTTGGACACTCTGCGGATGGCTCGGCTGTCGGAGGCGATGGTGACGCGATGGTGACGCTCGTCGTCTTCCACCATGTCGCGGACTATGACGTCTGGAAATCCGTCTTCGACGAGCACGAGACTGTCCGCCGCGGCCACGGTCAGCTCGAGCATCGGGTGTATCGGTCCGTCGACAACCCGAACCGCGTCGTCGTGCACAACGACTATGCGAGCGAGGGCGCGGCGCGTTCGTTCATGGCTGACCCGTCGCTCGCGGCGGCGATGGAGCGGGCCGGGGTGACGGACGAGCCGTGGCTGGGAGTGATCGAGCGGGCCGAGCAGAAGCGGTACGCGGAGGGGCCTGCCGGCGTCACGCTCGCCGTCCACCACAGAGTGCGCGACTATGGGCACTGGAAGCGGGCGTTCGACGAGCACGAGAGCGTCCGACGCAGCTACGGCCAGATCGAGCACCGGATCTACCATCCGCTCGGCGATCCGCTCCAGCTTGTCGTCCACAACGACTTCCCGACGTTTGAGGCAGCCGAGTCCTTCGGCTCCGACCCCAGTCTGCCGGATGCGATGGCACGTGCCGGGGTCGAAGGCGAGCCTAGTGTCAACATGGTCACGCTCGCGGAGCGCAAGTCCTACATCTCCCCCTTCTGACGATTGCAGCGAGACCCGACGGCCGCTACGCGCGCCGGGCACCCTCCGGTTCATGCAACGTTCCTGAACGCTGGCGCAGGCCAGTCTCGACGCCGCCGTTGCGGCGAGGTCAAAGCCGAGTTGTTGGATGGCTGCCAGGTCGCACCAGACTTGTTCGCTCCTCCGATGCGAACGGCGACAGTGTTCGGGAAACTGATGAGAAGCGGCAGCCGGCGACGGCAGCGCCGGGGGTCTCAGCCCTCGGCGCTGCCGTTTCGCGTTGCCGGTTTGCGGCTACGGCTTGATCCGTAGGACCTCGCCTGACCCGACCTGATCGCCGTTGTTGGTGACGTAGAGGGCTCGGTCGGGGCCGACTGCGACAGAAGTCGGGTGGGAGAGACCACCAATGACCTCGTCTTGTTTGCCGTCGGCGTGTACTCGCAGCAACCGGCCGGGAGCGCCGAACAGGAACGGCGCCGTGTCGTACTCGAGCACGTACAAGTCACTACCGTCGAACGCGATGTCGATCACCTTGTTGAACCCGGATGCGACCATGGCTGGTGGCTGCCCAGGGACGATCCGCCAGATCCGCGCTGCTTTGTCGCAGAACGGAAATCCGGTTAGCTCCGCCACGTAGAGGGCTCCGTCGGGGCCGCGCTCGACGGCAGTGGGCACGGATTCCGAAACGGGTGGTTGCGGGAATGGCGGTGGCGGCAACTGGCACGATGCGGGTCGCGGCGCCACCCCGAAGACTGCCACCGACGACACGGTCCCGAACGCCGACACCCTGAGAAGTGCGTTCGCGCCGGCGTCCGCTACATAGGAGGCCCCGAGAACACTTTCGTTGAGCAGCCCGAATGGGTTCGAGTTCAGCTCCCCGCCGGCGGGGTTCTCGGCTCCCTCGAACCTCGACACGTCCACCGACTGCAATACCCGGCCCAGACCGACCGTGAGGAGCGAGCCAAACCGGCTGCCAGCAGAGCCGAGGGTGGCCCGTTGCGCAGGATCGCCGCCCCAACCCACCGTCACCCGTGCGAGACCGAGCCCGAACGCCGCCACGTCATGCGGTCCCGTCACCTCTCCACCAGGCCCCGTTGGCCCAGGCTGGGTGATCAGCGACGGCAGTTCTTTGACGATCCTGTCCTGCTTGCCGAGCCACAGTCGGGACACTGCGCCGGAAGCCCCGTAGCACGTGGAGGCGCCACGGATCTCCAGACACGGGCCCGAGCCACCACGGCCCGCCTCAGCCACATACAACGCACCCGTCGCTGCGAACGACAGTCCGCGCGGGTTATCGAGCCCCTTCATCACCACGCTTGTCGAAGTCGCGCCTGCAGCTCCTGTAGTCCCGACGGCCAACGCCAGGAGCATTGCGAGAGCCATGATCAGTCCTGCTCGTCTCATCGTCTTCCTCCTTCGCGCGCTTGCGGTCGGCGCGGTTCCCGGGCGCGTTCCGGGGTGCCGAGGGTTCATCGAACGAAAGCTCACCGCAGCGAGCGCGAGCCGTGCGACCAGCATGAGGACGCTCACGGGCCGCCCTCCGATCGTGACGCTACCTTCGGGCGGTCGGTTCGATCCGAACACTGTCCACTCCCTCCGCTCAGCTCGCCTGGCAGACACATCAGCGACCCCAAATATTCAATAGGTTTGTACCCTACGTAATATGGCAGCCGATGAACAGAAGCGCAAGTCCGACGACAACCCGGTCAAACGGTCCTACCGGGCACCGCAGCGTCGGGCGGCCGCCGCCCGTACCCGCGAGGCGATCCTTACTAGCGCAAAGCGGGTCTTCGAGGAGCGCGGCTGGAGCGGCACGACCATGCGAGCAATCGCCGACAACGCCGCCGTGTCCCAGAAGACAATCGAGGCGATCTACGGAACAAAAGCCTCACTCCTCGAGACGGTCGTCGCCTACGCGATCCGCGGCGACAGCAACGCGGTCGAGATGCCACGACGCGCCGCCATCGCCGAAATGGAAGCAGCACCCGACGCGGCGGCGATGCTCGACCTCCATGCGGCCCATCTCGCGCGGATCAACCCCCGCTCAGCCGGCATCGCGTCGGTCGTCGAACACGCAGCCGCAAGCGGCGGCAAACCAGCAGAACTTTGGAACCAGATGAACCACAACCGGACATACGGCGTCCGCTGGGCCACCAAGACCCTGCTCACCAAACCCCAAACCGGCCACCTGAACACGAGCCAGGTCGAAAGCGTCTTCTGGGTCGCGATCGACTGGGCCACCTATCGCGTCCTCACCCAACACGCAGGCATCACCGACAACCAATACGAAACTTGGCTCTCTGATTATTACCGGCAGATGTTCCTGAGCGATGTGGCCTCAAAGCGGTCTGCGCGGCGGCGATAACACCGACGCGCCGCGCCGACGATCCTCGTTCCTGTTGTCTGACGCGGGCTCGGTGGTCCCGGCCTTTCGGGCGTGGTGTCCACATCATCCACACCACCCTCGAGAACGAGCCGCCCTTGACATAGGAGCATCACTGGCGCAGGCAGGTGCGCTCCGACGCGCGAGTTCAGTCTGCGGATGAACTGAGCTGAGTCGTTCTCGTCTCCTCGCTGTTATGCCTGTCGAGTCCAGACGGAGACGTGCTTGCGGCTCTCGCTCGTGAAGGGTGAGCGATCCCAGTCCTGCCACCGCTCACGGAGCGTCATTCCGGCGACGCGCGCCATCAGGTCGAGCTCCGCCGGCCAGACGTAACGGAAGGGAACCGATGCCCTGCGCCAGCTGTCACCCTCGGGCCAGAGGTGGTGCGAGACGAGGCCCTGAGTGGCGATGTCGTACTCGTCCAGGCCGACGTGATCCGGGCTCACGTCAAACGGGTAGAACCGCTCGCCGGGAGCGACGCGCTGCAGGTCCGGTGTGACGACCTCGATCACGAAGCAGCCGCCCGGGCCCAGGTGGCCAGCCGCGTTCTCGAAGCATGCAACCTGGTCGTCCTGTGTCGTCAGGTTGCAGATCGTGTTGAAGACCAGGTACACGAGCGAGTGCTCCCCGTCGACACGCGTCGTCGCGAAGTCACCGATCGTCGTCGTTACCCTCTCCGCGCCGGGCTTCGCGCGGAGCTTTGCGACCATTGCCTCCGAGAGGTCGATGCCCTGGACGCGCACGCCTCGCTCGGCAAGCGGGAGCGCGACCCGACCGGTACCAACGCCGAACTCGAGCGCCGCACCATCGCCCGCGAGCGCCGCGAGGAAGTCGACCGTCGGCCCGAGCACCTCCGCGGCGAACATCGCGCCGTCGTCGTCGTAGCTCGCCGCGACCTCCGCACCGAAGTAGTCGTGTTTCATCGTGGGGAGCGCATGTGAAGCTCTACCGAGGTCGCTTGCGCGCGCTGTTGAGGGCGATGGCCTCGCGTATGAGCGCCTTGAACGCGGTCGCGTCGACCTCCTCGCCCTCGCGGAAGTCGATCGCGCGACGGACGTTCCCCTCGAGGCTCGAGTTGAAGAGGCCGGTCGGATCCTCGAGCGACGCGCCCTTCGCGAACGTGAGCTTTACGACCTGCTTGTACGACTCACCCGTGCAGATGATCCCGTCGTGCTCCCAGACCGGGACGCCGCGCCACTTCCACGTCTCGACGACGTCGGGGTCGGCGTCCCTGATGAGCGCGCGCATCCGCTCGAGCGTCTCCCCGCGCCAGTCACCGAGCTCAGCGATCCTTTGCGAGATGAGCTCCGATGCCGACAGCCCCTCGTTCGAATCCGACCCGCTCATGACCGCGATTCTAGTTGGGGCGGGCGGGCCGCGCTACCGTTTTGGGGTGAACGGGATTCGATGACAAGCGTCGTGATCGAGACAGAGCGCCTGACGCTCCGGGTGCCCGTTCCCGAGGACGCCGACGCAGCAGCCGAGCTTCTCGGCGATCCCGAGGTGATGCGGTTTCTCGGCGGGCAGGTCGTCCCACGTGAAGACGTATCGGCCGTGATCGAGAAATGGCTCGGGCGCTGGACGGCGAACCGGATGGGCCCGTTCATGCTCGAGCGGCGCGACGACGGTCGCTTCGTCGGGCGCTGCGGAATCCTCGTCTGGGACGTGCGTGACTGGAGCATCAGCACGCTCGCCGGGGCGGGGGAGTTCGCGCAACTGGAGATCGGTTGGGCGCTCGTCCGCGCTCACTGGGGCCGGGGCTACGCGACCGAGGCCGCACGGGCGGTTGCCACCTGGGCGCGGGCCGAGCGCGGAGCTCGGAGCCTTGTGTCGGTCATTGCACCCGGCAACATCGCCTCACGGCGGGTCGCCGAGCGCCTCGGCGCGCAGCCGGGAGCGACGATCACGCTGGCGGACTCGGGTGATGCTGTGGTCTGGACGTACCCGGCCGACCTCCGCTGACGGTGGGGGGTCGCGCCGACGCCGAGCTCGAGCAGCTTCAGGCGACGCCTCGAGCTGCCCACGCCACGGTGTCCACAGTGAACGGCGCGGTCGGCGAGAGTCGCTCACAACGGGAGTACATGTCCGCTCGGCCGCGCCCGTCGAGCGTCTGAAGGTAGGCGCCCGCCGGGCCGATCCCGTACGTGAACGGCTCCCACCAATCGTCGAAGCTCGTGAATCGGACCGAGGCCGAAAGCGTCCTCTCCTCGATCGACGTCAGTCCGGCGGCCGCGAGCAACCCGGCGAGGTGACCTTCGAACGCGCCCGCGAGCCCGGACTCGTCGTGCACGTCCGGATCGAGCTCCCGGGCGGCCTGCCAGAACACGGCGAGCGGAGTGCGATCCCCGGCGTGATCCCAGACGCTCACCGCGACGCTCCCGCCGGCGGTGGTCACACGCTTCATCTCTTGCAGGCCGACCACCGGATCGGCCATGAAATGCACGACGAGCTGCGCCAGAGTCGCATCAAAATGGGAGTTCTCGAACGGCAGAGCCTCGGCAGACGCCCTCCTCACGTCGACTCCCGGATAGCGCTCTCTCGCCGCTGCAACGAATGCCTCCGACGGGTCGACCGCTGACACGGCGTCGTCCCCGACACGGTGAACGAGCTCCGCCGTCAACGCGCCCGGCCCGCAGCCGACGTCCAGTACCCGCTGGCCGGCACGAACGCCGCCGAGGTCGGCGAGCTGGGGTGCGAGCTGCGTCGAGTACCGACCCATGAACCGGTCGTAGCTATCGGCCTCGACCTCGAAAGTCATCACGTCAACGTTACTGCGTTGGGATCGCGCTGTCCTCGCCAGGAGGTTACTGCGTCGACGCGCCGGCGCGCTCGGCGAGCGCCGCGAGCACCTTCGGCCGAATCGTCGTCGTCTCGTTGAGCACTCGCTGAAACGCCTGCCCGGTGATCACGAGCACGCGCGCGGGGCTCGTTGCAGTCACAGTCGCCGTGCGGGGAGCATCGGTCAGGAGCGCGATCTCACCGAAGAAGCTGCCGCCGCCGATCTCCGCCACCTTGCGGCCGCCTCGTCGGACGTCGACAGTGCCGTCGATGAGCACGAAGAACTCGCGCCCCTGCTTCCCTTCCTCGATCAGCTTGGTCCCCTCCGGGAGAGAGATCTCGTCGGCGATCGTGGCGATCCGACCGAGCTCCTTCTGCGAGCACTCGGCAAACAGCGGCACCGCCCGCAGAAGGTCGACCTTGGCGTTGCGGCGCAGCTTCATGCACACGATCCTACGGGACCTGCCCCCGGAACGCACCGGCCGCCGGCACCACGGCGACTTCCAGCCCGATCCTGAGAGGCTTGATGCGCATTGGAAGCACGTCTGGATGCGGCTCTGCACGAGGCGGATCGCGTCCGCCGAGGGCGACATCGAGGCAAACCAGCCTTGACGCCGCCCTCGTCGAACACGCTCCTTGGTGCAGAACCGCCCCAAACGCACTCCCAATCCACATCAAGCCTCTACGCTCGCCCGATGCAGCCCGGAACCCTCGACCGCCACATCGACGACCTCTGCGCCGCTCACGGAATCAGCAGGGTCGACGGACGCGGGCGCGCCGTCGTGATCACCGTCCGGCATCGAGACGGGAGCCGCGAGCGACGCCTCGAGATCAGGATCCCTCCCGTCCGGGGTCAGGTGAGCTACTTCATCGCGCTCCACGAGATCGGGCATCTTGTCGGCCACGGCCGCAGCGGACGCCGGCTCGAGAGCGAGGCGGCAGCGTGGCGGTTTGCGCTCTCGACAGCTCTCGTCACCCCGACCGATGCAACACGCAGGCGGATGGGGAAGCGCCTTCGGTCGTACGTGATCTGGGCCGAGCGCCGCGCCGGCCGACGCCAGCCGCCCCATATTCCTCCTGCACATGACCCCTTCTGGGACCTGCTCGCCTGGCTCGAGCGCTGAGAGCCGGGGAGGGGTTCGCAAGGCCTTTACGAAAGCCTCACGAGAAATCAGCACTTTCCTGACCCGGATCCCGTACAACGAGAGATCCAATCGAGTCTCCTGACCGAATACACAGAGACCCGACCACGTTGAAAGAGGCGATGATGTCTACGGCAGAGCTGCAAGAGCGACCCGACGTCGAAATCGAGCTGGTCGAGCAGTGGCGCATCGAGTCACTCTCGCGCGCCGGCTACGACCTCGAGTCAGCGACCGTGCTCGCGGCCTCGCACGAGGTCGACCTGCACTTCGCGATGCGCCTGCTCGAGAGCGGCTGCCCGGTCGATCTCGCCCTCCAGATTCTCCTGTAGGGCACGAACGCTCGGCCCATGACGCCCGGTGTTTTGGAGGCTTGATGTGGACTAGAAGCACGTCTGGATGCGGCCCTGCACACGGCGGATCGCGTCCGCCGCGATCGACATCAAGGCCACCAGCCTTGAGGCCGATCGCGTCGAACGCGCTCCTTGGTGCAGAACCGCCCCAGCCACACTCCTAGTCCACATCAAGCCTCCCGACCGGGCGTCACTCGTTCCGGGACGAAGGCGTCCTGACCCCGAGCGAGAATGTCGAAGCATGCACTTCCTCGCCTCGATTCCCTCACCCAGCAACGGCGCCATCGAGCTCGGCCCGCTGACGATCCACATGTACGGCCTGACGCTGCTCGCGGCGATCGGCGTTGCGATCTGGATCACCGGCACGCGCTGGGTCAACCGCGGCGGCGACTGGGATCTCATCTTCCGCTGCGCCGTCTGGGGGGTCGGCGCCGGGATCGTCGGTGCTCGGCTCTACCACGTCGCGACGAGCTGGAACGAGGTTCCGGAGCAGTGGTGGGGGCCGTTCGCGATCTGGAAGGGAGGGCTCGGTGTCTGGGGCGGGATCGCTGCGGGTGTCATCGTCGGCGCCGTGATCGCGAAGCGCTCCGGGGCGGACGTGCGGCTCCTCGCCGACTGCCTCGCTCCCGGGCTTCTCGTCGCGCAGGCCGTGGGACGCATCGGCAACTGGTGGAACCAAGAGCTGTACGGCAAGCCCACGGACCTGCCGTGGGGCCTCGAGATCGACGCCGCCCATCGGCCGCTCGCGTCGCTCGACCAGATCACGTATCACCCGGCGTTCCTCTACGAGGCGATCTGGAATCTTCTCGCTGCGGCGCTGCTCGTCTACATCATCGAGCGGCGCTTCCATCCGCGCCCGCCGGGCCTGTTCGCGCTCTACGTCGCGCTCTACTCCTTCGGGCGCTTCTGGATCGAGCTCGTCCGCATCGACCCCGCCAACGACATTCTCGGCCTCCGCGTCAACACCTGGGTGTCGGGGATCGCCTGCGTCGCGGGGATCGTCTGGTTCGTCGTCTCGCAACGACGCGGACGTCGTGCCACGCCAACGCCGCCGAAAGGCCCACGGATGGACGTGCCAAAGGGGCGCGTCCGACCCGGGGGCTAGGGTCCGATCGTGGCCAGCGCCGTCCGCGACCTCGAGCTGGACCTCGATGCATTCGAGGGCCCGTTCGACCTCCTCCTCACGCTCCTGCTCAAGGACGCGATCCAGCCGTCGGAGATCGACATGGCCGGGATCATCGTCGCGTTCGTCGAGCGCCTCGCGGAGCGTGACGAGCTCGATCTCGATGCCTGCGGTGAGTTCCTCGTCCTGATTGCGTCGTTGCTCGAGCTCAAGGCGCGGCACCTCTTCCCCGACGAGGAAGCCGAGCTCGCCGACATGGAACCGGAGGAGGCCGCCGAGGAGCTCGCTCGGCGGCTCGCGGAGTACCGCCGGATGAAGCACGCAGCCGTCTGGCTGCGAGAGCGGCTCGAGGAGCAGCGCGAGCTGTACTTCAGGCTCGGGCCGGCTCCGCTCGCACCGAGCCCGGAGCGCCGTCTCGCTGCGCAGGAGCCACTTCGCCTCGTGGAGGCGATACGCGGCCTCGCCGTCGAGCCACCCCGCGTCTCGCTCTCGCACATGGCCCTCCGGTTCCCGCCCGTCGCACAGTTCGTCGAGCGGTTTCGTGCCCTCCTCGTGCGGCGTCGCCGGTTTGACTTCGACACGGAGATGAAGGGTCTCTCGCGCGTGGAGCAGGCCGTCGCGTTCCTGGCGTTGCTCGAGCTGCGCAAGGAAGGCGAGATCTCCATCTCGCAGGCCGCCCCGTTCGCGCCGATCAGGATTGCCCGTGCCGACGAGCCTCTCTTTGACACCGACGACGGAAGGATGCTGCAGTGGACCGCCCGCTCCGCCTGATCTCTGCCAACCCGCTCGACTCGCTCGCGCGGACCGTCGAGGCGCTGCTCGTCGTCGCGTCGCAACCGCTGACCCTGGAGGAGCTCGCGGACGCGACCGCCGACGATGTCGAACGGATCGAAACAGCACTCGGGCTCCTGCGCGAGCGCTACAGCGAAGGGCGCAGCGGGATCGTCCTGCAGAAGGTCGCCGGCGGCTACGCGTTCGGTGCCTCGCGTGAGGCGGCCGAGGCGTGCGCGCGCCTCTTCGAGCGCCCGGTCGAGCGTGGGCTCTCCCAGGCTGCCCTCGAGACGGTTGCCATCGTCGCCTATCTCGGGCCGGTCTCCCGCCCCGAGATCGCCCAGATCAGAGGGGTTGCTGCCGATTCGGCGGTGGCATCACTCGTCGAGCGAGGGTTGATCGCCGAAGCCGGTCGCGAGAACAGCCCGGGCGGCGCGGTGCGCTACCGCGTGACTGCGCTCTTCGAACGCGTCTTCGGGCTCGAGTCGCTCGCCGCACTGCCGCGCCTCGACGACATCGGGGAAGATCAGGCCGCGATCCGCGAGCGCCTCCTCGAGGTCGCGGAGGCAAGGGCTTCGTGATTTCTCCCCGCACGATCACAAACCCGGCGTAGGGGCTACGCGAAACGGCGCCTCGGCGCCGTTGAGCGTCGCCCGACCACGTACGCCGTTGCGGGCGAGGCTGCCCTCGCCGAGGCTCGGCGGCGCCTCGCCCCTACGATTCCCCCACTCGGGGCGTTGCGGGCGAGGCTGTACGGCGACGAGGCGCCATGCGGCGCCTGCGCTCCGATCGGCGCTCGCGTCGCCCGCGCCCGTACGCCGTTGCGGGCGTGGCTCGCACACCGAGGCTCGGCATCGCCTGGCCTCAAGGGCTACGACACTCCCCTGATATCCGGCCACCGGCCCCTATATCTGCCAGCTGCCGCTGCGCAGGAGAGGCACGACGTCGCTGTCTCGTGTGATCCCGTCGACGTCGAGTTCGGGGCTCCCGATCATGAAGTCGATGTGGATCTGGCTCCTGTTGACCCGCTCTCGGTCGGCGTCGGACTCGACGCCGTGCAGGTAGCCCGAGCCGAGTGCGATGTGACTTGCGGCGTTCTCGTCCAGGAGCGTGTCGAAGAAGATCGTCTTCAGCGGCCCGATTCGCCCTTCACCGTCGACGAGGGCGAGTTCACCGAGTCGCGTTCCCCCGTCGTCTTTCGCGCAGGCGCTGCGGAGCGTCTCGACGTTGTCATCGGCGTCGATCTTCACCGCGCGTCCGTGCTCGAACTCGACCCGGATCCCGTTCACGACCGATCCGTAGAGATCGAGGGGCATCGTCGCGCTCACATGCCCGTCGACGCGGAGCGGATCAGGGGTCGTGAACATCTCCTCGCTCGGGATGTTGGGGTAGTGCCGGAATCCGTCGACGGTCTCCTGGCCGCCGGCATGCCAGCGTGACGAGGCGAGGAGCCCCACCGTCAGATCTGTGCCGGGACCGTGCAGCCGAATCGCGTCGAACCGTCGGGTGGTGAGCGTCGCGGCGCTCGCCATTGTCTCGGCAAAGCGCGCCTCCCACGCCGCGGCTGGATCGTCGGCATCGAGACGGCAGATGTGAGCGATCGCATCCCAGAGCTGCGCGTACGCTTCCTCCGGGTCAGCCCCTGGATAGACGGCCGCGGCCCACTCTCTCGTCGGTGCCGGCCCGACGCACCAATTCGTCGTGCGGAGGCCGATGATCTCGCTGGTCTCTGGCAGGTACGGCAACGCGTCGATGCCCAGGCGGGAGGCCGGAACGCCCGCGAAGGCGTCGAGCCCCGCCGGCCCGCTGAGCGAGATCCGGGAGCCGTGCTCGTCGGAGAGCTGACGGAGCCGGGCGTGCAGCCACGGCGGGATGTAGCCGAAGGTCTCCGGGTTGCCGTGGAGGAGTCGCTGAGCCTTGACTCGAGGATCCCAGTAGAGAACATCGACGTACTTCGCGCCGCGCTCGTACGCGGCGCGGGTGATCTCCCGGGTCAGTTCTTCCTTGCCAGTAAAGCTCGTTATGCCGACGAGCTGGCCCGGCTGCACGCCCGCGCCGTAGCCGACGATCAGGTCGGCCAGCTTGCGGGTCAGCTCCGTGTAGTCGCGCACCGGGCGGGAGACTAGACGACAATGCCTGGGTGCGCCTCAATCGGTATCTCGCCCGGGCGGGCGTTGCGTCGCGACGTGCCGCCGACGATCTGATCAAGAAGGGGCGGGTGACCGTAAACGGCCAGCGCGGCGAACTGAACACGTTCGTAGCCGCCCGGGACGTCGTCGAGGTCGACGGTGAGCGGGTGGGCAAGCAGGATCTTGCTCACGTACTCCTACACAAGCCGCTCGGCGTCGTAACGACCGCCAGCGACCCCGAGGGGCGTCCCACGGTCGTCGATCTCGTCGGCCACGAGGCCAGAGTCGTCCCGGTCGGACGGCTCGACATCGACACGAGCGGCGTCATCCTCCTCATGAACGACGGCGACCTTGCCCACCGTCTGGCTCACCCCCGCTACGGCGTGGAGAAGACGTACGTTGCCGATGTCGAGGGCGATCTCACCCCGTCCGCCGTCGCCGCACTCGCGGCCGGGGTCGAGCTGGAGGACGGCGTCACTGCTCCGGCACGGGCACGACAGCTCGGCCGCTCGCGGGTCGAGCTCGTGTTGCACGAAGGCCGCAACCGCCAGGTGCGACGGATGTGCGAGGCGGTCGGGTTCCCCGTCGTGCGCCTGCGGCGCACCGGCTACGCCGGTCCTGGACGTGCGGCAAGGTGCCGATCGGCGAGTCGCGAGCCCTGACACGCGAGGAGGTCGAGTCGCTCCGGAGGCTTGTCGGGCTTGTAGACAACGCTCGCACCCAGGTGGGCGGCTGAAGCCACTCACCGGAGGAAAGCGGCTTCGCCGCGCTGTCCCGTTACCTCACGAACCCCATCGTCTCGTACATCCGCTCGAGCGTCGGCGTCGACGTGGCGCGGGCCTTGTCCGCGCCGAGTGCGAGCAGGCGAAGGAGCTCGCCCTCGTCCGAGCGGAGCTCGTTGTAGCGCTCACGAATCGGCTCGAGCAGAGCGACGACGGCCTCGCCGACAGCGACCTTGAACGTGCCGTACCCGGCGTCCGCGTACTCCGCCTCGATCTGGTCGGGGGTGCGGCCGGTCGCGACCGCCATGATGTCGATCAGATTCGAGATTCCCGGCTTGTCGTCGGCCTTCCGCACCTCGCGTCCCGAGTCCGTCACCGCGGTCTTGAACTTCTTCAGGATCACGTCGGGCTCGTCGAGCATGCGTACGGTGCCCTGCTCGGAGCTCCCGGTCTTGCCCATCTTCGCTGTGGGATCCTGGAGCGACATGATGCGTGCGCCGACCTCCGGGTAGAACCCGTCCGGGACGGTGAACACCTCACCGAAGCGGCCGTTGAACCGCTCGGCGATATCGCGCGCAAGCTCGAGGTGCTGCCGCTGGTCGTCCCCGATCGGGACGATGTCGGCCTGGTAGAGGAGGATGTCGCCGGCCATGAGGACGGGGTAGTTGAAGAGTGCGGACGCGACGAACTCCTGCTCGCCGCCCTTCTCCTTGAACTGCGTCATGCGGCCGAGTTGCCCGTAGCCCGCGACGGCCGACAGGAGCCAACTCGCCTCGGCGTGTGCCGTCACGTGGCTCTGCGCGAAGACGGTCGTCCGCTCCGGATCGAGGCCGGTTGCGATCAGCATCGCGAACAGATCGAGCGTGCGGCTGTGCAGGTCGGCCGGGTCGTACGGCACCGTGATCGCGTGGAGGTCGACGATGCAGAAGGTCGCGTCACCCATTTCCTGGGTGGCGGTGTACTGGCGGAAGCCGCCGGAGTAGTTGCCGAGCGTCGAGTCGCCGGTCGGCTTGATGCCCGAGAAGATTCGCATGAGTGTCCTTTCGCTCGCGGTCTCGGCCTGGCGCGCTACCGCGCGTGGCCGTGGTGAGAAGCCTGGGCCTGTCGGATCAAGCGCGCCAGAGGAGGCCGAGGGCATGGAGCGAAAGCATGGTGCTCATTTTGTAGCCGTTTTCAGGCGCAACGTCAAAACGAGCCGCGTCTACACTGGAGTGATGTCCGTGACCGATCCGACCTGGACGCCCTCGTCCTGGCAGGCTTTTCCTGCGCTCCAGCAGCCGGAGTGGCCCGACGTCGCGGCGCTCGCCGCTGTACGCGACCGCCTCAGCCTGTTGCCCTCCCTCATCTTCGCCGGCGAGGCACGCGCGCTTCGACACCAGCTCGCCGAGGCCGCTGAAGGCCGTGCCTTCCTGCTCCAGGCCGGCGACTGCGCGGAGTCGTTCCACGAGCTCTCGGTGATCGCGGTGCGAGAGCGCCTGAAGTTGCTGCTCCAGATGTCTGCCGTGCTCACCTACGGCGCGACACTCCCCGTGATCAAGGTCGGTCGCATCGCGGGACAGTTCGCCAAGCCGCGCTCGTCGCTCACGGAGACGGTCGACGGGGTCGAGATTCCCTCGTTCCGCGGTCACGTGATCCACTCCGAGGAGCCGACGCTCGAGGCACGCACGCCCGACCCCGAGCGTCTCGTCCAGGCCTACTACCAGGCCGTCTCGTCGCTCAACCTGCTGCGCGCGTTCACGAAGGGCGGCTTTGCCGACCTGACGCAGGTACACACGTGGAATCTCGAGTTCGTCTCGAGCTCGCTCGAGGGGCAGCGGTACGAGACGATCGCCAACGAGATCGGCCGGGCGCTGCGCTTCATGCAGGCGATCGGGATCGACCTCGGCGACGAGCGCTCGATCCACGAGGTCGACGTGTGGACGAGCCACGAGGCGCTGCTCCTCGACTACGAGGAGCCACTCGTACGCAAGGACTCGACGACCGGCGATTGGTACGCCTGCTCGGGGCACTTCCTCTGGGTCGGCGAGCGCACGCGTCAGCTCGACGGCGCCCACGTCGAGTTTCTCTCGGGGCTCCACAACCCCGTTGGCGCGAAGGTCGGGCCTTCGATGACGCCCGACGAGCTCGTCTCGCTTGCCGAGAGGCTCAACCCCGACCGCGTGCCCGGGCGTCTGAGCCTGATTACGCGCCTCGGCGCGAGCCGCGTCGAGGAGCTGCTGCCGCCGCTGCTGCGCGCGGTGACCGAGGCCGGGATCCCCGTCGTCTGGGTGTGCGATCCGATGCACGCGAACGGGTTCGTCACGGGCTCGGGGCACAAGACGCGGCGGCTCGATGACGTGCTCAGCGAGATCGAAGGGTTCTTCGCAGCGCACCGCGAGGTCGGTACATGGCCCGGCGGTGTTCACCTCGAGATCACCGGTGAGGACGTCACGGAGTGTCTCGGCGGCTCGGAGGCGGTCCTCGAAGAACAGCTCGACACGCGATACGAAACGCTTTGCGACCCGCGCTTGAACGCCCGCCAGTCGCTCGACCTGGCGTTCCGCGTCGCAGAGCTGATGCGCGGTTAGCGATGAGCGGTCTTCGAGCCATCACCGTCGTCGGGACGGGTCTCATCGGTGCGTCCGCTGCGCTCGCCGCCCGGAATGCGGGAGCGACCGTGCGCGGCTGGGATCCCGACCCCGACGTTCTTCGCGTCGCTCACGAGCGGGAGGCCGTCGAGCCCGCAGCCACGCTGGCCGATGCCGTGGCCGGCGCGGATCTGGTTCTCGTCGCGGCTCCGGTCGCGGACCTTCCGCATGTCGTCCGTGAGGTGCTCGACCTCGTCTCTGCGGACTGCGTCGTCACCGACGTCGGCTCGACCAAGAGCGCCGTCGCCGCAGCCGCACGGGGAGACGCCCGCTTCATCGGTGGGCATCCGATCTGCGGTGCCGAGACGCGCGGCCCGGATCGGGCGAACGCCGAGCTGTTCCAGGGGGCGACGTGGTTCCTGACGCCGACCGCCGGCACGGGGCCGGAGCTCCTGCGCGCGGTGCACGGGTTCGTCACGTCGCTTGGCGCGCGTCCGATCGCGATCGACGCCGCTGCCCACGATCGCCTCGTCGCCGTCACGAGTCACCTGCCGCACGCCCTCGCGAACGTCCTTCTCAACCAGGCCGGCGCAGCGAGGGTCGACGGCCACGACCCGCTGCAGGCGGCGGGCGGCTCGCTCCGCGACATGACACGCATCGCCGGAGCGAATCCCCGGATCTGGGTCGACATCTTCCTGGACAACCGCGAAGCGGTCGTCGCCGCTCTCGCGGAGCACCGCCGCCGAATCGAGCAGCTCGAGGCGGCGCTCATCGCCGAGGACGGAGGCCAGCTCGCGCGCTGGATCGCCGAGGCGGCCACGAACCGGCGGCGCATGTTGGCGACGGCCTACGGCGACCCCGGCGAGCTGCAACGACTGCGGGTCCACCTCCCCGATCGACCGGGCGTGCTCGCCGGCATCTTCCAGGCGCTCGGCGCGGAACGAATCAACGTTCAGGACTTCGAGATGGAGCACCTCTCGAGCGATCGCGGCGGGACACTCACCGTCATCGTCGCCGGCGAGGCCGAGGCCGAGAGGGCTTCGGCGCTCCTCGAGGAGCAGGGCTACGGCGTCGTGCTCGCGCCCGTGATCGACGCATGAGGGTCGAACCACTCACGCGGCTCGTCGGGCACATCGCCGTCCCGGGAGACAAGTCGATCTCCCACCGGGCAGTCCTGCTCGGAGCGCTCTGCGACGGGGAGACGCGCGTCACCGGCTTCGGGCGATCGGCCGACACGGAGGCGACGATCGAGGCCGTTCGCGCGCTCGGGGTCACCGTCTACGAGCACGACCACGACACGTTGCGGGTCTTCGGCAAGGGCCTGCGTGGCCTCGTCTCTCCGGGACGCCCTATCGACTGCGCCAACGCCGGCACGCTCGTCCGCCTCCTGACGGGGATCCTCGCCGGGCAGAACGGGCAGCAGTTCGAGCTGACCGGCGACGCGTCGCTCAGCGCCCGTCCAATGAAGCGGGTCACGGAGCCGCTCTCCCGCATGGGGGCCGGTCTCGAGACGGACGACGGCCATCTGCCCCTCGGAATCGACGCTCGTCCGCTGCGCTCGATCACGTACGAGCTGCCGGTCGCGAGCGCGCAGGTCAAGTCGGCGATCCTCCTCGCCGGGCTGTACGCGAAGGGCGAGACGACCGTCGTCGAGCCCACGCCGACGCGCGATCACACAGAGCTGATGCTCGAAGCGGCGGGCGTGACGATCACGCGGCGCGCGTCGAGCGTCACGGTGCAACCCGCGGAGCGGCTCGAGCTGGGCGAGATCGAGGTCCCGGGCGACTTCTCCTCGGCGGCGCCGTTCATCATCGCGGCGACGATGCTCCCGGGCTCGGAGCTCCACATCCATGGTGTCAACCTCAATCCCCGTCGTACCGGGCTGCTGACGATCCTCGAGCGGATGGGTGGGCGCATCACCGTCTACAACCGGCGCCGGATCGGCGGCGAGCCTGCAGGTGACCTGGACATCCGCTCGGCGGATCTCGTCGCGACGACCGTGCTCGGGGCGGAGGTACCGCTCGCAATCGACGAGCTGCCGCTGTTTGCCCTGGCTGCTTCGTGTGCGCACGGGAACAGCCGCTTGCGTGGTGCGGAGGAGCTCCGCGCGAAGGAGTCGGACAGAGTCGAGGCGACCGTTGCTGCGCTCCGGGCTCTCGGTCAGCACGTCATCGCGACCGAGGACGGCTTCCGGATCCGCGGAGTCCCGACCCGCCCGCGGGGCGGCAAGATCGAGAGCCGCGGCGATCACCGCATCGCGATGCTCGGCGCGATCGCCGCGCTTGCGTCGGCCGACGGCGTCGAGATCGAGGATGCGGAGTGCGTGGCGGTAAGCTTCCCGGGCTTCTTCGAGCTCCTCGACTCGCTTCGCAGAGAGGCTGCCGCATGATCGTCGCGATCGACGGCCCCGCAGGGGCCGGTAAGAGCTCGGTCGCCCGTGCCCTCTCACAGCGCCTCGGATTTCGCTACCTCGACACCGGCGCGATGTACCGTGCTCTGACCTGGCTCGCACTGCGGCAGGGGATCGCTCTCGACGACGTCACCTCGCTCGAGGAGCTCGCACGCCAGAACCCGATCGAGTTCGACGAAGGAGAGGGCGTGGCGATCGCAGGCTTCGACGTGACGGCGAAGATCCGGGAGCCCGTGATCGACTCCTCCGTCCCGATCGTCGCTCGCCATCCGGAAGTGCGAGAGGTGATGCGGGAGCGGCAGCGGGCGCTCGGCGAGCAGGGGGACTCCGTGATCGAGGGCCGTGACATCGGCGTCGTCGTCGCGCCACACGCAGAGCTCAAGATCTGGCTCGTCGCCGATCCGCGCGTGCGCGCCGAGCGGCGCCACGCCGAGCGGGACGGGATCACGGTGGACATGACGGCCGACGACATGCGCCGCCGCGACGAGCGTGACGCGGGAAACACGCATCGTGCCGACGATGCGATCGAGGTCGACACGACGTTGCTCAGCCTGGAGCAGGTCATCGACCGGATCGAAGGGCTACTGCGGGAGCTCGTCGCATGACCACGACGACAGACAGTGTCTGGGCGGTCGGACGCCCGACGATCGGAACCGCGGTGACGCTGGCAGGGCGTCTGAAGGTCTACGGCAAGGAGCGCGTGCCGATGACCGGTGGGCTCGTGATCGCCTGCAACCACTTCCACTGGGTCGATCCGGCGGCGCTCGGCGCTTCCTGTCCGCGAACGGTGTACTACATGGCAAAGGTCGAGGCGCATCGTGTTCCGGGCCTCGGCGCCTTGATCCGCGCCTTCGGCACCTTCCCCGTGCGGCGTGGCGAGTCCGACCGCGACGCCGTTCGGACGATGCGGTCGATCGTCCGTGACGGCTTCGCACTCGGCCTGTTCGCGGAAGGCACACGCCAGAAGAGCGGCGTGCCCGGCGAGCTCCAACCCGGGGCTGCGATGGTCGCGCTCCAGGAGGACGTGCCGGTGATCCCCGTCGCCCTGCACGGCTCCCAGACCTGGAAGCCGGGCAACTTCCATCCGATCTCGCTCGCCTGGGGCGAGCCTGTTCACTTCGAGGGGCTCCCGAAGGGCGGCAAGGGGTACAAGGAGGCGTCGGCGATCCTCCAGACGAAGATCCAGGGGCTGTTCGACTTCCTGGTCGAGATGCACGCGCTCGGCCGACCCGAAGCGGTGCCACCGTCGTGACCGGCGTCGACACGGACGGTTCGGACGCCCTCGAGGAGGTCGAGGCACCCCGCGAGATCGCCGGCACCGTCGCGATCGTCGGGTTCCCGAACGTCGGCAAGTCGACGCTGATCAACCGGCTCACGCAAACGCGTGCCGCCGTCGTCCACGAGACGCCGGGGGTCACCCGCGACCGCAAGGAGTTGCTGTGCGAGTGGACGGGCACGTGGTTCCGTCTCATCGACACGGGTGGGGTGGACGAGGCGGACGGCGGGCCGTTCGGCAACAAGATCGCCGAGCAGGCCATGGCCGCGATCGACGAGGCCGATCTGGTGCTCTTCGTCGTCGACGCGCGCGTCGGCATCACGCCTGGTGACGAGGAGCTCGCCGTGATCCTGCGCAAGATGAAGCGCCCCGTGATCGTGCTCGCGAACAAGATCGACGACCCGAAGCGCGACAGCGAATCCGCGGTGTTCCACAAGCTCGGGCTCGGAGAGCCCTGGCCCCTCTCAGGCCTCCACGGCCACGGCACGGGCGACCTGCTCGACGAGATCGTCGAGCGTCTGCCCGGCACGGCCGAGGTCGCGATCGGGACCGAGGCGATCAGGGTCGCGATTCTCGGCCGCCCGAACGTTGGCAAGTCGTCGCTCCTGAACCGGCTCGTCGGCCGCGAGCGCGTGATCGTCTCGGAGGTTCCGGGAACGACGCGTGACGCGATCGACACGGTTCTGCAACGCGGCGACACGACGTTCGTTCTCGTCGACACCGCCGGCCTGCGTCGACGCCGCAAGCAGCGGCAGGGAATCGAGTACTACTCCGAGCTGCGCGCACTGCAGGCTGCCGAGCGGGCGGATGTCGCACTCGTGCTCTTCGACGCGTCGGAGGGGATCGTCGAGCAGGACCTCGCCGTCGCCGACATCGCCCGCAAGGCGGGCTGCTCGACGCTCGCCGTTCTCTCCAAGTGGGACATCACCGAGCTCGAGATCGTCGAGGCGCAGGGGCACCTCGCGCGCAGGCTCCGTCAACGGCCACCCGTGATCGCCGTCTCTGCGAAGTCGGGACGCGGCGTCGGGCGCCTGCTCGACAAGGTCGAGGAGCTGTTTGCCAAGCACAACGGCAGGATCACGACCGGCGAGCTGAACCGCGCTCTCGGCGAGCTCAAGGAGGCGCGCCCGGGTCCGCAGGGCGAGCGAGGGAGGCGGTTGAAGCTGATGTACGGAACACAGGTCAGCACACGTCCGCCGCGCTTCAGGATCTTCGTCAACGCTCCGAGCCTCGTCACGCGCGACTACGGCTACTGGGTGGAGAACGAGTTGCGCAAGCGGTTCGACCTCGAAGGCGTCCCGGTCTCGATCGACTTCGTGAAGAGTGAGTAGGTCGATGCGTCCCAGCTCCTGCGAGGAGGCATTCGTGGCGCTATGCGCATAACGGTCATCGGCGGCGGATCCTGGGGCACGGCCTTCTCGGTCGTTCTCCGGGAACGCGACCACGAGGTGACGCTTGCGTGCCGCGACCCGAACCAGGCGGCAGCGATAGCAGCTTCGGGGCGCAATCCGCGTTGCTTCCCGCACGTCGACCTGACGGGAATTGCAGCAACCACCGTTGCCGAGGCGCCGGTCGCGGAGGCGAATCTCGTGGTCGTCGCGGTGCCGAGCGCCGCGTTCGGCGCGACGGTCGCAGCGCTTCCCGGCAGCTGCCCGATCCTCAGTCTCACGAAAGGGCTCGACCCGGCGACCGGCGATCGCCTCTCGACACTCGTCACCAACCGGCCGGTGGCCGTGCTGTCGGGGCCGAACATCGCGGACGAGATCTCCCGCGGCCTCCCGGCGGCGGCTGTGATCGCGGCGGACGATGAGGCGCTTGCGATCCAGCTCCAGCTTGCCATTACCTCGACCACGTTCCGCGTCTACGTGAACAATGATGTCGCGGGCGTCGAGTTGTGCGCAGCGGCGAAGAACGTGATCGCCCTCGCGGCAGGCGGGGCCGACGGGCTCGGGCTGGGAGACAACGCAAAGGCGGCTCTCGTCGCACGTGGTCTCGCCGAGATGGGTCGGCTTGCGGAGGCGTCCGGCGCACGGCCCGAGACGTTCGCCGGCCTCGCCGGAATGGGTGACCTGATCGTCACGTGCTGGTCGAAGTCGGGCCGCAACCGCCGTGCCGGGGAGCTGATCGTGCAGGGAGCGACGCCTGCCGAGGCGGCCGCCCAGATCGGGATGGTCGTCGAGGGGCTCACGACCGCGCCCATCCTCCGTGATCTCTCACGGCGGCTCGAGATCGAAATGCCCATCACGAACGGTGTCTGCAGGGTGCTCGACGGCATCCCGCTCGTCGAGCTCGTGGCGACGCTGATGGATCGCGATCCCACGTCGGAGTGAGGGCGCGCCCCGAGGTGCGGATTGGCTAGGCTTGCGCCGATGAGTCCTCGCTCGTTCAGCTTCAGCTCGGAGTCGGTCACCGAGGGTCACCCGGACAAGATCGCCGACCAGATCTCCGATGCCGTCCTCGACGCCGTGCTCACCGACGACCCCGAGGGTCGGGTCGCCTGCGAGACGCTGATCACGACCGGCCTCGTCGTCGTCGCGGGAGAGATCACGACTCAGACATACGTCGACATTCCGCGCCTCGTGCGCAAGACGGTCGCCGAGATCGGATACACGCGGGCGAAGTACGGCTTCGACGCCGAGACCTGCGGTGTGATCGTTGCGCTCGACGAGCAGTCGCCGGACATCGCTCAGGGTGTGGACGAGTCGTTCGAGGTGCAGCACGGCGACCTCGACCCGATCGACCAGATCGGCGCGGGCGACCAGGGAATGATGTTCGGGTACGCCTCGAACGAGACCGAAGAGCTGATGCCGCTGCCGATCCAGCTGGCCCATCGCATCACCCACCGACTGTCGGAGATCCGCAAGGCCGACGTGCTTCCCTATCTGCGGCCCGACGGCAAGGCGCAGGTGACGATCCGCTACGAGGTCGACGAGCACGGTCACCAGCGGCCCGTCGAGATCGAGCGAGTCCTGATCTCGACCCAGCACCGCGACGGCCTCGACGCCGAGACGCTGATCAAGCCGGACCTGATCGACCATGTCCTGCGGCCGATCCTTCCGCACGACCTCTACGACGAGAAGCGCTTCGCGGATCGTGACTTCGTCTACGTCAACCCGACCGGCAAGTTCGTGATCGGCGGGCCGATGGGGGACACGGGGCTGACCGGGCGCAAGATCATCGTCGACACCTACGGCGGCGCGGCTCCGCACGGCGGCGGCGCCTTCTCGGGCAAGGATCCGACGAAGGTCGACCGCTCAGCTGCGTACGCGGCCCGTCACGTCGCCAAGAACGTCGTCGCTGCCGGTCTCGCGGATCGCTGCCAGATCCAGGTTGCCTACGCGATCGGCGTTGCGCACCCGCTCAGCGTCCTGATCGACTGCTTCGGCACGAACGTCGTCTCCCAGGAGACGATCGAGACCCTCGTGGCCGAGCACTTCGACCTCCGCCCGGGGGCGATCATCCGTGACCTGGACCTCCGTCGGCCGATCTACCGCAAGACCGCCTCATACGGCCATTTTGGTCGCGAGGACGCCGGCTTCACCTGGGAGCGAACCGAGAAGGCCGAAGCGCTTCGCGCGGCCGCCGGTCTCGCGAAACTGGCGACGGTCTGATTCGAGCTCGACCGGCGGGTCCTCGTCAGACGGGCGTCGGTCGCGGGCGCGACTCGTCGCCCCGGGCGTCCTTCGGCTCGTGACTGCCCCCGTTGCTCTCGACGAGTCCGTCGACGGCAGCGGCGCTCATCGGCCGCCCGAGGTGGAACCCCTGGGCCATCTCGCAGTTCAGTCGGGAAAGCTCGTCGAGTTGCTCCTTCGTCTCGACTCCCTCCATCACGCACGTGAGCCGCAACGCCTCGGCCATGGAGAGGATGCTCTCGAGCAGCCCACGGTCGCCGCCGCTATCGAGACCGGTCATGAACGAGCGATCGACCTTGATGCGGGTAACCGGGAAGTCCTTGAGGTACGAGAGAGACGAGTAGCCGGTTCCGAAGTCGTCGATTGCGATGCCGACGCCCAGTCGACGGATTCCATCGAGAACCCCACGGACTCGATCCTGACGTGCAAGAACGGCCTCGGTGAGCTCCAGAATCAGGAGTGAAGGTGAAAGCCCGCTTCGTTCGAGGACGTGGTGGAGATCGTCGATAAAGCCCGGATGCTGGAGCTGGAGTGGCGAGACGTTCACGCTCATCGAGAGCGAACGGACGCCCTCGGCGTTCCAGACGACCGCCTGCCGACAGGCCTCCTCGAGCACCCAGCGCCCGATATCGACGATCACGCCCGTCGCCTCGGCTGCGGGGATGAAGTCCGCCGGCGGCACGAGCCCTCGCTCCGGGTGATGCCAGCGAATCAGCGCCTCGAACCCCTGGACGCTTCCGTCATGGACGTCGATGATCGGCTGGTAGTCGAGGCTGAACTGTCCAGCCTGGAGTGCTTCGGGAAGTTCGATCTTGAGCGCGAGGCGCTGCGAGGCGATGTCCAGCAGAGCCTCGTCGAACATTGCGACCTGTCCCTTCCCTTTCGATTTTGCGTTGTACATCGCAATATCGGCGTTCCGCAGGAGCGATTCGGCGTCGCTGTCCAGGCTTGCGAGCGTCACACCGACACTCGCAGGCACGGCCAGGCTGACACCCGAGACCGTGATCGGGAGCTGGAGCAACTCGAGCACACGATCACCGACGGCCGCCGCCTCCTCGTACGATCCGACGTCCTCGAGCAGAACGGCGAACTCGTCGCCTCCGAGTCGGGCGACGGTGTCGACGGGTCGGAGCCCATCGCGAATACGGGCCGCAACACCACAGAGCAGCTCGTCGCCGGCGCCGTGCCCCATGCCGTCGTTCACGGCCTTGAAGTCGTCGAGGTCGATGAAGACGATCGCGACACTCGGAGCCTCCCGGCGGGCCGAACGCTCGAGCGCGTGCGCGACGCGGTCAGCGAACAGGGCCCGGTTTGCGAGACCCGTGAGTTCGTCGTGGAACGCTCGTCTCTCGAGTTGCGCCTCGAGCTGGCGACGAGTCGTGACGTCGCGTAGCGTGACGACGATCGAGCCCACGTTCTCGTCTGCGAGGAGATTGCACCCTGTGCCCTCGACAGCCACGTCCGGCCCCGTTCCTCCGTCCACGCGGCCCTCGATGGGAAGCGTGGCGCCGACCGGCATCACCACGAGATTGCCAATCTGGGTCGTGATTCCCTGTCGGCTCTCGGCGGCGAACGCGTCGAAGAGGGACGTTCCGAGAAGCTCGGTCTCCGACGAGCTCCTGAGTGCCACGGCGGCGGGGCTCGCGAACGTGATCTGCCCTTCCGGTGACAGAAGGAAGATCGCGTCCGAGGAATGATGGATCAGCGCTGAAAGCCGTTCCGCACCTCGTTGCTCCTCGATCCTCCGGGCCCGACCGAGCAGGCGCCAGAGTCGGATCGACACGAGCGCCATGACGAGCGTAGAGACGCACACAGCGACGAGGAACGTGTTCAGCCCGATCAGGCCGCGGGAGATCAGCTCGCCGATCAGCATCGCCTGAGGGACGGTGACGACGACCAGCACGAGCGCGAGCCGGCCGCGGTCGGAGTGCTCGACCTCCGGGGTCTCGAGGATGCGGTCGGAGGACGTATTGAGCGCCGCAAAGCCGATCATGACGTAGCTCGCAAGCCACACCGCATCAACCCAAGAGCCCGCAACGTACGTCTCTCGCAGCGTCTGCCAGGCGAACGCCATGTCTGCGACGAACATCAACCCCACCCCAGCGGTGAGCATCAGTGCGCTCCGGTGCCGGCTCTGTCGCGAGAAGCCGAGGCGGAGCACGAATCCGAGGATCAGGATATCCGCGAGGGGATACGCGATCGTCGCGAGCTTGGCGAATGCGGTCGAGCTCGGATCGTGAACGTATGGCTCCATGAGGACGTTGAAGATGACGATCCCGGCAACGGCGCTGAGGACGCCCGCGTCGAGCCAGGCGGACCTGTCCCGCTCCCGACTCCAGGCTGCCGCAAGTGCTGCTGCGGCAATGGCGAGTGGGACGTAGCCAAGGAGGAACGATGCGTCTGCGACCGAGGGGAACGGCTCCTGGCCGGCAGCCGAGAGGCCCCACCAGATCAGCTCGCCCAGCAGGAAGAGCGCCAGCGCGGCGCTGACGCATCCCCAGCCGAATCGCTGAGCCGCCGGGGCACGCCGCCAGCCGACCACCGCGGCGATCGTCGACATCAACACGACCCCGTCGTAGATGAGAAGCTCGCCTACGCTCGAGTAGGGTACGAGCCAGTACGCAACGGCGGCGAGCATGCCGACGCCGAGCATCGCGTTGCGAAGCGTATGGCCCTGCGTTACGGGAACACCCATTTCCCCGGAATCGGCACGTAACAGCCCGTGCTTTAGCGAGCGGGTCTTTCACCGGGCGTGTCGCCTAGTGCGGCCTCTCATAACGTTTGACAGGAAACAGCTTCGATATGAGAGGCCGCACTACTGAGTGAATTTAGTGCGGTGTCTCGCAGCGATCATGTTCTTGGTCGAACGTGGCGAGACACCGCACTAGGCTGCCGGACGAACGTACAGGCCCTGCGCGAACTTCTCGACGATCGACTTCGCGTCGCCGTCGATCTCGACGAGGAGCGGGTCCTCGACGGCCGAGTCCGTGCGCAAGACTGTCACCCCGGGGGCGAATCCGTTGTCGTAGAACCAGGTCAGGAGCTCGCCGTCGTGCTCAGCGAGTCGTACGATCTCCGCTTCGCCGCCGCTCGGGAGGTCGGCCAGCGATATGAGCTCGGCGTTCTCGGCCTGCTCGACGTCGGTCTCGATCGGCCAGCCGTGTGGGCAGCGATCCGGAAAGCCGAGGCGTTCGTTGATGCGCTCGACCATGTCGTCGGAGAAGGTGTCGCCGAGCTCGTCCGCGTGGACGTGTGACTCCGCCGCCGTATAGCCCATGAAATCGGTCAGGAAGCGCTCGATCAGGCGGTGCTTGCGGACGACGCGCTCCGCCCGCTCGATGCCGGTCGGCGTCAGGATCGCCTCCTTCTGTTCGCCTCGCTCCACAAGACCTTCGGCCTCGAGTCGCTTGAGCATCTCACCGGCCGACGCGCGCGAGACACCGAGCATCTCGGCGACGCGGGAGGCGATCGCATTGGATGCTGTGGCGGGGCGGTATTCGCCGATCGGGAACGCGAGGAAGTAGATCGTCTCGAGGTATTCATCGACCGAATGCCCGTGTCCGTGTGCCACGCGACTCACTCTAGATGATTGATTCATCTAGTTGACGCTGCCGCTCTGCGGTCGACGGTCGGCGGAGACGAGGTAGAGCACGGGCGCCGAGACGAGAATGAGCATGAGCGCCGGCACCGAGGCGCGTGAGTAGGCGCCGATCTGGGTCAGCTTCCAGATCTCGGTGGGGAGCGTCTCGAAGCCGATCGGCCGCAGCAGGAGCGTCGCCGGGAGCTCCTTCATCGCCGCAAGAAAGACGAGCGCCCCGCCCGCGAGCATACCCGAGCGCGCGAGCGGGGCTGTGACGGTCACGAGCGTCGCGAATGGTCCACGGCCGAGGCCCCGCGACGCCTCCTCGACGCGCGGGCTCACGCGGCCGAGCGCCGACTCGACCCCCGAGAGTGCGAGGGGGAAGAACCGGACGACGTACGCGAAGACGAGCAGGGCCAGCGTCTGGTAGACGGGTGATGCGTACCGTGCGGCAAAGAAGACGAGCGAAAGAGCGATCACGATGCCGGGGAGTGCGTTTCCGGCGAAGGAGAGTCGTTCCAGCAGGCGCGACCGGCGTGACGGGTACCGCAGCGCGAGGATCGCGACGGGGAGGGCGGCGACGACGGCGACGACGGCAGCGAGGCCCGAGGCGCCGAGAGACGAGAGCGCCTCGCTCCAGGGAATCTCGACCCCGCGGTCGTTGACGATCGCCCGCCTGAGCCAGTAGCCGAGAACGAACGCCGGCAGCGCGAGGAATGCCGTCACGACGAGCCCGCACCAGGCGAGTGCCGGCAGCCGCCAGCGTCCGAGGGGTACGGGCTTCGCGCGCCGCGCCGCACCCGGATTCGTCCGGTAGCTTCGGCCACGCGAGCGGACCCGGGCTTCGAGCGCGAGCGCGAGCGCCGTGAGGCCAACGAGGACGAGGGCCAGCACCGCCGCGGGAGTGCGATCGAACAGGCTGCGGTACTGCAGGTAGATCGCGCGTGTGAGTGCGTCGTACCGCATGAGAGACACCACTCCGAAGTCGGAGAGGGTGTAGAGCGCGACGAGCAGCGAGCCGAGCGAAATGGCCGGTCGCACCGACGGCAGCGTCACCCTGAAGAGCACGCGCAGCCGCGATGCGCCAAGGCTCCGTGCTGCCTCCTCCGGACCGGGGTCGAGGTCGCGAAGTGCCGCCTGCGTGAGGAGGAAGACATACGGGATACGTCGAGAGCGTCAATGCCGCGAGAGCGCCCCAGTATCCGGTCGGATCGGGAAGGCGCTCGACGCCGAGGGCCTGCTGAAGGAGCCCCTTCTCGCCGAACAGGCTGAGCAGGCACAGGGCGGCGACGTAGCTCGGGATCACGAGCGGGAGCGCCGCCGCCGTCGCCCAGGCTCGACGGCCCGGGAGGTCGGTGCGCACGACGAGCCAGGCAAACGGCACCGCAACGAGGATCGTCGGCGGTGACGACACCGATGACGAGGAGAACGGTGCGGAACACGAGGCTCAGCGTCTCCGTGTCCCAGAGCAGCTCGAGCGAGCGTCCGCCGCCGCTCGCGACACGGATCACGAGGTACCCGAGCGGCAGCAGGACCAGGAAGACGACGACGCCCGCCGCGAGAACGAGCGGGAGCGGGGGGCGCGTGCCGCCCGCCCCTCGGATCACGACAGGTAGCCGGTCTCGCGGAGAAGCTCGAGCGTCGAGGAGAGCTCGGCGCCGAAGGTGCTCAGGTCGACATCCGGCCCCTCCAGCGAGTCGATCGGCGGCAGCCCCTCCTTCGCTGGGATACCGGCGACGAGGGGATACTCGGCCTCTTCCGCCGAGTCCGTGTAGAACCGCTGACCTTCGTCGGAGAGGAGATAGTCGATGAACTGCTGGGCGCCTTCCTTGTTCGGCGCACTTGCGAGTGCCCCGGCACCCGCGACGCTGACGAGCGCGCCAGGATCGCCCTGTGTGAGGAAGTGGTTCGCGATCGGCGCGTCAGGCTGCTCCTCCTTGACGAGGTAGAGGTAGTAGTGGTTGACGAGCCCGAGATCGATCTCTCCGGTCGCGAGTGCTTCCACGATCGGCGTGTTCTTCTCATACGTTCTCGGCTCGTTCTGCTTCAGGTCGATCAGCCACTGCCTCGTCTTCTCCTCGCCGGCGGAGAGGCGCATCGCGGTGACGAACGCCTGGAACGACGCGTTCGTCGGGGCGATACCGACCTTGCCCTTCCACTTCGGATCAGTGAGATCGAACACCGAGTCGGGTACCTGATCGGCCTCGACGGTGTTCGTGTTGTAGGCGAGCACGCGCGTGCGTCCGGAGGTGCCGACCCACTTCCCACCGGAGTCGCGGAACCGCTCGGCAACCCGATCGAGCGTGGCCTGCGGTAGCTCGGCAAGCTCTCCGGCGACGGCCCCGAGCGAGCCCGGGTCCTGGGAGAAGAAGACGTCCGCCGGGGAGTTGCCGCCTTCCTCGGCGATCGTTGCCGCAAGCTCGGCGCTCTCTCCATAGCGGACATCGACCTTGATTCCGGTCTTCTCCTCGAACATGTCGATCAGCGGCTGGACGAGCTCTTCCTCACGGCCGGAGTAGATCGTGAGAGAGTCGCTCGTCGAGTCGCCGCCCCCACACCCCGCGAGCGCGGCCGCAGCGACGAGTGTGGACAGGATGGCGACGAGTTTCATGAGATCCCCCGGAAGATGCTTGCTGACGTGTAAGGGGTACCTTACAACACCAGTCAGTGAAAGACGGGCACCCGCCCGTTGTGCACCTTGATCGAGACGCGAGAGCCGAGTGGCACGACTTCATTCGACGGCCGCTGCGAGACCAGCTCGACTCCGTCCAGCAGGACGCGGTAGAAGACATCGTGACCCCGAAACTCGCGAGCGACCACCTCGGCCGCACCGGCCGGGTCCGGTGCCAGCTCGAGGAGCTCCGGCCGCACGAGCACGTCCACTGCCGCCGCTCCCGACGAGCCGTTTGCAGGAAACGAACCGAGGGAGGTCGTGACGAGCCCGTTCGACACGGTGCCGGGGACGAAGTTCGCGGCACCGACGAACTCGGCCGCCCAGCGTGATGCGGGGGCCTGATACAGCTCCTCGGGCGTCCCCTGCTGCTCGATCACTCCGTCTCGCATCAGTGCGATGCGGTCTGCGAGCGAGAACGCCTCTTCGCGATCATGGGTCACGAGCACGACGGTCACACCCAGCGGTCGGAGGATCGCCGCAACCTCGTCGCGCAGTTCACAGCGCAGGTGTGGATCGACGTTCGACCACGGCTCGTCGAGCAGGATCGCCTCGGGAGCCGGCGCAAGTGCGCGGGCGAGCGCCACGCGCTGCTGCTGGCCGCCGGAGAGCTCGTGGGGATAGCGGTCGCCGAGCCCGCAGAGATCGACGAGTGCGAGCAGCATCGGGACCCGTGCAGACCGATCCTTGCGCGGAAGCCCGAAGCCGACGTTCTGGGTGACCGTGAGGTGGGGGAACAGGGCGTAGTCCTGGAACACCATGCCGACGCGTCGTCGCTCGGGCGGCACCCAGCATCCGGCGCCTGCGACATGCTCGCCCGCGACGGTGATGCGCCCGGCATCGGGTGTCTCGAACCCTGCGATCAGGCGCAGGAGCGTCGTCTTGCCGCAGCCGGAAGGGCCAAGGAGCGCCACGACCTCCCCGCGCTCGACGCAGAACGACGTGGCCGAAACGGCCTCCACGTCTCCGAAACGTCGGCTCACGGCCTCGAGTGCGATCATGGAGCAGTCCATGTAAGGAGAACCTTACATGCGGTACACGGGTTTGGCCATAGCATCGTGCCCCGATCACCGATCGACCATCTACGCTCGATCGGTGCGCCTCGCGGCCGTCTACCCTCTGGTTTCGTCACGCGCGGTCGCGCGCGCGTTCACGTACGAGGTTCCGGACGACGTCCGCAAGGGAGCGATCGTGCAGGTGAGGCTGGGGCGGAGCACGACGCGTGGCGTCGTCGTGGAAGTCGACGTGGAGGCACCTCCCGGGATCAAGCTCGCGAGCGTCGGAAAGGTGCTGGATGAAATCCCTCCCGACCTCGTCGACCTCGCACTCTGGATCGCCGACTACTACGGCACGACGCCCGCTCGCGCGCTCGAGCTCGTGGCACCGGTCAGGCGGACGCCGCGGGGGCAGCGACCGTCACCGGCCGAGCGCGAGTCGCTTCCCGGTGAGCCGAGCCCGGCGATGTTGACGGAGGAGCAGATCACTGCGGTCTCCCGCGTTGTCCAGGGCCTCGGCGAGAAGGGCGGAGCTCACTTGCTGCTCGTCGGGCCGACCGGGAGCGGCAAGACCGAGGTGTATCTCCAGGCGTGCGAGGCGGCGCTCCAACGTGGCCTCGGCACGATTGTCCTCGTTCCGGAGATCTCGCTCGCGCCGCAGACCGTCGGTCGCTTTCGCGAGCGGTTCGGCGACACCGTGGCCATCCTCCACTCGGCGCTCGGCCAGGCCGAGCGCCGCGACGAACGCGATCGGGTCGCGCGGGGCGAGGCGCGCGTCGTCGTGGGCGCACGCTCCGCGATCTTCGCCCCGATGCGTGACCTCGGGCTCGTGATCGTCGACGAGGAGCACGACTCCTCGTTCAAGCAGGAGTCCGATCCCCGCTACGACGCCCGCACGGTCGCCGCGAAGCGCGCCGCACTCGAGGGAGCGGTTGCGGTGTACGGGAGCGCGACGCCGCGGCCCGAGAGCTGGGCCACGCTCGAGCGGATCGTGCTCACGGCCAGGATCGGCGCCCCGATGCCGCGCGTGCGCATCGTCGACCTGCGCCGGGAGAATGGCTATCCGCTCTCGGCACCCCTCCTCACCGAGCTCGGTCGAATCGCAGAGCGAGGGGGGAAGGCGATCCTGCTGCTCAACCGTCGGGGCGTGACCCCCGCGATCCACTGTCGCGCCTGTGGTCTCTCTCGGCGGTGCGGGAACTGCGATGTTGCCCTCACGCTCCACAGCGACGGTGGTCTCCACTGCCATCATTGCGGCCATCGTGAACCGATTCCCGAGGCCTGCCCCGACTGCGGGTCCGTCGAGCTCGCGCACATCGGGGCCGGCACGCAGCGCCTCGAGAAGGAGCTCGAGCGGAGCATTCCCGAGCTCGAGCGCATCCGCCTCGACGCCGATACGGCCGCCCGCCCCGGAGCGTTGCGCGAGACGCTGGAGCGCTTCAGGGCCGCGGACAGGGCCGTTCTCATCGGTACCCAGATGGTCGCGAAGGGTCACCACTTCCCCGGTGTCGACCTTGCCGCCGTCGTCGATGCCGATACCGGCCTTGCGATTCCCGACTTTCGCGCCGAGGAGCGGACATTCCAGCTCGTCACGCAGCTCGCTGGGCGCAGTGGCCGCGATGCACCAGGGCTCGTGCTCGTGCAGACGTTCCAGCCCGACGCGATGCCGTTCCAGTTCGCGCAGCGACACGACGTGATCGGGTTCCTCACGGAAGAGCTCGAGCGGCGCACCGCACTCGGCTACCCGCCCGCCGGCCACCTCATCTCGATCGTCGCCTCTGGCCCCGATGCGACCGGCGTGACGCAGGTACTTCGCGAGGTGCGGGCAGGCCTCGAGGGGGTCGAGGGCACGATTCTCGGCCCGGCGCCGCTCCTGCGCCTGCGGGGACGTCACCGGGCGCAGCTCGTCGCGAAGACCGGTGAGCCACGGGCGCTCGCGCGTCGGGCTGCCGCGCTCCTCGTTGCCGCGAGCCCGGAGCTGCGTCGGCGCGGCCTCACCGCGGTCGTCGACGTCGACCCGCAGTCGCTGTAGGGGACGGGGTTCGGTGAAGCGCGGCTAGACTCGCCCGCATGACCAGCCACGATCACGACCACGACCATCACCACCACGATCACGACCAAGAACACGACGATTTCGAGGTCGACTTCGATGCCGACCTTGCCGCCCAGGAGGATGCCGAGCAGCGTGCGCGGCGGCAGATCGCGATCTCCCAGATTCGGCAGTACGGCGACCCCGTGCTGCGGATGCGCGCCAACGAGGTGGAGACATTCGACGAGGAGTTGCGGATGCTCGTCGATCGGATGTTCCTGCTCATGCACGACGCCGACGGTGTCGGGCTAGCGGCGACGCAGATCGGGATCGTCAAGCGCGTTTTCGTGTTCAACAACGAGGGTGAGGACTTGGCTGTCGTCAACCCCGTGCTCGCGAAGACCGGCCGCGACGTCGAGACCGACACGGAAGGCTGCCTCTCCCTCGGCTCTGTGCGAATGCCCGTGGAGCGATCGGTGGACGTGGTTCTCGACGCAGTGGGCATCGACGGTACGCCGCTACGCCTCGAGCTCGAGGGCATGCCGGCCCGCGTCGTGCAGCACGAGCTCGACCATCTGGACGGGAAGCTGATCATCGATCGAACTGATCCCGAGGCGCGGCGCGAGGCAATGGCCCAGCTGCGGCCGCGGCTCGTCCTCTCCAGGTGAGGTAGGAGTGGTCCGGATCGCGGTCGCGGCAACGGCGCCGTTCGGGGCGGACGTGCTGGAGCGGCTCGCTGTCCACCACGAGATCTCCGCTCTGCTGACTCGACCCGATGCGCAACAGGGTCGCGGCCGACGGATCGCGCCACCGCCTGCGAAGCTCGTTGCCGAGCGTCTCGGCGTGCCGGTGCTCCAGCCGGAGCGTCCCGAGCCCGGCCTCGCTCTGGATGCGCCAACCGTCGTCGTGTGCGCGTACGGCCTGCTGATTCCCGAGGAGCTTCTTGGCGAACGGGAGTGGCTCAACGTCCATCCCTCGCTGCTACCGCGCTGGCGCGGCGCGGCGCCCGTCGAGCGGGCGATTCTAGCCGGTGACGCCGAGACCGGCGTGACGATCCACGAGACCGTGAAGGAGCTCGATGCCGGTCCGATCGCGGCACAGGCGGCCTTCCCGATCGGCGGCGACGACGATGCGGGGACCGTCTTCGAGCAGGCCGCCCGAGTCGCCGTCGAGCTCCTCGACGCCGTCCTCGCAGAGGCCTCGCCGACCTTCGCACCGCAGGCGGCGGAGGGCGTGAGCTACGCGGAGAAGATCACGAGCGACGATCGCAGGCTCGACCTCGACGACGACGCGGTCGCTCTCGTCCGCCGCGTCCGGGCCCTCTCGCCGCACATCGGCGCCCGCGTCGAGCTTCATGGCAGGCCGGTGACGGTGTGGCGGGCGCGCGTGGGGGAGAACGGCGCCTTCGAGCCGCTCGAGCTCCAACCGGACGGTGGCAAGCGCATGGACGCCGCAGCCTGGCTCCGCGGGCTGCGGTGAAGGTCGCCGCGATCTCACCGGCGCGCGCTGCGGCGTTCGAGGTCATCCGGCGTGTGTTCGAGCAGGAGGCCTACACCGACCGCGCTCTGCGCACGGCCGTGGCGGGACTGGACGACCGCGACCGGTCGCTCGCGCGCCAGCTCGCCTACGGGACGGTGCAGAGAACGAGGACGCTCGACCACGTGATCGAAACCGTGGGCCGGCGGCCGATCAGGAAGCTCGACGAGCCCGTACGCGCGGCGTTGCGGCTCGGCGCGTTCCAGCTCGTCTTCCTCGACGGCGTCCCGCGCTACGCGGCGGTCAACGAGTCCGTCGAGCTCGTGCGGCGGTCGCGGCTCGAGCGGGCCGTGCCGTTCACCAACGCCGTCCTGCGGCGCCTCGCCGAGGAGGGCAGAGCGTTCGTCGAGGCGTTGCCGGAGGTGACACCGGGAGAAGCCGCGCTCCGTCACTCCTACCCCGACTGGGTCGCCGAGACGTGGTGGCGTGATCTCGGCGCCGGCGGTGCGCTGGCGCTGATGCGGGCGCAGAACGAGGCACCGCCGGCCGTCGTTCGGCTCGTCCGCGGCGAGATCGAGGGCCGTCCCGACGCTGACGTTCCGGGCGCGTGGCACGTCGATCACATGGACGACCGGATGTTCGAGGAGGGCCGGGTCTGGCCGCAGAGCGTCGGCTCCCAGCTCGCAGGGCTCTGCGTCGGCTCGCGAGCTGGTGACCGCGTGCTCGACCTGTGCGCCGCGCCGGGTGGTAAGTCGACAATGCTGGAGGGAGAGGTCGTCGCAGTCGAAGCGAGCGCCTCCCGGGCGCGCGAGCTCGAGGAGAACGTCCGACGCCTGGGGGCGACGAACGTCCGCGTCGTTTGCGCCGACGGTCGCGATCTCCCGATGGACCTCGCGGACTTCGATCGCGCACTGGTTGACGCGCCGTGCTCCGGGCTCGGTGTCCTCGCCGCGCGGCCGGACCTCCGCTGGCGCTCCCAGCCGCTGCCCGAGCTCCAGCTCGAGCTACTCCGCGCCGCGGCCGTGCGCGTGCGCCGCGGCGGCACGATCGTCTACTCCGTCTGCACTGTGAATCGGGACGAGGCCGAGGCCGTTGTCGACGCAGCCGGTCTCGAGGTCGATCTGACGCTCGCCGAGGAGTGGCCCCAGTTCCGCTACGGCGCGAGGCCCGAGTTCCTCCAGACGCTCCCGCACGTCCACCGCACGAGCGGCTTCTTCATTGCCCGCCTGCGTGTCCCTTGAGCACGCCGGACGGCCGCTCGCGGCCGTAGGATCGTGGTCATGGGTTGGGAGACGTGGGTAGGCGAGTCGGGCGAGGTCACACCGTCGTTGTACGCCGCCGACTTCACGCGCCTCGGCGAGCAGATAGACGGGCTTCTCGCGGCGGGCTGCCGGATCTTCCACTTCGACGTCGGCGACGGTCACTTCATCCCGCCGGTGACGATCGGGCCCGTCGTCCTGCGGTCGATCGCCCCGATGATCCACGCTGCGGGCGGTGTGGTCGACTGTCACCTGATGGTCGCCGATCCGGCACATCACTTTCCCGAGTTCGCCGCGTCGGGCGCAGACTCGGTGACCTTCCACGTCGAGGCCACGGCCGACCCGCGCGGCGTGGGGGCGGCTGCGCGGGCTCTCGGCATCGCCGTCGGTGTTGCCTTCAATCCGGACACCGATGTCGTGGACGCCGTCGCGTTTGCTCAGGCGGCGGGCGCCGAACTGATCCTCTGCATGAGCATCGTGCCCGGCTACTCCGGGCAGCCGTTCCTGCCGGAGTCGTACGCGCGGATCGAGGAGCTCGCCAGGCTCGTCTCGGTGCCGATTCAGGTCGACGGTGGGGTCGGCGAGGACAATGTGGCGGCCGTTCGGGTCGCCGGGGCGAGGGTGTTCGTGGCGGGCAATGCCGTCTTCGCCGATCCTGACCCGGTGGCCGCGTACCGACGTATCGCCGCCGCCGCGGCATGAGCCTCGATCGGGCGCTCGAGCTCGCGGCGCGCTCCGCGGGGATTGCCTATCCGAATCCCACCGTGGGCGCGGTCGTGGCCGTCGACGGCGAGATCGTCGGAGAAGGGGTGACCGAGCCGTACGGCGGTCCGCACGGTGAGATCGTGGCGCTTGCAGCTGCAGGCGAGCGGGCGCGGGGCGCAACGCTCTACGTGACCATGGAGCCGTGCGCCCATCACGGCAAGACTCCGCCGTGCGTCGATGCGATCGTCGCCGCAGGCGTCGCCCGGGTGGTTGCAGGGTGTCTCGATCCCAACCCGGAGGCCGCGGGTGGCCTCGAGCGGCTTCGCGAGGCCGGCGTCCAGGCGGAGCACGACGACCGTTTCGAGGCCCGTCGGCAGAACGAGGCCTGGCGGACCTGGAAAGCGCTCGCGCGACCGTTCGTCACCTACAAGGTGGCGACAACGCTCGACGGGAGGGTCACCGTGCCCGGGACGCGCTGGGTCACCGGCGAGGCTTCGCGCCGGCTCGTCCACGAGCTGCGCGCAGCCTCCGACGCCGTGGCCGTCGGCATGGGAACCGTGCGCGCCGATGCGCCGCGCCTCGACGCGCGGGATGTCCCGGTCGTGCGGCGGCCACGCCGCCTCGCTTTCGGTCGCGGCCCACTCCCCGCCGAGTCCGACCTCGAGCTCCGTCAGGGCCCACTTGCCGAGGAGCTCGCGGATCTTGCTGCCGACGGCGTCCAGTCGATCCTCCTCGAGGGTGGTCCGACCCTGGCGTCGGCGTTTCTCGAAGCCGATCTCATCGACAAGCTACTCGTGTTCGTGGCGCCGACGCTCGCAGGAGCGGGACAGAGGTTCCTCGACGAGCTCCCGGGTTCGACCTCACTCTCCCACCTGTCGGCGCGTTCGGTCGGCGAGGACGTGCTCCTCGAGGCCTACGTCCACGCACCGTGAAGTAGCCTTCCAGCATGTTTACAGGCATCGTCCGAGAGATCGGCACCGTCGCCTCCGTCACCGGTGGTGACGAACGGTTTCGGCTCGAGATCGATGCACCCGTAACGGCGCCGCTCGTCGATATCGGCGGCTCCGTCGCGATCAACGGCGTCTGCCTCACCGCCGAGATCGTCGAGCCGCCGCGCCTCACGTTTCACGCGGTTCCCGAGACGCTCTCGCGATCGACGCTCGGCGAGCTCGGGCGAGGCGCTGCGGTGAATCTCGAGCCGGCCCTTCGCGCAGGCGACGCGATGGGTGGGCACATCGTGCAGGGCCACGTCGACGGAGTCGGGAGGGTGCAGTCGATCGAGTTCGAGGGGGAGGGGCTCCGGGTGATCGTCGAGGCTGCTGACGACATGCTCCGGTACTGCGCGGAGAAGGGCTCGATCACGGTCGAGGGGGTGTCGCTCACGGTCGCCGAGCTCCACGACGACGCGTTCGGTCTGGTGTTGATCCCCCATACGATCGCCGAGACGACGCTCGCTCGGCTCGTGCCGGGGCAACGCGTCAACCTCGAGGTCGACGTCATCGCGAAGTACGTCGAGCGCCTGTTGTCGCACCGCCCGTGAGAGCCTCGAGGCGAAGCCATCTGCGCGGTACGATGCGCTCGTGAGCACCGAGGCGACCAACACCGTCTTCGCCACCGTCGAGGAGGCGATCGAGGAGATCCGCGCGGGCCGGTTCGTCGTCGTCGTAGACGACGAGGATCGCGAGAACGAGGGCGATCTCACGATCGCAGCGCAGTTCGTCACACCCGAGGCGGTCAACTTCATGGCGACGCACGGTCGGGGGCTCATCTGTCTCTGCCTTACGCCCGAGCGGTGCGAAGAGCTCGGCCTGCGACAGATGACCGACCAGAACGAGACGCCGTTCGGCACCGCGTTCACCGTCTCGATCGAGGCGCGCGAGGGAGTCTCCACGGGGATCTCTGCACACGATCGTGCGCACACGATCCAGGTTGCGATCGACCCGACGTCGACCGCCTACGACCTCGTCCAGCCCGGCCACGTCTTTCCGCTCCGCGCGCGTACGGGCGGCGTTCTGCAGCGCTCCGGGCAGACCGAGGCCGCTGTCGACCTCGCCCGTCTCGCCGGGCTCTTCTCGGCCGGCGTGGTCTGCGAGATCATGAACGACGACGGCACGATGGCGCGCGTGTCGGACCTGATCGGCTATTGCGAGCAGCACTCGCTGAAGATGGTCACCGTCGCCGACCTGATCGAGTACCGCCGCAAGCACGAGAAGCTCGTCGAGCGCGTCGTCTCGGTCAAGCTTCCGACCGAGCAGGGCACTTTCCAGGCCGTCGCCTACGAGGAGGTGCTCACGGGTAAGCACCACGTCGCGCTCGTCAAGGGCGATGTGGACGGCGCCGAGGACGTGCTCGTGCGCGTGCACTCGGAATGCCTCACCGGCGACGTGTTCCACTCCCGACGCTGCGACTGCGGCGAGCAGCTCGATCGCGCCCTCCGCATCATCGAAGCCGAGGGGAAGGGCGTGCTTCTCTACCTTGCGCAGGAGGGCCGCGGGATCGGCCTCGTCAACAAACTCAGGGCATACGAGCTCCAGGAGCAGGGCCTCGACACGGTGGAGGCCAATCTCAGGCTCGGTTTCGCGGCCGACGCGCGTGAGTACGGCATCGGCTCACAGATCCTCGCCGATCTCGGTCTCACGACGATCCGCGTGCTCACGAACAATCCCAAGAAGATCAGCGGCATCTCGGGCTTCGGGCTCTCCGTCGTCTCGCAGGAACCGATCGAGATCGAGCCAAACCCCGACAACCGCGAATACCTCGACTCGAAGCGCGACAAGATGGGCCACCTGATCGGTGGGCTCGAGCAATGCCAGTCGGTGCGGTTCGACACCGAGACCTCCTGAGCGATCGTTACGCTGCTACCCGCATGAGCGAGCGATACGACACGCCCCGGTGGGACGACGAGCCAAAGGATCTCCTTGCGAGCGAGGAGCCGGCGGTAGAGATGCCCGACGCGACCGAGACCGAGTCTGACCTCGACGCATCGAGCGAGAACGTCCTCGACGGCTGGCCCGCGGCCGATCCGCTCGACGTCGAGGAGGCAGCCGCGTCTGCTGAGGAGCCCGATGCCCAGGACGAGTCAGCGTCCGACGATGCGCCCGTGCAGGATGATTCCGTGTCTGTCGAACCGTCCGCGTCGGCCGCCGACGTCGAGCCGACGCCCGTCGCTCTCTCCGACCATGTCTCGACCTCCTCGGAGCACGCGCCCGGCGAGCTCACTGTGCCGCCCGGATACGCAGTACTCGAGGGTGAGGCGCGGGGTGAGAGCAGGCGTGTCGGCATCGTCGTCTCGCGCTTCAACGGCGACGTCACGACAGCACTGCTCGAATCGGCCTTGGCGGAGCTCGAAGCCAGTGGCGTGACACGCGACTCGGTCACGGTGATGCCCGTTCCCGGCGCCTTCGAGCTACCGCTCGCGGCGATGGCTCTCGCGAGGACGAGGCGCTTCAGCTGCATCGTGGCGCTCGGGTGTGTGATTCGCGGCGATACGCCGCACTTCGACTACGTCTCGAGCGAGGCAGCGAGCGGGTTGCAGCTGGCGGCGATCGAGACGGGCGTCCCCGTAGCCTTCGGGCTGCTCACGCTCGACCGTGCCGACCAGGCCGAGAGCCGCTCGGCGAAGGGTGCAGAGGCAGTTCGCACCGGGCTCGAGATGGCGGATCTGTTCGCCAACCTCCGCGCCGCCGCGTCGCGGTAGGGGCGATGCGCGGCGAGCCTCGGCGAGCCAAGCGTCGCCCGCGGGCGACGCTTCTGTCGCCTACGGCTCCATCCGCATCGCCCCTGACGCGAGTTCCGCTACCATCCCCAGTCGCGTGTCCAAGATCTGCTCACTCTGTGGCAAGAAGCCCGGCTTCGGCAACAACCGAAGCCACTCGATGGTCGCGACAAAGCGCCGCTTCAACCCGAACCTCCAGAAGGTGCGGATGATGCTGAACGGCAAGGCCACGCGCGCCTACGTGTGCACCCGGTGCCTCAAGGCCGGCAAGGTCACCAAGGCCCTGTAGGGCGATGCGCACACGCGCGGCAGCGCGCGTAAGCGCTCGCCCACGTGGCCGGTCGAACGTAACCTTCCGGCGCTCGCCGTCGTCTAACCTCGCGGCGTGGACAAGGGCATCACTTCTCGTACGGACGACCGACCTCGGGAGAATTTCCGTGTCGGCGGACGCGATCGCCCAGGTCGTCGGCCACGTCACGGCCGAGAGCTACGGCATCGTCGGAATGGCGGGGCGGCGCTTTCCGCGTCTTCCGGGTCGCGATCGGATCACCGACGGCATCGACGTGAAGTCCCGCGAGAGCGGTCTCGAGATCGATCTTCACGTCGTCGTCGAGTACGGCCTCAATCTCGCCGAGGTCGCCGCCACTGTTCGCACGCGTGTCGCCTACGAGGTCGAACGCCAGACGGGGCTTCCGGTCGCGCTCGTCGAGGTGCGCATCGAAGACGTCAGGCGGTCATCGTGAATCTCGAACGTGCCCGCGAGATTGCCCGTGCCGCACTCACGAACCTCGAGGCGAACAGGCAGCGCATCGACGACCTCAACGTCTACCCGGTACCCGACGGCGACACGGGAACGAATCTGACTCTGACGGTGCGCGCCATCGTCGAGAGCCTCGAGAAGTCGTCCGCAACCGGTCACGAGGCCGTTGCGCGCGAGCTCTCACGAGCGGCCCTGATGGGCGCGCGCGGCAACTCGGGTGTCATCTTCAGCCAGATCGTTCGCGGCTTCGCCGACGTGCTCGGCGAGCGCGACCCGATCGACGAGCCGATGATCGCGCGAGCCTTCCGCTCCGCGAGCGACGCTGCGTACCGGGCCGTCAGGCGGCCCGTTGAGGGCACGATGCTCACCGTCATTCGTGAGATGGCCGAGGCGGCCGAGTCGCAGGAGGCTCGAGAGCCTCGAGCGCCTGGATCTTCTGGCCCTCATCATCGAGCGCGGGGAGGAGTCGCTCGCTCGCACCCCGGAGCAGCTCGCCGTCCTGAAGGAGGCGGGTGTAGTCGACGCGGGTGGGGCGGGGCTGCTCGAGATCATCCGGGGGCTGCGCGCCGCCGTCGCAGGTGAGCTTCTCCCCGACGTCCCGACCGCGTCGACGGCACTCTCCGTCGAGGCGATGCATCACGAGCTCTCCGAGTTCCGTTACTGCACGGTCTTCGTGATCGAGGGAAATGACCTGGACTCGGACGCGCTCGAGCGCGAGCTCGACGTGCTGGGCGACTCGCTGCTCGTCGTCGGTGACGCGACGGCGCTCAAGATTCACGTTCACACGGACGATCCCGGAGCTGCACTGTCGATCGGGACGGCGCGAGGGACGATCGAGGGTGTCGAGATCGCCGACATGCACCGGCAGACGGTCGAGCGCGAGGAACGCCTCACCGGGAGCTCGCTCGCCGGCCTGCCCACGCTCGAGACAGGCGTGGTCGCCGTCGCCCCCGGGGAAGGAAACCGTCGATTGTTCGAGAGCATGGGCGTGACGCGCATGATCGAAGGCGGGCAGACGATGAACCCATCCACGGAGGACATCGTTGCGGCCGTGGATGCAACGCCCGCGACCGAGGTGATCGTGCTGCCGAACAACAAGAACGTGATCCTCAGCGCCGAGCAGGCGATCGGCCTCGTCAACAAGCCGATGCGCGTCGTGCCGACCGTCTCCGTTCAGGAGGGACTTGCGGCGATGGTCTCCTACGACGCGGAGCGCGCTGCCGGCGAAAACGAGACGGAGATGCTCCGTGCAGCGGCGGGCGTCGTCACGGGGGAGGTGACGATCGCGTCCCGCGACGTCAGCCTGGACGGCGTCGATGTTCGCAAGGGCACGTGGCTCGGTCTCGCAGGTGGCGCCGCGGTCGCAAGCGACGAGAGCTTCGACGTCGTCGCGGCCGCCGTGGTCGATCACTTGCTCGCCGATGGGCGGGAGATCCTGACGTTGCTGACCGGCGAGGACGAGCCTGCTCTCGACGCGCTTCTCGGCGAGCTCGGGGAACGCCATCCCCATCTCGAGATCGAGGTGCACGTCGGTGGTCAACCCCATTACCCGCTGCTGCTCTCGGCGGAGTGAGCACGGTCGTGAGGGTGTTACTCGTCGAGGACAACGAGGTCTACCGGTCGACGCTCGAGCTGCTGCTCGACGGCCGCGACGGCGTCGAGATCGTCGGCTCGGTCGCGGCGGGGGACGAGGCCGCCGCGGCTGCCCAGGCGCACCAGCCCGACGTCGTGCTCATGGACTTTCGCCTCCCGGGGCTCGACGGAGCCGGCGCGACCGCAGCCGTCCTCGCGGCGTCGCCGAACGCAGCCGTCATCTGCCTCACCGCCGAGGCGACCGATGCCGACCGGCGCGCGGTGCTCGCCGCCGGAGCCGTCGGGCTGATCGAGAAGGGTAGCCCGATCGACGATCTCGTTCGGGCGATCACGTCCGCAAGCGACCGAGGGGAGCAGGAACCGTGAACCTGACGACCGACAATACCGCGATCGTGCTCGACTCGACCTCTGACTTCCCCGAGACGAAGGCGCGTGAGCGCTTCGACAACATCAGGGTCGTCCCGCTCCATGTTCTCTTCGGCACGGAGGACTATCTCGACCACGTCGGGATCTCCTCACACGACTTCTACGAGCGACTGAAGACGGCCCCCAAGCCACCGACGACCTCCCAGCCGACACCGGGCGAGTTCCTGCGCGCCTACGAGGATCTCGGCCAGTACGAGCGGATCTACTCGCTCCACCTCTCGCAGAAGCTGTCGGGGACGTACCAGTCGGCGGTGCAGGCTGCGGGCATCTTCGGAGCGGACAGGATCCGGCTGATCGACTCCGAAACGGCGTCACTGGCGGTCGCGATGCTCGCGCTCGCGATCGAGCGGCGCCTCGCTCGGGGCACGACCGACGGCGAGCTCGAGGAGCTGATCGACCGCTTCAAGCGGGACAACACGGTCGTCTTCACGGTCGGCACGCTCGAGTACCTGCAGAAGGGTGGGCGGATCGGCAAGGCGCAGGCACTCGCCGGATCGCTGTTGCACGTCAAGCCGATCCTCTCGTGTGAGGATGGCGTCGTCGTACCGGTCGGCAAGGTTCGAGGGCGCCAGAAGGCGCTGGCGGAGTTCCGGCGACTCTTCGAGGACGCGACGGAGGATCGCCCCGGGCTGCGCGTCTCGATCGCGCACGCCGACGCACCGGAGTGGATCGACGAGATCACCACACTTGCGCTCGAGGCCCGACCGCAGGCCGAGATCGAGCTCGTCGAGAACCTCGGAGCGGTGGTCGGTACGCACGCAGGCCCGGGAGCCGTCGGGTTCTTCTGGTTCCAGGACGACGCCGACTAATCGTCGTCGTCGCGCGTCGCTGTCGTCCTTGCCCGACCCGTTGTCCTCGCCCGACCCGTCGTCGCTTCCTGGCACGGTCTCGGTGGGCGTCGGAGTTGCCTGTGTCTCTGGTTGCGTCGCCGTCGTTCGAGGCGTCTCTCCTGGAGAAGACGGCACGGGGACTCAGCTTTCCGACCGGGTCGTGCGCATCGCCCGTGAGGCGCAGGAGCGTGAAGTTCAGGCCGATACCTGCGGCCGCAATCGCGCAGAGGAGCAGACCTCCGAGCAGCGCTCTGGTCCAGCCTCGCATTCGCATAGCCTACGCGGCCTGCGCAGGTCGACACGCCCTCGCATGCGAGCCGGCACTCACGCGGTCGACTCACCCGTCGCTCGCGGTGAGGCGGATGGCGCCGGTCGAGAGCGGCGCGAACGTGCCGGGGTCGGCGAGACCAGAGCCCTCCAGGTCGTCGCTGCCGCAACGGACCCGACCGCACAGGCGTAGAGCGCGAATGCCCAGGGTCGTGAGGAGTCGGTGCCTGCTCCGATTCCGTGCACGGTCGCAGCCGCGAAGATTCCGTATGTTGCCCAGTGCAGACGGCGCCAGTTCTTGTTTCCGATCCGCTTGCGCATCGAGAACGAGGCGTACACGAGCACCATCAGTTCGGCGGTGAGGATGCCGACGGACGTCCAGATCGGCCGGTAGGAGACGAGGCCGGGAACGAAGAGCCCGGCGATGCTGACCTTCACGGTCGTGTCGAGCACGAGCGCCACCGCATGCCCGGCGAGAAAGCCCAGGCCCAGCATCGCCAGGATCCGGTGGAGATCGGTCACGGCGGCGGGCTTCAGCGATCTGAACGGCCGGGACTTGAGGACTAGGCCGGCGAGGACGGAGAGCGTCAGCATCACGTAGGCCGTGAGCCCGCTCGCGCGAGCCAGGAGCCAGAACGTCGGGTCGTGTTTCACGTCAATCCCCCTTCGAGGACAGTGTGTCCCGCCGCGGTGACGGTGACACGTGGAAGGTCGACCGGCCCTCCGAGGAAGGCCATCGTGGCCGCGATCTCGGCCGCCGCCGCCGATCCGGCGACGACGGTGACCCGAATGGGCGTGTCGGTTGCGGGTCGGCCGGTTTCGGGGTCGATCAGATGGTGCCGCGTCTCGCCGTTTCGGATCCAGGCGCGACGGTCGCGCCCCGAGGTGGCGAGGCCGCCTCGCGTCAGCTCGAGAGTGACGTCGTCGGTAACGCCCACCGGCCAGGTGCCGCCGCGAGCCGCAACATCTCCTCCGGCATTGACGAGGCAGGGTCCGACGACCGCGAGGACATCGGCGACGCGGTCGGCCGCGTATCCCTTGCCGATCCCGCCCAGATCGAGCCGGAATCCGGGCTGGAGCTCGATCGTCAAGCCGTCGATCAGGACTCGGCCGCCGCATCGCGGGTGAACCGCGAGCGGAGCGGCGGCCGCATCCTGCGGGACGGCATCGAACGTGCGGTCGTAGCCGGCTGCGGCGACTGCGTCGTGCACGGTCGGGTCGAAGCGTCCCGCCGTCGCCTCCCGGGCCTCGAGGGCCATTCCGACGACGCGCACGAGATCGACGCTCGCTCCTGTGATCATTCCGTCGCGGTTGAGGCGCGACAGCTCCGAGTCGTCGCGAAATCGGGACATCACCTGCTCCAGTCGCTCGAACTCGGCCTCGGCCCGGTCGAGCGCGCCCTCGGCGCGCTCGCCCGGTTCCGCGTCGAGCAGGATCTCGATGTCGGTTCCCATTGCCCGGAACGTCCGCTTCAGCATCATGACGTCCTTGTGATCGTGAGCGGCGGCAGGTTGACGATGCGAACTGCCGGTGCCGCCGACTGTGCGGATCCCGCGCTCGACTGCGACGAGGCCAGCGAGCGAGCCTGCGTGGCTGCGGCCTGTGCCTTGACGGCGGCGATCTGCTTCTGACGCGCCTTCAGCGCGAGGTTGTACGCCGTCATGCGGCGCTCGACCGTCTTCTGCACGAGCTTTGCGTCGGCGCGCAGCCGCTGCTCTCGCTGGGCGATAGCCGCAAGACGGGGGTCTGTCTTCGCGGTCGCCCAGGGCTTCGCGGCAACGGTGGCCCAGCTGACGAAGAAGACGACGACCGCGATCACGACGGCGTACAGGCGATGGCTTGCATCAGTCATCTGCCTCGGCCTCCTCGTACTCGGCGCCGTGCTCGGCCTCGTACTCGTCATCGGCCTCGTGTTCGCCCTCGTCGTCGGAGCGGTGCGCGACCTCGACGATCGGTGGGGGACGGTTGTAGATGACCCGTACGGATGGAGCGCTCCGAGCCGGGGCGCCCGCGGCGACCTGATCGGCCGAGCTGTTGCTCTCGAGACGAGGGACAGCCGGAAGCGCGGGAGGCTTCTGCGCGAGCGTCTTGCGGAGGGACGCCTCGTAGCGGTTCAGCTGCTGCGTCCGCTGTTCGACCTGCTGATCGGTGGTTGTGGTCGACGCATTGCTCAGGGCCAGCGTGCGATCGAGAGCAAAGACTCCCGCGATCGGCCGCCAGACCGACGGCGAGAGAGACGATGAGTGCGCGAGTGCGGTTCATGGAATGACCTCCGTTCGTGATGTCCCCCTCAAGGTAGGTCCCGGATCGGTAAGTCGCGAGCCACGCGAAGGTAAGGACTTCGCCCTGATTCGTTGCCGCAGCCCACGCGAGCCGCCGATGCGCCCTACGATCAGACCATGCATCTGCTCGTCGTCGAGGATGAGGACTCGATCGCCGAACCGCTCGTCGAGGGTCTCCTCGCGGAGGGGTTCGAGGTGACGCGTGTGGCCACGGGGCAGGACGCTCTCGATGCAGCGCCGGTCGACCTCGTGTTGCTCGACGTACGACTGCCCGACATCGATGGGTTCACCGTCTGCCGCGAGCTGCGTTCCCGCTCCGACGTCCCGATCATCATGGTCACCGCCAAGGGCGAGGAGATCGACCGTGTCGTCGGCCTCGAGCTCGGCGCAGACGACTACGTCGTCAAGCCGTTCGGTCTCCGCGAGCTCATCGCGAGGATTCGCGCCGTTGCTCGACGCACGTCCGGTCGCCATGAGGCGCGCGAGACGCTCGTGGTCGGCGCGCTCGAGGTCGACGTGCCGGCACATCGTGCGACGATCGAGGGGCGCGAGCTGCACCTCACCCTGAAGGAGTTCGACCTCCTCGCGCTGCTCGCATCGGAGCCCGGCGTGGTCGTCGACCGCCAGAGGATCCTGCGCGAGGTGTGGGACACGACGTGGTACGGCTCCTCGAGGACGGTGGACGTCCACGTCGCAGCGCTGCGCAAGAAGCTCGGCGACCCGACGCTGATCGAGACGGTGCGTGGGATAGGGCTGCGCCTGCGCGCATGACGCGCCGTCTGCTGATCAGCTACCTCTCGCTCGCCATCGTCGTTCTCGCGATGCTCGAGGTGCCGCTCGGTTTCATCAATGCGCGTGGCGAGCGCGCGCGCCTGACCTCGAAGGTCGAGCGTGATGCGGTAACGATCGCGTCGCTCGCCGAGAGCACGGTCGAGGGTGAGGTCTCGACGTCGAACCTGGCGGCGCTGAAGGCGCTCGGCAGGCGCTACGCCGCGGATACTGGCGCCCGGGTCGTGATCACGAATCGCAAGGGAGTCGCGCTCGTCGACCCGTCACCTTCGGGGCCGGGTCTGCGCAGCTTCGCCACGAGGCCGGAATTCCAGGCGGCGCTCCGTGGAGACTACGCGACCGGAATCCGTCACTCGAACACGCTCGGCTACGACCTGCTCTACGTGGCGGTCCCGATCGCCTCGGGTGGGGTCGTGCACGGTGCCGTGCGGATCACCTACCCGACCTCGGAGCTCGACCGGCGCGTGAGGAACTACTGGTTCGTGCTTGCGGGCATCGCAGTGATCGTGCTGGCTGCGGCGACGGTGATCGGACTGCGGTTCGCCCGCTGGATCCGCCGCCCGCTCGAGGGCCTCGAGCTCGCTGCGGCGGACGCCGGTGCCGGAGACCTGAGTGCGCGCGCGCCGGTGCCTGACGCGCCACCCGAGATCCGCGAGCTGACACTCGAGTTCAACGACATGGTCGCGCGCGTCGAGGGGCTCGTCTCGGCGCAGCAGGAGTTCGTGGCCGACGCTTCGCACGAGCTCCGCACGCCACTCACTGCCCTGCGGCTGCGCCTCGAGAACCTCGAGCGCCACATCGGCGACGGCGGTCGCGGCAGCCTCGACGCTGCCGAGATCGAGGTGGAGCGCCTCTCGGCTCTCGTCGACGAGCTGCTCGTCGCTCGCCCGGGCGGACGCTGGAACGGCGCCGGCGGGCACGGTCGACCTGACGATCGTCGCCCGCGAGCGGCTCGACGCGCTGCAACCGGGCGCGGAGGGCGTTCGCCTCGAGCTCGTTGCCACGGAACCGGTGTCGGCAAGGGCGGGAGCCGACCGTGTCGCGCAGGTGATCGACAACCTCGTCTCCAACGCGATCCACCACGCAGCGGGGAGCACGCGGATCGTCGTTTCCGTCACCCGGAGCGGTGGATCCGCGGAGCTTCGCGTCACCGACGAAGGGCCGGGCATGACAGCAGAGCAGAAGGAGCGCGCGTTCGACCGCTTCTGGCGTGCAGGTTCCGGCACCGCGGGCTCGGGCCTCGGGCTCGCGATCACGCGGAGGCTCGTCGAGGTCGACGGCGGCACCGTCGAGCTCGCCGATGCACGGCAGGGTGGCCTCGTGGCGATCGTCCGCTTGCCGGCAGCCTGACGGTACCGGCTGGACCCGCGCCGGTCCCGGTCCTATACTCGGTCCCGGTGGCACGCGCACTCACCGAGATCCGACTGCCTGTCGGCTTCGCCGGCGTGGACCCGCCGACGACCTGGCCCCGCCCGCGGAGTGCCCCGCGACCCGAGGCGCTCGCGGCCGGAGTCGAGACCCTGCCGAGGGTCGGCCCTGCGGTCCGTGCGAGGCTCGCAAAGCTTGGCCTGCGCACCGTCGGAGACCTGCTCTGGCACCGGCCGCGGCGCTACGAGCGTCCGATCGAGGAGAAGGCGATCCGTGATCTCTTCGGAGACGACGAAGCGGTCATCGAAGGCGTCGTCCTCGGCACGACCTCCCGGCGGAGCCGCGGGCGACTGAAGATTCTCACGGCGCGGGTCAGCGACGGCACGGGCGAGATCAAGGCGACGTGGTTCAACCAGCCCTGGCTCGAGGCCCAGCTCGTTCCAGGGACGAAGGTTCGCCTGCGCGGGAAGCCGAACCGCTACGGGTTTCAGGTCGAGACCTACGATCTGGGTGAGACGACGGAAACGGCCGACTACGCGCCCGTGTATCCCGCGAGTGAGGCTCTCGCGCAGAAACAGCTCCGCGCGCTCGTTGGCGCTGCTCTCGACCAGGTGCGCGCCGAAGGAGACGCACTACCGGCCCGGCTTGCCGCCTCGGAGGGCTTGCCGCTCCGAGCGGACGCACTCGTTGCGCTCCACCGGCCACGGTCGCCCGACGAGGCGGAACGTGGCCGGCGGCGCCTCGCCTTCGACGAGCTGCTCGTCCTCCAGCTCGCGCTCGCCCGGCGGCAGGCCGAGCGCGAGAAGCTCGTCGCGGAGCCGCTGCCACCCGCGGGAGCGCTGCTGCAGCGCTACCGAGAGGTGCTCCCCTTCACGCTCACGGACGCGCAGGATCGCGCGATCGCCGAGATCGACGCCGATCTCGCCCGCACGACGCCGATGCAGCGGCTGCTGCAGGGCGATGTCGGCTCCGGCAAGACCGTCGTCGCCCTTGCCACGCTCCTCCGCGCCGTCGAGGCCGACCGGCAGGGGGCAATGATGGCCCCGACCGAGGTGCTCGCCGAGCAGCACTTCCTCACGATCGAGGGCATCTGCGCCGAGCTCGGCGTGCGCGTCGCCCTCCTCACGAGCGCGCTCACCGCAAAGGAGCACGCGAACGTCCGCCAGCTGATCGCCTCGGGCGACGTGCAGATCGCCGTCGGTACGCACGCGCTGATCCAGAAGGAGGTCGCCTTCCGCGACCTCGCCGTCGCCGTCGTCGACGAGCAGCACCGCTTCGGCGTCGAGCAGCGCTCGGCGCTCGCCGAGGGCCGCAGCCCACACGTGCTCCACATGACGGCGACGCCGATCCCGCGCACGCTCGCGCTCACGGTGTACGGCGATCTCTCGGTCTCCGAGATCACGGCCCCGCCCGCGAACCGCAAGCCGATCGTGACGGCGTGGGTCACGGACGACCGGAGCTCCGAGGCGTACGAGCGGCTGACGCGGCATCTCCGGGACGGCCGCCAGGCGTACGTCGTCTGCCCGCTGATCGAGGCGTCGGAGCTGACGGTGGCGCGCGCAGCCGAGGACGAGGCCGAGCGGCTGCGCAGGGCCGAGCTGAGGGACTTCCGCGTCGGCTGCCTCCACGGCCGGCTCAAGCCGGCGGAGCGGCGATCCATCATGGCGGACTTCAAGGCAGGCGACATCGACGTGCTCGTCGCGACGACGGTGATCGAGGTCGGCGTCGACGTCCCGAACGCGACGATCATGATCGTGCAGGAGGCCGACCGCTTCGGCCTCGCGCAGCTCCACCAGCTCCGCGGCCGTGTGGGGCGTGGGGCGGAGCAGTCGTACTGCCTGCTCGTCTCCGGCCCGAAGGAGGAGCTCACCGACGTCGCCCACGACCGCCTCGAGGCGATGGTGCAGACGAGCGACGGCTTCGAGCTCGCCGAGCGCGACCTCGAGATCCGCGGCGAGGGCCAGCTGCTCGGCGCGCGGCAGTCGGGCCTCTCCGATCTCCACTTCACGCGGCTGCGTCAGGACACAGCGCTGCTCGAGCGGGCGCGCGACGTCGCGCGGTCGCTCCAGGACGAGGGCGAGCTCGCGGTCGCGGTCGACCGGCTGCTCGGGGATTCCGAGCACCTCGGAGCGTCGTGAGACGGCCGCAGCCCTGGCCGTCGCGCCGCACCCCAGCGCACAACACTTTGTGGCTCTGAGCCACAAGCGTTGTTGGGTCGCGTTGAAGGGGTGAGCTGAGGTGACAGTGGTGGCGCTTGTCGCAGGCTTGCCTGGGGTTTAGGCCCGCGTCGCGATGCCCTGTGCCGACTGTGGCCACGAAAACAGCGCTACCGCGCGTTTCTGCGAGTCGTGTGGTGTTGCGCTGTCGGGTGGGTCGGAGGAGCGTCGCAAGGTCGTCACGGTGTTGTTCTGTGATGTGGTGGGGTCGACGTCTTCGCCGAAACCGAGGTCGACGATCTCGCACCCGTCCTCGACGGCGTCACGCTCGTCGACACGGACGTCGCCGTGGCGCGCGTTGCGGCCGGGATCGCATCGGAGAAACTCCGCCCGCTCGACGCGATCCACCTCGCGACGGCGATCGCCGTCGCTCCCGACGTGATGCTCGTCTACGACCGGCGGCTCGGTGTGGCTGCGGCGGCTGCGGGCTTGGCGTCGACACACCCGGCGCCGACCGGCCGATGTCACCGACGCTCGAAGATGTCGTCGCTGAACAGCACGCGGCCCGGCGTGACCTGCCTTCCTGAGCCATCGTCGTGAAGATCTACCGGCACGCTGGAGACGAATCCGTGCGTACGCTGCCCTCGTGAGAATCATCGCAGGTGAGCGCCGCGGCGCGAAGATCGCCGCCCCGAAGGGCGACACGACGCGCCCCACGAGCGACCGCGTCCGCGAGGCCGCCTACAACCTGATCGGCCCGGTCGATGACGCGGCCGTCCTCGACCTCTTCGCGGGCTCGGGCGCCATGGGCCTCGAGGCGCTCTCGCGTGGAGCGCGCCGGTGCGTGTTCGTCGAGTCCGACCGCGCTGCCTGCCGTGTGGTCCACGACAACCTCGAGAAGCTTCGCTTCACGGGCGCGCTCGTCCTCCAGAAGGACGCATTCCAGGCGCTGCGGGAGGAACGCGGGCGCACCTACGACCTCATCATCGTCGACCCGCCATACGGCTCCTGGCCCGATCTCGAGCCGCGGCTCGCCGAGGCGCTCCCGCCGCTGCTCGCGCCGGACGGCCTGCTCGTCGTCGAGACGTCCTCGAGGGTCGAGCCCGAGCTCCCGCTCGAGCTCGTCACGAGCCGACGCTACGGCTCCGCGCGCATTACCCTGTTCACGCAATGATCACCGCGATCTACCCAGGCACCTACGACCCGGTCACAAACGGTCACATCGACGTCATCCGTCGGGCCGCCTCGATCTTCGACCGGATCGTCGTCGGTGTCGTCCGCGATCCCCACCACAAGGCGACGATGTTCTCGCTCGACGAGCGCGTCTCGTTCCTCGAGGAGGCGCTCGCGGTGCTCCCCAATGTCACCGTCGACGTCTTTCACGAGCTCGTCGTCGACTTCGCGCGCAAGCACGATGCGAAGACGATGGTCAAGGGGCTCCGCGTGATCGCGGACTTCGAGTGGGAAGCGCAGATGAATCACCTCAACCGGCTGCTCGCGCCGGAGATCGAAACGATGTACGTCATGGCAAGCCCGCAGTACAGCTTCATCTCGTCGAGCGGCGTGAAGGAGATCGCGTCATTCGGCGGAAAGGTTGACGAACTCGTGCCCGAGCCCGTGGCGCGCCGCTTCAGGGAAATGTTCCCGAACGGTCGCCCTGGCGCACCTCTGAGTCCACAGGAGTAAGATCCCGTCATGGATGTTCTCGTACTCATCGACAAGCTCGACGACCTCGTCCACAACTCGAAGGCCGTGCCCCTGACCGATCAGGTGCGGATCGATCGTGAGGAGATCTACGACATCCTCGACCAGATGCGCGCCACGATCCCCGAGGAGATCAAGCAGGCCCGCTGGATCGTCAAGGAGCGGCAGGAGATGCTCGCCGAGGCGAAGCGCGAGTGCGACCGCCTGATCGGCGAAGCGCGCGAGCAGGCAGTCCGCGAGGCCTCGCAGACGGAGATCGTCAAGATCGCCGAGCGCCAGGCGCAGGACATCGTCGACGACGCCCGCCGGCAGGCGCGTGAGACGCGTCTCGAGATGGAGGACTGGGCAGACGGGATTCTCTCGACGCTCGAGGTCAACCTCGACAAGTTCCTCGTCGCCGTTCGTCGTGGGCGGGAGCGGCTGCACGAACGCTCGCAGGAATCGGTGATGTCCGGGATCGGCCCGATCGACCCGATCAACCCGCCCTCGGACGACGACTCCTACGTGTAGGGGCGATGCGGAGCCTCGCGGTAGCGAGGCGAAGCGTCGCCCGGGACGCACACGCTTGCGCGAGGCCGAGTCTGAGGCGCCCTCACGCTCGCGGGTAACCCAGACCTTTGATCGGGCGCGGGCGTTGCATCTGCACATCAAGGGCCTGTCAGATGAAAGATCCGGGGTAGGCTGACCCGATGACGACGTACCCTCTCCGCCGTCTACGCCTGCGGCTCGGCGATGAACATCGCGAGACCGTCGCGATCTCGTTGCAGCCGTTCGACCTCGGGGGCGAGCGGTATCTCCCCGTCCCCGCACAGGCCGAGGCGACCTTCGAGGTCCAGCGCGCCGTCAGCGGGGACGTGTTCCGGCTCGTCTTCGAGTCTCGTCTCCATGGGCCATGTATGCGCTGTCTCCAGGATGCCGTTGCCGAGGTCAGGGTCGATGCCCGCGAGTACCACGAGACCTCCGATGGAGCACCGGCCGACATGCGATCCGAGTACGTCGTCGACGGAGAGCTCCAGCTCTCGCAATGGGCGCGGGATTCGGTCGCTACCGCGCTTCCCGCCCAGATCCTCTGCCGGCGGGATTGCGCCGGGCTCTGCATGGTCTGTGGCAAGGATCTGAACAACGAGCCCCATACCCACGAGGAGACGGTCTCAGATCCCCGCTGGGCGGCGCTCGAGGCGTTGCGCGACGAATGACGGAGTTGACGCCGCGCGCCAGAATCGTGCTCGTCGACCACGGTAGGCTCGCGCTGATCAAGCGTGTGCGTGACGGCCGGACCTACTACCTCTTCCCGGGAGGCGGGGTGGAGCAAGGCGAGACGCCGCAGGAGGCCGCGCGTCGTGAGGCCTTCGAGGAGCTCGGCGTCGAGGTCGAACTGGGGCCGCTGGTCCACGAGGAGTCCTTCGGAGGCACGATCTTCTTCTACTACGACGCGTGGATCGTCGGTGGCAGCTTCGGCACCGGGAGCTGGCCCGACCATGCTCTCCTTACGGATTCTCAGCGCGAGAAGAGCGGAACGCACGAGCCGGTCTGGATCCCGCTGGAAGAGCTCCGCGGCCTCGACATCAGGCCGCGTGCCCTGGGCGACCTTCTTGCGATCTGAGAGCGACGCGTGATACCGTCGTCGCGGCGCGTCTGCGCCCTCCGATGACTGACTGAGACCCCACTCACGTTCTCGCCGCCCCGCGTCGCAGGTACGCGCCAGGTTTGCGGCCGTCTCGTTCGGAGGTTCTCATGCGTCTTCAGCTCGTCGATGTCGTCCGTCAGCACGGCTCCCATGTCGTACTCGATGGAGTCTCGCTTCAGATCGACCCCGGGACGAGACTCGGTGTCGTCGGCCCGAACGGCTCCGGGAAGTCGACCATACTCCGCATTCTCGCGGGCCTCGAGAAGCCCGATGATGGCACCGTCGTGCGCGCCCCGTCGACGCTGACGGTCGGGTATCTCCCGCAGGAGCACGGCTTCCCGGTAGGTGAGTCCATACGCGGCTTCCTGGCGCGTCGAACGGGCGTTGCCGCCGCCGAGCACTCGCTCTCGGACGCCGCGGAGGAATTGGCTCAGGGTCTTGACGCGGCTGATCGCTACACCATTGCGCTCGATCGCTTTCTTTCGCTCGGCGGGGGAGATCTGGACGTTCGATCGGCAAACGTGCTGGCCGAGCTCGGGCTTCCGATGGCACTCGATCGCCCTGCGGAGAGGCTCTCGGGTGGCGAGTCCGCCCGGCTCGCTCTGGCGGCTGTCCTGCTCTCGCGGTTCGACGTGCTGCTCCTGGACGAGCCGACGAACGACCTCGACTTCGACGGGCTCGAGCGCCTCGAGCAGTTCGTCGCCAGCTCCGCCTCGGCGCTCGTCGTCGTCTCGCACGACCGCGCCTTTCTCGATCGAACGGTACGCAGGATCGCCGAGATCGAGCAGGGCCGCGGAAAGGTGCACGAGTGGAACGGAGGATGGACCGAATTCGCAGCTGCCCGCGACGCCGCTCGTGCCGGTGCGTACAAGCGGTTGTCGGAGGCGCAGGAACGGCGACGGCATCTCACAGCCCTTCTTGCCGACCGCAGAGGCGAAGCACGCGCGGGAGGGGCGAAGGCAGACAGGCGTGGAACGCATGCACTGATGACGAAGGTTCGGCAAGCCGATCGGCTTCTCGAACGCAACGTGGAACCAGAGAAGCCATTCGAGCCGTGGCAGCTCCGGCTGTCTCTCGTCGCGGGCTCGAGAACGACCGGGACCGTGGCACGCCTCGCCGGCCTCGTCGCGTCGCGGGGGAGCTTCACGCTCGGCCCTCTCGATCTCGATCTCGTTCCCGGAGAGCGACTGGCTGTGACCGGCCGCAACGGCAGTGGCAAGTCGACGCTCATGGCCGTTCTCCGCGGTGACCTCGAGCCGAGCCAGGGGTCGCGGGAGATCGGGCGGAGCGTCGTGCTCGGGACGCTCCTACAGGAACGCGCCGAGCCCCATGACGACGGCTCGCTGCTCGACGCGTTCCGTGGTGCGACCGGCCTCGTTGCGGTCGACGCGAGGACGTTGCTCGCAAAGTTCGGGCTAGGCGTCGACCATGTCGGCCGGACGTGGTCGACCCTGTCGCCCGGGGAGCGAACGCGCGCGCAGCTGGCGGAGCTCCAGGCGCGTCACGTCAACCTGCTCCTCCTCGACGAGCCGACGAACCACCTCGACCTCGAGGCCGTTGAGCAGCTCGAACAGGCGCTCCACGGGTACGACGGAACGCTCGTCGTCGTCAGCCACGATCGTGCCTTTCTGTCTGCAATCGAGCCCACGCGGGAACTGGCGCTCGGATAACGCGCGAATCCTCTGGCCGTGCTGCGATCGGTCCCCGCGCCGATCGCGCCATCTACCGGAACGCCGCCTACGGCGGGTTCCGGTTCCGGTACACTCCGCAGCTGCTCATGGCAGTCCCCAAGCGAAAGACCTCGAAGGCCCGGCGCGACAAGCGCCGCGCGCAGCACGGCATCTCCGCGCCGAGCGTGAACGTCTGCTCGAACTGCGGCGCACCGACGCGCTCCCACCACGCCTGCCCGACGTGCAAGACGTACCGCGGGCGCGACGTGCAGCCGCTCGGAACGCCCGCCCCGTAATCCATGCGCGTCCGCGTCGCCGTGGACGCCCTCGGGGGTGATCGTGAGCCGGAGGAGATCGTCGCCGGCGCACTTGCAGCCGCCGCAGACGATGTGCGGCCGATCATCTACGGGCCGTCCGACCTCGACACGCACGGTCTCGACCATGTCGTCACGCAGGGCGTGGTCGAGATGGACGACAAGCCTGCCGATGCGGTTCGCAACAAGCAGGACTCCTCTCTCGTGCGGGCGGTTCGCGCCGTCGGCGACGGGCACGCCGACGCCGTCGTCTCCGCCGGGAACACGGGAGCGGTGCTCGCGGCCAGCCTGCTGCACGTGAGAAGGCTTCCCGGCGTCTTCCGCCCCGGGATTGCAGTCGTGATTCCTACAGATCACGGCCCGTGTGTCCTGATCGACGCAGGCGCGACGGCCGACGCAAAGCCCGAGCATCTCCTCCAGTTCGGCCACATGGGATCGATCTTCGCCCAGGAGGTCCTCGGGATCGAGCGTCCCAGGATCTCCCTCCTCTCGATCGGCGAGGAGCCGGAGAAGGGCAATCAGCTGACGCTCGAGGCGCATGCGCTCCTCGCAGCGAGCTCGCTTCGCTTTGCCGGAAACACCGAGGGCCGTACCCTGCTCGAAGGGGAGACGGACGTGATCGTCTGTGATGGGTTCACCGGAAACGTCGCGCTCAAGACGCTCGAGGGAACCGTCCGCAGCCTGCTCATCGCGCTTCGCGCGGAGATCGTCGAGACGACACGGGGAAAGGTCGGCGGGTTCCTGATCCGGCCGGCCGCGGCCCGCCTGCGGACGCGGCTCGACCCCGAGACGACCGGCGGCGGATACCTGCTCGGGCTTCGCGGCCTCGTCGTGATCGCGCATGGATCGAGCTCCCGCTTCGCGATCGAGAACGCTGTCCGGATGGCCGCACGCGGGATCGATCACGATGTCGTCGGCCGAATGCGTGAAGCTCTTCCGGAGCGCGTGGTAGAGTCGGCGCGCTCATCGAACCCGTCCGGCACAACGAGAGGTTGAAGAACAGTGGCACTGTCCCGTGAAGAAGTATCCGAGCGCGTGAAGGCCGTCCTCACCGAGCAACTCGGTGCAGACGAAGGCGATCTTTCGGAGGAGGCCTCGTTTCAGGAGGACCTCGACGCTGACTCCCTCGATCTCGTCGAGCTGATCATGGAGCTCGAGGATCAGTTCGGAATCAAGATCTCCGACGAGGATGCGCAGAAGATCACGACCGTCGGCCAGGCTGTCGACTACGTCGTCGCGCACCAGTAGCCGCGACCGCTCGGGGGAAGGGCGCGTGCTTGCGCGCCTGATCGAAGCCCTTCCCCCCGAGCGTCGCGATCACGTTTTCACCCATACGTCCTGGGCGCCGGATCGCGCCTCATCGTACGAGCGCCTCGAGTTCCTCGGTGATTCGGTGCTCGAGCTGTCGATCGCCAAGGCGTTGTACGACCGTTTCCCGGACGCGTCCGAGGGGCGCCTGGCGAAGATCCGGGCCCACGTCGTCTCGCGGCACAGCTGCGCCGACGTCGCCAAGGATCTCGACCTCGGGCGGTTCCTGCTCGAGCAAGCCCAGGACGTGCCGGAGGCGGAGCTCCAGCGCATCGCGCGAAGCCGCAACGTTCTCGCCGCACTCCTCGAGGCTGCCATCGCTGCCGTGTACCTGGAACACGGCTTCGAGCAGGCCGAGCTGGCAGTCGTCGACGCGTTCGACTCCCGGATCGAGTTCGCTCGCACCGGTCACGTCGACAACAAGACGGAACTGCAGGAGGCGCTTGCGCGCACCGGGAACCAGGTGCAGTACAGCGTGCTCAACGTCGAGGGGCCGCCACACGACCGTCGTTTCGTCTGCGTCGCTGTGATCGCCGGCGAGCAGGTCGGGATCGGCACGGCGTCGACGAAGAAGGCTGCGGAGCAGGAGGCAGCCCGCCAGGCCCTCGAGTCAATGGGCATCACGGACGCCGGATCCCGGTGGAAACGGTGAGCACGGCTTCAGCTCTGTCGCCTGGGTTGACGTCGTGCCGCGCTTCTCGCTAACGCGGCTCGAGCAGGTAGTGGCTGACGATCCACTCGTTCCCGCCCGCGAAGGCGAAGAGCTCGGCGCACGCGAGGAAGAACACCCGCCACTCGTGCAGCGCCTGTTCCGAGCCCAGGATCGCGAGTACCTCGGGTCGTGACGCATCGAGGTTCTCGAGCCACGCCTCGGCCGTCCGCGCGTAGTGCGAGCCGTTGACCCTCCAGTGGTCGGTGACGACGAGATCCTCCGTGAATCGGAGCATCAGGTCGTCGGAGGGCATGATGCCGCCGGTGAAGAAGCGGCGACCCATCCATGACTGGTCGAACGCGTAGGCGTAGCGCACGTGCGCGAACACGTGGACGAAGAGCTTGCCGTCGTCCTTCAGCATGCCGCGGACGCTCTTCAGAAGCGCGCGCCAGTTGCGCATGTGCTCGAACATCTCGACCGAGACGACGCGGTCGAAGCGGCGATCCGTCTCGAAGCTGTTGATGTCGGCCGTGACGACCTCGACGTTCGTGTGACCGAAGCCGTCGATGAAAGCCTTCTGCGGCTGTGAGTTCGACACCGCGAGCACGCTGCAGCTCGGATACCGCTCGGCGATCCACCCCGAGAGCGATCCCCAGCCACAGCCCAGGTCGAGAATCTCCATCCCGTCGACGATCCCTGCGCGAGCGCACGTGAGCGCGAGCATCGTCTCCTCGGCATCGGCAAGCGTTTCGACTCCCTCCGGCCAGAAACACCCCGAGTACTTCCGCCTCGGCCCGAGCGCGAGACCGAAGAACTGGGCGGGCAGCTCGTAGTGCTGATCGTTCGCCGCGGCGGTCTCGATCGCGATCGGGCCGGTCGACATCGCCGCGACCGTCTGTTCGAAGGCATCCGGGCCACGGAGGCGCTCGCGCCGGAGCCGGAGCCGGCAGCTCTGCGCGATTGCGGTGCGCAGAAGTGGATCGGGGAGGAGACCTCTTCGCGACGACGCGGTCCGCGATCACGCGTCGACCGTCCGTTTGGGCGGCAGCGGGACGAACACCGAGACCTCCTCCTGGTAGCGGCGGTAGTCGTCGCCGCGACTGCGGACCGACTGCGCCTCGGTCTCGGGGATGCCGGTCACCTTGAAGAGCAGCGTGAAGAGGAAGACGGGGACGAAGATCGCGATCCACCCGTACGGCGACGAGAACGCGATGATCGCCCAGCCGACCCAGTGCAGCCACTCGAAGAAGTAGTTCGGGTGACGCGACCAGCCCCAGAGGCCGTTTCGCGCGGTCTTCCCCTTGTTCGCGGGGTTGCCCTTCCAGACGGCGAGCTGCGTGTCGGCCGTCGTCTCGCCGACGATCGAGCCGAGCGCGACGGCGACGCCGATCCAGGCGAGCCATGTCATCTCACCGGTGTCGGCCGCGACAAAGGCGAACGGCAGCGAGAAGATGAGCACGAAGCCGGCCTGCGCCTGGAAGAAGACGAAGAACGCCCGGTTCACGTTCGGTGCCCAGCGGCGCCGCAGCTCCTGGTAGCGGCCGTCCTCCTCCTTGCCGGCGAGCCTCGCCAGGAGATAGGTCCCGAGCCGGACGCCCCAGATCGTGCCGAGACCGGCGACGACGACGCGGTGGAGGGCCGAGCCTTCGGCGAGGAAGGCGTATGCCACCGCCGTGCCCGCGATGCCGAACGCCCAGGCGACGTCGACGTAGCTCGCGTTCGCGATCCGGATCGACACGAGCCAGACACCGATCATCATCGTGCTCGCGCAGATCGCGCCGACGAGGAGAAGGAACCACGGGGAGGAGATCATGCCCGGACAGTAGTCGTTCGAACCTGAGAGACGGCCAGCCCGCATCGTCTGGGGCAAGCGGCCCGCGGGCGGGCCCCTTCAGGATCACGCGAAGCGTGCAGAGACAGAAGACGGAGGGGACGGACGCGGTATTTTCTTCCACCGAGGCCGTCCCCTCCGTCCGTCGCGGTGGTTAGCGTTGTTCTCCGGTGCACCTCCAATCGATCAAGATCCGCGGCTTCAAGTCGTTCGTGGACCCGCTCGAGCTGACGCTCGAGCCCGGGGTCGCCGTCGTCGTCGGCCCGAACGGGTCGGGCAAGTCGAACGTCGCCGATGCGATCGTCTGGGCTGCTGGATCGCTGACGCCGTCCGAGATGCGCGCCGAGAAGCCGGACGACGTCCTGTTCGGCGGCTCGGCGACGCGGCCGGCAGCCGACCATTGCGAGGTCGAGCTCGTCTTCGACAACGAGGACGGCGGCTTCGGCGAGGAGGTCGACTTCAATCAGATCTCGATCACGCGGCGGCTCGTCCGGGGTGGGGAGGGGCAGTACCTCGTCAACAGGGCCGCTGTCCGTCGCACCGATCTGGTCGAGCTTCTCGCGGACGTCGGCCTCGGCGGATCGATGCACTCGATCGTCTCGCAGGGCAAGGTCGATGCCGTTCTCGCATCGAAGCCCGAGGACAGGCGCCATCTCGTCGAGGAGGCCGCCGGACTCGGCAAGTTCAAGCGCCGCAAGCACCGCGCCGAGCTCAAGCTCGCGCGAGTCGGGATCCAGGTCGAGCGTGCCCGCGACGTCGAGGATGAGGTGAAGAAGCGCCTTCGCCCGTTGGCCCTCCAGGCGACGGCGGCCGAGCGCGCCGAGAAGCTCGTCGTCGAGATCGCAGCGTTGCGCGCACGCATCGCGCAGCTCGATCTCGAAGCTGTCGCCGAGCGTCGTGCCGACGCCGAGTCGCGCCGCGATGCCGTCGCGATCGCCCGACGCAGTGCGCAGGAGCGGCTCACCGCGCTGCTCGAGGAACGGCGGCAGGCCGAGGACGAGCTGTCCGATGCGGCCGGTGGCCGCGAGGCGGCGCTCGGTGCGTTGTATCGCCTTCAGGGCGCAAGCGAGCGCCTCGCGCTGCGTCGAGAATCGGCAGCCGGTCTCGAGGAACGCCTCCGGGCCGACCTTGCCGAGGCCGAACAGGCCGTAGCCGACCGAAGCGACGAGTCCGTACGCATCCTCGAGGACGCAGCGCGTGAAGCGGCAACCGCCGCGCGTGATGCAGCTGAGGCACACGGTCAGGCCGCGGAGCGCGCACGCCTCGCCCACTCGCGCGTTGCCGCCTACGAGCGGCGGCTTGCGGCGGCAGCCGACGGGACCGTTGCGAGCCTGCGCTCCGAGCGTGGACGCGTGGAGGCAAGCCTCGCCGACGCGACCGGCGGTCAGGAGGGCGCAAACGGTCGCCTCGTGGCGCTCGGTGCTGCGCGTGAACGCCTCGGTCTCCGCCACGAGTCCGCGGCCTCGCTCCGAGCATCTCTGGAAACCGATCTCGCCGAGGCACGGGCCATCTCCGGGCGCGAGGGCCTGTCGCCGCGCGAGCTCGAGCAGCGAGCCAACGATCTCGCCGCGGCAGCGCGTGCTGCCGCCTCCGAGCGCGACGACGTCGCCGAGCGCTCTCGCTCCGCCCACGAGCGGCTCCAGGCGCTCGAGCGGGCACTCGCCGAGCGCGAAGGAATTCCGCCTGCCGCGAGCGCCCTTGCCGCCGCCGGAGAGACGCTCGCGCTCTCCGCCCTCTCGGTCGAGCCAGGTGCGGAACGTGCCGTTGCCGCCGCGCTCGCCTGGCGCGCTTCGGCGGTACTCACGCGCGATGCGCGTCATGGCCTTGCTCTGCTCGAGCAGACGCGACGTGAGGGACTCGGCAGCCTGACAGTGCTCGTCGATCGCGACGGTGCCGCCGCGACCCCACCGCCGGTCGCGGGAGCGCAGCCGCTCGTAACGCTCGTGACCGGAGACGAAGCGGCGCTTCGACTTCTGGACGGGTTCTGGCTCGTCGACTCCGAGCAACTGCTCGACGCGACGCACGGCACCGCGATCACGACGGAGGGGCACGGCTACGATCCGGCACGGGGCGAGCTCTGGTTCGCCGGTGAGACTGCCGAGTCGGTGCTGCTCGAGATGGATGCCCGCCGCCGGGCACTCGCCGACGAGGCCGCGGAGCTCGCCGGCCGGGCAGCGACAGCAGAGCACGCGGCTACCGAGGCGGCGACGGCTGCTGCGGCCGCAGAGGAGGCATTTGCCCGCGTCGCGCATCTCCGCGAGCGCAATGTCGATCCGGCACTCCTCGGCTCGCTCGTGGAGATCGTTACCGGGCTGGAATCGGCCCTCGGCCGTGCCCGGGACGCGGCAACTGCGCTCGAGGAGCCAATCGCCGCGCGACTGACGCTCGGCGCGCAGCAGGCGGGAGATCTCGGCGCCGAACTGCGACGCCTCTCGGGGCTCGAGGCAAACGCTGCTCGCGACGCGACCGACGCGGTTGCGCGAGCCCAGGCCGCCGAAGTCGTCGTCGTCCGGCTCGGCGGCACCGTCGACCTGAGCCCGACAGACGACTCCTCCAGCCGAGAGGAGCTCGAGGCCCAGGCTGCGACGCTGCTCGCGCTGGCGGATTCGGCCGCAGAGCTCGCACGGGAGGCAGCCGATCGTGCGCGCTCGGCCGACGCTGCGCTGCTCGAGCGGCGGCCGCGCCGGTCGGCGCTCGATCCCGACATGCTCGTTCGGTTGTGCGACGCCGTCGAAGTGCTCGGCTCGGGCCTCGATCGGGCTGTGCGGCTTGCGGCGCGACTCGAGGCGCCGGTCAAGGCACGGGTGGACGCGGGCGCGGAGCGGGCCGCTCTCCTCGGGGAGGAGCTTCGCCGGCTCGGTGCGGCCGAGGTCGAAGCGCGCCGCCAGTCGGACGAGGCGAACGAGAGGGCGACGACCGTGCAGGTCGACCTCGCACGTCTCGAGGCCGAGGCTGAGGAGGCAGCACGTCGTCTCGAGGCCGCGGGGGCGGAGGTGCCCGCCGAGGGCGACGATCGGGCCGAGCTCGCGGCCCGCGCCGAGCGACTCGACGCGCGACGCGAGGAGCTCGGCAAGGTCAACCCGCTGGCGAAGGAGGAGTACGAGGCGGAGAAGGAGCGCCTCGACGAGCTGGCAACGCAACGGCAGGATCTCGAGGCGTCACTCGCGGAGATCGCGAAGCTGCGAGACGAGCTTGCAGAGACCGTCCAACGCCGCTTCGACGAGACGTTCGAGACGGTCGCACGGAACTTCGAGGAGGTGGCAGCGACGCTCTTCCCGGGCGGCGAGGGCCGTCTTCAGCTCGTGTTCCCGGAGACCGACGGCGACGACGCGCAGGACGCCCTCGAGGCAGGCGTCGAAGTGGAGCTCCGCCCGGCCGGGAAGCGCATCACGCGCCTGAGCCTGCTCTCGGGTGGCGAGAAGGCGCTCGGAGCGATCTCGTTCCTCTTTGCCCTCTTCCTCGCCAAGCCGTGCCCGTTCTATCTCCTCGACGAGGTCGAGGCCGCGCTCGACGACTCCAACGTCGTTCGCTTCGTCGAGCTGCTTCGGCGCTACTCCGACCGTGCACAGTTCATCGTGATCACGCACCAGAAGCGCACGATGGAGGCGGCCGACATCCTGTACGGGGTCACGATGGGCGGCGACGGCGTCTCGCAGGTGATCTCCCGGCGGCTGCCCGAGCACGACAGGGTCGCCATCCCCGCGTAACGCGGAGACCGATGGGATCGGGCGCCAGGACAGTTCTCGTTACGGGCGGTGCCGGCTTCATCGGCTCCCGGCTTTGTGCGCGCCTCGTTGCTCTCGGCGACACCGTGATCTCCCTCGACAACTACTTCGCCGGCACCCGGGAGAACGACGTACCCGGCGTCGACTACCGCGACGCGCACACGCGAGACATCGCAACGACGGTGACGGAGTCGCCGGAGCTCGTCTACCACCTCGGCGAGTACTCCAGGGTCGAGGCCAGCCTCGCCGAGCCCGACGTCGTCTGGGACCTGAACGTCCGTGGAACCTTTCACGTCCTCGAGTACTGGCGCAGTAAGCGGCCGAAGCTCGTCTACGCGGGCTCGTCAACGAAGTTCGCCGACGGTGGTCTCGGACGCGACCAGAGCCCGTACGCGTTCACCAAGGCGACGAACTCCGAGCTCGTGCGCAACTACGGCGAGTGGTACGGGCTGCCGTTTGCGATCACGTACTTCTACAACGTCTTCGGGCCGGGCGAGCGGGCGGGAACCTACGGAACCCTGATCGAGATCTTCCGCCAGAAGGTGCTCGCCGGCGAGCCGCTCCCCGTCACGTCGCCCGGGACGCAGCAACGCATCTTCACCCACGTCGACGACATCGTGGACGGCCTCCTCCTGATCGGCGAGAAGGGGGTCGGTGACGAGTTCGGGCTCGGTGCGTCGGACTCGCACTCGATCCTCGAGATCGCCGAGATGTTCGGCGCGCCGATCGTGATGCAGCCCGAGGCAAGAGGCAACCGGATGACGGCGAAGCTCGACGTCACGAAGTCCAACGCGCTCGGCTGGTCGGCGTCGAAAACCATCAGCGCGTACATCGCGGAAGTAGTGGCGGAGACGGGCTGACCCGGAATGGCGGATCGCCGCTAGCGTTGCACGATGTCGAGGACCTGGGCAGAACTGTTCGGTGACGAGCCGACCACCGCGGACGAGCAGGAGAAGACCGGCTTCTTCGGGCGCCTTCGCGATTCGCTCGCGAAGAGCCGCCGAGCACTCACCGCGGAGATCGCGGCAGGTGCGTTCGATCCGGGCGACGAGGAGGCCTGGGAGCGGCTCGAGGAGGCGCTGATCCACGGCGACGTCGGCGTCAGGGCGACCGCCGAGATCGTGCGGCGACTCGAGGCAAGGGGCGAGGTGGCCGATCTCGGTGAGGCACTCGCGGAGGAGATCGAGGAGCTCTTCGGAGCCGCGCCGACGCTGGATCTGACCGCAAAGCCGACGGTGATCCTCGTCGTCGGGGTCAACGGAACCGGCAAGACGACCACCGTCGGCAAGCTCGCGCAGAAGCTCCGGGAGCACGGGCGCAGCGTGCTCGTGGGAGCGGGGGACACGTTCAGAGCAGCGGCGGAGGAGCAACTCGAGATCTGGGCGGAACGTGCGGGAGCCGACTTCATCGGCGCCCCGGCGGGCGGTGACCCGGCAGCGGTCGCGTTCGACGCAGTCGAGGCGGGCCGGGCGCGTGGCCGCGACGTCGTCATCGTCGATACGGCAGGCCGGCTCCACACGCAGACGAACCTGATGGAGGAGCTCGCCAAGGTCAGGCGCGTGATCGAGGGGCGGATCGAACGAGCTCCACACGAGACGCTGCTCGTCGTGGACGCGACAACGGGCCAGAACGGCCTGCAGCAGGCTCGCCTGTTCGGGGAGGCCGCCGGAGTCACGGGCGTCGCGCTGACGAAGCTCGACGGCTCGGCGAAGGGTGGCGTGGCCGTCGCGATCGCATACGAGCTCGGCCTGCCCGTCAAGCTCGTTGGCGTCGGCGAGGGTCTCGACGATCTCCGGCCGTTCGATCCTCGTGAGTTCGCTCGGGCGCTCGTTTCGGCCTAGCGGGTTGCTGCCGGCGTCCTGAACGTTCGTCTGCGGCTGGCCACGCCAGAGCGACCGGCGCTTCCCAAGAGTGCACAAGTGGCGTATCGTTTGCACACGCCTTCCAGGCGTGCCCGAGGAGGAGACGAGATGGCAGTGACGTTGTTCATGCGAGTCCCTGAGCTGACGCTCAGGAAATACGACAACATGATGTTGTCTCTCGGGCTGGATGCGAATCCACCCGCGGGACTGATTCTTCACGCCGCATCGGAGGCCGTTGGTGCCGTCAATGTGATGGAGGTCTGGCAGACGCCGCAAGCAGCCGAGGGATTCGTTCAGGGCCGGCTGAGAGAGGCACTCGCTGCCGAAAAGGTCAAGGATCCGCTCTCGTACCGGATCGAACCGCTGTACAACCTGTACGCCTGCAACGTGGACATGATCGAGCGCATCGGCGCTACGTCGTTGCCTGCGACGATCGCCCGTTCCGCACTCGCGTCGTAGCGACACCGGCTCGGCAAGCGCTCCGCAGGCGGTGCATGGGCGCCCGTACACTTCACGGCCGTGTTCGATGCCCTCTCAAACCGGCTCCAGGCAACCCTGGGCGATCTTGGCCGCGCCAAGCGGCTCGATGAGGACGCCGTCAACAAGGCGATGCGGGAGATCAGGCTCGCGCTGCTCGAAGCCGACGTCAACTTCCAGGTCGTCAAGGACTTCGTCGCCGGCGTGAAGGCGGATGCGCTCGGGGATGACATCCTCAAGGGGCTCAATGCAGGACAGCAGGTCGTCAAGCTCGTTCATGACCGCCTCACGGAGCTGATGGGCTCGGGCGATTCGCATCTTGCATTCGGGCGTCCGCCCACCGTGATCCTGATGACGGGCTTGCAGGGGTCGGGCAAGACGACGACGTCGGCGAAGCTCGCACTCCACCTTCGTCGCGAGGGGAAGCAGCCGGGCCTCGTCGCGGCGGACCTCCAGCGGCCCGCCGCAATCGATCAGCTCGAGCAGCTCGGCAAGCAGATCTCGATCCCCGTCTATCGCACTGACACCCAGGATCCCGTGCGCGCCGCCTCCGAGGGCCTCGAGCGCGCCAGGGCGGACGGCCTGGACGTCGTGATCGTCGACACGGCCGGGCGCCTGAACGTCGATGAGGCGCTGATGGACGAGCTCGCCCGCGTGCGCGACGCCGTCAAGCCGCTCAACATCCTTCTCGTCCTGGACGCGATGACCGGTCAGGAGGCAGTGAACGTCGCCGAGGCCTTCCAGGAACACGTCGCGTTCGACGGAGTCGTCCTGACGAAGCTCGACGGGGACGCCCGCGGCGGTGCCGCGCTCTCGGTCAAGGCAATCACGGGCAAGCCGATCAAGTTCGCCTCCGTCGGTGAGAAGCTCGACCAGCTCGAGGTCTTCCATCCCGATCGCATGGCGTCCCGGATCCTCGGCATGGGCGATGTCCTGACGCTGATCGAGAAGGCCGAAGCGGTCGTCGCTGAAGACGACCAGGCGGAGATGGAGCGGAGGATGCGCGCCGGCGAGTTCACGTTCGACGATTTCCTCGCGAGCTACCGCATGCTGCGCAAGATGGGCCCCGTCAAGGGCATCCTCAAGCTGCTTCCCGGCATCGGTCAGCAACTCGACGGTGTCGAGATCGACGACGCGCAGATGGCGCGCGTGGAGGCGATCGTCCTCTCGATGACGCCGCACGAACGGCGCTCGCCCCTGATCATCAACGGCCCGCGGCGCAGGCGGATCGCGGCGGGGAGCGGGACGACGATCGACGACGTGAACAGGCTTCTCACGGCCCGGAAACAGATGCAGAAGATGATGAAGCAGATGGGGAAGGGCAAGATGCCGGGGCTGCCACCCGAGCTGACCGGCGGCAAGCCGCGCAGATGATCGGCACAATCCACAGGTCAGGTTCTGCATTCCGACGAGCAACGTCGCGGTGTACGGCCTGATCCCCGTCGGAATGCACACCATGACCCAAGGAGACAGATGGCTGTTCGGATGAGATTGGCACGGATCGGTTCGAAGAAGAACCCGATTTACCGTGTCGTTGTGGCCGATTCGCGCTCACCGCGCGACGGTCGGTTCATCGAGATCATCGGGCGGTACAACCCGCAGACGAACCCCTCGACGATCGAGCTCGATGAGACGAAGGTTCAGGAATGGCTCGCCAAGGGTGCTCAGCCGAGCGACCCCGTCGCGAAGCTGATCAAGGTCGCCGGTATCGGCGCCGCCGGCACCCCCGCCGCCTGATGCAGAACGCGGGCGCGTAGCCCCCATGGCCGAGCTCCTTGCCTGGATCGCGCGGCACCTCGTCGACGACCCGGCTGCCGTCGTGGTCGAGTCGGTCGAGCGGGACGACGTTCTCGTCCTGCGGTTGCACGTCGCACCCGATGATGTCGGGAAGGTGATTGGCCGCCAGGGGCGGATCGCTCGCGCCCTGCGGACGATCGTGCGGGCAAGCGGCGCGCGGGACGACCGTCGGGTCGTCCTGGAGATTGCCGACTGAGCGCCGACGGGATGCACGTGCCGGTCGGCCGAGTCGGTCGGCCGCACGGACTCGACGGCGCGTTCGTCGTCGAGCAGGGGAGCGACGACCCGGATCGCTATCTCGTTGGCGCCGAGCTCCACGTGGGCGGCGTGCCCTCGAGAATCGTCGCGTCGCGTCGCGTCGGACGAGGCCGGCATGCGATCCGTCTCGACCGCGCCGTCGATCGTGGCGCGACGCTGACGGTTCTCAGGAGTCAGTTGCCGGCTCTCCCCGACGGCGAGTACTACGCGTTCGAGATCATCGGCCTCCGGGTCGAGGAGGTGGGTGGGAGGCAGTGTGGAATCGTGAAGGATCTTGTACCCGGCCCCGCAAACGACAATCTCGAGCTCGAAGACGGCACCCTCGTGCCGATGATCGAGGACGCGATCGCAGCGATCGATCCGGCGACAGGCGTTGTTCTTCTCAACCCTGGCTTCATCCTCTGACCGTTACCCTGCCACGGTGCGCCTCGACGTCTTTACCCAGGTTCCACACGCCTTCGGCTGGCTGACGGAGCAGAAGCCGGTTGCGACCGTGCTCGGCACCGAACTCGACCTGCGACTCTTCAACTACCGCGACACGACGCCGTTGCGGGCCGGCCAGGTCGACGACTCGCCGTACGGCGGTGGCGCCGGAATGGTCCTTCGGGTCGACGTCGTCGCGGCCGCACTCGACGCGATCTACGGTGACGAGCCGCCCGCCCGCGTGATCGCACTGACGCCGCAGGGTCGCCAGCTCGACCAGGCGCTCGTCGAGGAGCTTTCCTGCGAGCCCGGGATCGCCGTGCTGTCGTCTCGGTTCGAGGGTTTCGACGCTCGGATCGTCGATCACCTCTGCACCGACGCGATCTCGATCGGACCATACGTCCTCTCGGGCGGCGAACTGCCGGCGATGGTTCTCGTCGACGCGATCGCGCGGAGGCTTCCGGGCGCACTGGCCGACGGCTCCGGTGAGAACGAGAGCTTCAGTGAGGCGCTCGATGGCGGCATCGAGTATCCCCACTACACACGCCCTTCCGAGTACAGAGGCTGGGAAGTTCCCGAAGTGCTTCTGTCGGGCAACCACGCGAATATCGACAGCTGGCGGAGCGAGCAGAGCCGATCGCGAAGTGCCGTATGAGCGGCGTCGAGGATCCGCCCGGAGAGGGCAGTCCGACGGGCGAGCACGACCCCTGGGGGCCGCGGCCCGCCGTGCCTCCGGCACCCGCTCATCCTGTTCCGCCTCTGGAGCCCCCCGTGCCGACCGAGGTGACGTCTCCCTTCGCCGCCGAGCCGGAAGCGCCGGCTGCTGACCTCACGGCGGCTCGCCTGTGCCCCGGCACCTGTTGCCCCGGCGCCTGTTGCCCCGGCGCCTGCCGCTGCGTCGCCGCTCGTTGCTGACGCCGTTCCGGGCCAACTTCCGCCTTTGACTCCGTCCGGTGCCGCGGATCCGGTCGACGGATACGGCTGGCCGATGCCCGAGGACGCGAGGCAGGCAAGTGGAGCCGAGTCGTATGGCGCCACGACGCCGCCCCCGCCGGCCCGACCCGAGCGCCACTCGCGGAATCCTGTCGACCGGCTGACACGCGGTCTCCCGACCGGCCTCCGCGTCACGATCGACTGGGTCGTCACCATCGTCGGCGCCGTCGTGATCGTGCTGCTCGTGAAGGCCTACGTCGTCAACCCGTACAGAATCCCCTCGTCATCGATGGAGCCGACGCTGCATTGCTCTCAGCCCGCGGTCGGCTGCGAGACGAAGTCCGTCGGCCCGGTCGACCTCTCCGATCGGGTGCTCGCGAATCGGTTCCTGTACAAGATCCGCGACCCGCGGCGAGGTGAGATCATCGTCTTCAAGACGCCGCCCGCGGCCCAGCTCAAGTGCGGCGCCGGCGGGACGTTCGTCAAGCGGCTGATCGGGCTTCCGGGCGACACCGTCGAGGTGAGGCTGCGCCAGGGTGACGGCTACGTCTACATCAACGGGAAGCCTCTCAAGGAGCCGTACATCGAGAAGGCCCGCCGCGGCGCCGTCGGTTCGTTCGGTCCGATCAAGGTAAAGCCGGACAACTACTTCATGATGGGCGACAACCGATCACAATCCTGCGACTCGCGCCTCTGGGGCACCGTGCCGCGCGACAACCTGATCGGCAAGGTCTTCGCCACGTACTGGCCGCCGAAGCGAATCTCGTTGCATTGAGGCTTTCAGCGATGGAAGAGCATATCCCTGAAAGCCTCAATGCATTGTTTTCTGCGCGCTTCGCTGCGATCCTGAAGTAACTCGCGGAAGAGCAGCGCGGGTCGGGCGCCGTGGCGCACTGGCTTGCGGCGCGCTTCGATCGCGATGCGAAGAGCATATCCTGAGTAGCGTCGATGCGATCGTCTGCTCGCGTTGCGCGCCTGCGCTCGCATGCCCGCGGCCGCGCGGGTCGGGCCGTTGACGCGATCAGGCGAAGCCTGCAGAGGGGATGAGCCGGAGAGGTTGCGGTACGCTCTTCCACCGCAGCCTCCCCGCTCCGCTACACTCCGCACCCGGCCGACGGCCGCTTCTTCCCATGAGCACAATCATCCAGAGCATCGAACAGGCGCAGTTGCGCGACGTCCCCGTCTTCAAGGCAGGGGACACCGTTCGCGTTCACTTCAAGGTGATCGAGGGCACGCGCCAGCGCATCCAGGTGTTCGAAGGGGTTGTCCTCAAGCGGCAGGGCTCGGGTGCGCGCGAGACGTTCACGGTGCGCAAGCAGTCGTTCGGCGTCGGCGTCGAGCGCACGTTCCCGCTCCACTCGCCGAAGATCGAGAAGCTCGAGGTCGCCATGATCGGCGATGTCAATCGCGCGAAGCTCTACTACATCCGCGGCCGGGTCGGCAAGAAGGCCCGCATCCGCGAGCTTCGTCAGTCGTAACACCTCTAGCTGCCCGCTAGCGTGGCGCATGTGCGCGTCGCCGCCTTCATCTCTTTCGTTCTCGCTGCAGTGTTCCTCGTCGGCTGCGGCGCTGAGTCGCCACGCGAGGCGGGGGCGCGAACCGCGGTCGAGGACTCCCTCTCCGCCGACTACGACCCTGACGGGACGAAGTGCACCGACAACCCGGCGCCGTGGTTCATCGAGAAGGAAGCGACCGTGTTCATCTGCGCTGCGAAGCGGAACGACGGGCACTGTGACTGGTATCGCGCAACGCTGAAGAACGCGGGGTGGGAGGTCGTGCTGGAGCGGCGCAAACGGCGGATGCGTCCTCTCGTTCTGAGGACCGGGTTGTCACACACTCGGCATGAAGTCGGCACGAACACGTTCCGACTCGGGCGATATCCTCGACCGTGATGGCATCGCCCAGTGGACAGAGACTCCTCCGATACGACCGCCGTCTCGGCGTTCGCTTCGTTGCCGGCGCAGACGAGGCAGGCAGGGGGTCGCTCGCCGGGCCGCTCGTCGTTGCAGGCGTGCTTTTCGACTACGAATCGCTCCACGGCCATCGCACGCGTTCACTTGCGCTTCTCAACGACTCCAAGCAGGTCGACCCCGAGGTTCGCGAGAGGCTCCTCCGAGCCGTCCTCCACGCCGCTACCCATATCGCTGTCCGCGTCATTCCCGCCTGCGACATCGATCGCAACGGCCTCCACCGCTCGAACCTGAACGGGCTCCGCGATGTTCTCGTCGACCTGTCGCCCCGAGCGGAGATCTGCCTCGTCGACGGCTTTCGGCTCGGGCCGCTCGCACCACCTCACACGGCGGTCGTCGACGGCGACACCCGAAGTGCCGCCATCGCGGCAGCGTCGATCGTCGCCAAGGTGACCCGGGATCGCATCATGCGACGGCTCGACGCGCTCCACCCGAGATATGGCTTCGCCCGGCACGTCGGCTACATCACGCCGTTCCACTCCGCTGCTGTGCGAGAGCACGGCCCGTGCGAACAGCATCGACTCTCCTATGCGGCCAAGTGTTACGTGTCGGAGGGCCTCGAAACGGCTGCATGAACCACGGCGAGCGTCGTGCGTACTGGCACTACCGGATGCGTGGCTACCGCATTCTCGGCACGAACGTCCGCGCCGGTCGCAACGAGCTCGACCTGATCGTCCGCCGCGGACGGTGCCTCACGTTCGTCGAGGTGAAGCAACGTCGGAGCGGGGGGTTCGGTGGCGCGTTCGGCGCAGTCGACGCCGAGAAGCGGCGGCGTGTGCGTAATGCCGCGCGCGCCTGGCTGTCGCGCAACCCACAGCGGCCGGACGTCCGGATCGGCTTCGAGGTCGTCGCCATCGAGGGAAGGACGCTCGAGCGGAGGGAGGTAACCCTCGGCGACGGTTAACGGAGACGTTGGCGCGTAGGGACGGCCGCGAGGACGTCGAACAACGACGTCATGGCCGCGACACAGGAAGCGCTCTACCAGGCGCACGACCTCGAGCTGTCGTGGTCGGAGGCCTCGCTTCCGGAACGGGAGCGGACGAAGCACGTTCACCGCCTCCACCCGTACCTCGGCAAGTTCATCCCCCAACTCGTCGAGACGCTGCTCGATCGGCATGTTCCCGCGGGCGGGAGAGTCCTCGATCCGTTCGCCGGCTCGGGCACGACGCTGGTTCAGGCGCTCGAGTCGGGCCGCGATGCGACGGGCGTCGATATCGCCGGGTTCAACGCGCTCCTTGCTCGCGTGAAGACCCGGCCCTACAATCTCGACGCCGTTCGGCGCGATCTTCTCTGGGCGCACGCCGAGATCGACGCCTTCCAGCCGCGCGGTCGTTACCCACGCACCGCGACGGCCTATGTGCGCACCTGGTACGCCCCGACTGCGGCGGAGGAGCTTCTCCACTTCCGTGGGCTGATCGATCAGGTCGGCTCCGCGGACGTTCTCCGCGTGATTCTGGCCCGCTCCGCCCGGTCCGCGCGCCGCACCGCACATTTCGATCTGGAGTTCCCGCGCGAGCCACAGCTCGAGCCATACTGGTGCTTCAAGCATCGCCGCGAGTGTCGGCCGGTCGATGCTGCGCGGCGCTTCCTGTTGCGCTACACGCTGGACACGCTCGACCGCATCGAGACGTTCGCGGCGGTGCGTGCCCCGGGCAACATCGCCCGCACGTTGCACGGCGACGCCCGCGTGATCGACCTCGAGGGGCCGTACGACGGCGTCGTCACCTCGCCACCGTACCCCGGCCTGATCGACTATCACGAGCAGCACCGCTATGCCTACGAGCTCCTGGGCATCGACCAGCGCCACGATCTGGAGCTCGGTCGACCTGCGCGCGGTACGGGCCGCGGGGCGATCGAGGAGTACGTCGACGGTATTGCCAGCGTTCTCGCAAACGCTCGCTCCTCCCTCGTGCTCGGTGGGCGGATCTGCATCGTCGTCAACGACCGTCGTGATCTCTATCCCGAGATCCTCCAGCGCGCCGGCCTGAAGCTCGTCGACCGCCACGAGCGGCACGTCAACCGGCGGACGGGACGTCGTGCCGGCGAGTACTACGAGTCGATTCTCGTCGCCGTCGCGCGCTGAGCCGAGAGTGATTGACGCAGTTTCGGTGCACTTCGGGCACTGACACGGCACGCGTTCCTCCGTAGCGTCGGCGGTGTGGTCACCCGCGCCATCACCTCCACCGTCGTCGGGCTCGAGCCGAGGCGCGTCGACGTCGAGGCGCACCTCATCCAGGCAGATCTGCCGGCGTTCTCGATCGTCGGACTTGCTGATCGTGCCTGTCAGGAGGCGAAGCACCGGGTGCAGGCCGGGATCGTCAACGCGATGTTGCCCTGGCCCGGACGTACGCGGATCACGGTCAACCTCGCTCCCGCCGCGCTCCGCAAAGAGGGCTCCGGCTTCGACCTTCCCATCGCGCTCGCCGTCCTCGCCGGCTCCCACCAGATCCCGGCGCATCGCCTGCTCGAGCACGCGAGCGTGGGCGAGCTCTCGCTCGACGGCCGTGTGCGGCCGGTCTCCGGCACGATCGCCGTTGCCGAAGGCGTGCGCCGAGTGGGCATGAAGCTCCTCATGTGTGCCGCGGAGTCGGCTCCGGAGGCCGCACTCGCGGGGATCGACGTCGTGCCGGTGCATCATCTGGCCGAGGCTGTCGCTTACCTCCGTGGCGAGGAGGACATCCGCTTCGCGTCCCCGCCCGGCAGTGACGACCTCGAGGAGCCGTTCGTTCCCGATCTCGCCGAGGTACGAGGGCAGGAGCGCGGCCGCCGGGCGCTCGAAATCGCAGCCGCGGGCGAGCACAACGTGCTCCTCGCTGGGCCGCCGGGGACCGGCAAGACGATGCTGGGTCGCCGGTTGCCCGGAATCCTCCCGCCCTTGACCCGCGACGAGGCGCTCGAGGTGACGCGGATTCACTCGGTTGCGGGAACGCTGCCTGCGGGACGCCCGATCATGTTGATGCCGCCCTTTCGGGCTCCGCATCACGGGGCGTCGGCCGCCGCGATCGTGGGTGGAGGGGCGGTTCCGCGTCCCGGTGAGGCGAGCCTGGCCCACCGCGGCGTGCTCCTCCTCGACGAGCTCCCCGAGTTCCCGCGTCCCGTGCTCGAGTCGCTCAGGCAGCCGCTCGAGGACGGCGTCGTCTCGGTGGCACGCGTGGGAGGCCACGCGCTCTTCCCGGCTCGATTCCGCCTGGTTGCGACGATGAATCTGTGCCCGTGCGGTGGTCGCGGAGATCCCACTGCGGATTGCGGCTGCAGCCCCCAGCGCATCTCCGCGTATCGAGAGAAGGTCTCGAGAGCGCTGCTCGATCGATTCGATCTCGTCATCGCCATGCCGCGACCGCGGGCCGAGGAGCTTGCGGCGCCGCCGGGCGAGCCGTCAGCGGCGGTCAGGGGGCGGGTCGTGGCAGGGCGAGCACGGCTGCGCGACGGCGACGTCCTTCGCCGGACAGAGGCAGCGTCGGCGCTCCTTGACCGCGCTGTCGAGCACGTGCCTCTCTCGGGGCGCGGGCGAGCTCGTGTGGCGCGGGTTGCACGAACGATCGCGGCTCTCGCCGGCGCTGAGTCGGTGCTGCCCGAGCATCTCGCCGAGGCGCTCTCGTACCGCTCGCCGGTGGGGCTGCCATCGGCATGACCATCCGTCGGCTCCGCCGGGGCGTCGCGCCCTACCCGCCGTTGCTCCGGGCGATCCCGGATCCACCCTCCGTTCTCTGGCTCCGTGGCGACGCGGAGCCAGAGCTTCTCGGACGCCGCTCGGTCGCCATCGTGGGTGCGCGAGCCTGCACGTCGTACGGACGGTCGGTCGCGAGGACGCTCGGGCGCGAGCTTGCCGCGGCGGGGCTCGTGGTCATCAGCGGGATGGCCCGCGGCATCGACGCGGAGGCACACCGTGGAGCGCTCGACGCTGGCGGCATCACGATCGCGGTTCTCGGGTGCGGGATCGATCGTGACTATCCAGCGGCACACCGCGAGCTCGCCGCACGCATCGTCGAGCGAGGTCTGATCGTCTCCGAGTACGAGGCCGGGGTCGAGCCCGCACCTTGGCGCTTTCCCGCTCGAAACCGGATCATTGCCGGCCTCTGCACGGCGACGGTTGTGGTCGAGGCGCGGGAGCGCTCCGGCGCCCTGATCACCGCGGACTTCGCGCTCGAGGACGGGCGCGAGGTGATGGTGGTGCCGGGCGAGATCACCTCGGCCGTCTCGGCAGGTTCGAATGCGCTCCTGCGGCTCGGAGCGACGCCCGTGACCGCTGCTGCGCGACGTCCTCGAGGTCTTCGGCATCGAGCGCCACTGTCGAGCCGTTCGAGGCACCGATCGGACTTCCGGGGCGGGTGCTCGAGCAGGTGGCCGCCCAGCCCGCGAGCATCGACGAGCTTGCCCGATCGCTCGCGCTCGCCCCCGGCGACGTGGCAGCGGCCCTGATCGAGTTGGAGCTCGCCGGGCGGGTCAGCGAAGGCGACGGTGTCTACCGGGCGACCGTCGTGCGCTGAGCCCCGACGACGTGATGTGCCGGGGCTCAGATGCGGCGGAAGTCGACTCGCCTGACGAGGCTAGATCGCCTGCCTGAACTCTCGTCGTGAACCGGCGGAGCAGGCTCGTGTGTCGAGCCGGGGGCGTCAGCGGCGTTCGTGGACGTGGTGGCCAGCTGGTGGGCGCGGCGCTCTGCGCAGGCGCGGGTCGCGGCGAATGCGGCGGTCGGGGCGAAGCCGTAGCGTGCGGCGATGTCGACGGACATGATTGCCTCCGTGGGGTTGTCGATCGGGTCGATGATCTTCATGGCCCCACGGTAGGGCGGCCGGGCGCGGCGCACATCGGCAGGACTGCCTAACTGCGCTGCCTAACTCCGCGAACATCGCCGTACGCGGCAAGGCCGTGCTCGAGGGCGTAGCGCGTCGCTGCGCTCCGCGTGTGCAGATCGAGCTTGCGATAGATCGTGCGGAGGTGGGCATGGACGGTACGCACGCTCACGACGAGTTCCTCCGCAACCTCCGCATCGGTTCGACCGTCGGCCACGAGTGCGAGAACCTCGAGCTCACGGGTCGTGAGGGCGTTCGGCGTGCCAGGGTCGATCCGCGCGCGTGCCGCTCCCACGAGCCCTACGGTCTCTCCGAGCGAGAGCCGCCTGCCCTCGTTCCACGCTGTCCTGAAACGATCATCCCCAAGGCTTGCGCGCGATTCGGCCAGGACCCGGTCGTGGGGGGCTTGAAGGCGCTGAAGGAGCGGCACGCCGATGTCTTCGAGCACGGTGTCTGCAGCGCCGAGGAGCCGGGCGGCTCGCTCGAGATCCTGGGACGACGCTGCAAGGAAGGAGGCCGCTTCGAGCACGAGCACACAGAACCACCGGTCGCCGAACTCGATGAACAGGGTCAGCGACTCCTCGAACTGCGCGGCAGCGGTCTCGGCGTCCCCGAGATCGGCATTGATGCCGGCGAGGCACCAGAGCACCTTGCCGAACGTGCGGCGATCACCGACGGCCCGCAGGATCGCGAGGCTCTCGTCGACCTGGGCGCGCGCGTCTGCAAGAGCCTCCGCGGGCCGGGTATAGGCGAGGCCATACAGCCCGAGCGCAGTTCCGTGAGCGTCGCCGAGTCGTCGAAAGCGCGCCAGGCTGTCCTCGAAGAGCGGACGTGCCTGGGCGTCGTCGCCAATGACGACGAAGTGCATCGCAAGCCGGTCGACCCCGCGCGCGACCCCCGCGTCGTCACCGAGACTCTCGTATCCTGCGAGGGCTTCGCGGAAGAGCGTTTCGGCCTCCGGGTAGTCGCCACGCGCTCTCCGCACCAGCCCGAGTCCCGTCTGGGCTTCCGCGATGCCCCTTCGATCCTCCAGCGTGTCAGAGAGCTCGAGGGCGTCCTGGCAGAGCGCCTCGGCCCTGTCGTAGTCGCCCTGGTAGTGGGCGAGGACACCGTTTCCACTCAGCGCACGGGCGCGGTCGAGCGACGCATCCGGTGACGCCGCGAGCGCAGCGTCGAGCCAGAGGCGGCCCTCGCTCAGATACCCGCGCTCGAACCAGAAGCGCCAGAGACCGGCGCACAACTCCACTGCCGTCGACGGGCTGCCCGTGTCGAGCGAGAAGCGCAGGGCCGCACGAAGGTTGTTGTGATCGGCCTCGAGGGTTGTTCGCCAGGCCGCCTGGCCGGACACAGCAAGTCCGGAGGCGGCGCGTCGAGTGAGGGAGACGAAGTACGTCGCGTGAGCTCGTCGGATGTCGTCCCCCTCGGCGGTGGCGTCGAGGAGCTCGGCAGCGTACTCGCCAATCGTCTCGAGCATGCTGAAGCGCGCGCCCTCCACACGCACGAGGCTCTCATCGACAAGCAAGGCGAGGCCGTCGAGATCTCCGCCACACACGTCCTCCGCCGCCTCGAGCGAGCATCCCCCGACGAAGACGGAGAGGCGACGAAAGAGCGCCCTCTGATCGTCGTCCAGAAGCTCGACACTCCAGCCGATCGTGTCGCGCAACGCCCGGTGCCGGGCGGGGGCGTCGCGCGGTCCCGAAGTGAGCAACTCGAGGCTGCGATCCAGGCGACCGAGCATCGCACTGGGCGCGAGTAGCTTGACGCGCGCAGCCGCCAGCTCAACGGCGAGTGGGAGGCAGTCGAGCCGGTCGCAGATCGTCTCTATCGCCGCGATCTCGGTCTCGTCCGGCTCGAAGTGCGGTCGCACCGCGCGGGCCCGCTCCAGGAACAAGCTGACCGCGTCGCCGCGCGTGAGCGGATCGAGGAGCAGCTCGACCTCGCCGCTCACTCGGAGGCGCGTTCGGCTCGTTACCGCAACCGTCAGGTCGGGGCTCGCTGCGATCACCGCTGCAAGTGACGGCCCCGCATCGACGACCTGCTCGAAGTTGTCGAGGACGAGCAGCAGGCGACGACCCTCGATGTGCGCCACGAGGCGTTCCTCGAGATCTCCCTCGCCGTCGAAGAGGCCGAGCGATCGGGCAATCGTCCCGATGACGTGGTCGGAGTCCAGGACCGACTGGAGCGGCACGAAGACGACCCCGTCTGCGAAAGAGTCTGCGGTCTCGAGTGCGACCGCCTGCACCAGCCGGGTCTTGCCGATCCCACCGGGTCCGGTGACGGTCAACAGGCGAACGTCCTCCCGACGCAAGAGGGCGGCGGCCCTGGTCACGCTTCCCCGCGTCCGATCAACGTCGTCAGCGGCGCGGACACGGTCTCAGCCTGCCATGAGCTCGAACAGGCGATCGGCCATCGCTCGCGCGAGCTCCGGGTCGTTGATGTCGCAGTCGGCCTCGTGCATCTCCACGCGCGACGGGTCGATCAACGCGCGCAGCCCCTCGACGAGTGCGGCGTCCGCCGCGGCATCGTGGAACTCCGCGCCCGGGGTCGAAAGCGGGGAAAGCCCACGAAGTGGTATGAACAGCGCCACGGGGCCGGTGGCGGCATTGAGCTTTCGCGCGATGATCCTTCGCGAGCGAGGCGCTTTCCTCCGCTGTCGTTCGCGCCGCAGCCATGTGCTCGTCGTGGTGGTAGATCCAGCGGGAGCGGAAACGCTCGGGCATCGAGTCGGGAGGGCCAAGGGCAATCAGGTCGAGCCCCCGAGGGAGACGACCTGGGGGATCCCGAGGCGACCTGCGACCTCGAGCCGTTCGGGACCAGCCGGCCAGATGCCGCCTGCGAGCTCGCCGACGAGCTCTGTCGGGGTGACGTCCAGGACACCGTCGACGAGGCCGGTCTCGATCAGCGCCTCCATCGAGTCGCCTCCTGTGCCGGTCTGATGAAAGACGAGCACGTCGTATCCGAGCTCCTCGAGGCGCTCTCGGGCTGTTGTCACGCACGGCGTCGTGACGCCCCACATGGAGGCTGCGACGAGCGGACGCGCCTCGTCGAGTGCGACGTCGGCTCCGTGGCCATCCCGACGAGCGTGCCGGCGGCGTTCGCCAGGATCTTCGCCGAGATCCGGTTGATCCCGGCGACGTCGACCACGGAATAGGTCATCGTTACGTCCACGTGGCCCACGTAGGGGCTCGTATCGCCCGAGGCGACCGTGGAAACCATCAACTTCGGTACGCCGACCGGAAGCGCTCGCATGACATGCGTGGCGAGAGTCGTACCGCCCGTGCCGCCGAGCGCTCCTATCGCATCGAGCCGCCCCGCGGCCTGCAGGCGAAGGATGATCTCTGTCGCTCCACGACCCATCACGTCGAGCGCCGCACTTCGATCGCGTGCGTCGGCAAGAGCCTGAACGTTTGCCCCAGCCGCGGCGGCAACCTCCTGGCGCGTGATCTCGGGCTCCGTCAGTGGTTCGCTCAGAATCCCAGCGTCGACCAGCAGGACATCGACGTCACGGGCTCTGATCCGGTCACGCAGAAACGCGTACTCGCGACCCTTGGTGTCGAGCGTCCCTACCAGGACGACCGTTGGCCGCCGTTGGGGCTTCTCGTCCGTCATTACGCGTCAGCATGACAGGTGACCGAGGAATCGCGAACGTCCGGTCCCCGGGAGACGCCAGTACGATCCGCGCGTGCCGTTCAACCGGATCCATCCCGGGTGGTGCTGCGCGCTCGTCGCAGCTGCGCTCACCGCTGTCATCGCGATGACCGTCCCGGGGACGGCTAGCGCCGCCGGAACGGGGTCGGTCGCCGTCATCGTCGTTCCGGAATTCGATCCGCAGGAGTACGCCGATCGCGGCGCCGTCGGTCTCCTCGTGCCCGGTGCAGGGTCGACGGTCTCGCGCGAGCGAGCGCTCGCCTCGCTCGTCAGCGGCCGCGTGGTGTCGTCACTCGTCGACCTCGATGGGACGCCAAGCCTGCAGCTTTCCACCACGCCTGCCGAAACCACGATCTACGTCGCGCTGCCGCCGCCCGGCTCGAGCCACAACGTGGTGCGCTACCCGGTGGCGATCGTCGGGCCCGGGTACGACGGCCTGCTCACGTCGGAGTCGACGCGGATCGACGGTCTCGTCTCGCTGGCCGACATTGCGCCGACGGCTGCCGCGATCGCGGCCGGCACGACGCCGAAGATCCGGTCGCGGCCCGATCCGCAGGCTGTCGCCACACTTGCTCGCCTCGATACCGACCTCTCGCGCGCTCATGACGCGCGCACGGGCGCAACGATCGTTCTCGTCGCGTGGCTCGTCGTGTTTTCGTCACTCGGGATCCTTGGCGGCTCGGCCCTCGCCGGGCGCGCCGCCGTGCTCGTCGCACCCGCAGCGCTGGCCAGCGCAATCGTCTTGCGCGCCGTGGGGATCGACGATCCAACGGTCGTGATCGTCGCCCTCTCGGTCTCGGTCGGGCTTGTAGCGCTCCTCCTCGGTCTCCGGCCCGCGGCGCTTCTACCGGCCGTTGTCGGCCTGCTCTCGCTCTTCCTCCTGACCCTCGCGGTCTGGCCCGACGTCAACGCACTCGCAGCGATCGGGCCCCACCCGGATGGAGGAGGGCGCTTCTTCGGCGTCACGAATCAGGTGAGCACGCTGCTCCTCGCACCATCGCTCGCGGCGGCGGCGCTCGCGGGAGTCGCGGGCGCGATTGCAATCGGGCTCCTCCTTCTCGTCACCGTTGGGTGGAGCCGAACCGGGGCCGACGGGGGAGGAGTGCTCGTCGCCGCGACCGCATTCGCGGTGCTTCTCGCTAGGAATGACCCGGACGCGCCCTACACCTGCCCGCGTCGTCCTGGGCGTCTTCGGCGTGGTCGCCCTCGGCCTTGCGATCGTGGGGGTCGACGCGCTTCTCGGCGGCTCCAGCCACGTCACGACTGCCGTCGGTGGTGGTCCGGGAACGCTGTTCGACGATGTCGACCGGCGTCTCCGCATCTCGTGGGCAGGCGCGACGTCGGGAATCCATACCGCGTTCTTCTGCCTCCTCTCGCTCGCCGGCCTCGCGTGGCTCGGCTGGAGAGGACGACGGAGTCCTGTGATCGTGGCGATGCTCGTCGGACTCGGCGTTTCGCTGCTCGTCAACGATACGCCTGTGGACGTGCTCGGCTACGGCGCCCTGGGGCTCCTGTCGCTGACCGCGTGGGACGAGACTCGAGTGCTCAGCGAGCGCAGCGAGGCGTCGAGTCGCCTCCGAGCGCCGCAAGAGCGCCCTGCGCATTGACCGAGAGGTCGAGTCGCACGATCCCGGCCCGCGCAGTCTCGAGCTGCACCGTGCCGTCCGAGGTTCGGGACAGACAGCCCGCTGCGGTGCTCCAGTACGGTGACCAGTTGATCGCAACGCGGTAGCGGCCCGGACGGTCGAGGGCGAGCGTGGCGCTCGTCTGTCCGAGTCTCAGCACCTGCGGGGTGCCTGGTCCCGTGACGATCTTCTTCGGCGACGGTACCGCGTACACGGTCGTGTGCTCCGACCGGAACACGGCGACCAGGCCCGAGCGCCCGCTCGAGATCAACGCGCCCTCGTCCTTCGCGCTGTAATCGAGTGGTGCGTCGGGCAGAACCACGTACTTGACGCCGAGCGACCGCAGCCAGCCGAGGTATGCGGGCCGCGTCAGCTCCGAGTAGAGGACGTCGTTGCGCGGGAAGTCGTCCTGTCGGAACCAGCCGCGCGCGATCGGGATTCCGGCGGCAGGGAGGTAGGCGGCGGGCCAGTGGCCGACGGTGTCGACGGCCTCGACCCGGTAGGACGGCGAGAGATTCTGCTGCAGGAACGCGATCGCGGGCTCCCAGTACGCAGGTTCGGCTGCAGCGTCGCGGCTGGTCTTCACAAAGCTCCCCGCAAGAGGCGTGAGATTCCAGGCAACCGCGAGGGCGAGGGCGAGCACCGCGAGCCAAAGTGGGCGCCAGCGTCGCAGCGAGAGCGTCAGGATCGCAATCGGTATCGCCGCGTATCGCAGACGCGCAATGTTCTCGCCGAGCCCCGAGGGAACGAGATAGGCCGCCGTACACGCAACGAGGTAGACGACGTACATGAAGCGGAGGACACCCGCCGACGTTACGCGCCACGTGAGGAGGATCCCGAGCCCACAGAAGACGCATGCCGCAGCGAACTCGGCCAGAGAGAACGGGTACCGACCACCTGCGGGGAAGAGGCGGAGCAGCACGAGTTCCGTCGACGTGGCGATCGCGAGGATCGCAAGCGGCAACGCGAGCTCGGCACCGCGCGACGATCGGGCCAGCGCGACGCCTGCAAGGACGACGGCGAGCAGCACGAACGCCACGGGGCTTGCTGCGAGGACGAGGAGCGTCAGGAGCGCAAACGGGCCGAGATGACCCGTCTGCAGAGCCCAGAGCGAGAGCAGCGCGAGCGCCATGCCGAGCGCAAACGGAAAGGCGCCAGAGAGGACGACACCCGCCCACACGACCGCGAACGAGCGGATCGCCCAGCGGGCGTCAGTACCCCATTCCCGTGTCGCGACAACTCCGAACGCGAGCGCAGCCGTCCCGATGCTCAGGACGGCGAGCAGCTTGATCCCGACCAGCGCTGCGAGCGGGTAGTAGAGCAGGCTGTAGGTGACGAAGCTGTACCGGCCCGCGTACCAGAAGTTGTTCCAGATCCCGAAGCCGCGGTCCTCGAAGACGGTGCTCTGGTACAGATGAGCGGCGAAGTCGCTGCCCGGTGGCCCGAACCAGGCAAGAGCTGCGGCAAGCGTCGCGGCGACGCCCGCGGCCAGCACGGTCTCTCGCGGGATCGTTCGGTCCGGGTGAGAGAGCGACGTCATGCGAGGTCGATCCTAGTGCAGCCGCGACCGACGTCGACCGTGCCGCGCCGGTAACGCCGTTGCACGTGGGAACAACCTCGTAGGATCAGGCCATGACAACTTCCTACTGGCTCAGCGAGCCGACCCAGCCGTTTCCGTCCGTGACCGTCGAGAACCCCGACGTTGTCGTCGTTGGCGCCGGTGTCACCGGCTGCGCGGCAGCACTACGACTCGCCCAGGCGGGCAAGCGCGTACGCCTCGTCGACGGACGCGAGGTTGCCGGCGGCGCGAGCGGCCGGAACGGCGGCTTCGCGCTGCGCGGAATGCCGGCTGCCTTCGACGTCACGGCGGAATCGGTGGGAGAGGACACCGCCGCCGAGCTGATGGCCTGGACGGAACGCTCGATCGACACGATCGAGAGCCTCGCGGGCGATGCGTTCCGCAGGGTCAGCTCGCTGCGGATCGCCGTCGACGACGAGGAGCGGGATGAGCTGCGCGTCGAGTACGAGGCGCTCGTGGCCGCGGGGTTCCGGACCGAGTGGCTCGAAGGCTCCGAGCTCCACAACCCCGACCAGTTCACGGCCGGGCTGCGTCACGTGCCCGACGGCGCGCTTCAGCCCGCCCGCTGGGTGCGCCGCCTCGCGGGCCTCGCTGTCGACGCAGGCGTGGAGATTCGCGAGCACACCCGCGTTGCATCTCTCGCCGAGCTCGGCGACGCAACCGTCGTCGTTTGCGTCGACGGCTACCCGAGCGGACTGCTCGGGCCGATCGAGGGCCTTGTCATCCCGACGCGCGGCCAGGTGATCGCGACCGAGCCGATCCAGGAGCGGTACTTCGAGGTCCCGCACTACGGGCGTCACGGCTACGACTACTGGCACCAGGACGAGGCCGGTCGGATCGTCGCCGGCGGCTTCCGCGACGTCTCCCTGGACTCGGAGTTCACCGCCGACGAGCGTCTCACCGACAACGTCCAGCACGCCCTCCGCTCCTTCGTCAACGGGCTCGTCGGGCGGGAGCTGCGGGTCGACTACGCGTGGGCGGGCATCTTCGGGATGGTGATGGACTTCCTCCCGATCGTCGGTCGAGTTCCCGGGCTCGACAACGTCTGGGTCGCCGGTGGCTATTCGGGCCACGGCAACGTCCTCGGCTTCGCGTGCGGCGAGCTCGTTGCGCAGGCTGTCGTGGGTGAGGATGCTCCGTTCCTGGGCATCTTCGACCCGGCGCGGCTCCTGAATGACGACGACTGACCACATTCGAGAGGGAGTGTGGCGAGCCGCGCTCGAGCTCGCCTGGGAGGCGTACCGCGCCGGAACGATTCCTGTCGGCGCGGTAATCACCGACGTCGACGGGATAGTGCTCGCAGCCGGCCGAAACCGGATCAACGACAGGGGAGCCCCGGCGGGGCAGATCTTCGGGTCACGCGTCGCCCACGCCGAGATCAACGCGCTCGTCCAGCTTCCCGTGACGAGGACATACCGCGAGTGCACGCTCTGGACGACCCTCGAGCCCTGCGCACAGTGCGTCGCTTCGGCGTGGATCTCGAGCATCGGCCATGTCACCTACGCGGCTCCCGACGTGTATGCGGGCGCGTCGAAGCTCGTCGAGCGAGAGATCGAAGCGACGGATCGCGTACGGACGTTTCCGATGACGGTCGAGGGCCCTGTGGTGGGGTCGACTGCGCTCCTTGCCGAGCTGTTCCTCGTTTCGCACTTCGTCGAGCGGCGCCCGGGCCATCACGTGACGGAGGCCGTGTGCGAGCTCCGGCCGGAGCTCGTCGCGCTCGCCGAGGCGGTGCGGCTGTCAAAGCTCGTCGATCTGCCTCTCGCAGCGGTGGAGGCCACCGTTCTCGCCGCGCAGGGCTGATCGGAGCCTGGCGAGGACGACGATTTGCGCTACAGCACCTTCTCGTAGAACACCGACCAGCCGGTGTCCGGGTAGTCGAGCACGGGCCCGCAGCGCGTGAAGCCGCCACGCTCGTAGACGTGCCACGCCGGCTCGTGGGCGTGACCCGTCTCGAGAACGAGCCGCGTGAACCCCTCCTCGCGCGCGAGCGACTCGATCGCCGCGAGGATCCGCCCACCGATCCCCTGGCCTTGTGAAGAGGGGACCGTGTACATGCGCTTCACCTCGCCGACGCCTCCCGCGTCACGGCGAAGCGCCCCGCAGGCAACGGCGCGGCCATCTTCGCGCGCCACGAACACCGTCGTCTCGGGTCCGGCCATCTGCTCGACCGTCATGTGCGAGCAGAACTCCGCCGGCGTGATCGAGAGCAGGAACGCGTTGAGCTCCGCGATCAGGGTCCGGACGTCGTCCTGCAGGGGGCTCTCGACAGCGATCGTCACCTCGGCCATCGACATCTCCCCGGCGAGTTCGGAGAACGGCGGAGGTGCGTTCGAGGGCGCCCACGCCGCACGGCGGCCCCGTTCATTCCTCGGTCCCCGCGACGAGCGCCTGGAAGCCGGGCTCGCCGCGAATCGGGTCGAAGTCCGTGTCGTCGCGCGCGACGACACGGAACGCCCCGGAGAGCTGGATCGCGCGGTCGAGATGCTCGATCGCGAGGGATGTGCGACCCGCGAGGCTCTCACAGCAGGCGAGGTTGTAGAGCAGCCCGGGATAGCCGGGATTCGCGTCGGCGACGACGCGCGCGCGGTCGGCGGCCTCCGCGTACGAGCCGTCCTTGTAGTACTGGAAGAACGGCGCCCACAGCTCCCAGCCGGACGGCTGGTAGGCCGCTCCCGGCGTCCCTCCGAGCGCAAGGATCGTCGTCCCGGCCTCCTCGGCAAAGGCTGTCCGCGTTCACGCCGGGCGGCGCGAACACGAAGGTTCCGCTGGGAGCCTCGACCCTGTCGCCGTTCAGCTCGAACACCGCGCGCCCCGTCGTGACGAGATACAGCTCCTCTTCCTCGGGTTCGTCATGCTCGTTGATCAGCCGATCTCCCGCGACCCGCGCCGTCCAGGTCGTCGCCCCGAACGACATGACGCCGAAGTGGGCGCGAATCGGCCGCCACGGGCACCGTCCGTCGGTCTGCTCGTCGATCTCGTCGATGTTCGCGACCGCGTAGTTCCTCATCGAACCTCCCGTCGGGTGACCTTCCGTGCTCGGCCGAGTGTTGCACAGCGGGAAGGCTCGCGGCACCGACGATCTGCCGTGAGGAGTCGCTGAGCGAAGAGGAATCGGTTGCTGCGCAGCCAACTCCGCTTGGACGTTCATCAACGACGTAAGGAGTCTCTTCATGTGGTGGGGAATCGGTGGAGTGGCGGTTGTCCTCTGGCTCGTGCTCTTCGTCTGGCTCGGCCTGCGAACGCTGCGTAACGGCCACGGCTGGATGTTCTTCCTCGGGATCTTCTTCCCGATCCTCTGGATCTTCGGCGCGTTTGCCGGGCCGGCCGACCAGCCGTCGTAGTTCCTCTGCTTCAACCCGGCTGCGCGCGAGTTGCGCGGCCGGGTCGCGGGGCTCCGATCGCGGTGTCCGTCACGCTGAACCCGGGCGAGCCTGCCAGGCGTATTCTCCCTCTTGCGGCAAGCGATGCCGATCCTGATCAGCCTCTGACGGCCCGGCTATGCAGTCGCAATCAGATAGCGCACCTCGTCCTCGAGTCGCAAGCCGCCCGTCGGGGTCTCGAGCGGTCGTACGGCGGCGGTGAGCGCCTCACGGACTGCGTCCTCGCCGGCCATCCGCGCAGCGCGGACGAACGGCGGAGCCGCCATGTAGCCACGGAGCATGGTCGCGAGATCGGGGTACACCTCGGCGAAGCCGACGTACCCCGCCTCTTGCGGCGTCAGATGTGCTTTGGTCGCCAGCTCCTCGAGCACACCCTCGTCACCGATCGCTGGCTTTGGCTTATCCTCGCTCGGCGGTCTCGGCGGCATGAACTGCCTCAGTGAGGCGAAGACCGCGGTCGACTGGCAGCGCTCCGGTCGGCCGAAGACGGTCAACGCAACGGTGGCTGCGGGGCGCGCCACGCGCCGCGCCTCGCGGAGAGCGTTGACGACGTCGGCTGCGATGAAGAACGAGTTGAAGCCCGTGACGACGTCGAACGAGTCGTCATCCCAGGGAAGGCTCTCCATCTCACCGACCCGAAAGTCACCATCGGGAACACGACTCCGCGCGATCTCGACGAACGGCTCGGTCGCATCGAGCCCGGCGATCGACGCACCGCGGTCCGCGGCGATCCGGCAGAAGCGGCCGGCTCCGCAGCCGACATCGAGCAGCCTGGTACCGCGCTCCACGGTGATCCGCTCGAGAACGTGCCGGTAGACCGGGATGCCCCAGCCGTTCCAACCCTCCATGATCTCCGCCCAGTCGGCTGCGCGCTCTTTCCAGAGATCGGCTTGCGTTCGCGCCGAGCCCTCCGCGGCAACGGTGCTCTCACTCATCGTCTGTCCCTCCGCTCGCAAGGATCTCGCAGCCATACGCAGCGATCTGCTCCTCGAGCCCGCTCAGGTCAGGAGGCTCCTCGGAAAGCGGTGGCAGCGCGTGGCTGCGCGCCGGAGTGCTCATGTCCCTGATCGCCCCTTCGAAGCCACCGGGCGTGAGGATGAAGAGCATCCGGCAACCTGCATCCCCGACCGTATACCGGTGGGGAACGTCGCGCGGGCCGAACGCGACGTCCCCGGCGCCTGCCTCGAACGTGACGTCACCGACCTCGAAGGTGACGCTTCCTTCGAGGACGCAGAAGGTCTCGTCCTCGAGATGTGGACGTGGAGGGGAGCTTCCGCGCCGGCGGGCTCCGTGATCTCGACGATCGACATCAACCCGTCGGTCTGCGCCGCCGTGAGCTTGATCACCGCGAGGCCGCCGAACCACCAGCGTGCGTCTCCTTTGTCCGCGCCTGTCACGACCGGGCTCAGTGCCGGTGCTCGAACCGTGTCCTGCCTCATCGCTTCGCCCCTTTCCTGGGTTGGGTAGGTTTCCCGGCGTCGTCGATCAGAGCCGCCCCGGCCCTGGCAACGGATCTCGCCGCCGATCGCGGCGCAACGCCGCGGTTGTGGAAGGCCTTGAATGTGGAGAGGTCGAGCAGGGCACCGACGAGCTGCACGGTGCGCGCGTCGGCGTGCGTGGGCGCGAGCGCCTCCCGGACGAAGGCCGTGACCAGCTCGACCAGGTAGGCCTCCCACTCGCGCATCCCGGGCAGCTGGCGCTCACGCACGTCGACCTCGATGTGTGAGCCGCCTCGCTCGTAGAAGCCGAAGAGCTCGTCGGCGACCCGCACAAGGCGTTCCTCGAGCCCGTCTGCGTCGCCCACGACCTTCCGCGCGGACTCGGGCCGGGGCGGCCGAACGCGTTCCATCACATGTGCGCCGCAGGCGGGAAGCAGTTCGGTCAGCGAGGGGAAGTGCGCGTAGACGGTGGCGACCGAGACGTCCGCTTCCTTCGCGATCGCCTGCCACGTTGTGCCGAGCACGCCACGCTCGCCGTGGAGCCTCGCCGTCGCCTCGACGATACGCTGGCGCGTCTCTTCGCGCGCGAGCGCACGCTTGCTCATGTCATAGTGCCTCGGCATTAATTGGATAGAAGAGTAATGGGATTAATTGGGTACGTCAACACGACGGTCGACGCCGCGCGACCCGGACGGGCATGGAACGGAGAGAGCGATCTAGAGATCGATCGACGGCATGTCCAGCTCAGCCGATGGATCTCCGATCACGATGATTCGAGCTCGTATCGACCCGGCGCAGGCGACAGCGTTTGCGCGACAAGGGCCTTTGCCCTCGTCGCGAGCGGAACGATCCCCTTCGACTCGAACCGTCGCAGGCATGCCTCCGCCGCTTCCCGCGCCTCCTCGTTGCGTCCCATTCGCACGAGGATCTCGGCAAGCGTCAAGCGGACATCGCAGGCGCCCGGTACAGGCACCTCGCCGCCCTGGGCAAGTGAGATACGAAGAAGCGCTTCGGCTTCTTCGAGCCGCCCACGGCGCGCGGCGATCAGTGCCTCGAGCGCGATGTGATCGGGATCTTCCAGGATCCCGCCTTCGAGCTGTTTGCACGTTGCCAACCACTCTGCGGCCTCGTCGGACCTTTCCCTGGGCCTCGAGAGCAGCGGCGAGCAACGCTGCCTCGGATGCTTGGTAGGTGAGGTCGCCCATCTCCCCGAGTGCGACGTACGCATTCCGGGCCTCGTGCTCGGCGGCTTCGAAGTCTCCTGCGAGCATCGCGACCATCACTGCGACATCGGAACTGTGTGCCTTGAGGTAGCGGAGTCCGAGATCGTCCATGATCTCACGCGCCGCTGCGATTGCCGTGCGCGCTGCGTCGAACCGGCCGGCGAGACCTTCGAGCCCTCCGATCCGGACGAGGCAACTCGCCTGGACGCGTCCATTCGAGCTCTCCGCCATGATGGCCCGGCAGCGGTCGAGCGCCGCGTCGACGTGCTCAGGCCCCCAGAGCGCCATCGAGGCGATGTGCCTGATGATCGCCGCCTGGCGGCGCTCGTCTCCGGCGGCGCGTGCGTGCTCGAGAGCGCGGTCGGTCAGATCAGATGCTGCCTCATAGTCGGTCGACCAGCGTGCGAGGGTTCCGAGGAGCATCAGCGCATCGGCTGCGCCCCGGTGATCGTTCGCCTGTTCGAAGATGACCAGTTGGGGCTCGACGTCGCGCTGGATCTGTGCGTGTGCTCGGGCGCCGAGCGTCTGCAGGCGAACCAGTGCAAGCCTGACCTGCGCCCGTGCCCGGAGGAGCACCTCGTCGCTGCTCGTCGCGTGCTCGACCGCCGCCTCCAGCAATGCCTCGGCCTCGGCCAACCGCCCCCCTTCGAGGAGTGCCTCGCCGAGGTCGACCTCGAGCTCCAGTCGGGTTCGATCACCGTCGTCGAGTCGCGCCGCGGCGCGCTCCAGAAGGTTCCGGGCACCCTCCATATCGCCGCGATCGAGAGCGCGTCTGCCGGCGGTACCGAGCCTCGTGGCGGCGCGGCTCGCAAGGGAGCCACCGGGATGGCCGAGCTCGCGTTGGAAGTGATCCGCCTGCTCCAGGTGGTAGCCGACCATCTCGTCGAGTCCGACCTGGCCGCCACCGTTTTCCTCGAGCCAGTCGGCGAAGCGCTCGTGCAGGCTGGCACGTCTCGCCTTCGGCAGTGCCTCGTATGCGGCTTCGCGGCCGAGCAGGTGACGGAAGCGGAAGGCATCCTCGCCTGCCAGTTGCGCCGTATCGGGGCGGATCAGCTCCTTGCGCACGAGGGAGATCAGGCTCGCAGCAACCGGGATTTCGGCCGGTGTCAGGGCCTCGACAGCGCCGCGGTGAAAGCTGCGCCCCTCGACCGAGCCGCACTCGAGGACTGACCGCTCGTTGGGCTCGAGCTGATCGAGCCGGGCGGCGAGCAACGCCTGAATCGTCGGCGGAACTCCGACCTCGTCCGTCCCCGACTCCAGGAGGAGCGCGACGATCTCCTCGACGAACAGCGGATTTCCCTCGGCCGTGTCCCGGATCCGGGCCCGCAGTCGTTCGTCGACGGGGGCGAGGTGATCGATCAGAAGCTCCGTCTCTGCGGGTGCGAGCGGCTCGAGCAGCACGGTTGTCGCGTTGACGCTTCCGCCGCCCCAGCCCTTACGGCGGTCGAGCAGATCGGGCCGCGCCATGCAGAGCAAGAGAATCGGCGCGTCGCGCGAGAGGTCGGCGATATGTTCCACGAGGTCGAGGAACGTCTCCTCGCCCCAATGGAGATCGTCGAAGACGCATACCAGTGGTTTGTCGCGCGGCGAGAACCTCACACTGCTTCCGGAAGGCCCAGGCGATCTCCTCGCTGGACGTCACCTGCTGTCCGTCCTCGAGGAGCCCGTCGATCGTCTGTTGCGCGACGGCGCCCGGGTCAGCGTCCGGCAGCTGGCGGAGCACCTCGATCACGGGCCAGTAGGTGATGCCTTCACCGTAGGAGAGGCAGCGTCCTCGTACGATGATTGCGTCCGACACCGAAGCAAGGAACTCGGCTGTGAGGCGAGACTTGCCGACACCTGCCGCCCCGAGAATGGTGAAGAGCTGACACGTACGTTCCGACACCACGCGTTCCCATGCGCTCCAGAGGAGTCGCTGCTCGCGCTGACGCCCTACGAGCGGCGCGTCGGTGCGTCGCAAAAAGCCTTCCTCTCCGTGGACGCCGAGCAACCGGAACGTCGGGACCGGGTCGGCCTTTCCCTTCAGAACGAGTGGCTCGAGGGCCTCAACGTCGGCCGCGTCTCGCGTCAGCCGTTGTGTTTCGAAGCCGATGAGGATTTCGCCGGGTTGAGCAGCCTGCTCGAGACGCGCTGCGACGTTGACGGCGTCACCGGTCGCGAGCCGCTCCTCGGTGCCCGTCACGACCTCGCCCGTGGTGACCCCGATCCGACCCTGGATGCCGAGCGCCGGAAAGACGTGTTGCATCTCGACGGCAGCTCGCAACGCCCGCAGCGCATCGTCCTCGTGAAGGGTGGGGATCCCGAAAACGGCCATGACGGCGTCGCCGATGAACTTCTCGACGACACCGCCGTGGCGCTCGACGATCGCCTTCATCTGCTCGAAATAGCGCGCGAGCAGCGCTCTCAGCGCCTCCGGATCGAGGCGTTCGCCAAGCTCCGTCGAGCTGGCGATATCGCAGAAGAGCACGGTTACGGTCTTTCTCTGCTCGCGGGTCGGCTGTCGCGCCGTCAGGGGCGCGGCGCACGAGTCGCAGAAGCGAGCGCCGGCACGGTTCTCGCCACCGCACTGAGGGCAGGCCAACATGGGCCGAGTCTAGGCGACCGCCTGCTATGGCAGGAGACGCGACCTGCGCCGACCAATCACGAGCGTCACGCGGTGTCGTCGTACGGCGTAGAGCTCAGATCGCAAGTCTCTGCAGATCCAGGTCACCTGCCTTGGCGGCCGCGACCTTCGCGATCGCCAGATCCTGGATCGCGAGCCCGGTCGAGTCGAAGAGCGTGATGTCCTCGGCGCTGCGGCGGCCGTCGGCTTCGCCGCTGAGCACGCGGCCGATGTCCGTGACCCGATCGCGCGTGACGACTCCCGCCTCGACGCCTGCGGCGAGCTCTCCTCCGTGTGAAGCTTGCTCCCAGTCGTCGCAGAAGAGATCCGCCCGCCCGAGCTCTGCGACCGCGACCTCCGCCTTGCCGGCGCCATCTGCTCCCATCAGCGAGACGTGCTGACCGGGACGAAGCGATCCCTCGGGATAGAGCACCTCGCCGCCCGGGGTCACGGTGACGACGATGTCACTCGCGAGCGCCTCCTCGCGTGAAGCTGCGAGGCGGGCGCCCAGGCGGTCTGCGACGAATGCGGCGCGACGCTCGTCGATGTCCCAGACGGCCACGTCCTGCCCGAGCGCGCGGAACATCCGTGTCGTCTCTGCACCGTTGACGCCGCAGCCGACGACCGCGATCGACTCGGCTGCGGCGCGGCAGAGCGCCTCTGCCGCGATCACCCCGGCCGCCGCCGTGCGGAGCGCCGTCACCGCGGCAGCGTCGAGCAGGGCCACCAGCGCTCCGGTCTCGGCGTCGGAGAGCAGCACCAGCCCGGTTACGGTGGGGAGGCCCTTTGCCGGGTTGCCGGGGAAGGAGGTCACCCACTTCAGGAGCGCGTGACCGTCGCCGAGCGCCGGCATCGCCCTGAAGTCGCCGGCGGGGTAGTTCGTGACGTAGAGCTTCGGGTGCATCGTCCAGTCGCCCTTCGCGTGGGCGATAAAGGCCTTCTTGACGGCGTCGTACGCCTCGTGCGGAGAAACGGCTCGCTCCACGTCGGCCCCCGAGAAGAACGGAACGGTCACGGAGCGAACCCTACCGCTGCGTGCTTGGATGCTGTTGTGCCTGCGACGATCGAGATCACCGGCCTGCGCGTCGATCGCGGCGGGGCGACGGTGATCGACGGGCTCTCGCTCACGATCGACGGCGGCGTCGTCACCGGTCTCCTCGGGCCGAGCGGCGGCGGCAAGTCGACCCTGATGCGAGCGATCGTCGGCGTTCAGATCGTCGGCGCCGGTGACGTGCGGGTGCTCGGGCTCCCGGCCGGCAGCGCCACGCTGCGGACGCGGGTCGGCTACGTGACGCAGTCTCCCTCGGTCTACGCAGACCTCTCGGTGCGCGAGAACCTCGTCTACTTCGGGCGCGTGCTCGGTGTTGCGCGCACTCGCGCAGACGAGGTGATCGAGCGGGTAGGTCTCCGCGACACCGCCTCGCGGCTCGTCGGCCGGCTCTCGGGTGGCCAGAAGGCCCGCGTCTCGCTCGCCACGGCGCTCCTCGGTGAGCCCGAGGTACTCGTGCTCGACGAGCCGACCGTGGGCCTCGACCCGGTCCTGCGCCGCGACCTCTGGGATTTCTTCCAGGAGCTCGCCTCGGGCGGCACGACGCTGCTCGTCTCGAGCCACGTGATGGACGAGGCGGCGCGGTGCGAGCGTCTCCTGCTCCTCCGTGACGGGGCGATCCTCGCGGACATGCCGCCGGACGAGCTCCTGCGTCGCACCGGCGCGTCCGACCTGGACGCGGCGTTCCTGCGGCTCGTCGAGAGCGAGACCAGATGAGCCTTCCGCGCACAATTGCCACCGCGGCGAGGGTGCTCTCGCAGTTGCGGCGCGATCCTCGCACGATCGTGCTGCTCGTGGCCGTTCCATGCGTGCTGATGATTCTCGTCGATCAGCTCTTCGCGTCACGCGAGGCGGTGTTCCAGAGCGTCGGAGTGCCGATGCTCGGGATCTTCCCCCTGATCAGCATGTTCCTCGTCACCTCGATCACGATGCTACGGGAGCGGACGAGCGGCACTCTCGAGCGACTCCTGACCACGCCGCTCACGAAGCTCGAGCTGATCGTCGGCTACGGGATTGCGTTCGCGGCGGTCGCGGTGTTCCAGGTCACCGTGGTGTCGATCGTAGGCTTCGGCATACTCGGCCTCGAGACGGTTCACTCGAACGTGCTGATCGTCCTCCTCGCGGTCGCGAACGCGCTCCTCGGGATGGCGTTCGGCCTGTTCGTGAGCGCGTTCGCCCGCTCGGAGTTCCAGGCGGTTCAGTTCATGCCGGCGTTCATCCTCCCCCAGACTACTGCTCTGCGGCCTCTTCGTCGCACGGGATCAGATGGCCGACTGGCTCCAGTGGATCTCGGCTGTGTTGCCGCTCACCTACGCGTTCGACGCACTCGACCAGGCGGCTCACGACGCAACGCTGGCGACGAGCTTCTACGTCGACGTCGCGATTCTGGTCGGTGCGATGGTGCTGGCGCTTGTCCTCGGCGCCGCGACGCTACGACGCCGCACGCCCTGAGACACGACGCGGGGAACGGCGGTTTCGGCCCTAGTCGTCCCAGTCCGGTGTCTCGGCGCTGTGCCCGGAGGGGCTGACCCAGAGCGTCCGGGTATCCGTGCCGTCGGCGTCCAGGAGCCGGAGTTCGTTGTGATTCCAGCCGGGGCGCCAGTACTTGGCGACGATCGTGCGTCCGTCGGGCGACCAGTCGCCCTCCGACCAGACGCCGGGGTCGGAGGCGCGTGTGAGCGGGCGCGGAGCTCCGCCTTGGACATCGACGATCCACAGCCGGTGGGAGAGGGCCGCGAGGTCGTCCTGGTGCTCCGTGTAGAGGATCCGCGTCCCGTCCGGTGACCACCGCGGGTAGCTCGCGCCGAGGCATAGGGGGTGAGCTGCCGCGCGTCGGTTCCGTCCGCTCGCATGACCCACACGCCGATCTGGCCTCGTTCGAAGTCGGTCGCGCGGCAGTAGGCGATCCACTTCCCGTCGGGTGAGAACGTCGGACAGTCGTAGCCGGCCTTGGTGCCGGCCGTCGCCGGGCCGGTCAGGTCGCGCACGTTCGTCCCGTCCGCGTCGGCGGCTCGGATGCCGAGGTCATGATCGGCGACGAACGCCCCGAAGACGATCGTCGATCCGTCCGGCGACAGGTCGGGCTTGCCCTGCGACTCAGGCCCCGTGGTCAGCTGGACGTCGTCGCTGCCGTCGACGTCGAGCCGGTGGATGTGCCGTGGCCCCGAGCGCTCCGTGTCGTACAGGATCGCGTTCTCGGAGGCCCAGGTGACGTGTGCGAGCGTGGAGTCGGGCTCGACGGGGACGAGGCGGATGCCGTCCGCGTCGATGATCGCAGGCTGGCTCGGCCCCGACTGCTCGACGTTGAACAGCACCCGACCACCACCCGGCAGTGGTCTCCTCGGAGCAGCGAATCCGACCGAGGCCGCATCCGCGGCCGCTGACGAGGACGAGGTCGTCCCATTGGGCGTCGAGGTCGTCTCCGATCCGCACCCGGCCGCGGTCAGCGCGACCAGAGCTCCGACGAGTAGCGGCAGCCAGCGGCGACTGACGGCGCTCATGGCGCTGTCGCGCAGCCCATCGCGCCGACGTGGGCAAGGCGTTGGTGCGCCCAAGCGGCCATCTCTACCCTGCTTCGGTCGATGCCGTGCCGTGGCGCCAGAGCGGCAGGCCGTAGCCGCCGCCGGGTGTGTGGGCGATGCGTACGAGCCCGCTGCCGTCGGGTCGGACGGCGTAGAGGTCACCGTTCGGGGCATGCCCCAACCCGCCGGGGAACGCGACGTACCTGCTGTCGGGCGACCAGCTCAGGCCGCCCCAGCTGCCGGTCGGCAGCTGCGTCAAGTGCGTCCCGTCCGCGCGGACGACCCACGTCGCGCCGCGCCCGTGGGTGCGGAAGGCGAGCATCGAGCCGTCGGGCGACCACACCGGGCCTGTGCCGCCGAGGGCGACACGCCGCACGTCGGTCCCGTCGGCGTCCATGACGTAGAGGCCACCGACGCTGCCGCTGGCGGAGTTGGAGAATGCGACGCGCGTGCCGTCGGGCGACCACGTCGGCTGCGACGGGAACGCGACGGGCGCCTCGATCGCGAGTCTTCGTGGAGTCGTCGAGCCGTCGGCGGCGACGCGGTAGAGGCCGTGGCGCCGATCGGACGCCGTGCGCCCCGCAAACACGACCTCGCGTCCGTCGGGAGACCAGGTGAGATTGCCCGAGAAGAAGCCCCCGTCCTCCGCCCATCCGCGCAGAAGGTGCCCCCCGCGACCGTCCGCACCGACGACCAGGATCCGTCGAAAGGCGGGGTGGCCCGGGACGGAGCCGCCCTCGAACGCGATCCTCGTGCCGTCGGGCGACCAGGCGGCGTTGAAGCCGCTCCCGTGCTTCGTCACGAGCACAGTGCGGCCGCCGTGTGGACGCTCGACGTACAGCGCGCTCCCGCGCCCCACGAGCAGGCGCGTGCCGTCGGGCGACCAGCCGAACGCCGCCCCGCGAATTCCGGTGTCGCGCACGCCGCGGGGTGTCCACAGGGACACCCGGACCTCGCTGCGCCTACCCGTCAGACCGTTCAGGCCCGTCAGTGCGATCGTGCCGGCCGGGCGGCCGGAAGCGACCGCCGACGCGGACGCCGCGTCCTGCGCCTCGAGCGTGGCGGGTGACGACCGACCAAGAAGCGAGAGCACGGCAACGCCCGAGAGAACGACGAGCGCCGCGAGCGCGCCGTTGCGTCGCCGCCGCCGGCGTGCCCGCTGGCGCGCCTCCTCGATCAGCGCCTCGACCAGCGCCCGCAGTTCGGCCTGCTCCGTCTGCACCGGTGCGGCCGCGCCGGGGCTGACCATCCGCGGCGGGCGCGGGGGCGCTTCGACGCTCACGCTTGCCTCTCGATCACTTGCCTCTCAGCCATCAAGACGCTATTGTGAATAGCACCATGCTGAATGTCAAGATCGATGTGACGGACACCACGGACCTCTACGAGCAGGTCGCTGCTGAGATCCGCCGCGCGATCGCCGACGGCGAGGCGCAAGCAGGCGACCGGCTCCCACCCGCGAAGGACCTCGCCGCCGTTCTCGACGTCAACACCAACACCGTCCTCCGTGCGCTTCGGCTGCTGCGCGACGAGGGCCTGCTCGAGTTCCGGCGCGGTCGCGGGATCTCCGTCGCCGGCACGCCTGAACGGGGTGCCGTCGTCGCGCGCGCGAAGGAGCTCGTCGATTTCGCCCGCCTCCAGGGCTACCGCGTCGACGAGCTCGTCGCGATCATCGAGAACGTCAGGTAGCTCTTGGCCGACCACTTCTCCTCCCCGAGCCGGTCTCGCAGGAGGGCGGGTTCGGTCGTGTCCATGCGCGCTCCACTCATCAGGTGTGCGGCTCTTCTGGCCGGAGTCGTGGTCCTGTTGACCGCCTGCGCAGGCGGCGGTGCGACCGAGTCGCATGCTGAACCTGGAGCGATCTCGTTTGGACGGTTCGATCCCAAGCTCGATGAATTTCGAATCTGGACCGCTACGTCCGACGGCTCAGACGAGCGCCCGCTCGTCCCACAGGTCAGCTGGATGTCGGACTGGTCGCCCGACGGCCGGCGACTCGTGTTCGAGGACACCACGTCGTTGAAGACGATCGCAGCCGACGGGAGCGACACACGCACCCTCGTCGACAGCCTCGGCTGTCAAGCGATTCCGAAATGGTCGCCGACCGGTGAGTGGATTGCGTTCGAGGGGTCGAGGGAGAAGCCGTCGAACCCGATCGATGTGCCGCCTGATTACAGGCCGATCCGTGTGGGTGATCCGACCCGACGGAGCCGACCTGCACCGGATCACGAGCGACTTCGACGTCGAACCGGTCTTCTCCCCGGACGGATCGCGGCTCGCGTTCGGGCACGTCACCGAACCGGGCACGGCTGAGCAGGCCCGCCAGGCCATCGACGTGGTCAAGCTCGATGGGACGGGTCGGAGGCAGGTTGTCCCGCCGACAGCCGGCCTACAGCATGTCGACTGGTCACCGGACGGCAAGTGGATCACGTTCAACATCGAGGCGCTCCAGGGGGTGATCGCACAGCCGTTCCGCCGGGGCTCGGTCTTCGCGGTCCATCCGGACGGCACGAATCTGCACCTCCTCGTCCCGTCCACGAGGGAGTGGGTCTTCTTCAAAGCGGTCTGGTCACCCGATGGAAAGCGGCTGCTCACCGGTTGCAACACCCCCGGCGGCGGCAACGACCGGCTCTGCATCGTCGACCTCGAAACCGGTGATGTGATCGTCGCGATCGATCATGGCGCCGCCGGGATCCCCGTGAACTTCCCGGCCTGGGGTTCCGCTCCGAGCTAGCTAGGACGCCTTGACGGCGCCGATCAGCTTCACGATCGAGTCCTTCGCGTCGCCGAAGAGCATCGTCGTGCGCGGATCGAGGTAGAGCTCGTTGTCGATGCCCGCGAAGCCGGGGGCCATCGAGCGCTTCATCACGACGACCGCCGCCGCCTTGTCGACGTCGAGGATCGGCATCCCGTAGATCGGTGACGACGTGTCCGTGCGCGCGGCCGGGTTCGTGACGTCGTTCGCGCCGATCACGAGCGCGACGTCGGCCTGCGGGAACTCGGGGTTGATCTCGTCCATCTCCTTGAGCACGTCGTACGGGACGTTCGCCTCGGCGAGGAGGACGTTCATGTGGCCCGGCATGCGTCCGGCGACCGGGTGGATCGCGTAGACGACGTCGACGCCCTTCTCCTCGAGCAGCTCCCCGAGCTGACGCACGTCGTGCTGCGCCTGCGCGACCGCGAGGCCGTAGCCGGGGACGATGATCACCTTGCGCGCGATAGGAGAGCATCACGGCGACGTCCTCGGGTGACGTGGCGCGCACGGTGCGGCCGTCGTCGACGCGCGCCGCGCCGACGCCTGCCTGCACCTGCCCGAACGCACCGAAGAGGACGTTCGTGATCGAGCGGTTCATCGCCTTGCCCATCAGGATCGTGAGCAGCGTGCCCGACGCTCCGACGAGGGCGCCGGCGACGATGAGGACGTTGTTGTTGAGGACGAAGCCGGTAGCGGCAGCGGCGAGCCCGGTGAAGGCGTTGAGGAGCGAGATCACGACCGGCATGTCGGCTCCGCCGATCGGCAGCACGAACATCACGCCGAACACGAGCGCGGCCGCGATGAGCCCGTAGATCAGCCCCTGCTGGTCGCCGCCCGCCGCGATCCAGACACCGAGCACGACCGCGATGCCGATGATCAGCGCGTTCACGACCTGCTGGCCCCGGAACACGATCGGGCGCCCGGAGATCAGCTCCTGCAGCTTCGCGTACGCGATCATCGACCCGGAGAACGAGATCGCGCCGATCAGCGCCGAGAGCGCGACCGACGTCGCCTCGACCGTGGAGAAGCTGCCCGCGAACCGATGGAACTCATCCAGCGAGATGAGCGCAGCCGCGCCGCCGCCGACCCCGTTGAAGAGGGCCACCATCTGCGGCATCGCCGTCATCTTCACCATCCGCGCGCCGACGAGCCCGACGGCGCCGCCGACGACCATGCCGATCCCGATCAGCGCGTAGTTGCCGACGCCGTCCTGGAGGAGCGTGACGACGATCGCGAGCGCCATGCCGGCTGCGCCGATCCAGTTCCCCTTGCGCGCGTGCTTCGGCGACGACAGGAAGCGGAGCGCGAGGATGAAGGTCACGATCGTGACCAGGTAGAGAGCGTCAGTCGTCGTTCGACTCACGCCGGGGCTCCCTTCTCCTGAACATCTGCAGCATCCGGTCGGTGACCACGAACCCACCGACGACGTTGGCCGAGGCGAGCACGACGGCGACGACGCCGACGACCTTCGTGAACGTGTCGTCGGCCGAGCCGGCGATCAGGATCGCGCCCACGATGACGATCCCGTGGATCGCATTCGTGCCCGACATCAGCGGCGTGTGCAGCATCGTCGGCACCTTCGAGATCACCTCGATGCCGAGGAAGATCGCGAGCACGAGGATCGTCAGCTCGAGGATGAAGGACGTCTCTATGCCGCCACCTCTTCGGTCGGGCGGGCCACGCAGGCGCCGCCGGTGATGTCGTCGTCGAAGTCGAGCGTCAGCTCGCCGCCGGGCGCGAGGTGCTGCAGCAGCGCGCTCACGTTGCGCGCGTAGAGGCGGCTCGCATCGGCCGCCATCAGAGAAGGCAGGTTCGTGAAGCCGACGATCGTGACACCGTCGCGGACGATCTCCTGGCCGGGGCTCGTGAGCTCGCAGTTCCCGCCGGCCTCGGCGGCGAGGTCGACGATGCAGCTGCCCGACCGCATCTGCCCGACCGTCGAAGCGGCGATCAGCTTCGGTGCGGGGCGACCCGGGACGAGCGCGGTCGTGATCACGATGTCGAAGTCGGGGACGCGCTCCTCGAGCGCGGCCTGCTGTGCGGCCTGCTGCTCGGGCGTCAGCTCCTTCGCGTAGCCGCCCTCGGTCTCCTCGCCGTGGACGCCGAGCTCGAGGAACTTGGCGCCGAGGGACTCGACCTGCTCCTTCACGGCCGGTCGCACGTCGAACGCCGAGACGACGGCGCCGAGCCGTCGCGCGGTCGCGATTGCCTGCAGTCCCGCAACGCCGGCTCCCATCACGAGAACGCGGGCCGGCGCGACCGTCCCGGCGGCGGTCATCAGCAGGGGAAACATCTTCTGGACGCGATCGGCTGCGATCAGCACGGCCTTGTATCCGGCGACGGTCGCCTGCGAGGAGAGCGCGTCCATCGACTGCGCGCGCGTGATTCGCGGCACGGACTCCATCGCGAACGCGACAACGCCCTGCCGACGCAGGCGCTCGATGCCCTCGGCGTCGGTGAGCGGCGCGAGGAACCCGATCAGAACGGTTCCGGGAGCCATCGCGCGCGACCTCCTCGGCGGAGGGGCGCGAGACGCGGACGACGGCCTCGGCTCCCTCGAGCAGCCCGCCGGGCTCGCTCAGCGTCGCTCCGGCCGCAACGTAGTCCTCGTCGGGAAATCCGGCCGCCGCACCTGCCCCGCGCTCGACGACGATCTCGAACCCGGCAGCCGTCAGGCGCCCGATCGCATCGGGCACGAGAGCCACGCGGCCTTCGCCGGCGGCAGCCTCACGGGGAACGACGATTCGCACACCCGGAATCTACGGGAAGGGATTTCGCCGCGTGGGGGGAACCTCACACTTCGTGCACCGTCTCGCCTCACTGACCGCCGCCATGCGCGCCTGCGACTCCTCGCTCGAGGGCCACGCCTCGCGCGTCGGGAGTCACGCCGAGGCGATGGCGCAGCGCCTTCGACTGGTCGGACGACCGGCTGCGGGTGCTCCGCCTCGGCGCAGCCATCCACGATGTGGGCAAGGTGAACATCCGTCCCGGGCTGCTCCAGAAGCCGGGTCGCCTCGACCCGGAGGAGCTCGCGGCGATCCGCGCGCATCCCGTCGAGGGCGCGTGGCTGATCGCCGGCATCCCGGCGTTCGAGCCTGCGCTGCCGTACGTGCTCTTCCACCACGAGCGCTGGGACGGAGGCGGCTACCCGACCGGTCGCGCCGGCGATCGAGATTCCGCTCGAGGGCCGGCTGCTCGCCGTTGCGGACGCGTTCGACGCCATGACCTCGCTTCGCCCGTACCGCGACCGACTCTCGTCCGACGAGGCGGCGCCGAGGTCGAGCGGTGCGCGGGGACGACAGTTCGACCCGACGCTCGCGGAGATCTTCGTCGAGGCGCACGCGGCCGGCGAGATCGTCACCGAACGCTGCATCGCCGTCGCCGTCTAGCCGTGTGATCGGAGAGCTGCGCGCCGCGGGCGAGGCTCTCGCCTCGCGGTCGATCGCCTGCGCCGCCCCTACAGCGAAGCCCAGACCTCGAGCTTCGTCTTCGTCCGCTCGATCACGTCGTCGGTGAACTCGAGCGTCCCGGCGTGGCCGCCGAGATCTGCCGTCCGCACGCCCGCCGGCGACTGCCTCGAGGCACGCCTCGCGGATCGCTCGACCCGCGGTCTGACCCTCGACTGTCGTCGGCGTGGCCGAGGAGGGCTGCGCAGGCGAGGATCATCGCCATCGGGTTCGCGACGTCCTTGCCGAAGAGCGAGGGAGCGGTGCCGTGGGCCGCCTCGGCCATCAGCGCCGACGGCACGTAGTCGTCCCCGAAGGCGACGAGCATCGACTCGGAGCCGGCGATCGAGCCAAAGAGCGGCAGGACGAGGTCGGAGAGGATGTCACCGTCGCGGTTGAGGGCGGGAATCACCATCGGTGACCCGCTCGACGAGATCAGGAGCGCGAACGTCGCGTCGATCAACTGCGGCTCGTACTCGACATCGGGTGCCGCGCGGCCGCGGCGTCCATCTCCTCCTTCAGCATCCCCTCGTAGACGGGGCTGACGGTGTACTTCGGCCCGCCGAAGACCTTTGCGCCCATCCGCTCGGCCTGCCGGAACGCGAACTCGGCCACGGCCTTGCAGATCCCGCGCTCGATGCGCTCGGTGCGATAGGCCACCTCGGCGTCGCCCGCGCCCTCCCGCCACTCCTTGGCGCCGTACGCGTCACCGACGGCCATCCGCACGACCGAGATCGGTGAGTGGACGCCGCCGAGCGGGACGACCCCGGGGATGCGCCGACCCGTACGCACGATCACCTTGCCGCCGATCTCCTCGCGGAGGATCCGGTTCGGCGAGCCGACGTCGTTCGGTCGCCTCGGGCGTCACGGTCGCCGCCTTGATCCCGAACCCGTGCTCGCGGACGGCGACGGCTGCCTCGTGAACGACGGCGTTGCTCGTGGCGCGGCGGTTCGCGAGCGAGAGGTCGAACCGCGGGAGCGCGAGCTCGAGGCCGATCACGTCGCGATCGAGGAGACGCAGCGACGCCTCCAGGAGCTCCTGGCCGGTGTCGTCTCCCTCGAGAACGACGATTGTGCGCGACTCCATGCGCGCCATTGTAGTCGCGGTCGTGCGAGCGTCGATCGGTTGGCCATTCCGGAAATGACTCGGTAAAATGAGCGGTGACCAATACCATCAGCTATTCGACTACTCGAACGCGAAGCGTTCTGATCGACGGAGAGGAATACCGATGGCTCGAAAGACGGTTCTTGTGTGTGACAACTGCGGCGTCGAGGTCGAGGACGGCCGCGGTGCGACGCTGCGCGTCACGTTCACCGATGCGCGCCGCGGCGCGAAGGCAGCAGACCTCTGCGACGGCTGCGCGGGCACGATGCCCGGGACTGCGGTCGCGCGTCGCGGCCGCAAGCCCAAGTCGCTCGGCTAGCTCGCAGGCCCGTCGCGGTCGGCGGGCGGGCGTCCCGTCCGCCGACTCCGCTTCCCGCTCTTTGCGACAGGCCGCGGTGCGCGTAAGAGGGACGCCGCGATTGCCCCGACTACGATGGACCGATGGGTCTCTCGCTCGTCTACGGACCGGCGCATGCCGGCAAGGTCGCGCTTCTGCTCGACCGTTTCGTCGACGCGCTCGACCGTGATCCCTGGCTGATCGTCCCGAACCGCGTCGACGTCGACCGCGTCGAGCGCGAGCTCGCCGGGACGGCGTGGCGCGCTCCTCGCGGGCACGGTCGGCACGTTCGACACGCTCTTCACCGCTCTCGCGGGAAGCGATCAGCCCGGTCGCGTTCTCGGAGATGCCGGTCGCAGCTTGATCGTCCGGCATCTCGTCGGCGCTTCGACGCTCGACGCGTTCGGGCCGTCGTCACGATTCGCCGGGTTCACCGACTCGCTCGTCGGTGCGTTGACCGAGATCGAGGCCAACCTTCTCGATCCCGACGATCTCGGCGGCGACCTCGCCGTCGCTCGCGCGGGAGTATGCGGCCGAGCTGGAGCGGCGCGGGAGTCCACGATCGCGGCATGGTGCGCCGCCGCGCCGTCACCCGGCTCACGACGGATCTCGGCGTCCTGGAACGGGGCGCCGGTGTTCGCGTACGGCTTCGAGGATCTCACCGGTGCCGAATGGCGCCTGATCGAGGCGCTCGCCGGTCGCGGGGAGGTTCACGTCTCGCTGCCGTACGAGCCGGGTCGCGCGGTGTTCGCGTCGTTGCAGCGGACGTCCGACGACCTGAGCGCGCTGGCGGCAGGAGCGATCGTGGAGATGCCCGCCGGCTCGCAGGCGTACCTTCCCGGTGGGATCGCGCACCTCGAGCGCCACCTCTTCGAGGACGGGCGCCCGCCTGTCCCGCTCGACGGCTCGATTCGCTTCCTCGAGGGGGCGGGCCGGCGAGCGACGCTCGAGCTGCTCGCCGAGACGATCCTCGATCTCGTCCGCGACGGCGTCGAGCCGGAGGACATCGCGGTCGTCTGCCCGTCGATCGAGCGCTCGCGCGCATCGATCGAGACGGCGTTCGGCACGCTCGGCGTGCCGTTCGCGATCGAAGGTCGCACGAGGCTCGGCACGACCGCCTTCGGGCAGTCGCTGCTGTCGCTTGCTCCGGTTTGTGTGGAGCAACGGGACACGGCGAGACCTCTTTGCGTTTCTCCGCACCCCGTACGGAGGGCTCGGTCGCTCCGACGTCGACTTCCTCGAGGGGCGCCTTCGTGGCCGGGCCGTGCTCCGGGGCGAGCGGACGATCGAGGAGATGACGAAGCTGCGAACAGGCCGTCCGCTGCCGATCCTGGAGGCCCTCGCCGCGGAGGATCGGCCCGCTCGACGCTGCCGCACTCGGCCGTGGAGGCGATGCTGCGCAACGCCTACGGGCTCGGAATGCCGCCCGACGACGACGAGCGCGCGGCGCGACCTCCGGGCTGCGGACGCCGCCCGTGGCGTGATCGACGAGCTGCGGCAGCTCGGCGAGGCCGGCGTCACGGTCGCGACCGACGACATTCTCACGGCGCTCGACCGCGCGACCGTACGCGGCGACGGCGCGGGCGCGCCCGGGCGCGTGGCCGTTCTCGATCTCGCCCGGGCGCGAACGCGGACGTTCGAGGCGGTGTTCGTGATCGGTCTCGAGCAGGGCTCGCTGCCGCGCCGAGCATCCGACCTCACCCTTCTTCGACGACGAGACGCGCCGCGAGCTCGACGGCACGCGCGGCGCCCGGCTCGAGCGGCCGGACGCAGCGAGTCGTGATCGCTACCTCTTCTACACGGCGTGCACGCCGGCCGCGCAGGCTCCTCACGCTCGTGCGTGAGGCCGCCACGGACGACGGATCGCCGCGCGAGGCGAGCCCGTTCTGGGAGGCGGTCTGCGAGCTCTTCGACGCCGGACGACGTACGCCGCGCCACGACCCGACGTCCGCTCGCTCGCCTGACGTGGCCGATCGAGTCGGCACCGACCGAGCGCGAGCGGCTCCGCTCGCTCGCCCGCCTTGCAGCGGACGATCCGCGCGAGGCCGACGCGCTCGCGTACGCGAACGGTTGGCAGCGCAAGCTCGGACGCGCCCGACGGGCGTTCTCGCGCCCCACGGCGATCACGCATCCTCGGGCCGTGGCGCTGCTGACGAGCCGCGACACGTTCCGCGTCACCGACCTCGAGCGGATGGCGACGTGCTCATCCGCGTGGTTCGTCGAGCGCTATCTTCGGCCCGGCGAGATCGACCAGGTGATCGGGCCGAAGATGAAGGGCTCGATCGCCCACGTCGCGCTGCAGCGCTTCTACAGCCAGCTCCCCTCGGCGATTCCGGGCGCCGAGCGAGTCACGCCCGAGAACGTCGAGGCTGCCGTCGAGCTGATGCACGAGTGCGTCGACGGCGCGCTCGACTCCGGCCTGCGCATCGACGTCGGCGATCTGGAGCGCAGGGAGCTCGGCCAGGGGCTCCGACGCGATCTCGAGCAGCTCGTGCGCGTCGACGCCGCTGCGAGCTCCACCTTCGTGCCGAGGAGGCTCGAGGTCTCGTTCAAGTCGTACGAGCTCGCGCCCGGCGTCGTCGGTGAGCGGCAAGATCGATCGCGTCGACGCCGATCCGGTCAGCGCCCGGGGGATCATCGTCGACTACAAGTCCGGAGCTGCGCCTTCCGCGACGCAGATCCATGACGAGGCACGGCTGCAGATTCCGCTGTACCTCCTCGTCCTGCGCGATCAGCTCGGTCTCGAGCCCATGGGGGGCGTGTACGTCCCCGTGGGCGGCGGGCGCCGTGCCCGGGGGATGCTCCGCGGCGGTGACGGATCAGGTCCCGGGCTTCGCGTCGGCCGACTATCTCGACAGCGCCGACTTCGACGCGGAGATCGACTACGCGCGTGAGACCGCCGTCGCCCTGGCCGAGCGGATCCGTGCCGGCGACGTCGTCCACGACCCGCAGGGCGGTGAGTGCCCGGGCTGGTGCACGCTCTGGCGGATGTGCCGCAAGGAGCGCCCGTGAGCGCCGTCGAGAGGTCGTCATCTCTTCCACCAGGATCCCGAATCCGCAGCAACAGGCCGCGATCGACGCGCGCGGCGAGACGTTCGTCTCCGCGGGTGCCGGCACGGGCAAGACGACCGTGCTCGTGGAGCGCTTCGCGCGCTCGGTCGTCGAGGACGGCCTCGACGTCGACTCGCTGCTCGTGATCACGTACACCGATCGCGCCGCCGGTGAGCTGCGGGGCCGCATCCGGGCCCGCCTGCTCGAGCTCGATCGTCCCGATCTCGCCCGCGACCTCGACGGCGCCTGGATCTCGACGATCCACGGCTTCTGCCGGCGTCTGCTCACCGCGTATCCGCTCGCGGCGGGAATCGACCCGCGATTCCGCGTCCTCGACGAGGCGCAGGCCCGCGTGATCCAGGGCGAGGCGTTCGCCGTCGCCCTCGAGGAGTTCTGCGCCGCCGACGAGCCCGATCGCTGGCAGCTCCTCGCGACGTACGGTGCTCGCAGGCTTGCGCTCGATGCTCGTCAGCGTCTACGACACGCTCCGCTCCGCTGCGCTCGACCTCGTTCTCGAGCCTGGCGCGGAGGCGAGTCTCGACGACGCTCTCGACGACCTCGTCGCCGAGGCGACGGCGCTCGCCGGAGACGAGCAGGCGACCGATCTGCAGGCTGCGGGCGCGCGCGACGTGCTCGACCTCCTCGAGACGACACGCCTGCCCGAGCGACTCCTCGACTCTGGGCACGTCGTCGGCGCGGGGTGCGAGAGCCGCCGCCTTCAACGAGGCGCGCACGGCGGCTCACGCGCTGGCGCTCGAGGAGCTCGCTTCCCGCGACCGCGAGCTGCTGCAGGAGATCCTGACCGGGTTCGCAACGGCGTACGCCGCCGCGAAGGACCGCGAGTCGGCCCTCGACTTCGAGGATCTCCAGCTTCGCGCGTGGCAGCTTCTGCGCGAGAACGACGGCGATCCGCGAGGCGGAGCAACTGCGCTTCCGCTCGATCATGGTCGACGAGTTCCAGGACACGAATCGTCTCCAGACCGAGCTCATCGATCTCGTCTGCGCCGGTCCTGCGAAGGAGATGTTCTTCGTCGGCGACGAGTTCCAGTCGATCTACGGCTTCCGTCACGCCGATGTCGCGGTGTTCCGCGACCGGCGCGAGGCGGCACCGCAGGTGCTGCCGCTGACCCTGAACTACCGCTCCCGACCCGAGGTCCTCGCAGCAGTGAACGAGCTGTTCGCCGGCGAGTTCGGCGACGAGTTCCAGGCACTCGAGCCGGCCGACGGCTACGGCGACCCCATCTTCGGTACGCCCGTCGAGCTGCTCGTCACCGACAAGGTCTCGTATGCGGGCTCCGGGCTGCACTGGCGTCGGGCGGAGGCCCGGCATGTCGCCCGGCGTGTGCGCGAGCTCGTCGACGCCGGCGTTGCGACGCCCGGCGAGATCGTGCTCCTGTTCGCGGCAGGAACGGACGCGGAATGGTTCGAGGAGGAGCTCCGCGCCGTCGACCTGCCGACGATCCGGATGACCGGTCGCCGCTACTTCGGCCAGCAGCAGGTCGTCGACCTGCTCTCCTACCTGCGGCTCCTGCAGAACCGCTACGACGACGAGGCACTGCTGACCGTGTTGGCCTCGCCCTTCGTCGGCGTCTCGAACGACGCGCTCGTCCTCATTCGCTCCACGGCCGAGCGACGCCCGATCTTCAAGGGCATCGAGCGTACTCTGCCTCCTGACCTTCCCGAGGATGACCGGCGGCTCGTCCGCGCGTTTCTCCAGCGGTACGAGCGCCTCGTCGAGAGCTCGACGCGGCTCTCGCTCGAGCTGCTCTGCGAGCGCATCCTCGTCGAGCACGACTACGACCTCGCCGTTCTCACACGCCGTGACGGACAACGGCGGTACGCCAACCTGCGGAAGCTCGCGCGGCTTGCGCGGTCGTACGAGGAGCTGCGAGGCCCCGATCTCGAGGGGTTCATCCGGTTCGTCGCCGAGCAGGATGCGGCCGGGGCGCCCGAGCGCGATGCAGTGTCGGAGGAGGAGGGGGCCGATGCTGTGCGGTTGCTCACGATCCACGCCGCCAAGGGGCTCGAGTTCAAGGTGGTCGTCGTCGCGGATGCAGGACGCGAGCGGACGAGCAGCGACGAGATTCTCTGCCTCTCCGACGGTCGGTTCGGCTTCAAGGTCGCGCATCCGGATACCGGCACGCGCGTCGTCACGAGCTCCTACAAGGACGTCAAGGAGACTCGCGATCGCGAGGAGGAAGCCGAGCGACTCCGGCTCTACTACGTTGCCATGACGCGAGCCGAGGAGCGGCTCATCGTCTCCGGCTCGGTCGACCGAACGAAGCAGCGCGACGAGCGGACACCGATCGGGTGGGTGATCGATCGTCTGCAGCTCGGCGACGAGCTCGATCGTCCCGAATCGATCGGGCCGATCGAGGTCGAGCGGGGTGCGGCAGGCGTCGTCCTGCGCATCGACCGGCACATCCCGGCGAGCGCGGCTGTCGAGATCGCCACCGAACCCGGCGATGTCGCGATCGAGGAGGCGAGCCAGCTGGTCCTCTTCGAGGGAGCAGGGGAGGATGTGCCGCCTCCGGCCCCGCGGCTCCGCGACCTCGTCGAGATCCCCGCACCGCCGCTGGCACACGTGTCACGCCTCTCGTACAGCGCGATCTCGCTCCATCGATCGCTGCGGCTACCGCTACTTCGCCGAGCGGGTCGTCGGGATGAAGCCGGTCTCGTTCGGAGGCGACGCCGACGGCGAGGTCGGTGGGATGCATGCGACCGAGATCGGTGACGCCGTCCATCGACTCCTCGAAGCTCGTCGATCTCGCGAGGCCTGCCGCGCCCGAGCCGGCAGCGCTGCGAGGCGCTCGTTCGTGCCTGGTATCCGAGCGTGACCGAGGCCGAACTCGCTCGAGTCAGCGAGCTTCGTCCATGCCTACACGGGCTCGGCGCTTGCCGCGCGGATCGCTGCACTCGAGGGCGTCCGCCCGGAGCGGCCGTTCGCCTTCGAGCTCGACGGCGTGCTCGTGAACGGGCGGCTCGACGTCCTCTGGATGGATGGGACGAAGGCACTCGTTCTCGACTACAAGACCAATGCGCTGCGTGGTCGGGATCCCGCCGAGATCGTCGAGCAGGAGTACTCGACCCAGCAGACCGTGTATGCGATCGCCTGTCTCCGCGCGGGGGCCGAGGAGGTCGAGGTCGTCTACCACTTCCTCGAGGATCCGGAAGGCGTCGTCTCGACGACGTTCACGGCCGCCGATGCCGAACCGACTCGAAGGCAGCGCTCTCCGCATCGATCGCCCGGATCCGCGAGGGCGTCTTCAAGCCGACGCCGAGCGCGTTTGCATGCTCGGGCTGTCCGGCACTCGATGTCGTTTGCGCGGGGCCACGGCTCGGTGGGTACGACGAAGGTGCCGTCGAGCATGCCTTCGCCTCCGCGGAGTAGATCCGTGGCGCGGAGCTACGTCTCAGAAGCGCGGCTCCGCGGCCTCGGCACGCGCCGCGACCGGATCGGCCCGATCATCGAGCGTCTGGCGGCGGAGCACGGTGACGCCGAGATCGCGCTCAACTTCGGCAGCGACGTCGAGCTGCTCATCTCGGTGATGCTCTCCGCCCAGACGACCGACGTGAACGTGAACCGGGTGACCGAGAAGCTCTTCGTCAAGTACCGGCGACCCGAGGACTACCTCGCAGTGCCGATCGAGGAGCTCGAGCAGGACGTCTTCCAGACGGGCTTCTACCGACAGAAGGCGAAGTCGATCCGCGGCGCGATGACCATGCTGCTCGAGGAGTTCGACGGCAAGGTGCCGCGGACGATCCCGGAGCTGCTGCGTCTCCCCGGCGTTGCTCGCAAGACGGCGAACGTCGTCGCGGCAGAGCTCGGGGAGGCGCAGGGCATCGTCGTCGATACGCACGTACGGCGGATCTCGCAGCGGCTCGGGCTGACGCGGGAGGACGATCCGGTGAAGATCGAGCGCGATCTCGTCAAGATCGTGCCGAAGGCGGACTGGCATCGGTTTCCGCACCTCCTGATCTGGCACGGCCGGCGCGTGTGTGACGCCCGCAAGCCGCGGTGCGAGGAGTGCGTGCTTGCCGAGCTCTGCCCGGCTCGACGGCGCGGCGGGGGCGACAGGCGCTAGGCGGTCGCCCGGGTCCCCTCGTGCCCTACGGCCGAACCCAGTGCTGCAGCCGGAGCGTCTCGCCGTACTTGAACTGCCGGAGCAGTGCATACCGAGGTGTCGCGACGAACGGTCGTGAGGCTTCGATCGCAGCGCTCTGCGGACTCTGCCCTCACGGCGACCCATGCTCCTTCGCCACGGGCGAAGCGAATCGTCGGCAGGTACGGCGCGTAGTACGCGAATGCCGCGCGTGATCCTTCGGGGAGCACGACGACCGTCTCCTTCGGCCCCTTGACGCGCTTGACCGCGGCAGCGAGCGCGCGCCAGTCCTCGTCGACGGGCTGTAGCAGTCGCGCAGAGATCGTCGCTGCGGAGGCGAGCAGGAGCACCGGCAAGGCCGGCGGCGACGAGACCGCGCATGGGGGAGAGGAGCAGCGCGGTCGCACCCACTGCGAGCGCGATTCCCGGTGCGCAGAGGACGAGCGCACCCGGCGTGGACGGGGAGGGCGACGGCGGCGAGGAGGGTGACGACGACAGGCGCCGCGATCAGCCCGACGACGAGCACGCCGATCCAGCGCGCGGGCGAGAGCGAGTGCGCAGAGCGGAAGAGAAAGACGATGCCGGCGATCGCCGCGATCGCGAGCACGGGGTTCCAGCCGCCCGCGCTCGCGAGGCCGCGACCGAGGCTCTTCCAGGCCGAGAGCACCGATCGCGGAGGAATCGAATCGGTCGGCTGCCATCCAGATGAGGAGGCACGCAGCGACCGCAGTTCCGGCGACGAGTGCGATTCCCGCTGTCCGAAGTTCCGCCCGGTCGCGTCGAGCGATCAGCGCCGCGCCGTGCGCAGCGAGGACGGATGCCGCAAGCGGGTGGAGGAGCGGCAGGGCTGCGGCCAGGAGCGCGTACGGCACCCAGCGCCATCCACCCCCGCGCTCGAGCGCGACGACCAGAAGGAGAGTGGCGGCGACGATTCCCAGGATCCCGAGCGCGTACGGGCGAGCCTCACGAGACGCTACGACGACGCCGGCGTTGGCGGCGAGCGCGATTCCGGTGACGACCCCTCCAACGCGTCCGAGCAGCATCGTGCCGAGCATGACGATCAGTGCTGCGGCGAGGGCGACCGCGATCGCCGACGGCGCCCGGATCGCTCGCTCATCGGAGCTGACGGCGGCGGCACCGTGGAGGACGAGCAGGTGTCCTGACCGAGCGGGCTCGTCGTGGACGATGGCAGAGATCAGCGTCCGGAACGGGCGATCTGCGGCGGCAAGCGATGTGGCCTCGATGCTCGTGAGTGATCGGCTTCCGAGTGCGATCGCCCCGATCGCGAGCGACCCGAGGCCGACCCACAGGGGCGCGAGCCGCCACGCAAGCGCGACAGTTGCGCTCGGAGTCGCGACGGTTGCACGGGAGACGGCGGTGCCCTCGGTCACGATCCGAGGCTACAGGCGGCCCCGGCTGATCTTCTCCGCCGACAAGTTCTCACATCTCTCGTCTGTTTGGCCCCGAGGCGAGCGGTAGCCGTCTCCGCTCCCGGGAGAGGCTTCGCCGTCTCCCCTACGGGGCTACCAGGAGCAGGTCCGCGGGGGCGGACAGCTGCTAGCCGGCGGCAGTGAGGGCGGCGTGACGCAGGTCACTCAGGTATCGCTCGGCGTCGAGTGCCGCCGCACATCCCGATCCGGCTGCCGTGACTGCCTGTCGGTAGGTGTGATCCTGTACGTCGCCGGCGGCGAACACGCCCGCCACGTTCGTCTCCGTGGACTTTCCGCGCGTCACGAGGTACCCGGTGTCCTCCTCGTGGTCGAGCTGCTCGAGGAAGAGGGCAGTGTTCGGGTCGTGGCCGATGGCAACGAAGAAGCCGTCGGTCTCGATCTCGCTGAACTCACCCGTGACGGTGTCCTGGAGGCGGACGCCGGTCACCTTCGTGTCGCCGAGCACCTCGTCGACGGTCTTGTTGAGCACGAATTCGATCTTCTCGTCTGCGCGGGCTCGATCGACCATGATCGGTGACGCGCGGAACTCCTCTCGCCGATGGACGAGGTAGACCTTGCTCGCGAAGCGACTGATGAACGTTGCCTCTTCGAGCGCGGAGTCGCCGCCGCCGACGACCGTCGACGACCTTGTCGCGGAAGAACGACGCGTCGCAGGTAGCGCAGTACGAGACGCCGCGGCCCTGGAGCCGCAGCTCGGAGTCGAGCCCGATCTGCCGGGCGCTCGCGCCGGTGGCGACGATGACGCTGTCGGCGACGAACTCGTCCTTGCCGACGTAGACCCTGAACGGGCGCTCGGAGAAGTCGACGCGCGTGACGTCGTCCGTGAGGAACTCTGCGCCGAACCGCTCGGCCTGGCGGCGGAAGTCCTGCATCATCACCGGGCCCATGACGCCGTCGGCGTAGCCGGGGTAGTTCTCGACGTCGGAGGTGATCATCAGCTGTCCACCCCAGTTGAAGCCCTCGATCACGAGCGGCTTGAGGTTGGCGCGTGCGGAGTACAGCGCCGCCGTGTAGCCGGCCGGCCCGCCTCCGATGATGATCACGTTGCGTACGTCGGTCATGGTTCTCGTAGCTCCTTCGTCCTCTGAATTCGGTGATGTGTTACAGGGGTGCAACTCTGCCCCTACGGTAGTTCAACGCCGGGCCTGCCCGGGGTGTTCCATTCCCGTGATGCACCGGATCGCCGACGTAGGGGGTCGCGGCGTAGGGGCTATGCGCACCCGCGCTGCAGCGCGGGTAGGCGTCGCCCGTCGGCGAAGCGTCGCCCATCCCGGCCGCCGGGGTTCGTTCTACGCGGCGCTTGCGTCCGACGACAGCACCTCGAGCGGCGCGGCAGCTCGCCGACGAGCTCCTGCGCGCTGAGCGTGCGCGTCTGGCGCTCGATCGGGACGAGCTCAGGCGGCTCGACGCCGGTGATCCCGTGCTGTTCGAAGCGGCGGGCCTGCGGCAGCACCTGCCGTTCGAGCGATCCGACCGTCTCGTTGTAGGACTTGACGGCGCCGTCGAGCGTGCGCCCGAGCTTCGACATGTGCGCTCCCATCGTGGAGAGCCGCTTGTAGAGCTCTCGACCGAGGTCGCTGATCTGACGTGCGTCCTCGGCGATCGTCTCCTGCTGCCAGCCGTAGTGGATCGTCCGCGCACAGTCCGATCAGGTTCGTCGGCGTCGCGGGGATCACGTTGTTCGACAGGGCGAACTCGTGGAGGGACAGGATCGACGTCGAGCGCCGCGAGCCCACGACGACTCGTCGTGCAGGAACATGACGACGAACTCCGGCGTAGCCGGGCAGCTGCCGCCAGTACGCCTTCTGGCCGAGCGACTGGATGTGCGTCGCGCACCTGCCGCGCGTGGTCGGCCATGCCGGCACGGCGTGCCTCATCGTCGGCGCCTTCCTCGTGGGCGCGGAGGTAGCCGAGCGAGCGAGACTTTGGAGTCGATCACGATCGACTTGCCGCCCGGCAGCTTCACGATCACGTCGGGACGGAGCAGACGGCCGTCGTCGCCCGCGACCGACTGCTGCTCGTCGAAGTCGCAGTACGAGAGCATCCCGGCCATCTCGATCACGCGCTCGAGCTGGATCTCGCCCCAGCGGCCACGGGTCTGCGAGTCGCCCCGGAGCGCGCTGACGAGGTTTCCGGTCTGCAGCCGCAGCCCTTCGCTGCTCAGGCGCGACGATCTCGAGCTCCTTGTGGATCTCGCCGTAGGCACGCTGGCGCTGTTGCTCCATCAGGTTGACGTTCGTCTCGACCTTCTCGAGCGACTTCTGGAGCGGCTCGACGAACACGCCGAGTCGGCCCATCGCCTGCTCGGTGAAGGTGTTCGCGTTGTCGCGCAGCGCCTCGGTCGAGATCGCCTTGATCGCCGACTCGACGCGGGCGTCGAATGCGCCACGTTCGGCGGCCAGGGCGCCCTGCGTCTCGGCGAGTGCGCGATGCGCCTCGCGGGCCTCGAGGGCGGCCTGATCGCGATCGGCGAGCGCTCGCCGCACCGCAACGGCGTAGACGCCGGCGGCGCCGATCACGAGCCCGATCAGGAGTGCGACGATGGTCATCAGGTCGACGAACGGTAGTCCGCCCCTCGGACGGAGCCTGACGCCCGCCGCACTGGCTACGATTCGCGAATGCCACCGACTCCACGACCCGACGGCCCGAAGAAGAAGGCCTCCGTGAAGGCTCCCGGGTCGAGCGACGACTCGAATCGTCGGCTCCTGATCGGGATCGGCGTTGCCGCAGCGGTCGTCGTGATCGCCGGCGGCCTGAGTTTCGTGCTGTTCGGCGGTGGCAGCAGCGGTTCGAGCGGAGCCGACAGCGCCGAGGCGGCGAAGAAGCTCGAGGCAGCCGGATGCACCGTGACGACCGTGAAGGCGCTTGCCTCCAACGACCACTCGGTACTGACGCCGGACGGCACATCGACGAAGTGGAACACGTCGCCGCCGACGAGCGGACCGCACTACGCGAACCCGGCGATCTGGGGCTCGTACAAGGAGCCGCTGCTGCAGGGGCAGGTCGTGCACAACCTGGAGCACGGGGGCATCTTCATCCAGTACGGCAAGGACGTTCCGCAGGCCACGATCGATCAGCTGCAGGGTTTTTACGAGGAGCGCCAGAACGGCACCCTGCTGGCGCCCCTTCCGAGCCTCGGCTCCAAGATCGCGATCGGGGTCTGGACGACGAAGGACGGCAAGCCGGACGACGGTACGGCCTACCTCGCCAAGTGCACGGACTTCGACGAGGCTGCATACGCCGCGTTCTTCGCGGCAAACCAGTTCAAAGGCCCGGAGCGTTTCCCGAGCGAATCGATGCTCCCGGGCGCGTAGCCGCTCGACCCGCGAGTCCGGATCGCGCGTGGTGGGGGTTGCGTTTGGCGCTCTCCCGGGTGAGTGTCCTGCGTTTGGTTCGTCGATCGGTGGCCCGCGGGCGGGCCTCTTCAGGATCTCGCGCAGCGAGCAGAGAAGTGCATGTGAGGGGAGTGCGTTACGCTCTTCCAACGCACTCCCCTCACATGCCGGGGCTGGGAGTCGAACCCAGACGTCCCGAAGGACACCCGATTTTAAGTCGGGCGCGTATGACCAGTTTCGCCACCCCGGCTGTCTGGAGGCGAGTGTAACCGCGCGTCCGAGTACACTCTCGCGCGATGGCGAGCGTTCACGAGGAGGAGCTGCACGAGCCCCTGGAGTGGGATTCCCCGCTCTATCGCACGGCCGTCGCCCAGTACGACCAGGCCGTGCCCTACGCGGACATCGACCCCGACGTGGCCGAGCGGCTGCGTTTCCCCGAGCGCGCGTTCATCGTCAGCTGCCCGGTGCGACTCGACAGCGGCCGACGCGTCGTCTTCCCCGGGCTACCGCGTGCAGCACTCGAGCGTTCTCGGCCCGACGAAGGGCGGCATCCGCTACGACCCCGAGGTCACGCTCGGCGAGTGCGCTGCGCTCGCGGTCTGGATGACCTGGAAGTGCGCGCTCCTGCGCCTGCCCGTACGGCGGCGCGAAGGGCGGCGTGCGCTGCAGCCCTCGCGAGATGTCGCAGGGCGAGCTCGAGCGGCTGACGCGGCGCTTCACGTCGGAGCTGCTCCCGATCATCGGCCCGAAGGAAGACATTCCGGCGCCCGACATGGCGACGAACGAGCAGACGATGGCGTGGATGATGGACACGTACTCGATGCAGAAGGGCCACGCCGTGCCGGAGATCGTCACGGGCAAGCCGATCTCGATCGGCGGCTCGGTCTTCCGGCACGAGGCAACCGGCGCGGGTGTCGTGATGACGATCGCCCGCGCCTGCGAGCGGCTCGGCTGGAAGCTCAGCGACCAGCGGTGCGTCGTGCAGGGCTTCGGCAACGTCGGGGGGATCGCCTCGCTCGAGCTCGTCGAGCGTGGCGCAACGGTCATGGCCGTCTCGGACGTCTCGGGCGGCGTCTACGACCCGGCCGGGCTCGACATCGCGACGATGAGCGCCTACGCGAAGGAGCACGGCTCGCTCGAAGGCTGGCCGACGGGCGTCCGGATCTCGAACGAGGAGCTGCTCGAGCTCGAGTGCGACATCCTCGTGCTCGCGGCCCGTGAGAACCAGGTCACGCTCGCGAACGCGGCCGAATCTCCAGTGCAAGCTGATCGCCGAGGGCGCCAACGGCCCGATCTCGCTCGAGGCCGACGCGATCCTCAGCGAGCGCGGGATCCCGATCCTGCCCGACGTCCTCACGAACGCCGGCGGCGTCACGGTCTCGTACTTCGAGTGGGTGCAGGACCTCGGCCGTCTCTTCTGGGGTCGCGACGAGATTCGCGCGAAGCTCGTCGGAGAAGCTGAACGACGCGTTCGACCGCGTCTGGGAGATCTCGACCGAGAAGAACCTGACGCTGCGCACCTCGGCTCTCGTCGCAGGGATCAAGGACGTGGGAGCGGCGCTCGAGGCTCGCGGGCTGTACCCGTGACGACCGATCTCGTTCGCGACGCGATGATCTCCGACCCGCGCGCGCTGCCGGGAACGGCGTCGGCGCAGGAGGCGGGGCGCGTGCTGACGCCGCCCGAGGTGCGCGCGGTCTACGTCGTCGACGGCGAAGGGGCGCTGACCGGCGTGCTGACGCGCAAGACGCTCGTCGCCAAGGTCGTCGCCGAGGGGCTCGACCCGAGCGACGACGACGATCGGGGCTCTCGCCGAGGAGCCGTACTACACGATCGATGCCGACACGCCGCTCGACCAGGCGTTCCACTTCCTCGAGGAGCACGACGCCGAGCGGGTTCCGGTCGTCGAGCAGGGGCCGGCTCGTCGGCGTGCTCTCACGGAGCGTGTTGCAGCGGCGCCTGGCCGAGGACGAGGAGCCGGACGGCCCGGACGACGCGTGAGCGCGATCGACGTCGCGCGCGCCCGGCGCGAGACGCCCGGCTGTGAGTCCGTCGTCCACCTGAACAACGCGGGCGCGAGCCTGATGCCCGATGTCGTGCTCCGCACGGTGATCGAGCACCTCGAGCTGGAGGCGCGGATCGGCGGCTACGAGGCGGCGGCCCGGGAGCATGGTCGGGTCGAGGCGGTGTACGACTCCGTCGCGCGCCTGCTCGGCTGCTCGCGCGAGGAGGTGGCGATCGTCGAGAACGCCACGCGAGCCTGGGATATGGCGTTCTACTCCGTCGACTTCCAGCCGGGCGACCGGATCCTCACCTGCGGCGCCGAGTACGCGTCGAACTACATCGCGCTGCTCCAGGTGGCGAAGCGCACCGGTGCCGTCGTCGTCGTGGTCGCAGACGACGAGAGCGGCCAGATCTCCCTGCCGGCGCTCGAGGCCGAGCTCGCGCGCGGGGCGCGGCTCGTCTCGCTCGTCCACGTTCCTTCGCAGGGAGGGCTCGTGCAGCCGGCTGCGGCGGTCGGTGCTCTGTGTCGCGCGGCGGGGGTGCCGCTGCTGCTCGATGCGTGCCAGTCCGTCGGGCCAGCTTCCGACCGATGTCGGTGAGCTCCAGTGCGACATGCTCTCCGCCACGGGGCGCAAGTTCCTTCGCGGCCCGCGGGGGACGGGGTTTCTCTACGTGCGGCAGCGAGCTGATCGAGGAGCTCGAGCCGCCGTTCCTCGATCTCCACGCGGCCGAGTGGACGGGACGCGAGACGTACGCCATCCGGGCCGACGCGCGTCGCTTCGAGAACTGGGAGACGAGCTACGCAACGAAGCTCGGTCTCGGCGCTGCCGTCGACTACGCGCTCGACTGGGGGCTCGACGGCATCGCGGAGCGGGTGCAGGGTCTCGCCGCGTCGCTTCGGGCGCAGCTCCAGGCGCTGCCGGGCGTCGACGTGCGCGACCGAGGAGTCGAGAAGTGCGGCATCGTCACGTTCACGGTCGAGGGGACGACGGCGCAGGACGATCGTCGCCCGGCTTGTCGGCGGAGGGAATCAACGTCTCGCTGACGCCGGCGTCGTACAGCCGGCTCGATCTCGGCGGCCGTGGGCTCGAGGCAGTCGTGCGAGCGTCCGTCCACTACTACAACACGGACGAGGAGCTCCAGCGACTCGTCGACGTCGTGGCGGAGGCGGCACAGCGCGGATGACGGCGGACGATTCCCGGTTCCCGCGCTGATCGCTCGTCGGGAGTGATGTCCCCGCTGCAGAGCTCGTGCGCGAGCTCGTCGGCGTGCTGTCGACGGCGGAGGGCGGCGTGGTCCAGGCGATACCGCTCCGGTATTCCGAGGACGGCGACACTCGCGAGGAGTGACCCCGAACCGCCCGGTCCACGGCCGTGCGAAGGCATAGGTGGCGGGCCCAGCACAGCACTCGCACCTCTCAGGGGAGGGGAGGTGCGTAGCCGCAATCGCCAGGCCCGCCAGGCAGTGCGGGCCAACCCACAAAGCCCCCTGATTTAACCGTTACCTCGAGCGGCTGGCCCGCTGTCGGGAGTCTACGACATAGGAGCGGAGGTGTCGAGCGGTCTGTCGGTGGAAACCGCTAGCGTCGTGACTCATGCTGCGTCTCGCCGAGATTCTCCTCGAGCCCCGTCCCACGGACGCCTGGGCGCAGCTGCGCCAGCTCGGGATCACGGAGGCCACCGGCGTGCTCCCGCGCGGCTCGATCGACTGGCGCGCACACGCTCCCGAGCAGCCGTGGGAGCTCGGCCCGCTGACGCTCTACCGGCAGCTCGTCGAGGAAGCCGGCTTTCGTCTCACCGTCCTCGAGGACAACCCGCCGATGGATCGCCTCCGCCTCGGCCTTCCCGGCCGCGACGAGGAGCTCGAGACCGTGCTCGAGCTGCTTCGCGTGATGGGCAGGCTCGGGATCGAGGTGTGGTGTTACAACTGGATGCCGATCGTCTCGTGGTCGCGCACGTCGACGGCGCTCGAGGGTCGCGGCGGGGCCGTCACCAGCCGGTTCGACGCAGAGGTCTGGGCCGGGAACGAGGCCCCCGGTGCACCCGTCGCCGAAGACCTCCTCTGGGAGACGCTCGACTGGTTCCTCGAGCGCGCCGTTCCGGTCGCCGAGGAGGCGGGCGTGAAGCTTGCGCTCCACCCGGACGACCCGCCGCTCTCGCCGGTCCGTGGGATAGGGCGAATCATCACGAGCATCGACGCCTACGACCGGGTCTTCGACCTCCAGCCGAGCCCGGCGAACGGGATGACGATGTGCCAGGGCAACGTGGCCTTGATGACCGACGATCTCCCGGCAGCGATACGCCACTTCGGCGCCGCCGGCCGTATCCACTTCGTCCACTTTCGCGACGTTCGCGGCACGCCCAGCAACTTCGAGGAGACGTTCGTCGACGACGGCCCGACCGACATGGCCGCGTGCATTCGTGCCTACCTCGAGACAGGCATAGACGCACCTCTTCGCACGGATCACTCGCCGACGCTCGCGGGCGACTCGGCCCTCGTCCCGGGCTATCCGACGCTCGGCCGCCTGCACGCTGTTGGCTACGTGCAGGGCTTGCTCGCCGCCTGCCAGGGTTGACGCAGGGCGCCGGTGCGTCGCCCGTGCCGACACCTGCGTTCAGCGTTCGTCCACGTGCTTCCCGGTAGCCGAACGCCTCTACGCCACATCGCAGGGATTCGGCTCGCGTTCCTTCTTCGAATGGGCCGAGGCCGGCGCTGCCGGCGAGTGGGCCGCCACGCCGCTGCGTCTGGCTTACGTCCTGCGGACACGTCGCACCATGGTCGCGTCGCGACGTGAACTACGGCATGGCTGGGACGAGATTACGGCAACTCCGCTGATACCGGGATTGCGCCTCCGTCGTAGCGTCAGGTAACTCGATGACCGAAGGAGGCGCGATGAACCACATGCGCAGAGTACTCGTCACTGCGACGATCATCATCGGTGTGACGGCCGCCGCCGCGAGCGCGATGCAATTCGCTCAGTGGTCGACGGCGCAGAAGATCGACGAGGTGGGCGGCAACAGCACGGAGCTCAACACGCCGTCGACCGACGGCTGCCCGATCCAGTCGCCGGACGGCCTGAGCCTGTACACGGCCTCGAACAGGCCGGGAGGCAAGGGCGGGCTCGACATCTGGGTGGCCACCCGCACGAGCACGAGCTCGCCGTGGGGCGCTCCGCAGAACCTGGGCGAGCCCGTCAACTCGACCGCCGACGACTTCTGCCCGACGCCCGTCGGCAAGAACGGCCTGTTCTTCGTGAGCAGGGAGGCGTTGCCCGGAGCTTGCGGTCAGGGCGACATCTACTACACCCACCGAACCGGGGCGGCAGGTTGGGCGGAGCCGGATCGGCTCCTCTGCTCCCCAGCCGGGCCGAACAGTGAGCTCGACGAGCAAGGGCCCTCGTGGGTCGATGTGAGCAAGGGCGTGCTTCGCGGGAAGAAGCTCCTGTACTTCTCGCGCAGCTCGGTCACGCCGAGCGTCCCCGGCGAGATCTTCGTGAGCGAGAGGCAGAACGGCGCTCGCTTCGGGCCGGCGGCAACGGTCGCAGAGCTGAACAACGCGACGGCGAACGACATCCAGCCGAACGTGCGTGCTGACGGGCTCGAGGTCCTGCTCAGCTCCAACCGATCCGGGACTCTCGGCGGCCAGGACATCTGGGCAGCCACCCGCTCAGCCGTCGATGCTCCATGGTCGGCACCGGTGAACCTCGGCCCGACCGTCAACACGGGACTGGGCGAGTCGCGGCCGTCGTTCTCGGCTGACGGAAAGCAGCTGCTCTTCGGACGGGCGGGCCCGGCCGGTTCGGGTGAGGGCGGAACCGGCGCGTCGGACGTCTACGTGTCCAGGCTCGAAGGCTGACGATCCCAGGCGGCTGAGCCGCACGCGGAGGCGTCGGTCGCTTTGTCGACCGGCGCCTCCTAGTGCGGCCTCTCATACCGTTTGACAGGAAAACAGCATCGTTATGAGAGACCGCACCACTGAGCTGAATTGAAAGTGCGGTGTCTCGCAGCGATCATTTTTCTCGGTCTGACGTTGCGAGACCCCGCACTAGACTCGACGGAATGAGGAGGAACGATTCCGTGCTCGGCCGTGAAGGCGAACTCGAGGAGCTCGCACAGGTCTTCTCCCGTACGAGCGAGGGTGAGGGCGGCCTGTTGCTGCTGGTCGGCGAGGCCGGCGTCGGCAAGACGCGGTTGGCCGAGGCCGCCGTCGCCGCCGGATCACTCGACTGCCTACGCGGGGTCGCCGCAGAGCATGGCGCCCCGCCGTACGCGCCTCTCGCGGCGGTACTCCGCCAGGTCCTTCACCGCGACCCCGCAGCGTTCCTGGGGCCGCACCCGCTCGCCACCCATCTGCATGCACTCCTGCCCGAGCTCGGGAATCCGCCCGACGTGACCGATCGTGAAACGCTGTTCGAAGCGCTTCGGCGCGCCTTCGAGGCGATCTCAGCCCGTCGGGCGACCGTCGTCTTCCTCGACGATCTCCAGTGGGCGGACGCGGCCACCCTCGAGCTGTTGCCGTCGCTTGCCGAAGCCGCGGCAACATGGCCGCTCCTCGTGCTCGGCGCCTACCGCAGTGACGAGATTCCCCGCGGCCATCCGTTGCGACGGTTGCGGACCGACCTCCGTCGAGCACGCCGGCTCGCCGAGCTGAGCGTGGAACCGCTCGATCCGGAGGCAACCACTCGTATCGCAGCGCGGGTTCTCGGCGCGGAGCCCGGGCCCAGGCTTCGCGCGGCGCTCTACGACCGCACCCATGGTGTGCCGTTCTTCGTGGAGGAGGTGGCGGCCGCGCTCAAGGCCGGGAGCCGCCTCCAATCCGGGCCCGACGGCCTCGAGCTCGACGAGGGCTCCGGCGTGCCAATCCCCGAAACGTTGCGAGACGTACTCAGGGTGAGGGCCGAGGACCTGTCGGAAGAGGGGCACGCACACCCAGGAGGCTGCCGCCGTGATCGGTGTCCAGGTCGAGCTCGACCTGCTCGTCCAGCTCGGCTGCGACGCGGGTCTCGACGAGGTTCTCGATCGTGGTCTGCTCCGCGAGGTCGGGCCGGGCGTGGCCGCCTTCCGACACGACCTCGTGCGTGAGGCGCTGTACGTGGACACGCACTGGCCGAGGCGTCGCTCCCTGCACCGCGAGCTCGGTCGCATACTGGAACAGCGGGGTGCCGACCCGGGCCTCGCGGCCGGCCACTGGCTGGCCGGCGGCGAGCCGGGCCGTGCGCGGCCGCTCTTCGTGGAGGCCGCCCGCCGGTCGTGCACGGTGCACGCCTACCGCGACGCGGCCGCCGCCGCCCGCACAGCGCTCGAGCTCTGGCCCGAGGCAGAGGACGAGTCGGAGCGGCTCGCCGTTCTCGAGCAGCTCGGCCGCTGCGCCCAGGCCTGCGGCGAGCTAGGGGAGGCCCGCCGTGCCTGGGAGGAGGTGGCTGCAAGCCTGGACTGCGCGACGGATCGACAGCGCCTGGCCGAGGCGATGCGGGGCCTCGCGATCGTGTATGCGCTCGAGGGCGACCGTGGCCGGGAGGCAACCGCACGAATGGAGGCTGCGGAGGCGTTCGAGGACGCCGGACGTCACGCCGACGCCGCGGCCGAGTGGCTCCTGGTTGTCGTGGCGCTCCGGGACAACGATCTGGCCGGCCCGAAGCGCGCCTGCGAGCGGGCGCTGGAGGCTGCACGCCGCGCCGAGAGAGACGACTTGCAGGCGCGATGTCTGTGCGTCCAGGGGTTCCTGGCCGGCCGCACAGGACGCCGCGAGGAGGGGCTCGCCCTCATGCGCACCGGTCTGTCGCTCGCGCTTGCCGGGAATCACGTCCAGGAGGCCGCGGACGCTTACTGGGCGCTTGGAGCGGCCGCGAACGACTGGGCCGACTACCCGGCCGCGCAGTCCGCCTTCGACGATGCCCTCGCGTACTGCAAGGCGAACGAGCTCCCAGAGCAGGAGCACTTCTGCGCCAGCTGCTTGATCGTGGTCCTCGGCAACGCCGGCGAATGGGCGCGCGCCGAGGAACTCACGCGCGACTTGCTGCATCGGGCATCCCTCACTGAAGGAAGCAGAGCGCATGCCCTGCTGACGGTCGGGCTCATCGACGCAGCGCGAGGCGTGACAAAGCGCGCCCGCCGGCTCCTCGGCCAGGCACACGCGATCGCACGAGAGTCCCGGATGCAGGAAAGCGTGGACGCGAGCCTCTTCGGCCTCGCATTCGTGGACGAACTGGAGGGCACAGCGAGCCCGCACTGGCACGAGCTGGTGACCGTCCCGGTCGAGCACGTCTCCGCGTCGCGCCCACGGGGACTACGCCTCGCCTCGACCTTCTCCGCACGCCGGGCCGACACGACCCTGCTCAACGCGTGCGCGGAAGCGGCTGCCGCCTATGCTTCGCGCTTCGGCGGCGCCGACGCGCTCGCAGCGCTCGCGCACACGCTGGGAGAGCTGGCGCTCGCCCAGGGCGAGCCGGTCGTGGCGGCCGAGCAGTTCGCCGCTGCGCTCGAGCGGTTGGGCGAGGTCGAAGCGCCCTTCGAGCGCGCACTCACCCAGGCGCGCGCCGGGACCGCGCTCATCGCCGCAGGCGAGCGGGAACTGGGAGTGGAGCGACTCGCCGGCGCCTACCACACGTTCAGGAAGCTCGGCGCTCGCCCGTTCGCGAACCGTGCGGCCGCGGATCTCGAGTCCGCGGGCGAGCGCGTCGACGTGCGCCTCGGCCGTCGCGCCGCCCGTGATCTGCAGCAGGCCGGCCTGACAAGGAGAGAGCTCGAGATCCTGCGCCTGGTGGCGGTGGGGCGCACGAACCGCGAGATCGCCCACCAGCTCTTCCTCAGCCCGCGCACGGTCGACATGCACGTGCGCAACATGCTCACCAAGCTCGGTTGCCGATCGAGAACGCAAGCCACGGGCAAGGCCTATGAGCTGGGCTTGCTCGAGCCCGTCCCGGCGCTGCCGCAGCCAAGCAAATAGGGAGGAGGGCCACTACTGCTCCCGTGGTCTCTGGTCAGGTCTCGGCCGTCGCGTCGAGCGCGTGAGTACCTTGTGCGGGATGATCGACCTTCACAGTCATGTGCTCCCCGGCCTCGACGATGGTGCGGCCGATATCGAGGCGTCGGTCGAGATGGCGCGCTCGATGGCCGCCGACGGGATCACGGTTGTGTGCGGCACCCCGCACGTGCGCGACGACTACCCGACGTCGGTCGAGGCGATGGAGGATGCCCTGGCGCTTGTCACGGCCGCCGTTGCCGATGCGGGGATCACGATCGACATTCGTGGTGGCGGAGAGATCGCGCTCGAGCGGCTGCCGCAGCTCGACGCGCGCACGAGGGCGCGATTCGGCCTCGGCGGCAATGCGATGCTTCTGTTGCTCGAGACGCCCTATTCCGGTTGGCGACTCGACCTCGCTCGCACGTGCGCCGATCTGCGCCTCGAGCACATCGTTCCCGTGATTGCTCATCCGGAGCGGAATCTGGAGGTCCAGCAACGGCCCGAGATACTCGAGGACGCTGTGCGGGCCGGGGCGTACGTGCAGCTCACTGCAGCGTCGCTGGACGGGCGACTCGGCCGCCAGACCGCCTCTTGTGCGTGGAGGCTGCTCGAGTTGGAGCTCGCTCATTGCATCGCGAGCGACGCGCACGGCCCGGGTGTGCGTGAAGCCGGCCTGTCGCAGGCGGCGAACGCGGTGGGCGGTGGGCCGATGGCACGCTGGCTGACCCACGACGTTCCGGCCGCCCTGCTCGAGAATCGCCCTCTTCCGTCGCGCCCCGAGCTGCCGCGTCGAGGGCTTCTGTCGCGTCTGCGACGGTAACGCGACAGCGGGTACCGGGCGTCCGCTGCGTCTACGCGGGGCCTACGTCACGGTGAAGATGCCGGCCCTGGTGCCAACGCCGCCGTTCGTGTTCGTGACGGTGATGTCGCGGGCTCCGACGGGTGCCGCGCCCGAGATCGTGATGTTCACGCTGATCTGGGTCGCGCTCGTGAACGTGGTCGAGTTGACCGTGATTCCGCTGCCGGAGAACGTTGCGACCGCGCCGCTCGCGAAGCCGGTGCCGGTGATCACGATGACCTGATTCACCGACCCTCGCGGCCGGCTTGCCGGGCTCGCAGACGTGACCGTTGGAGCGGCACTCACCGCGAACGCGTTGTTTCGCGTGCCGAAACCTCCGTCGGCGTTCGTGACGGTGACGTTGCGGTTGCCGATCGTCGCGCCGGGCGCGATCGTGATGTTCGCAGTCAGCGAGGTGGCGGTGTTGACCGTCGTCGAGTTGACGGTGATCCCGGTGCCCGAGAACGACACGGCGGCGCCGGCCGCGAAGCCCGTTCCGACGAGCGCGATGTTCTGATTCACGGCACCCTGGCCGCGCGAGGCGGGCGTGACGGAGGTGACGGTCGGTGCCGCGTTCACGGTGAAACACCCGGTACACGTACCCGTCGCTCCGCCGTTGTTGTTGTTGACGACGATGTTGCGCAGGCCGGTGGCGGCGTTCGCCGCGACGCTGATGTTCGCGGTGAGCGACGTCGAGCTCGAGTAGGTCGTGGAGTTGACGGTAATCCTCGTGCCCGAGAACGTCACCGTGGCGCCGCTGACGAAGTTCGCGCCGGTGATCACGATCGTCTGATTCGATGCACCGCGGCCCCGGCTGTTCGGGCTCGCGGACGTCACGGCCGGGGATCCCGCGACCGTGAAGAGACCTGCTCCGGTTCCGCGTCCCGCGTCGCTGTTCACGACGGTGACGTCTCGGGTGCCCACGGTTGCGCCGGCTGCGATCGTGATTCTGGCGGTCACCTGCGTCGCGCTGTTGAACGTCGTCGAGCTCACGGTGATCCCGGTGCCCGAGAACGAGGCCACTGCGCCGTTGGCAAAGCCGGTTCCCGTGATGACGATGTCCTGGTTCGCCGCGCCCTGGCCACGGGTGGCCGGAGCGGTAGCGGTCACGGTCGGGCCGGTGTTGACCGTGAATCCGCCGGTTCGCGTGCCGACACCTGCGTCGGTGTTGGTCACGATCACGTCACGGAGCCCGGTCGTCGCACCCGCCGCGATCGTGATGTTCGCAGTCAGCGAGGTGGCGGTGTTGAACGTCGTCGAGTTGACGGTGATCCCGGTGCCCGAGAACGAGACGGCGGCGCCGGCTGACGAAGCCCGTGCCGACGATCGCGATGTTCTGGTTCACGGCACCCTGGCCGCGCGAGGCGGGCGTCGCGGACGTCACCGTCGGTGCCGCGTTCACCGTGAATACGTTGCCGGTGGCGATGGTGCCGTCGCCGTTCGTCACCGTGACCGACCTCACGCCGGTCGTCGCGGTCGCGCCGACGGTGATGTTGGCCATCACGGTCGTCGCGTTCACGAACGACGTCGAGTTCACGGTGATGAGGGTGCCGAACGACGCGGCGAGCGAGGCGCCGTTGATGAACCCGGTTCCCGTCAGTGTGATGTTCTGGTTCGTCGCGCCCCGACCGCGGGAGGACGGGGCCGCCGAGGTGAGCGTCGGGGCAGGATTGACGTTGAAGACGCCGGTACCCGTGACGGAGGCGCCGCCCGGATTCGTGAGCGTGACGTCTCGCGCTCCCGTGGTCGCGCTCCCCGAGATCGTGATGTTCACCGTGACCTGCGTGCTGCTGTTGTACGTCGTCGAGTTGATCGTGATCCCGGAGCCCGAGAACGCGACCGTGGCACCGGTCACGAAGCCGGTTCCGGAGATGGCGATGTTCTGGCTCACCGCTCCCTGGTTTCGGAACGATGGGCTCGTCGACACGCCGGTGAGTGCGGGCGTGACCGTGAAGATGCCCGTTCCGACGCCGATGCCTCCGTCCGGATTGGTCACGGTGATGTCGCGGAGGCCCACGGTCGCACCGACGGCGAGGGTGATGTTCGCGGTCACCTGGGTCGCGCTCGTGAACGTCGTCGAGTTGACGGTGATGCCGGTGCCCGAGAACGTCGCGGCTGCGCCGCTGGCGAAGCCGGTTCCGGCGATCACGATGTTCTGACTGCCGACTCCCTGGGGCCGGGAGGGCGGTGTCGCCGATGTCACGGTGAGGCCCGGATTGACCGTGAAGGCGCCGACGCGCGTTCCCGCGCCGGTGTCGGGATTCGTGACCGTGACGTTCCGCGCACCGACCGTAGCTCCGACCGCGACCGTGATGTTCGCCGTGATTTGCGTCGAGTTGTCGAAGGTCGTCGAGTTGACGGTGATTCCGGTGCCCGAGAACGACGACCGTGGCGCCGCTCACGAAGCCTGTTCCGGCGATGACGATGCTCTGGTTCGCCGCTCCCTGTCCGCGGGACGACGGGCTCGCCGAGGCCACGGTCGGTGCCGAGAGCGGCGTCGTCGATGCGGGGTCGCTCGTCTCGGTCCAGCTGCGCCAGACGGCCGTCACCGTGTAGGTGTTGCTGCCGGCGGGCGGATTCGTGTCCGTGCAGCTCGTGACGGCGGTCGGAGCGGCCGAGGTGGGGCAGCCTGCGGCGTCGCCGCCGTCGCGCTCGACGTAGTAGGTGACTGCGCCGGACCGGGCGGTGTGACGCCGGGGGCCCAGCTCGAGGTCGACCGTGCCGGAGCCAGGGGTGACCGAGGCGATGACGGGTGTCGGGAGCGTGCCGACGGTCGCTGTGCTCGCGCCTGCGCCGATCGCTCGTGAAGTAGGCGATCGCGCCCGCAGCGACGAGGAGCGCCGACAGCCAGCGGCGCCGAGCAGCGTGAGCCCGCGTCTCGTCCGCGCGCGGGTGACGACGGCCCTCGTCATGGCGCACCCGTGTAGGCGAGGATGACGGTGGCGCCCTTGCACCCGTTCTGGTTCGAGCCGGTGTTCTTCATCCGGAGCGTCGGCCACGCTTCCGACCCGAATCCGAGCGACGAGAGGCTGCTCGCGCCGTGCGGGAACGTAGAACGGGTAGGCGCCGCTGAACTGGCGTGAGCGCGAAGTCGGCGGCCGAGCAGGGGCGGGAGCCGCTGATGTTCGGCCCGGTCACGGATGTGATCGTCACGACGAGGCTGGAGACGCGGACGCCGCCGACGCCGCTGCCGCCGTTGCCGGCGTTCGTGTTCGAGAAGCTGACGTCGATCGGCAGCGCGCGCGCCGCCCGGGCGGAGCGGGGTGCTGACGGTGCCACTGATCGTGTACGGCACACCGGTGTCGGAGGGCTTCGAGGAGGCGCCGGGAGGCGTGGTCGTCGCGGCGGCGCGTGGCGTCGGGTCAGCGCGTCTCGTCCGTCCCGGCCGGCGGCGTCCCGTTCCCGGTCGCTCCCGGATCGGGGTCGGTCGGGTCAGACGGCGTGGGCGTGGTACTCGGGGCGGCGGTGCTCGGAGCTCGCGTCTGCGGCGCCGGCGTATCGGCTCACCTGGACGGCCACCGTGGTCACGAGGACGCCGACGAGGACGAGAAGCACCACGAGCGGCCTGCTGTTCCCCGCCTGTGCTCTCGATCCGCCCGAACATTGTCCGCCTCTGCTTCTGCCGCCGTGGGTGGTGGGCGCGTCGTGGCTACCTCGCGCGCGAGTGCGCCGGTGGAAGGGCGACCGAGGTCGCCCTTCCACCGGCGTCGTTGCTTCCTAGTTGCTCGTCCAGGCGATCGCCAGCGTCAGGCCCTTGCAGGCGTCCTGGTTCGATGCCAGCGTTGTTCATCTGCACCGTCGAGGTCGCACCGCGTGTCGGGCTCGCGCCGCCGTGCGACCTGCGCGTTGTAGGTGATCGGCGCGACCGTGAACCACGCGCCGAGGCAGCCGCCTGGTCGGCTGACCAGTGCCGCGTCGACACGGTGGCCGACGTACTGGCTGCCGTTGCCCGGGTTGTCGAGTCGTGACCGTGACGCGGCACCGTCCCGGAACCGGGGTACAGCGGGCCGACGGTCGGGTGCTCAGGTGATCGTCGATGCGGTACCGACCGTCGCCGAGCCGGCGCCCGAGCCGGTGCTCGTGAAGTACGCATACGCACCCATCGCGCCAATGGCGACGACGGCGACCGCGGCGAGTGCTGCGATGCCCTTCTTCTGCTTGAGGAACGTCATCTTGTCCTACCTCTCTTTCGAAGAGATGAGCCACCCGTGGGAGGCGGCCTGTTGCCGAGCCCCGCCGCGGGCCTGAACCCGTCTGTCCCGCGAGGGACAAGGCCGAGAAACGCTTGCCGGGGATGTGTTGACGGCAATCTCATCGGCACTCGATCGAGGGATTCGATGCCCCTGAAGGGGGAGGTCGCGAGACGATGGCGAGCGGCCGTTTGCGAACACTTCAACACCCGCCGTGGAGCCGTTGCGAACCCTCCCGGCGACAGGACGGGGCCAGGGTCTGCCACGATTCGACCAGAAGTAGATTATGAAGTGGAGTTGCAATTACGTCGAAAGTCCCAGAAAGGAACCGTTCCGGGCAAGAGGATTCGCTCGAACTGGCTCACCACGACGCGCCGACGCGAGCCCCCGCGAGGACGGCCGATCGGACGCGCTCGGATCCGGTTCCGGGCCGGGCAGGCGGGATCGGCCTACCGCCAGTTCGAGCATCCGGTCGTCGTGCGTGTCGGGTGTCCGGGTCATGTCCGTCCGGAGGGCTCCCTAGATTTCCGCGACAGCGTCACGATCTGCCAGCCCGGCAGATCGGGCCGATTCACCGCGTGTACCGCATCTTCGACTTCGACGACATTCCGCGCAGGAAGCTGCCCCTTCGAGCGGTAGGGGCGATTCTCGTCGTCGCGCTCGCACTCACGGGCATGGCGTCCGGTCAGCGCTCGGCGAAATCGACCGTGACCGTGCCCGGTGATCAGGGGCGGCGCCTCGCAGGCCCCTTCTGCATCTCGAACGACTTCGGTGACGTTCGCGTCGTCGCGGGTGAGCAGGCGTGCCGGCCGGGAGAAACCCGGAAGTTCGGCCTGGCAGTGCCACATCCGGAGGCGGGCGGCACGGGCCCGACGGGGCCGCGTGGCGCTACCGGTCCGACCGGAGCGCGAGGAGCTGCCGGTGCGACGTGGCGCGACGGTGCCGGCTCTCCGTCGAACGACCTCGGAGCGAACGGTGATTACTACCTGGACGCGACGACGGGCGTCGTGTATCGGAAGTCGGGCGGCGTGTACTCGAGCGTCGCGTCGTTGACCGGGCCAACGGGTGCGGCAGGCCCGACAGGGCCGCCCGGATCCTCCGGCGGCGGTGCCGGGTCGGGGGCGACGGGGGCGACCGGAGCGACCGGCAGCACGGGTCCGACGGGTCTGACAGGTGCGACAGGCGCAGGCACGCAGGTGCAACTGGTCCGGCCGGTGCCGTGGGCGTCGCGGGTGCCACCGGGGCCACAGGTGCCACGGGCGATGTCGGTGCCACCGGGGGTACGGGGCCGACCGGTGCGACCGGTGCGACAGGTCACCGGTGCCGCTGGTGCTACGGGTGCTGGTGCTACGGCGCGACGGGTGCTACGGGTGCTGCTGGCGCTACGGGTGCGTTGGTGCGACGGGTTCGGCGTCGGTGCTACTGGCGCTACGGGTCTTACGGGGGCAGTCGGCGCGACGGGTGCGACTGGTCCGGCCGGTGCCGCTGGTGCCACCGGAAGCACGGGTGCGACGGGGTCGGCTGGTGCTGCGGGGGCGACCGGAGCGACCGGCAGCACGGGTGCGACGGGTGCTGACAGGTGCGACGGGTGCCGCGGGTGCAACCGGCGCCGCAGGTGCAACTGGTGCGGCCGGTGCGTGGGCGTCGCGGGTGCCACCGGGGCCACGGGTGCCACGGGCGATGTCGGTGCCACCGGGGGCTACGGGCGCCGACCGGTGCGACGGGTGCAACCGGTGCCACTGGTGCTACGGGTGCTGTTGGCGCGACGGGTTCGGCTGGTGCTGTTGGCGCTACGGGTGCTGCTGGCGCTACGGGTGCTACGGGTGCGGTTGGGCGCGACGGGTGCGACTGGTGCGGCGGGTGCGCTGGTGCCACCGGGCGCACGGGTGCGACGGGTGCGGCTGGTGCTGCGGGTGCGACCGGTGCTACGGGTCTTACGGGTGCAGTCGGGCGCGACGGGTGCGACTGGTCCGGCCGGTGCCGCTGGTGCCACCGGAGGCACGGGTGCGACGGGGTCGGCTGGTGCTGCGGGGGCGACCGGTGCTACGGGTCTTACGGGTGCAGTCGGCGCGACGGGTGCGGCCGGTGCCGCTGGTGCGACTGGTTCAACCGGTGCTACGGGTGCTGCCGGCGCTACGGGTCTTACGGGGGCGGTTGGGGCGACGGGTGCGACTGGTCCGGCCGGTGCCGCTGGTGCCACCGGAGGCACGGGTGCGACGGGTGTCGGCTGGTGCTACTGGCGCTACGGGTCTTACGGGTGCAGTCGGCGCGACGGGTGCGACTGGTCCGACCGGTGCCGCCGGTGCCACCGGAAGCACGGGTGCGACGGGTGCGACCGGTGCGACGGGTCTCACCGGGGCAACTGGCGCCACGGGTGCGACGGGTGCTGCCGGAGCTGCGGGTTCTGCCGGAGCTGCGGGTGCGACAGGCGCAACGGGACCGACTGGAGGCACAGGTGCGACCGGCAACACGGGTTCGACGGGGCGCAGCGGGAGCCGACAGGCGCGACACGGGCGCCAGGCGCGGTGCCGCGGGAGCCACGGGTGCGACAGGAAACCCAGGCCCGACGGGCGCGACGGGATGCCACGGGTGCGACCGGCTCGACGGGAGCGACCGGGCTTACCGGTGCTGTCGGGGCGACAGGGCGCCACGGGAGCCACCGGTGCGACGGGTGCGACCGGCCCGTCGGCGGGGGCGACGATCCGGACGATTACCGTGGCAGCCGGCGTCACGACCGGCACTGTCGACTGCACGGCCGGCAACCATGCTGTCGGCGGAGGGGTCGCGCAGCTCAGCACGTTCGAGATCGGCGATCACATGGTGGCGAGCTTCCCGTCGAACTCGGGCGGGACTCCGGTCGCGAGCGGCACCTCCAACCCGCGATACTGGACGATGCGGATGGAGAGCTCACGCGGGCGGCTGGACCGTCAGCGCGGTCTGCGAGCCGAACTAACCGGCGCGCGCACGCGGCCTCGGGCTCGTGGCGTTGTGCAAGGGCGCAGGAATCAGGCCCTATATTGCAATATGATGTAAAGATGCATTTTAGTGGGCATCGCGCACGCGGAGAGCGCCGAGTCGTCCAATGAGTCGTCGTCGTCCTGGAACGCTCCGGATCGGGGAGCTCGCCTCGCGAACGGGCTTGACGGCCCCGACGATCCGCTATTACGAGCAGATCGGGCTGCTTCCCGGCGGGCCGAGGCTCCGTCGATCGCACCGCATCTACACCGAGTTGGATGTCGAGCGGCTCGACCTTCTGCGCCGACTTCGCGATCTCCTCGGCGTGTCGCTCGAGGAGCTCCAGGAGATCGCCGCGGCCGAGGAGGCGACGGCCGAACTCCCGGAGCGGCTCGAGCGCGCGGAGTCGATGAGCGACCGCCTGCGGCTCGTCGATCAGGCTCTGACCCGGGCCGACTCGGTTCTCGATCGCGTCCGCGGCCGGGCTGCCGCGCTGGGTGAGCTCGAGGCACTCCTTGCGGAGCGCCGGCACGCGATCGAGGCAACGCGCATCACCTCCCACTGAATCGCGAGATTGCCTCCACTCGAACGGTTCGATCGACGCACGCAGCGTCGAGTCCGGATTTCGGAGCCCTCATTTGTCCGAGCTGCGTCGTTGCTCGCGCAAGGAAGACCCCGACACGCGTTGAATTCAAGGCTCCGACGCGAAGTGCCGACGAATGTACTCGACGCATCGGCGCGGAGCGCGTCGCTACGCTGTCGAACACTCCGCCCACGGCTGAGCCGTGTCGTTCTGGAAGGACCGTAGAGCCCAGCAGTGAGAGATATGAGCCCCCCTCGGCCCACAGCACGGAGACGTACGGCCCTTCTCGGAGGGCTGTCGATCGTTGTGGGAGCACTCGTTCTCGCCGGGTTGGCGTCGGGCGAGTCGGCCTCCACACGCGCCGCTCTCCAGGAGAAGCCCAACATCTACTGGGCATGCGTGCCGCTCGGTGGCTTGCCGAGGGTCGGCAACATCCGATTGATCAATCCCCAGACGAGGTGCGAGAACGGAGAGCGCTTCATCCGCTGGAATCAGACCGGCCCGACGGGAGCGCAGGGCGTCACAGGAGCGACAGGCCCGGCCGGGCCTGCTGGGCCTTCTGGCGGCGCAGGGACGGGCGCGACCGGAGCCACGGGCGCGACGGGTGCGACCGGATCGACCGGCGCGACGGGGTCGACCGGCGCGACGGGTCCGACGGCGCTACAGGCCCGACGGGGCCGACGGGCGTGACGGGTGCGACCGGACCAACGGGCGCCACAGGTGCGACCGGCCCGACAGGAGCGACGGGTGCGACAGGCCTGACCGGAGCGACAGGCGACCGACGGGTGCGACCGGTGCGACGGGTGCGACGGGCCTACCGGCCGACGGGCGCGACGGGTGCGACGGGTCGCGACCGGGCGCTACGGGGGCGACGGGTGCGACGGGCTCTGATGGCGCAACCGGTGCGACGGGCGCGACAGGTGCCACGGGAGCGACGGGCGCCACCGGTTCCACGGGTGCGACCGGTGCCACGGGTGCGACAGGGCCAACCGGCACGACCGGGCCGACTGGCGCAACCGGTGCGACGGGCGCGACAGGTCCCACGGGAGCGACGGGCCTGACCGGAGCGACGGGCGCTACCGGTGCCACGGGTGCGACCGGGCCAACCGGCGCCGACCGGGTGCGACCGGTGCGACGGGCGCGACGGGTCCGACGGGAGCGACGGGCGCCACCGGTGCCACGGGTGCGACCGGGCCAACCGGCACGACCGGGCCGACTGGCGCAACCGGTGCGACGGGCGCGACAGGTCCCACGGGAGCGACGGGCCTGACCGGAGCGACAGGCGCTACCGGTTCCACGGGTGCGACCGGTGCAACGGGTGCGACCGGGCCAACCGGCACGACCGGGCCGACGGGCGCAACCGGTGCGACGGGCGCGACAGGTCCCACGGGAGCGACGGGCCTGACCGGAGCGACGGGTTCCACGGGCGTGACCGGTGCGACGGGCGCCGTGGGTACGACAGGCGCGGTGGGTACGACGGGTGCGACGGGGCCAACCGGTGCGACCGGGCCAACCGGTGCGACCGGGCCAACCGGCACGACCGGGCTGGCCGGTGCGACGGGGGCGACGGGTGCGACCGGGCCAACCGGCACGACCGGGCTGGCCGGTGCGACGGGTGCGACTGGGCCGACGGGTGCGACCGGGCCAACCGGTGCGGCGGGAACGGCCGGTGCCACGGGTGCGACCGGTGCAACAGGCGCCACAGGCCCGACGGGCAGCACGATCACAGCCGGAACGGCGCAGGTGACCGCGAACAACCCGGCGGCCCAGACGACCCTCACGGCGACGGCGACGTGCCCGTGGGCAAGGTCCTGCTCGGCGGCGGAGGAACGGCGACGAACACGGGCACCGCGTCACAGCCTGGGCGTGTCGCGTTGCAGCAGTCCTATCCCAGCGGGGCGACGACGTGGACAGCCCGGGGCGTCGTCACGGCGAACATGAATGGGGGCAACACGATGACGGTGCAGGCGTACGTCATCTGCACGACGTAGCGTGGCGTCTCGTAGCGTTTGACACGAACAGCATGTGTGGGGCGGCCCAGTGTCCCGCAACGCGCATTTCGGGTCTGTTGCGGGACGGCCCGCGTACCCGGCTACGATCGGGCGCATCTTCCGCGGACAGCCCCAACCGCAGATTGAGCCCGTACCCGGTGTCGCCGCAGCGAACCGGAGATGTCCGAGCCGCGCGCATTGAGCGGTGAGCGAAGTTCCGATGCAGGCTCACGGGAACGGACGTGGATCGCGCGGCACGGCCTTGCGTGGCTAGGGCTGTTGGTCAGTGCGGTGTTCGCGTTCTTCGCGGTACGCGACGTCCGTCTCGAGGACGTCTGGGATGGGCTCCGGCAGAGCAACTACTGGTGGCTCGTTCCGTCGCTCCTCGCACTTGCGGCGAGCGTGCTGCTGCGGACGGTCCGCTGGCGGTACCTCTTCGCGAAGGAGACGCGCCCGCCCTTCGGGCCAACGTTCCGCGCCACGATCGTCGGCTACTTCTTCAATATCGTCCTGCCCGCTCGAGCGGGGGAGGCGGCACGCGTGCTCGCGCTCTGTCAGGAGACGCGGACATCGAAGGCCGAAGCCGCGCGCGACGGTCGTCGTCGAGCGCGCGTACGACGTCCTCTCACTGCTCGCGTTGCTCTTTCTGACGGTTCCGTTCATCCCGCACATAAGCTGGCTTCGGTCGGCACAGGAGCTCGCCGTCGCACTCGGGCTCGCACTCGTGATCATCGCCTGACCCTCGCGCTCTTCGGTGTGCGCCCGCTCCACTTCGTGCTCCGCCCGCTGGCGTGGTTGCCGTTCGTCACGCCCGAGATGGTCGAGGCGCTCGGGGACGGCGTCGGCCGAGGCCTTGCCGGGCTGCGCGACCTCAGGCTCGTCGCCCTCGCGTGCGCGCTCTCCGCACTCAACCTGCTGGCGCTCTCGCTCTCGGTGTGGTTCGTCATGGAGGGGTTCGACCTCCGACTTCCGGTCGTCGCGGCGATGCTCGTCGTCGTGGCGACGAACCTCGTGCAGATCTTGCCGTCGTCTCCGGCGGCGCTCGGGGTGTTCGAGGCCGCGACACTGATCGCCCTGCGCGTGTACGACGTCGAGGATGCCGAGGCGCTGTCGTACGCGATCGTGCTCCACGCCGTTCACGTGCTGCCGTTCATCGCGGTCGGGCTCGTTCTCCTGCGAGGCACCTTCCGTTCGCGACCGCGCTCAACGATCTAGCGCTGCACGACCTCGATCCAGTCGAGGCTCTTGCCGCACAGCGATCGTGCGCGCGCAGGCGCGACATACTCCACCGGTCGATCCTGCGTACCGTGGGCGATCGCGAATGGCCCGATGCCCCAACCAGGCCTCCCGTCGCCGCCCGGGCGGAGGTCGGAGCCGGAGTAGTCGATCCGCAGATGTGTGGTTGCCGGGCCCGAGCCTCACGTCGCCCGCGAGGAGGAAGTTTCCGGGCCACGTGAGCTCGCGTCGGAGCGTGCCGACGTAGCGGTCGTCGACGTAGGCGTCGATCCTCGTGCGGAACGTCCCGCCGACCCAGACGCCGAGCTTCCCGCCACGGGATAGATCGAACGGAAGGCGGATCGACTGTCGGACGATGACGTAGACGGTGCGGGCGTCTTCGCCGTACTGCCCGACCGAAGCCTGCTCCGTCGTCGACCCATCGGGATAGATGACGATGCTCGGGCGACGGCGCACCGTCGCGAGCGCTGCGCCGTTCGCCGCGGCGAGCCGCCCCAGGCGCTGAACGTCAGCGCAGTCGGGCACCGCGGCAGGCTGGGTGCGGCTCCCCAGGGACAGATGCTCGATCACGCGGGGCCCGTTCGTCGCGGGTCGCTGCCAGACCGAGTAGTACGTCCCCTTCCAGGCGATGGAGTAGGGGGAGGGTGGACGGCTCGCCACGCCCGAGTTCCGGATCACGAGCGTCCGGTAGTGGAGTACCTCCCCGAGCTCGATCTCGTCCAGATCGGGCGACTCGCCCGTGCTTGCGCCGACCCCGGTACGGAGCGGAATCAGGCGTCGCCGCAGTTCGCCCGGTGCCTCGGTCGCCATCGTGCGGAGGAAGTGACGGGCCCCGTAGGACTCGAATTCCGTCAGCAGCGTGGGTCCCTGGCCTTCGAACCGCTCGCCGATTCTCTCGAACTCCGACAGCCTCTCGTACGGGGCGAGCTCGACCGAGCGGTACTGGAGAACGTTCGACCACATAACGCCTGCAACGACAACGGCCGCGGCGACAAGTGCCTCGGCGCGTCGACCACCCTCGAACACGGCGGCGATGCCGGCGAGGGCGGCGGTGAGGAGGATCGGGCTCGACGAGGCCAGTGCCTTCGACTCGATCCACGGCGCCGTTGTTGCGACGTAGAAGATGCACGCCCAGCCGGTTGTCGCAACTGCAAGGGGTATCGGCAACGCTCCGCGCCTCCACGCCGTCGCTACGGCAACCGCGATGAAGACTGCGACGACGGCGACGAGCACGTAGACAGGCCCGAGGCCGTCGGGGCGGAAGCGGAAGTCGCCTATCGGCCAGATCCCGAAGACCTGAAGCCAACTCAGCGTGCCACGGAGGTTCCCGTACTGGTCTCCGCTCGTGTAGTCCCCTGCGTACTCCGCGATCCACGTCGTCGCAGCGACGATGGCGGGGAGTGCGAGCACCGACGTCGCCGCCAGGTAGATACCGGCCTGGCGGATCATCCCCCGTGCTCCACGGGCCCGAACCGCCAGGATCGCGGCGGCGACGAGAGGGGGCGCCAACCACACGGCTCCCGCGATGCTCAGGACGCCGAGGAGGCCCGCCGATGCGGCGGCAAGCGGCAGAAGCGCCCGCGGGCGCCTGGCGCTGCTGAGCGACGTGCTGAGCACGACGATCATCACGACGATAAATGCCGTCGAGAGTTCCTTGATCCCTCCCCAGAGCGCGTACCCGAAGATCAATGCCGCCTGTGCGCCGACCGCCGCGACGAGTGCCCGTGCGGGCGGCGAGCGGACGATCGTCCCGGCGAGCTGGAACAGCGCGAGCGCGAGAAGTGCTGCGAGAAACGTGAGGTACGGCTGCCAGAGCCAGAGCGCGTCGACCTGGACGAGATTGTGGCCGACGCCGAGCGGGAGGAGGGATCCGAGCGGGTACCCCGGGTTGTAGGTGTTCGCGAGGAATGCCTCGTAGGTCGACGGCGGCAGGCCGGCGGTGTTGTAGCCGAAGTGCAGCGCCCGGTCGAGCAGGGCCATGTAGTTGGCCGTGTCGTCGAGCTTGATGTACCCGAGGAACGTCACACTGCCGGTCAAGGCTGCGGGTGCTGCGAACGCAGCGAACGCGCCGCCCGCCCCCGCCAGCGCCCAGCGGTCGTCTCGCGGCCAGCGCAGCGGTAGACCGAGCCCGAATCCCACGACCGCGAGTGCGACGACGAGCGGCGTGCCGAGCTCGGCGGTGACGTCGCTCATGTGAGCGAACTGGGTGGCGAGCGACAGCACCACGAAGCCCGCGGGGAGGAGGAACGGCCGGGGAAGCTCGAGTCCCGAGGCACGCTCGAGGAGCAGCCCACAACCCAGCGAGAGTGCGCCCAGCACCGCGGGGAAGACGAGCCAGGAGACTGCGAAGGTCATCACGGGCTTGCGGCGTCCCGCTAACGAGCGACCGGTACGACCGTCCCGGAGGTGACGAGCTGAAGCGCCCGCCCAGGTGAAGGGTCGTACACCTCGATCTGCTCGGGCGCCTTCGGGTATGCGAAGTAGATGTTGGTCGGCTTCGACTTCGAGTAGACGGCTATCCCTCCCTTCTCGAGCGGGATCGAGACGGCATCGGGCTCCTTCGCCGCGCGCTTCACAGCGGCGAGCGCGCCGACGAGCGGGTAGGTCGCGACGACGAGCGAAGGGGGAATCGGGTCGGTGACATCGACCTCGGGTGGGAGGTAGCGAACGTAGATCGAGCCGTTCGACGACTTCAAGAGGGTAAGTGTCGTGCCGACCTCGGGGGCTCCGGCCCAGTACACGGTTGTGCCGCTCGTCGCGATCCGCGCGAGCTCGGCCCCCGAGATGGCGATCGGCGACGTCCCGCTGCCCGACGGCGTGGTCGTCGCGGCCGCCGTCACCGTTGTGACTGTCTCGCCCGCGGTCGACGAGCCGTCATCTCGGACGAGCAGCCAGACGATGAACGCCGCGGCAAGCGCCACCGCGACAACCGCCCCGATTCGGATCGGCGGTCTCCCACCGCTCACCGTCTCAGCTTCTACCAATGTGCCGGGGTCCTCGCCGACGGGCGGCTCGGTTTCTTCGCCGACGGGGACCGTCGACTCGCCATCGGCTGCGTCCGGCTCCTCGACGTCGGCCGGCGTCGGCTCTGTTTCGTCAGGATCGGCGGGCTCCGACGATGAGTCCATGGGAAGTCGCCTTTCGTCGCTGGTCGGGTCCGTTTCTCCTCTCCGAACCCGTTACGCTGGGAAGCAGAAGCCGGGATCGGATCCCGGCTCCGGGGAGCAGCGTAACCGACGAATCGGTTGTCCCGACCGCACCGCGAGCGTTCCCTGGGCGCGTGCAGGGTGGCCGGGACCCTCCGACTCGTTGCGGCTGCGTTCGGGCGGCAGGATGCTCGTGGGGCTCCGCCGTGGTGCGCGGCGTGGACGGTGCGCTACGTGCGCGAACCGTGGGCCGCGGTGAACGGCTCCCATCGCGGCAACGAGAATCGAAGGCTCGTGGGGCCGCCGGGGCGGCTGTCGATCTCGAACGTGCCGCCGAGCAGCCGAACGCGCTCGCTGATCCCGACGATGCCGAGCCGTCCGCGCTGGGCTGCCTTCGCGAGCGAACGCGAGACCTCGAACCCATGGCCGTTGTCGGTCACGCGCACGTCGATCGAGCTGCGCCGGGCCCGGATGGCCACCTCGACGGCCGTGGCACCGCTGTGCTCTCGGACGTTCGCGAGGGATTCCTGAACGGCGCGGAAGATCGCGACCTTCTGAGCAGAGCTCAAGGATTCCGGGTCGCCGCGAACCTCGACCGTCGCTGTGATTCCGGATCGAGTTGCGAAACCCTCGACCTCGCGGTGGAGGATCTCGGAGAGAGGGCGTGAGACGATGCTCTTCGTCTCGAGTGAGTGCGCGACCTCTCGTAGCGACCGGTCGAGGTCGGCGAGCCGCGCCAGCATGTCGCCGAACCGACCGTAGGTGAGCTCGCGATGGCTCTCGAGGACGAATGGGTACACCTGATCCCGCAGGCGTGCTGTTTCGCCGACGAGCGCCAGAACGTCCTGGATCGGGCCGTCATGGAGGTCGAAGCCGAGGCGCAGCAACCGCTTCTCGCTTGCACCGACCAGTGCGCGCTCCTGTGCAGCATCACGCTCGAGCAGTTGCTCGCGCTCGAGCAACGGCGAGAGCGCGACGGCAGCGCACTCGAGGTACGCGTTGACGTCACGACTCGGGTCGCCGTACACCCGAATGACCACAGCTCCCGCGGGTTCGCCGAACCGACGGATCTGCGCGAATCTGAGATTGGAGGTGCCGACGAGCGACAGGCCGGATCGTCCGGTGATGGCTGCCCGAGCGGTTGCCCTGACCTGGCGCGACTGCGTCTGCGTCCCGAGTGCGAGGATGCACTCGACGCGGGCCCCACCCGTCCGCCGCCAGATGGACGCATCGAGTGCAATGTCGAGGTCGAGAAGAAACCTGAGCTGAAGCGACGCGGCTACAACGGGTGGAAGCTCGAGCAGCGAGGGGCTCGAGACTGCGCGGAGGTACAGATCGAACGCCGCGGCGGCGAACGGTTCGTCTCGAGCCAGGGCGAGGGCCGAGGCGACAGCGCGCGTGTCTGACGCCTCGAGCTCCCCTTCGGCAGCGAGCGCGACGACGACATCCGAGGCGTAAACGGACGCAGCGAGCGCGCGGGAGGCGCTGCTCGCTCCAGCGGCCTCTGCGACCCGGGAGGCCCGCTCGTAGGCAGCGCCGAGAAGGGGTCGCACGTGGTCGAGCGCACCTTCGGCAAGAATCGCGTGGATGAGCTCGAGCCTCTCGGGACGTGCCTTGACGACCGAGTGAACCGGAACGTCGGAGCGCACCGGCCCGATCCTCGCGTGCGTTTCGACGTGAGCTCCCGTGAACGATGGCACGGGACGCTAGGACCTGGGTCTCGCGGCTGACATCAGATCGTACTCTTCCCTCCCTGAGCGGGTTTCCCTACTGACCGTCCCCACGTTCGTTCACGTCGGTATCGGCCAATCCCGCTCATCGGTAAAGGGGGCGCTGCAAACTCCATCCCTCGATCGAGCGAGTTCCGCTAGTGCGGCGTCTCATACCGTTTGACAGGAAACAGCATCGTCATGAGACGCCGTACTACTGAATCAATCTGGTAGTGCGGTGTCTCGCAACAATCATTTCGGGTCTAACGTTGCGAGACACCGCACGTGTCGGGCGTCCGCTTGCCCTACGCGCCCTTCCGCCCGCGCGTGCGCATGTCGCTGTCTCGCTTGGTCTGCCCGTCTTCCGTCTCTGCGAGACTTGCGACATGCGCGTTGTGATCGCAGACGACCACCGGTTGATGCTCGACGGCATCCGACGTGCTCTCGAGGCCGACGGCGGATTCGAGGTCGTCGGCGAAACCCAGGATGGGACGCACGTGCTCTCGCTCGTTTCCAGCACGAAGCCCGACCTGGTTCTTCTCGATGTGCGGATGCCTCACATGGACGGGCTTGCGTGCCTGGACGAAATCCACAAGCGTTTCCCGACGATCAAGGTTGTGATGCTGTCGGCATCTACTTCACAGGATCTGATCGACGCTGCTCTTCGGCGCGGCGCGAGCGCGTACATCTCGAAGAGTGTCGACCCGACCGACCTCCCATCGACATTACGCCAGGCGATCGAGGGCAATGTCTTCAGCGCACCGCCGCTCATCGAGGGTGCTGAGTCGACTGGTGCCAAGGCAGCCGGCCTGACCGATCGGGAGACGTCGATTCTCAAGGCTCTGGCTCGGGGTATGTCGAACGACGAGATCGCCAAGGAACTGTGGATCACCCAGCAGACCGTGAAATTCCACCTCACCAACATCTACCGCAAGCTCGAGGTGAAGAACCGCACGGAAGCGACGAGGCTCGCCTACCAGCATGGCCTCGTGGAGAGTCCGCTGTATGGTGAGGAGTAGGCCCAGGGTGCCCTCTTTCGCGAGCCGTCGGCGAGCCGGCGAACGCCGGCCGAACCGTGCCGCGGTCGTTCCAACGTTGCTGTGCGTTTCAGCAGACGCTCGTGTCGACCGAAACAAATGGGGTCGTGCCTGACCTCGCAACCGATCCGATCGGCGGTCATCCCGTTCCCCTGAAGGCAGAGGGGTCGGAAAGCTGGCTCCGTCGGCGCGCTGTGGTGGCGAACAACGTGCTGCTCCCGCTTCTGTTGATCGTCCTGCCGCTCACGGTGTACACGATCCTCCTGCTCCGCTCGAACGACAATGGAGGCTTCGCCGTCGACTTCCAGTCGACGTTGCTCCCCGCCGCCGAGAAGCTCTCGCACGGGGTGTCTCCATATCCCGCGTACGGCTATCCGCCACTGGTCGCGTTCAGTCTCGTCCCCTTTGCGTTCCTGCCGCACGCAAGCGTCTTCTTCATCGGCCTTCTGGTTCTGAGCGTGCCTGCATCCCTGTGGCTTCTCGGCGTCCGCGACTGGCGGTGCTACGGGGTCGCGTTTCTCTGGGCTCCAACGTTTCATGCCGTCCAGACGGCGAACGTCTCCATCCTTCTGCTCCTCGGATTCGCTCTGTGCTGGCGATTCCGGGAGAGTCCGGCCGGCGTGACGATCGCGGGCGGCCTCACGATCGCCGCGAAGATCATCTGCTGGCCGATAGTGCTCTGGCTCGTGGCGACGAGGCGCTACCGCGGGGCCCTCGGCGCATTCGTCGTCTCGATCGTGATCACGTTCGGCCTCTGGGGAACGCTCGGCTTTTCTGGTCTCATGCGCTACCCCTCCAACCTCGACAGGCTCAGCGCCGAGGTATCCCCGGACAGCTACACCCTCAAAGCGCTCGCGAGCGACCTCGGCTTGAGGGCGGCTGTAGGCACGACGCTCGGGCTTCTCCTCGTGATCGTTCTCTGCGTGCTCTGTTTGACGTCGGGGCGACGCCACGACGACAGGCTCTCGTTCGCCCTTGCGGTGCTCATTGCGATCGTCGCATCGCCGATCGTCTGGATGCACTCGTTCGTGCTCCTGCTGGCGGTCGTCGCCCTCTTTCGCCCGCGGCTCTCCGTTGTCTGGGTTCTCCCCGTCGTCCTCTGGCTCGGCTCGGGTAACGGGAACGGAGAGCCGTGGCAGACGGCACTCGTTCTCGGCGTCTCGGGCGCAGTGTTCGCCGCATGTGTCCTGGGCGGTGATCGGGACGGTGCGAGGGTCGATAGTTCGTCTGGCTAGACGGAGAGGCGTTCGAATCCCGGCGCCGGAGCAAACCGGGTCACGTTTCGCGCTATGTCTTCGCCCCGCTGTTCGATCCGGTCGAGATCGCCCTGGCCGAGGAACCTGCCGGCCTCGCGGAGGTACGGCACACGATCCGGGTCGATCCCCATCAACGTCGCCGCCGTGACGTCCGCAGCGACCGGATCGGTCGAGAAGACCAGGACACCTGCCTTCATGGGCAGGCCGTTGATCGGGCCGTCACCCTCCATCCCGACGATCCCGTCGATGATCGCGAGGCCCGGCCGCACAGCGGTCGCGACGTCGAGGATCGAGTTCTCGACACCGTGCCAGTGCAACACGTTCTTCGGCCACCCGTAGATGCGGCCCGGCACGCAACCAAAACAGTTCTTCAACGACAACGTCGTTCCGACACCGTGGTGCGTCTTGAGCTTCGGCATCGACACGACGAGGTCGGAGTCGAGTATCGGACGGGGAAGCCACAGTTCGTCGAGACCGGTATATCGCGTCTTCAGGCGCGCCTGTCCGAGTGGGGCGGCGTTGAGATCGATGAACGACGTTCTCGTGTCCGCGAGGGCGTCGAGCAACCCTGACGCCGCGACGATGGCCTCCGTGTCGCGTCGATGACCCGGCCCCTCCGCAACTGCGATGCTGCGGGCCCCCATGCGACTCATCGCGACGATCGTCGCCGCGATCAATCGTGGATCGGTGTTGATGACGCTTGTCGAACGGAACTCGACGAGGTTCGGCTTGAGCAGGACGGACTTCCCGCGCACGTCGGCGCCCGCGGCACGGAGGCCATCCGCCACGATTTCCTCGAGATCACGGTCGTAGCTCGAAGCGCGCAGGACCGCAACGGAGGATCCCGATGGGCGCGGGAAATTCGTCCTGTCGAAGCCCGGCCTCGGGCGAGTGAGAAGGCTCTCTACGACGATGCCGGCCGACGCAACAGCCGTCACGGCGGCTGTCGAGCGGAGGATGAACTGGCGACGATTGATCGTGCTCATGCAGTGCTCCTGAGGCGATCGCGATTCGCAGCCGGGCCGGTGGCCAGCGCGGCCCAGCCGAGCGCAAGAACGTTGCCGAGGAACGCTGTCCTCGCGTAGGACGCGTCCATCGCGTCCCGAACACCGTGGAGATCGCCGATACCGTGCAGTGCGAAGGTCACGGCGGTCTGAGCGAGCGTCAGCCCGCCCGGCTCGTCCCGCCACCGTCGCTCGAGAAATTCCAGGCCGGGAGCCACGAGCGAGGGCGTTTCACCCTGAAGCGCCATCAACGTGACGGCAGTCGTCTGTGCGAACCCGGTCAGCTGGACCCCTTCGAGGACGGTGCTGCCGTAATTCCAGCCTCCGTCCACGCACTGTCGTTGCCGGATGATCTCGAGCGCCTCAGCGCGCGGATCGGCATCGGTTGGACGCAGAATCTTGAGCGCGAGCAGTACTCTTGCCGTCGGTTCGATCCAGGCGTACGTGTCATTCGTCCAGCCCCAGCCGTTCCGACCGTCTCCGTCCTCGTTCCCGAAGTCCCCGACCGTGCGTGCGCGATTCGCGAGCGCGTACGTCAGCGCCCGTGCACGTGCCCGCGGTTCGTCCAGCGCGACGGCCACGAGTGCCGCGACGCTCGGGCTCTCGGGGCGTCCATCGTTCGCGGCGAAGCCGCCGTCATGCCGTTGCGCCCGCGTGAGCCAGGCACGCGCCTCGGAGTCATCGAGCGCGATCGCCGCTACGGCAGTCGGCTCGACCTCGGACGGCCCTCCACGGGTCAGCCCGAACCCGCCGTCGTCCGAGCGTGAGGACGCGAGGTCGGCTGCGTATCGGTCCGTTTCGACAAAAGCCATCGCGAACATTATCGGCACGACACGTCCACGACCTTCGGGCCGTCTCCACTACACAGACGGCTAGTGGCCTCTGAGACCGGTGATCGACGGGCTTCCACCCGGGAGCGGGTGACGAACCTCGGGAAGGCCCGACCCGGCGCGAGCAGAAGATAGGGCCGTGGCCCGTCGAATCCGCCTGATTCTCGAGGAGAACGCGTTGCTCGTCATGCTCATGGCGAGCTTCATCGCGATCCTGCTCGTACTGACACCGTCGCTTCTGATCCCCGACAGTTGGCTGACGCTGATCGCGGGCCGCGAGATCGCACAGTTCGGCCTCCCGCGCACCGACTCGATCACCGTTCTGGGACTTGGGCGCACGTGGATCGACCAGCAGTGGCTCGCTCATCTCGCCTACTACGGGGCCGAGAGGGTCGGTGGTCTCCGGCTCGTGACGCTCGGGAACATCGTCCTCATAGCAACGGGGTATGCCCTCGCGATCGCGGCTGCTCGCCACCGCGGCGCCTCCCAGCGCAGCACCCTGCTGATCGCGCTCCTCGTCATCCTTGCGTCGCCGTGGGCGTGGCAGGTACGCGCGCAGACGCTGGCTCTCCCACTTTTCTCGGGGCTCCTCTGGCTCCTCGTCGACCATCAGCAGCGCCGGAGCCCGCGCGTTCTCCTCGCCCTCCCGATCCTGATCGTCTGGGGCAACGTCCACGGCACGGCGGTGATGGCGGCGATGCTCGTCGTCGCGGCGGGAACGATCGATCTGATTCGGCGACAAGGGAGCGCACGTGTTGCGCTCGCGCTGATCGTCGTCGGGCCGCTCTGCCTCCTCGTGTCACCGTATGCCCTCGAGCTCCCCGGGTACTACCATCTCATGCTCGTCGACCCCCCATTCAGTGGCCTCATCGTCGAGTGGCGGCCGACTCGGCCCGAACCGAAAACACTGCTGTTCTTCGTGCTTGTCGTCTTCACGGCGATCCTTGCCGTCTGGCAGCGCCACCGGCTCACACTCTTCGAGGGATTCGCACTTGCTCTCACGTTCTGGGTCGGTCTCGACGCGATCCGCGGAGTGACGTGGTTCGTCCTTGCCGTGCTCGTGATCGTGCCGTCGCTCCTCGACGGCGCGCTGCGCATCCGTGACTCGACCCCACACCGAGGGGCCAACCTGGTGATCTCCGGGGTCTGCCTCGGAGCCCTTGCCCTCGGGTTCGGTCTTACCGCCGCTCAACCAACGCGTTGGTTCGAGAGCGCCTGGCCGGCCGAGGCGCTCCCCACCATCGCTCGAGAGGCGAAGAACCCGGCTACGACGGTCTACTCGATCTCCCGACTGTCCGATTGGGTCTACTGGCACCAGCCGAACCTCCGAGGACGGCTAGCCCATGACATTCGCTTCGAGGTCTATCGGCGCGAGACGATCCAGGCAATCGCGGACTTCGTCTCAATGCGCGGTCTCGATTGGCCTCGCCAGTCCGACGGTTTCGACGTCGTCGTCGTCGACAAGCCCCGAAGTGCCCCCATGACCCGTGCACTCGTGCGCCGAGGCCGCGTCGTCGTGTTCAGCGGCACGGACGCCAGCGTCCTCGTCGGATCTCGGTGACGACCGCCGCCGGCGCGGCCGCAGCGTCGGTCGGCCGGGCGATATCGCGCGCCGAACGTCCAGGCAGGACTATCCCTCCGGGCGGTTGTGGAGAGTGAGGATTCCTCTCACGCTGTAGTCACACCAGCAGATTGCCTGCCGGGGAACTGAAATCGGGAGTCTTGCTCCCGGGAATCAAGGGAGGATTCAGATGATGGATGTCATTCTCTGGTCGGTCGTGCAGGGCCAGAACGCGTTTGCTCGGCTCCGTGACGAGGAGCGTGGGCAGGGTCTCGTCGAGTACGCACTGATCATCGCGGTCGTCGCACTCGGCGTCCTGCTCGCGATCATCTTCTTGCGCGACCAGATCAGCAATCTCTTCAACCGGGCCGGCAGCGAGCTCAGCTCGCCCAGCTGAGTCGAGAGTCGCATCGAGGTACCGTCGGGCCGCCCGAGAGGGCGGCCCGACGTGTTTCTCGCGAGGTTCTCTGGTCACGCGAGGGACGGCTGTGGCCGAACGTCCAGGCAGGACTATCCCTCCGGGCGGTTGTGGAGGGTGAGGATTCCTCTCACGCTGTGGTCACACCAGCAGATTGCCTGCCGGGGATATGCAATCGGGAGCCTTGCTCCCGGGAATCAAGGGAGGATTCAGATGATGGATGTCATTCTCTGGTCGGTCGTGCAGGGCCAGAACGCGGTTGCTCGGCTCCGTGACGAGGAGCGTGGGCAGGGTCTCGTCGAGTACGCACTGATCATCGCGGTCGTCGCGCTCGGCGTCATTCTTGCGATCGTCTTCTTGCGCGACCAGATCAGCGGTCTCTTCAACCGGGCCGGCAGCGAGCTCAGCTCGCAGCCCAGCTGAGTCGAGGAACACTCTGTGCAGGTCGGCCGGGATCTCTGACCGGTCGACCTGCACATCGGCTACGAACGCGCGCTCGGGTTGGCGGCTTGCGACTTCCGCGTTCGTTGCGGCTGGCCGAGCAGTTCGTTCGTGACCGTTTCAAGGATTGCAGCATGTCGACGACGATCTGACATGCCGCTTGTTATGCGGCTGCAAGGGGAGGTCTGATGGGGAGCGGACAGCGCTTGATGACGGTGCCACCAGGCACCTTGCGGCGTCGTTCGAACGCGCCGACGGGTACCCAGGTTTGTCGACACCCCGTGCTCTGGGAGATCGTTGGAGGAGCGGGGGCGATCCCGTCGAACATCTCCGCACAGGTCGCTCGTCAACCGGGCCTCGGCGAGGCACGGTGGCGCGGGTTTCCGCAACACAAGGAGCACGTGCTCCAAGCGGAGGAGATTCTTTAGGTCGAGAGCAAAACGGTCGATAGCGAATCCAGAAGCCATTCCAGGAGGACAACATCGTGTCGAACACATTTTCCGAGAAGCTGACCTCGTCGCGAGGCATCGGCGTGGCGCTTGGTATCGGCGCGGCCGTTCTCGCGGGAATTCTGCTGCTCGTCTATCTCCAGCAGTATCGCTCCAGCGTGAGTGGGGACAACGCGCCGACGTCGGTCATCGTCGCAAAGGCACTGATCCCGGCGGGTACGTCGGGGACGATCATCGGCACCAAGGCTCTGTACCAGACGACGACGCTGCCGAAGCAGGAGGTCAAGGTTGGGGCAGTGGCTGACCCGGCCTTCATCAATGGGCGCGTCGCGGTCGCGGACATCCTTCCCGGCCAGCAGTTGACGACGGCCGACTTCACCGAAGCCTCGACGACATCGGTGAACACGAAGATCACCGGACCGCAGCGCGGAGTGTCCGTGCCTGTGGACGCGATCCGGATGAGCACGACGCAGGTGTTCGTCGGCGACAAGATCGACCTCTACGTCGCAGTCGGCGGAGAAGTGAAGTTGTTCGAGCCGTCCGTGAAGGTGCTCGCCGTACCCGACCAGGGTGCGGTCGGGGGGAGCTACATCCTCCGCGTCAACACGGGCGTCGTTCCGGTTCTCATGGTCGCTGCCGATTCGGGCACGCTCTGGGCCGCGATCAGGCCGCAAGCCGGCGCGAAGCCCACCGCCGACACCAAGGCGAGCCTGCAAACGCTCAAGGCGAAGTAGGGGCGGCGTGAGTCGATCTGTTCGCGCAATCCTCGCCGTCGACGACGGCATCAATGCCGATGCCCTCGTGGCGCTGTTCGGCGGCGACGAGGCGCTTCGCCTTGCCCAGCCTCCGGCACGACTCGACGACGCGTTTCGCGCGCTCGAGGAGACGCAGGCCGACGTGCTCGTCATCGCACCCGAAGGCCACTCCGAACGGGCGTTGCTCCTCCTCGAGCGATCCGTAAAGGCCGACCCCGATCGGCCGGTGCTGATCCTCAGCGCGACATCACCTGCCGGCTTCCTGCGCCGGGTGTTCGAGATGGGCGGCGACGACATTCTCACGCTGCCACAGTCGCCGGAGCAGTTTCGGTTCGCCGTGGAAAAGGCCCTCGCGCGACGACGAGGATCGGCGGTGGGGCACGGAGCCGAGCTCGGACGGCTGATCGCTGTCCTTGGCCCGAAGGGTGGCACGGGAAAGACTCTCACGAGCTCGAATCTCTCGGTTGCGCTCGCACAGGTGGGGAAGAGCGCGGTGATCGTCGATCTCGATCTCCAGTTCGGCGACGTCGGGCTCTGTATGGGGCTCCCCCCGGACGTCACCATGTACAACCTGGCACTTGCAGGCGGAACGATCGACGCTTCCAAGCTGGAGGCCTATGTCGTCCCTCACCCGTCCGGCGCACACGCGCTCCTCGCGCCGAATCGACCGGATCAGGCGGGCGCGATCACCGTGCAGATGCTTCAGGACGTGTACCCCGCGCTGCGGTCGAAGTACGACTTCGTCGTCGTGGACACTCCTCCGGGGTTCACGCCCGAGGTGATCGCGACAATCGATGCGTCCACCGACCTCGTCATGGTCGGCATGCTCGACTCGCTCTCGCTCAAGAACACGAAGCTCGGGCTCGAAACGCTCGATCTGATGGGCTACGAGAGAAGCGACATCCGTCTCGTCCTCAACCGCGCGCATAGTCGCGTGGGCATCAGCCAGAGCGACGTGATCGCCGTCCTCGGCCGCGAGCCGGACATCTTCATCCCGAGCGACCGTGAGATCCCGCGGGCCGTGAACGAAGGGGTGCCGATCGTTCTTGCGCGCCCCGATTCCGAGTCGTCCCTCGCATTTCGTGCTCTTGCCGACCTCCTCGCCGGCACGTCCTCGTCAACCGTCGCGACGCATCCCGTCGAAAAGCGAACTTCGATCTTCTCGCGTCGCGCAGGAAAGAAGGTCTAGATGGAACTTCACGAGCGACTGACAACGACCACGGTGGGCGCATCTGTCGCCAGAGCTCCCGAGGAGCGGGAGCCCTTTGCGGACCTCAAGAACCAGGTGCACATGGCGGTCATCGGTGAGCTCGGGCCGGAGCTCTCAGCGGCAAACTCGGATGCCGCCTCGACGCGTGAGCGCGTCGTCGCCACAGTCCGCCAGCATCTGAATACGGAGACCGGAATCTCGCGCGAGGATCGCGAGCGGCTCGCCAGCGAGCTCGCCGACGACATCCTCGGGTACGGGCCACTCGAACGACTGCTCGCGGACGACTCGATCACGGAAATCATGGTCAACGGGCCGTCCGACATCTGGATCGAGCGGCAGGGACGCCTGTACGAGACGACGGTGCGCTTCACGGACGATTCGCACCTGCGCAGGATCATCAACAAGATCGTCGCGCAGATCGGGCGTAGGATCGACGAGGCCTCGCCGATGGTCGATGCCCGGCTCCCTGACGGCTCGCGCGTCAACGCGATCATCCCGCCGCTCTCGCTCTCGGGGGCGCTCCTCACGATCCGCAAGTTCTCGAAGAGCCGGTTGACGCTCGACGACATGGTGAACCTCGGGACGCTCTCGCCGGGAGCAGTCGAGTTCCTGCGCAGCTGCGTGAACGCCGAGCTCAACATCATGGTCAGCGGAGGCACCGGGTCGGGTAAGACGACGCTCCTCAATGCCCTTTCGTCCGCGATCCCCGACCGCGATCGGATCGTGACGATCGAGGACGCGGCCGAGCTGCAGTTGCACCAGCGCCACGTCCTCCGGCTCGAGTCCCGTCCTCCGAACATCGAGGGCGAGGGAGCGATCGCGATCCGCGAGCTCGTGCGCAACTCGCTTCGCATGCGTCCCGATCGCATCATCGTTGGAGAGATTCGCGGTGCCGAGGCGCTCGACATGCTGCAGGCGATGAACACGGGCCATGAGGGCTCGCTCTCGACGGTTCACGCGAACTCGCCACGCGATGCTCTGAGCAGGATCGAGACGATGGTGCTGATGGCGGGCTACGACCTACCCGTGAAGGCGATCCGACAACAGGTTGCCTCCGCGCTCGACATGGTGGTGCACCTCGCACGTCTGCAGGACGGATCGCGCCGCGTCACCTCCGTCACCGAGGTGCAGGGCATGGAGTCGGATGTCATCACGATGCAGGAGCTGTTCGAGTTCAAGATCGACTCGTTCGCAGCCGACGGCACGATCAACGGTGGTCTCCGCTCGACCGGTCTCCGTCCGATCTTCGTCAAGAAGTTCGAGCGCCACGGCATCGAGCTTCCGACGTCGCTGTTCCGCGAAGGGGCCGAGATCGGGCAGGGTGTCGATCTGGCCGCTCGCATCGCGCAGGGGTCGGAGGCGAGATGACCCGGGCCGGGATCGTCGCGGGCGTCACCGGTGTTGCCGCGGTGCTGGCCACGGCTGCGACGGCTGCGTCCGGCGGTAGCCCGACAATCATCGAGGCGAACCCGGGCGCGTTTCCCAACCGTGCCTACGTGCTCACGATGCCGAAGCGGCAACAGATCACGGCGAGCCAGGTCGAGGTAACCGAGAACGGCAAGCCCGTCAAGTCGGTGACGGTTACTCCGGCCGGCGCTGCCGTCGACGGTTTCGCGACGATTATGGTGATCGACGCGTCGAACAGCATGAAGGGCGCACCCATCGTGGACGCGATGGCCGCGGGCAGGGCGTTCGCGGCGAAGAAACCGCCGAACGCCCAGGTCGGCGTCATCGTCGTCAACGACACTGTCACGTTGCGCGTCGCGCCCACACGGAATGCCGCCGCCGTCAAGGCCGCTCTAGCGAAACCGCCCGCACTTTCGGAGGGTACCCACATCTATGACGCGCTCGAGGTTGCTCGGCATTCAACTCCTTGCCACGGGCGCTCGTGCCGGATCGATCGTCGTGCTCTCCGACGGAGACGACGTCGGTAGCGGGACGACCGAGGACGCAGTCGTCGGCCGCTTGAAGAACGACAACGTGCGCGTCTTCACGGTCGGACTGGAATCGGGGTCGTTCAACGAGAAGACCCTGTCCCACCTCGCCGACGAGACGGGCGGCACTGCGGTCGTCGCGCGAACGTCCAAGGACCTCGAACCGCTCTTCGCCGATCTCGGTTTCCGGCTCGGGAACGAGTACCTCATTCTCTACAACTCGACGGAGAAGCCGAATCGAGACGTCGACGTGTCGATCGGGGTCGCGGGGTACGACGCACAGACCGTCTCGTACGAGGCGCCGGGACTCGCCGGGAGCACGCTTGTCGAGCCATCCTTCTCGGAACGCGTCTGGCGATCGCCGATCACGCTCGTGGCAATCGTCGTCAGCATCGTCGCGTTGCTCTGGTATGCCGTAGCGTCGCTGCTTGCGCTGCGACGTGGCTCGTTCCGGCGTCGGATGGGCTCGTTCGTCGACATGGGCGACACAGATGACGAGTCCCGGGCGCGGCGGGACGAGATCAAGGCACTGATGATGGGTGCGGATCGAATCATTCCGTCGCAAGCGGATCCTTCGCTCATTCTCGGACGATTGTGCGCTCGCGGACATCAAGACGTCTCCCGTCTCGCTCGCTCTCCTCGGGATCGCGGGTGGGCTTCTCCTGGGCGTGATTCTGGCCGTCGCGGTCGGTTCGGTCTGGTTCTTCTTCGTCGGCATCGCCGTGCCGCTCGGCATGCGCTCCTATGTGACCCACCGGGTGGAGAGCAAGCGACGCAAGTTCGCCGACGACCTACCGGACAATCTCGACGTGCTCGCCCAGGCGCTCCGAGCCGGAAACAGTCTCGCCGGCGCGATTGCAGTCGTCTCCGAGACCGCGACGGAACCGACGAAGTCCGAGTTCGCTCGCATCGTCTCCGATGAGCAACTCGGTGTGCCACTCGATGACGCGCTCGAGGTGTGCGTGACGCGCATGAACAATCGCGATCTCGATCAGGTCGCGGTCGTGGCCCTGATCCAGCGCGACGCCGGAGGCAACGCTGCCGAGGTCATCGATCAGGTGGCGTTCAACGTTCGCGTCCGTCAGGAGCTCCGTCGCCTCGCGCGCACCATGACGGCTCAGGGTCGGATGGCCCGATGGATTCTCACGGCGCTCCCGATCGCGCTCTTCCTCATGCTGATCGTGATCAACAAGGAGTATCTGTCTCCACTCTGGGAGACGACGTTCGGGATCGTCGCCCTCATCCTCTCGGTGATCATGGTCACCATCGGATCGCAAATCATCAAGCGCATCGTGGACATCAAGGTCTAGGCAATGACATTCATCCTCATCATCGGACTCGTGCTCCTCGCCGCTGCCGTGTACATGCTCGTGCGCGCCGCATTCGGCGCAAATGAGGCCAGTGGCACCACCACCGCGACGCTGCAGCAGATCGGAGCGTACGGTTTCAGTGGCTCGGATGCCCCGAGCCGCACGAGGGGCGAGCGACGTGGCCTGAGCGACCTCGCAAGCTCGGTCGGGAACCGGCTTCGCCACACCCGTCTATCGACCGGCGACGTCGACACCCGTGCCATGCTCGTATCTGCCGGGATGTACAACACCACGCCGGACCGCTATCTCGGCTCGCGGGTGATCAGCGGCCTCGGCTTCGGCCTCTTGCTCCTCTGGCTTCTCGGCATCTCGGGCCTGCCCGTGTTCTGGGTCGTCGACGCTCACGCTGTTCGGCGTCGTGCGTCGGCTGGATGCTCCCCGCGGTGATCGTCCGCCGGAAGATCCGACTCCGTCATGAGCAGATCGAGAACGAGTTGCCGGATCTCATCGACCTGCTCGTGGTCACGATCGAAGCCGGCCTCAGCTTCCCCGGAGCGATGCGTCTCGCCTCGGAGCGCGTGCTCGGCCCGCTCGGTCAGGAGTTGCGGTTGACGCTTCAGGAGCAGAACATGGGTCTCACGACCGAGGAGGCGCTCGGCAACCTCTACGCCCGAGCAGACACGCCGGGTGTCGGGATCTTCTCGCGGGCGATCATCCAGGGCCAGGCACTCGGTGTGTCGATGGGGCAGATCATGCGCACGATCGCCGAGGAGATGCGCAAGCGGCGCAAGGCCGCCGCGGAGGAGCGGGCGCAGAAGGCGCCGATCAAGATGCTCTTCCCGCTGGTCTTCCTGATCTTCCCGACGATGTTCGTGATCATCTTGCTGCCCGCGATCCTCGCCATCGCAAAGGGACTGTGACGCCGGTGTCGACGACCGAGGGGCGGGCTCGGACGGACTCGACGCACATCACACCCTCGCGTTCAGGATTTCGACCTCGCGATCCCGTCGTCCGGGCGCGCTGATCGATGCCGGTCGGTCGCCGCGGCTTCCTCACGTTGCGGCGTGAGGATGGCCGGATCATCTGCGAGACCGTGCAGGTTGCCGACACGATCCTCCGACGAATGCGCGGCCTTCTCGGCCGGAGCTCCCTCGAACCGGGCGAGGGCCTCCTCCTCCGGCCGGCGTGGTCGATCCATACGATGTTCATGCGGTTTCCGATCGATGTCGTATTCGTCGATCACGACCTGATCGTGATCCGGATCGCGCATTCCCTTCGCCCGTTCACGACGGCCTCCTGTCGCGGCGCGCGTGAGGTCGTGGAGTTGGCACCAGGCGAATGCGAACGGCGGGGACTCGAGGTGGGCGACCGCGTTGCCTGGGCGTCTCGGAATGCGCCGGACGATCTTCTGAGCTCCGAAAATGCTCTTCGACCGCCGGGGCCGAACGGAGATGTGATCATCGCGAGTGACGACCAACGGTTCGTGAAGCTCGCGCGCTTCCTCCTCGACGGTCGCGGAATCGGGATGACAGAGCACGTTCAGCCTCGTGATCTCGGCGCGGCGCTCGAAGAGGAGCGGTTCGATGCGGTTCTCCTCGATGCCGGCGACGCGCTCGCAGACACACTCAGGCTGTCGCTCGCCGTCCAGGCTCGACGTCCGGACGTGCCTGTCGTAATGGTCGGTGACGGCGCCTCGGCGCGGGCCCCGGAGGGCGCCGTGATCTACCAGAAGTGGGAGCAGATGGATGAGGCGATCGACGCACTGGTTGCGAGCCTTGGCGCCGGGAGCACCGCGGTGAGCTGAACCGAGTCGGCTGGCGCTTCGGCAGCGGTGTGCGCGGCCAGGCTCCCGGCCGCAGCTCATTGGCCGAACTGCGACATCCCGCCGCTGCGGCTCTACGATGGGAGGTTGTCCGACCTCTGCTCGCGGACGGGCTCCGTCTTCGCGGGCTCGGGCGGACCGAGGGACCTCGCCGCGTTCCATCCCGTCACGAGCACCCCGGCCACAGCGAACGGCACGAGCACGATGAGGGACGTGAGTATCAGCACGTCCGCGGCGTTCGCGATCACCCCGAAGTTCCGGATGCCCGTCTCGATATGAAGGTAGTCGGGCACGCTGCCCCAGATCCTGGCGGCGATCACCTGAGCCACGACGCCACCCGCGAACATGCCGCCGCTGATCCGGACGAGCAGCGGAGCGTTGCGGATCGCGTACAGCAGCACCGCCGGGAGAACGAGGATGACGAGCGGAACGCGCTTGTCGTGATAGGCGAGCACCCACCACGCGCTGAACGGGCTCTCGCTGACCGGCGGCGCGAAGGCCACGGCGATGGTGGAGGCGAGGAGGCAGGCAGTCGTCGACAGGAGCGCCACGAACCACGGACGCCCGACGAACGCCATGTCACGTCGACGTTCCGTCACGACGACGCCTCGTCTCGACGGTGAGCCGGTCGTTCCCTCATCGGTTTCCCCTCCCGCAGTTGACGGAGACAGGCCGCTGTCTCTCTGGTACTCCACGGGAGAACGAGGTGCTCACCGGTGTCGACGTCGCACGCCGCCACCTCCCAGCTGAGCATGGCCATCCCCCCTTGGCCTTTCCGGTTTACTCCCCTGGGCGTCGTCAGGTCAAGGTCAGCGAGCGAAAAAACCCGCTCGTAGCGAACTTCTCGTGCTCATTTCGCCTCTGCTTCACCCGGGAACCGGTCGTGCTGCATCGTGCCGGGGTGCGATGCGCATCCGTCGCCCACGGATAGCGGGCGGCTACCCGAACGCGTCGGCGTAGCCGTTCAGTGCCGGCTGGCCGCCCAGGTGCGCGTACAGCACGCGCGACCCCGGCTCGATCCGACCGTCGCGGACGAGATCGATCAGCGCCGCCATCGACTTTCCCTCGTACACCGGATCGGTGAGCATCCCTTCGAGGCGGGCACAGAGCCGGATTGCCTCGATCGTCTTTCGGTCGGGGATCCCGTAGGTGCCGGCGTGCCACTCATCGTGCAGGATGATCTCGCTGTCGGCGAGCGGGCGACCGAGGCCGATCGCCTCGGCGGTCCGGCGGGCAATCCTCGCGATCTGATCCCATGTCTGCTGAACGGTCGCCGAGCCGTCGATGCCGAGCACCGCGCGTTCGTTCTCCTGCCCGGCGAAGCCGGCGATCATTCCGGCCTGCGTCGAGCCGGTGACGGAGCAGACGACGATCGTGTCGAAGAAGACGCCGAGCTCGGCCTCCTGTGTCGCGACCTCGCCCGCCCAGCCCGCGAACCCGTGGCCGCCGAGCGGGTGATCGGACGCGCCGGCGGGGATAGGGTACGGCTTGCCGCCGCGATCGGTGACCTCCGTGAGGGCCTGCTCCCAGCTCTCACGGAAGCCGATGTCGAAGCCGGCATCCGAGAGTCGCACGTCGGCGCCCATGATCCGCGAGAGCAGGATGTTGCCGACCGTCTCGTAGCCGGGGTCGTCCCAGTCGACCCAGTGCTCCTGCACGAGCACGCAGCCGAGGCCGAGATGGGCTGCGACCGCGGCGACCTGGCGCGTGTGGTTCGACTGGACACCGCCGATCGAGACGAGGGTGTCGCAGCCCTGAGCGAGCGCGTCTGCGACGAGGTACTCGAGCTTGCGCACCTTGTTACCGCCGTAGGCGAGGCCCGAGCTCACGTCCTCGCGCTTGGCCCAGATCTCGACCTCACCGCCGAGATGGTCGGAGAGCCGCTCGAGCCGGTGGACCGGGGAGGGGCCGAAGGTGAGCGGGATGCGGGGATAGTCCGCGAGCGAGGGCATGCGTTACCTCCTGGTGTAGAGCGTCTTCGACGAAGCGAGCAGCGTTCAAGCCTACCCGCCTCCCCTTGAGGATCTCCGTCCTGAACGTCGCCGAGATCATCGATGTGATGCGACGAGTGCACGGTGCGTCGGCGGAGGACGCCGGATTCGCCGCCACCCGCTTTCTCGATGAAGTGGCGCGGCCCGTCGCGGCGACGCGCGAGCAGGCGGAGCGAGCGGCGGACATCCGCGCGCGGTACTACCACCGTCGAGACTGTGACGTGTCTCTCGCCGATTGCTTCGTGGTCGCCGTCGCCGAACCTGGTGATACGGTCGCGACGTCGGACAGTGCGGTTGCTGCGGTCGCGCGTGCCGAGGCGCTCGACGTCATCGCGCTGCCGAACCCGCAGGGCCGAAGACCGTAACTCAGTCGGGTGCCGGCTCGCCCGGAAAGCGGCCGAGGAGTGGCTCGATGGTCGCGACCCATTGCGCCTCTCGGTAGGCGCGGAACATCTCCCACGTGCAGAAGGTCGTCGTGTCGGTGACGCGGTCGGGGAAGAGGACGCCGTCGAGATGGTCGAGCTCGTGCTGCATCGTGCCGGCGCTGAGGCCGCCGAAGCGCTCGACGTGCTCGGTGCCGCTCGGGTCGAGATACGTCACCTCGACCTCGGCGCTGCGGGGGAGGAGGCCGCGGAGATCGGGGATGCTGAGGCAGCCCTCGTAGCTCGCGTAGGTCTCGTCGGAGACGGGGCGGACGACCGGGTTGACGAGGACGCGCAGGCCGAGGCGCGGCTTGTACGGGTAGCGGGGGTTGTCGCCGACCTCGACCGCGAAGAGCCGCAGCGGGATGTCGACCTGCGGCGCGGCGAGCCCGGCGCCGTTCGCGGCGCGCATCGTCTCGACGAGGTCGGCGCAGATCCGGTGGAGCTCCGGGGAGTCGAGCTCGGCTGCGGTCACCTCGCGTGCTCGTTGCCGCAAGGTGGGGTGGCCGATCTGGATGATCGGGAGCGTCGTCATGGCCGTCGCGCTTCGGCCTGAGCTTCAGCAGCGGAGAGCACAGCGCCGTGCAGGATGTCGCGCTCGCTCGCCTCGATCTCGGTCAGGTCGTAGCGGGCCATCACCTCGCGCAGAACGACGAGGCCGCCGAGGATCACGGGTGCGCGTGCCGGTTCGAGGCCTGGCACCCGCTCGCGCTCCGCAAGCGGCAGCCGCGAGAGCTGCAAGAGCGCCCGGTCGGCCGCGGCGCGCGAGATCCGATGGCCGTGGATGCGGACGGCGTCGTACTCGGTGAGCCCGAGGTCGATTGCTGCGACGGTGGTGATCGTTCCCGCGACGCCGATCGCACGCTCGACCTCGAGGGCGGGGAGGAGGGAGCGAACGTGTGCGCCGGCTCGATCGAGCTCTCCCGTCGTGGGCGGGTCGCCCTCGAGGAAGCGCTCGGTCACGCGCACGCATCCCGCCTGGAGGCTCGTCGCGAACGAGACGCCGCCAGGCCCACCGACGAGCAACTCCGTCGAGCCGCCGCCGATATCGACCATCAACGTCTCGGCTGCGAGCGTGCGATCCGACGTGACGCCGCGAAACGTCATCGCGGCTTCCTGCTCGCCGTCGAGGAGTCGCGTCTCCCAGCCGTACCGGTCGCCGATGCCCTCCAGGAACGCGAGACCGTTAGAGGCGTCGCGCACGGCACTCGTCGCGACCACGAGCACGCACTCGGCCTCGAGCGTGGCCGCTTCGGCGGCATATCCGTCGAGGACCGCGTGGACGCGGGCGACCGCGGCGGGGAGGAGGTCGTGGCTCTCGTCGACGCCCTCGCCGAGACGGGTGATCGCGAGCCGCCGCACGATCTCCGTGACCCGGCCGTCCTCGACGTCGGCGACCAGCAGACGTGTCGAGTTCGTTCCCAGGTCGACGGCTCCGACGCGCACTGGAGGAGGCTAGCTTCTGAGTAGCACGGGAGGACGCAGGCAGTCGAAGGTTCCGGCGCACCCGACGTCGCGCCTGCCGGGCCGGCAGGCGCGATGGATGTCCGGCAGACGTACTAGAATCGCGTCTCGGTCGACCGGCTCTGCCGGTCTGAGAGAAGGAGTCGATCTGGGCGACAACCCGCAGGGTCACGAGGTCGAGGGTCGGCTGACGCGCTCGCAACTCCTCGCTCGGGGAAGCGCGGCCGGCCTCGCATTGCTCGGCACCGAAACGACCTCGAGGCTGTTCGGCGTCGCCGGTGAGGCGCTCGCCGCGACCCGGCCGACCGGGGTGCGGACATTCCTCACGCGGCCCGACCTGCGGCCGCCGGAGATCACGATCCGCCATCCCGCCCGCGACGCAGCCGAGGGGCGCCTCTTCATCGCCCCGTCGTCAGGACCCGGTCAGCGGGGCGTGCTCATCTTCGACGACGCGGGCGAACCGCTCTGGTTCCATCCGACGCGCGTGACGGCGACCGACTTCCGTACCCAGCTCTGGAAGGGCAAGCCCGTACTGACCTGGTGGGAGGGAACGTATTCCACGAGCGGCCTCGGTCGCGGTGTCTACGTGATGGTCGACGACTCGTACCGGGAGATCGCCCGGATCCGTGCCGGAGGTCGGTGGGATGGCGACCTGCACGAGTTCCAACTCACCCGCTCGGGTACCGCGCTCGTGACCAAGAACGAGGCCGTCCGCCGCGACATCACCGCGTTCGGCGGCGGCCCGAACGGGTTGGTCTGGGGCGGCGTCGTGCAGGAGATCGCCCTGCCGAGTGGGAGGGTCCTGTCCGAGTGGCGCAGCCTCGACCACGTCGGTCTCGACGAGGCGTATACGCGCCCGAGTGATGTCCACTTCGATTACTTCCATATCAACTCGATCGCCGAGGACGCGGACGGCCACCTCCTCGTCTCGGCCCGCAACACCTGGGGTATCTACAAGATCCATCGACGCACAGGACGGGTGATCTGGCGGCTCGGCGGTCGCAAGAGCGACTTCAGGATGGGGAAGGGAACCGTTACTGCGTGGCAACACGACGCGCGCTCTCACGCGGGAGGACGCCTGATCAGCATCTTCGACAACGGCGCTGCTCCGCAGGTGCATACGCAGTCGCGGGCCATCCTCGTCCGCCTCGACATGGAGCGGATGACGGCCACGCTCGAGCGTGCATACAAGCATCGCCCTGGCCGGATCGTCTCGAAGTTCATGGGCAACGCCCAGGTGCTGCCGGACGGAGGCGTCGTCGCGGGCTGGGGAAGCGATCCGTTCGTCACCGAATTCGCGCCCGGCGGCGCGATCCGCTTCGAGGCGATGCTGCCGCCCGGCGGCCAGAACTACCGTGCCTATCGACTGCCGTGGGAGGGTAAGCCCACGGTGCCGCCACGCCTGGCACGCGGTCTCGCCCACGGGAAGCGTGGCATCCACGTGAGCTGGAACGGAGCCACCGACGTGGCATCCTGGCAGCTGCGCTACGGCCCGTCGGCCGGGGCCCTCGAGGCAGGACCGCTCGTCCCGCGTACGGGCTTCGAGACGTACCTCGGCCCTCGCCCCGCCGGGGCGGTATGGGCATCCGTCCTGGCGCTCGACAGTGCGGGCAAGCCGATCGGGCGAACTCCAGTCCGGCGGCTCTGAGATCGCCGCCGTCCGCGCGCTCAGATGCCGCGGACGAACGAGAAGACGCGGCGGCTGTCGCCGACCTACGCTGCGGTCGGCTCGTTCCCCGGAGCGGAGCCACTGAGCCGCTGCCGGGCAGCGAAGGCGAAGAGCGCTGCTGTGATCAGGACGACGAGCGCGAGGAATCCATGCAGCCCGTTGATCCAGCCGCCCTGCTTCTCGGTGTCGCCGAGGAATGCCAGCTGCGCCACCGAGAGCACGAGGAACGCGACGGCACCCCCCACGACCTTCCAGTTGCCCCACCAGGCCCATATCGCGCCGATCACGACGAGCAGTTGGCCGATGTGGACGAACAAGGATCCCATCCCGTGCGCGTCGAGCGCGCCGTCGCCGGCCCCGCGGACATAGGCGCTGATCGTGAACGCCTGCCACAGCACGGACGCCACCACGAGGATGCCGCCGTAGAACACGATCTGGAGAGGGGCTCGTCGCATCGGGCGATAATAGGATCCCCGCGGCCGGGAGTCAACCCCTCCCGGCCTGAGCCTCAGACTCCGGGCACGAACCAGAAGACGCGACGCACCTGGGCCCGCGCCTGACGCACCGCGGCGAGCTGGACGTCGAGCTGCGCTCGCGAGGTCGCGAGTCTGCCCGTAGCGGCGTTCAGGCGGGCCGTTGCAGCCTCGGCCTTCGCCATCTGCCGCTCGATCTCGAGCGTGACGGCGCTGATCCGATCCATCTCGGACGTGATCACCGCTCCCGTCCTCTTCGCGGTGCGGTAGAGCTGCCAGCCTCGGATCGCCGCGTATGCGATCCCGGCGACGACCGCGACGAGAAGGATGCCGAGTGCGATCCAGAACACCATTGCCGCAACGCTAACAGGCACAACCGTCTGAACGGGACAGTGCTACGATGAACGCCGCGTCGCGGGGTGGAGCAGTCAGGTAGCTCGCCGGGCTCATAACCCGGAGGTCGCAGGTTCAAATCCTGCCCCCGCTATGGAAAAGCCCTGGTAATCAGGGCTTTTTCTTTGCTCAGATCACCTCCGTCGGCAAACTTTTGCCCGAACACTTCCTGGAAGAGGCGATTTAGGAAGACGAGGTCAACGGAAACGGGGCAACTTCGAACTCGCGCACAGAGTCCGCCACGTGGGGAATGCCGGTGAACCTCAGCTCGGATGCCAATCGATCGGCTGCTTACGCACCGGCTGTGCGACGCCGTACGGCGTGGACGATCCATGCAACTCCGAGCAGGATGAGCAGCAGGACGCACGCAAGGAACCCGAACCAGGCGATCGCACCAACGACGTCCTTCCAATGCTCTCTCGGATGCTGGCCGATGATCCCAGCGATTGCGAAGAGAATTACGGTGACTCCGAGGAGAGACAACCAGGCTTTCCGCACGTGAGTCATTTCCCGCCCCTTTTCGTGGAGAGCGGGACGTCCGCCCGCTGGACAAAATCAGCGGGCAGATCCTACACCGCGCGGGGAAGTTCGGCTCGCACACTCTCTACCGAGGATTGAACGACCCCCAAACCAGTACTACATCGAACGTCGCGTCGCCGAAGGCAAGACCCGCAGAGATGCCGTCCGCCCGGAGTGCTGGCAAGCGGGAGTTCGGGCTTGGCCTACATCATTAAAAGCTTGTGCGGTTTGGGACGAGGGCGTATGCTCGATCGGTTGGGGTCGAGTGGCGAAGCTGAAGGAGGTTGGAGATGCCGAAGGTTTCGAAAGCGAGTGCCTCGCAAGTAGAGGTTGTCGAGGGAATGCTTGAAGACCGTTCTGAGGATCTCGACGGCTACACGGCGGGCTTCACGTCGTTTATGGCCGACGGGGATCCCGCACCGCTCTTCAAGGGGCTTCCAGATGATCGCTGCCAGTGCCCACACTGGGGATACGTGATCAAGGGCAAGATCACCTTCCGGTTTGCCGATCGAGAAGAAACGTACGAGGCGGGCGATGCGTACTACGCGCCGCCCGGCCACACACCCGTCCTGTTTGCCGGTAACGAGGTCGTTGAGTTCAGCCCAACCGACGCGCTGACCAAGACGATGGCGGTACTCAAAACGAACATGGCCGCGATGCAGCACGCGTAGCCCCACTACTCATTCTGAGGCGCGGCACGACGCTTACACCAGCCGAGAGCCTCGTGTGGTCAACGGAGCCTTGTTTCGTCCCAGTCGATGGTTCGCACCGGGAGATGCTCCAATGCGGCGAACGGGTCGGTCAGTCCAACAGCAGCCATAGGGCCACCCATGTTCTGCCCGAAGTTCAGGTGGTCTTGGTCGGTTGCGAAGACGTTGACGACGACTAGCTCGCCGTTTTCTCCCTCAGCAACAACTGTGGCTGGGAGCCTGTACTCGCTGCCGAACTGTTCCTGCCAGAGCTTCACCGCCTGCTCCCACCTCGGGAGAACCTCGTCCACGTCGCCGGCGAACCTGATGATCACCATGACTGGCTCGGCCATATCGTTCAGTTCCTTCCTGGGAGGAAGAGGACTTGAAGGCAACACACCCTATCCGCTTGGACGGTCCGAACTCAGATCGCTTCGACCGGACTGCCGCCCGACTGTTCTCCGAACACTTTGCCGAAGAGGCGATCTTCGCCCTGTTGCGCGGCACCTGGGAACATCACCTGTGATGCGTGGATGTACCTCTCGGTGATTGCTGCTTGTGAGTGGCCTGCCTTCATCTGGACGTACACGGCTGGATTGCCTGCCGCTGCATCGTGGGTGAGGGCGGTGTGTCGTAGATCGTGGAACGGTCGAAACGGCTTCGTGATCCCGGCCTTCTGCAAGGCGGGACGGAGGTACACCTTGCTCAGCTTCGAAGGGTCAAGCGATGTGCCTTTGGTGGGATGGCAGAACACGAAGTTATCGTCTCCTCGGTATGCACTCTCCTGCCAGTGCTGCTGTAAGAGGTTCGTGGTTTCGCTTCCGACTTCGATCGTTCGCTGGCTTGCACGGGACTTCGGTGTCGTTACGCGTCCACGCACGAGCGCGGTTCGGACTTCAACGCGACTTTCAAGCATGTGCACGTCCCGCCAACTGGCCCTTGCGGGCCACTGCCACGACGTCGTCGCGGAACACCTTCGGATAAATGCCTTTGCGATGAGCGGCATCCTTCCAGCGAGGACGAATCCTCGCAGGTCAGGTGTCGACCAACTCTGCGCAGACCCGTTGGAACAAGGTGTGGGTGTTGTTGGGAGCTCTATGAAAGCGCGGCACACAGCCCGGTGAAGTCACCCTCGAAGAACTGGTGGGGACCGGCCTGGAACAGAATCTCACCGGTTGTGAGGTGGTAGTCGATGCGGCCGACGTCGTGGAACACAACGCCCGCACCCGGCACGTTGATTCGGTAGATAATGCCATGCACGGCTTGTACGGCCTGGAACTCAGTCCAATGAATGCCCTTGACCCAATCAATCGTTGAGCCCTGGGCGAACCGGCTGGAAAACGACTTGCCGGTCTCGGGGCTGTAGAGGCGATCGACTCCCCAGTAGTGGATCACGCTTTGGACGATGTCCCCGTCCCGGTCGTAGCGATCGATCCCTCGCACATTTTGCACGTAGTCGTCCCAGACCTGGAATGTGCCGCAGTCCGCGATCATCACGTTGCCCGTATTAGTCGCGGTAAACTTGTCGGGCTTACCAGCCCACGCAGCCGACGCGGCGCCCAACATCAAACCGACCGCGGCCAGCCCGACCAAACTGGCCCGCACCATTTGGATCGCTGCTCTACTAGACATGAAGCCTCCTCTGGGTCCGCGCTCGACTCACCGCGAAGACGAACCACGGTATCACGGGGACTGTCAGATTCTTTGCCTATGTAGGTGTGGTGCTCATTGATCCGGTCAGCCGGTCGCCGTAGTGGACGTGCAGTGTGTTCAAGATCGCCTTCCAGCCGGTGAATACCGCGCCCGTGCTGAAGTAAAACTGCGGCCCCACCACCTGCGCAAACGCACGGCGATGACCTGCATTGCCGCGAGTACGAGCATCACAATGACTTCCCTGGTCGCTGTCCTATTTTGGGCGGCACGGCCGACGTCGCTCATCGACGACTTGTCTCCCGCTAGCGCCACGCCGACGCAAACTGAGACTGCGAATCGGTAAGTGAATCTCTGCCCCACTCTTTGCCCAACTGAGATGATCTTAGGCCATCTCGCGGGGCCTCGCACCGCTTAGAACAGCGGTCTTTGCTCGTGATGACCACCCTGCAGACGGCTCATAACCCGGAGGTCGCAGGTTCAAATCCTGCCCCCGCTATGAGAAAGGCCCGCACTTGCGGGCCTTTCGCGTTTCTACAGAGTGGGGAGATGGCTCCTTGATCCCGGACTTGGTACCAGACTGCCTCGTTTCCGCGAGATGCGCTATCTCGGGGTAGCCCAAGACCGGCCTGATCGAGTCGGCCCTCGTCGAGGCCACGGAGAGACGCTATGAGAACGAGTTCTGTCAGGCGGTCATGCGGCCAGCCACCGTGTACTTGGTGACCGACGTTCTCTTGCCCGGCGTGTCGTCCGGCGTCATCGCATTCAGAGCGGCGTCGCCGCGGGCGTAGTCTGCCTCGTTCTCGAAGAACAAGATCACCTGCGACGTGTTGGAGGCCTCGTCGTGAAGCATCACGATCTCGGTGGCCGGGATGTCGTCGGGCCGTGGGTCGCTCTCTATCTGCTTCGAGAGCTCGGCCATGTGCTGGCGGTCGACGCCTTCAAAAGTGACTGCGCGAGCTAGTGCCATCTTCGCCTCCTTGCGATTGGACGATGAAGCGGTCGCGGATGGTCCAAGGGCCACCCCGCAGCATTACAGATCCTGTCTTCCTGCGCCACCGGCCCGGTGGGATGGCTGAGGGCACAAGCGTTCTGACGGACCCCTGCCGACGAGAGTCATCGGTGAAGCACGCGCTGCCCAGCCCCGGGGGCAGTTTCGTTCTGTCGAATCGCCGCACGCGCGTTTCACAGGCCCTCGTGACGGAGGGAAATTCGGCAAGCGCGGGTCACTCAGCTCACGTACCATTCGCTCCGTGATCGCCCGACTGCTCGCAATCATCCTGTGCATGGCCGCCGGTATCGCCGGCGTGATGTGGGTCGGGCTCGAGCTCGCAGGGGCCGTCTCGGACACCGCCGACTCGGCCTGGTACATCGCCCTCGGCCTCACGATCGCGGCTGTCGCCGTCGTCGTGTTCGTCACGGCGCGCTCGCGCACGCGCGGGATGATCGGACTCACAGCTGCCACGACCGTGCTGCTCGTCGCCGTCGTGCTCACGTATCCGACCGCAAAGGAAGCGTGCACGCCCGGAGGTGGCCAGAGCACAGCCACCGATACCGCGGGTGAGGATCTCGGCGGGATCCAGGTCGACGACGCCGACGCGCCAGACGCGGCCGGCGCGGACGACTGCAAGTAACTCCCGGCTGCGGCGCGGTGCCCCGCCGGTTCAGCGCGTTCCGGTGACGATCCGACCCGCGGCGTACAAGCCCGTGAGATACGCGTCTTCGAGATCGCAGACGTTGTGGTCACCGATCAGGTAGAGGCCTCGTTGCTGCTCGCAGTCGAGGAGGGCGGTGCCGAGGAGGTGAAACGCCGGGTTCCAGTGGTGATGCTCGACGACATCCCACCGGTCGAAGAGGCGCGAGAAGTCAGGGTCAGCAACGGTCGTGCTCACGAGTGCCGACCCGTCAACCTGTCGAGCGATCGCCAGGAGTGGATCTCCCTCCGGGAAGATGCTGATCATGGCCGACGTCCACGGTTGCCGGAGATCCCCGGCAACGAGGAAGAGGTGGGCGGAGACCGGGGCCTTTACGGGGCCGAGCTCGAGCAACCGAGCTGAAACGTGGGTTGGGGTGGCCACGACCACGTTGTCGGCGACGGCTTCGATGCCGCCACGGGTCCGGATCACATAGTGGTCAGTGCCCGCGTCGACTGCGATGACCGAGTCGATGAGCACCTCGTCCACGAAGCCGTTCGTGAGGACGGCGGATCGGAGGGTGTACTCGTAGATCGGCAGGACGAAGTCGAGAACTCCCACGAGCAGCGTGAAGGCGGTTAGATCGTCCGGGGATCTGAAGGCTGTCGCCCGCACAGCCGGGGCGAGGTGAGAGTGCGTGATGTCCTCGATCCGGTGCCGCTCGATGAACCGGGACGCCGGCTCGTGATAGAGGCCCCACAACACCGGATCCGCCCGGAGCGCCTCGGCTTGCGACACGAGCAGGCACGCCCGCTTGAAGGCCTCGTAGTGAGAGCGAAAACGCCGCATGAGTCGGAGGAAGCGGATCGTCTGCCTCGGGTGCAGGAGCAGTGGCAGGTCGGAGTGCGTCCACGACCCGTCCTCGCTGCCGCGAAGGAGACTCCGGCGCGCGATCCGTCGGCCTCGATCGACAAAACGGTTGACGTGGGCGTAATCGCTCCGCACGTAGTAGGCGCCGAGGTTGACTCTTCCGTCCGCGGACGGTTTGATCCGGCCGCCCACGTTCTCCGTGATCAGGACGAACGGCCGTTGCTCGTCGTGGAGTCGGCGGGCGCAGGCCAGGCCGGCGATCCCGCCACCGATGATCACTGTCTCGACGCGCCGGGATAGCTGCTCCTGCTCCATGAGCACAAGCTAGGGCGTTGCGCGGATTCGATCAAACAGCATCTTGCTCTCCATACCCCCATAGGGTATATTGGTGACGTGAATCACGTTCTCTACATCGTTCCCGGAATGACCTGCAGCCACTGCGAGACGGCCGTGACCGAGGAGATCCTGGCGCTGCCTGGCGTCGAGAGCGTTCGCGTCGACCTCGAGACCAAGAGGGTCGAGGTGAGCGGTCAGATCCTGGACGACGCAGCGATCCGATCGGCGATCGAGGAAGCCGGGTACGACGCGGCATGACGGTCCTCGCTCCGGAGAAGACGGAGAGGATCAGCCTCGACCTCGAGGGGATGACGTGCGCCTCGTGCGCGACCCGGATCGAGCGGAAACTGAACAGGCTCGAAGGCGTCGAGGCGACGGTCAACTACGCCACGGACCAGGCGGCGGTGACCTACGACCCGGGCGCGGTCAGCGTGGACGATCTCGTCGCGGCCGTCGAGGGTGCGGGGTACCACGCGGTACTCCCGGGCGCCGGCGTCGCGACAGATCGGGTCAGCGCGCTCAGGCTCCGCCTCGTCGTCGCGATCGTGCTGAGCACGCCGCTCGTGCTGCTCACGATGATTCCGCCGCTGCAGTTCGGCGGTTGGGAGTGGGTTGCCCTTCTGCTCGCGACGCCCGTCGTGTTCTGGGCGGGCTGGACGTTCCATCACGCGGCGTTCGTGAACGCACGCCACGGCGCCGCGACGATGGACACGCTCGTCTCGGTCGGGACGCTGGCCGCGTGGACGTGGTCGACGGTCGTCCTCGTTGCAGGGATCGACGCGGAGATGTACTTCGAGGTCGGGGCCGTGATCACGACGCTGATCCTCCTCGGGCGCTACCTCGAAGCTCGCGCTCGCAGCCGCTCCGGTGATGCGATCCGCGCTCTGCTCGAGCTCGGCGCGAAGGACGCCCGCGTCCTGCGCGACGGGGACGAGGTGCTCGTGCCGATCGACCAGCTCGTCGTCGGCGACCGCTTCGTCGTCCGTCCCGGCGAGAAGATCGCCACGGACGGGCGTGTGGTCGAGGGGAGCTCGGCGCTCGATCAGTCGATGCTCACCGGGGAACCGGTCCCGGTGGAGGTCGTGGTCGGCGATGACGTCGCGGGCGCGATGATCAACGTGTCCGGGCGCCTCGTGATCGAGGCGACGAAGGTCGGCGCCGACACTGCGCTGGCGCAGATCGCCCGCCTCGTCTCGGAGGCGCAGGCCGGGAAGGCGCCGATCCAGCGTCTCGTCGATCGCGTGTCTGCGATCTTCGTTCCGGTCGTCATCGGGATCTCGCTCGCGACCCTCGTCGGCTGGCTCGTGCTCACCGGCGACGTGTCGGCCGCCTTCACCGCCGCCGTCGCGGTGCTGATCATCGCCTGTCCGTGTGCGCTCGGCCTTGCGACGCCGACGGCCCTGATGGTCGGGACCGGGCGCGGCGCCCAGCTCGGGATCCTGATCAAGGGCCCCGAGATCCTGGAGCAGACGCGGCAGATCACGACGATCGTGCTCGACAAGACCGGGACCGTGACCGAGGGGACGATGTGGGTCACCGCGGTCGTCGCTGCCGACGGTGTCGAACGTCGCGAGCTGGTTCGGCTCGTCGGCTCGGCCGAGGATTCGAGCGAGCACCCGATCGCGCACGCGATCGCTGCTTTCGCCCGGTCCGAGGTCGGCGTCCTCGGTGCCGCGGAGGGTTTCGAGAACCGCAGCGGCCTCGGCGTCGAAGCGGTCGTCGACGGGCACGCGGTGGTCGTCGGCCGCCCGGCCATGCTGGTCGAGCAGGGCCTCGAGCTCTCGCCCGAGCTCGCGACCGCGTTCACGGCTGAGGAGCGCAAGGGACGCACCGTCGTTGCGGCTGCGATCGACGGATCGGTGGCCGGCCTCTTCGTCGTCGCCGACCGGATCAAGCCGACGTCCGCCGAGGCAATCTCGAACCTGTTGTGCGCTCGGGCTCACGCCGGTGCTGCTGCCGGCGACAACGAGCGCGCGGCACGCGCGATCGCGGACGAAGCCGGCATCGAGCAGGTGATAGCCGACGTCCTGCCCGAGGAGAAGAGCGCGGTCGTCATCGCGCCTTCAGAGCGAGGGCGAGATCGTGGCGATGGTCGGTGACGGCGTCAACGACGCCCCGGCGCTCGCCCAGGCTGATCTCGGGCTCGCGATCGGCACGGGCACCGACGTCGCGATCGAAGCGAGCGACCTGACGCTCGTCTCGGGTGATCTGCGCGCTGCCGTCGACGCAATCCGGCTCGCGCGCCGCACGCTCCGCACGATCAAGGGGAACCTCTTCTGGGCCTTCGCCTACAACGTCGCAGCGATCCCGCTCGCTGTCGCCGGGCTGCTGAATCCGATCGTGGCAGCAGCAGCGATGGCGTTCTCGAGCGTTTTCGTCGTCACGAACAGCCTGCGCCTTCGGCGCTTCCACAGCCTACGGGAGGACACTTGATGCACGGATATGCACAGGACAAGGAACTGCTCGTGAAGCGCCTGCACCGGATCGAGGGGCAGGTGCGTGGGATCGAGCGGATGGTCGAGGAGGATCGCTACTGCATCGACATCCTCACGCAGATCGCAGCGGTCGGAGACGGCGCTCGAGCGGGTGGGCGCGAAGCTGCTCGAGGGCCACGTCAACCACTGCGTCCACGACGCGATCGCGGCGGGAGACGCGGCGGCAGCGGATGAGAAGACCGCCGAGCTGCTCGCTGCGGTGCAGCGGTTCGTGAAGACGCGGTAGCGCTCAGAACGTCACAGGCAGCCTCTTCAGGATGCGCACCGTCGGCTTGCCGACCTCCCAGTCCGGCCTGCTCGTCGACGAGGGCGATATTCGGCAGCCGGTCAATGACGGCCTGAAAGACGACGTGCGCCTCGAGGCGGGCCAGGGGCGCCCGATGCAGAAGTGAATGCCGTGGCCAAGGCGAGGTGCGTGACCGGGCGCTCGATGTCAACGTCTCCGGGTCGTCGAAGTGGGTCGGGTCACGGTTCGCCGCGTTGATCATCTGGAACACGGTACTCCCCGGCGCGGAGCTGCGTCCCGCCGAGCCCGACGTCGTCCTTCACGAGTCGCGGTTGCCGGGTGAGCGGCTCGCGAAGCGGAGCGTCTCCTCGATCGCGCCCGGAGTCAGCGACTGATCGTCCTTCAGCGCCTGCCACTGCGCGGGGTGGCGCAGCAGGTGTAGAGGCCGTTCCGACGAGTGAGG
>CAVUIQ010000002.1:0-10972 GCA_963741655.1 uncultured Thermoleophilia bacterium
GGAGAGACGTGCTGGAAGCCCGCGTTCGCAACGACGGCGTCGATCCCGCCAAATGCGCCGACCGTGGCCGCGACGGCCGCACGATTCCCCTCACGAGTGGCAAGGTCGGCCGCGAACGGCGTGCCGGGGCTGTCGGGGTCGGGCGTCAAATCGGCGGCGAGGACTTGCCACCCGTCGGCTACGAGCCGCTCGGTTATCGCCCGACCGATTCCGCTCGCCGCGCCGGTGACCAGAGCGCTTCCGGGCATCATGGACCGCTCTGACGTAGATCACCTGTCCACTGACGTAGGCGGCGTCAGCCGAGCAGAGAAATGCGATCACACCCGCGACGTCGTCCGGCTGCCCCACCCGCTGCAGCGCCGTCTGTGACGCGACGAGCTCCTGGAACTCGTCGAACGACAGTCCCATTCGAGCGGCCGTCTCCTCGGTCATTGCAGTTGCGATGAATCCCGGTGCGACACAGTTCACCCTAACCCCGAAACGCCCGAGCTCGATCGAGAGCGTTTTCGAGAGTCCCTGGATTCCTGCCTTCGCGGCCGAGTAATTCGCCTGACCCCGGTTGCCGAGAGCCGAGGTCGAGGAGATCACCACGATCGAGCCGCTCCCCGCCGAGACCATGTGCTTCTGGGCCGCCTGCGCTGCCAGAAACGTCCCCTTCACGTGCGTGTCCATCACGGAGTCCCAATCGTCGTCCGTCATCTTGTGAACCAGGTTGTCGCGGAGAATCCCGGCGCACGTCACGAGGATGTCGAGCCGTCCGCCTTGCTCGACGGCGCCTGCAACCGCCGCCTCGATTTCCTGCCGGGATGTGACGTCGCAGCGAACGGCGCGACCGCCGATCGTTGCAGCCGTCGCCTCGGCCGCCGCGAGATCGAAGTCTGCTACGACGACATCAGCGCCTTCAGCCGCGAGGCGCGCCGCCGTCGCAGCGCCGATCCCCCGCGCCCCACCCGTCACGAGCGCCGTCTTTCCCGCGAACCGGTCGGCGCCGGTCATCGCATCCTCCGGACGACGATCTCGGCGAGACCGACGGGCTTCTCGCCGCCCTCGCGCTCGACCGTGGTGACGAGGACGGCCTGCTCGCCACCCGGCACCTCGTCGACGGAGGAGTCGGTGATGCCGGCGCGAGCCTGGGAGACGAGCGGCGAGCAGAGTGCGAGCGTCAGGTCGCCGTGGGCGATCGTGGTGCCATAGGGGCCCCCGGCGGCACGAACGGGATCAACGTGAATCCACTGCGAATCATCGGTCGCGTGCGCGAACGCATCAATCCGGGCGTGTGAGACCTCGAGCCAGGCGGTCGACCCGAACTTCTTGCCGATCAGGTCGCGCAAGCGGCTCATCTCGTCTCCCATCGTACGGCGCCTTGTGCTTCTGTGCGGCCGGTACCAGCGTTCACGATCCAGCCTCTGCGAGGAACTCTCCGATGGCGCCGGTGAGGACTCGTGCGGCGTCGCCGAAGACGAACGTCAGGTGATTGCCGACTCCATCGACGAGGCGGCAGTCGGCCATCAACGCCGCCGTACGCTCTGCGTCCTCGCGTGAGAGGATCGGTGGCGAGCCGGGAGGGCCGAAGCTGCCGGGGGCACGGAGGAGCAGCACCGGCTGCGCGACGCGCGCAACGAGCGCAGGCCAATCGACTGCGAGCTCTCCCTGGATCACCTGCTCGATGTGCTCGGGATGGCATCGTGGCTTCACAGTCCCGTCGGGGCGCACGCGTACATCGGCACGGAAGTAGTCCTCGACGTCGGAGTCCCAGCCGCCTTCGTCGAAGTAGGGCATCGCCCGGACGAGCGCGACGTAGTCACGCCAGGACGGGTACACGTGGCCGAGGCGGTCGAGCGAGGGCTGTACCTGCTCCACGATCGCCGCATCGAGGTACGCGGGCGCGTCGATCACGACGCAGCGCTCGACCCGCTCGGGATGGTGCACGGCCAGCCAGTACGTCAGCAGGCCCCCGAACGAGTGGCCGCCCATCACGACCCGGTCGAGCTCGAGCGCGTCGAGCAGACCGATCACATCGCGCGCGTGCTCCTCCATCGTGTAACCCGACGGGGGCGAGTCGCTCTCACCGCGACCGCGCAGGTCGAGCGCGATCACTCGGGCCACATCCCCGAGCCCGAGGCGCAGTAGCCCGCCGAACGAGTGGGCGTTCGCGGTGAGACCAGGCGCCAACACGAGGGCCGGGCCGGCGCCGGACGAGTCGAGGTAGTGCAGTCGGATCCCGTTCGTCTCTACGAACCGATCGTGCACGGTCATGCTTCGGCGCTCACACCGCGCCGCCCCAACGGACAACGGTTGCGGCCCACGTATAGCCGGTGCCGGCCGAGAGCAGGAGCACGACGTCGCCGTCCCCGACGCGCCCGTCGCGCACCGCGCGGTCGAGGCCGAGGAGAGGGTCCACCCCGCTCATATGACCGGTGTCGTCGAGATAGACGGCCTGTTCCTCGCTCATCCCGAGCTCGGACAGCAGCGCATCGAACATGGAGCGCTTCGTATGCAGGGGACAGACGAAGTCGAGGTCGCTCAGCGTGAGGCCGGAGCGCTCAACCGCGCCGCGTGCGACGGCGACGAAGTTCGGCAGCGACTCCTGGTCGAGCCCGTCCTTCATCTCTGCCGGGTCCTGGACGTCGAGGAATCGGTACCCGTCCGGGTCGACCGAGCCGCCGCCGGCGATCTTTACCTGGAGCGAGTACGCACCGCTCGTGATGGCGTGCGATCCCAGCACCTCGTTGCGCTCTTCGCCACCCACGAGGAGCCCGGCCACGGCGCCGTCTCCGAAGTTGAACATGAAGCGCGACTTCTCGTTCGCGTAGTCGAGGAGGTACGACTCGCGACACGCAGCGACAACGAGGACGTTCTCGAGCTCCGGCTCAGCGCGCAGCAGGTCGCGCGCGAGACGCAGAGCGATCGGCGTGCCATGCGACACGTTGTCGTACTCGATCGCGAAAGCGTTCGTTGCCCCCATGCGATACGCGATGTGCGGCGCCGCCTGCCAGACGGCGTGGTCGCGCCACATCGAACCGTAGTACATGACGACATCGATCTTCTTCGGGTCGAAGCCAGTCTCGCCGAGCAGGCGTTCGATCGCCTTCACCGAGAGGTCGCTCACGTGCTCGTCGGCCGTTGCGATGTGCTTGCCGCGCAGCCCGAACTTCTGCACGATCACCTGTTCCGGAATGCCGGAGAGCGCCGCAATCTCCGCAGCGGTCATCCACCGCTCCGGCAAGTACGAAGCGGTCGCAAGCAGCCCCACGTGCCTCACTCTTTGGCCTCGAGGATGCAGCGGATGATGCGCGCGAGCTCGTCGGAGACGCGCGCCGGCATCGGGTCTCCATCCCCCCAGAGGATCCAACGCATACCCACGAGCTCACCGAGGCCCATCAGCGCGTAGGCGGTCACTTCGGCGTCGATCTGGCCGATCTCGCCGGACTCCATCGCCGTGTCGAGTGCCGTCACGTAGCCCTCGGCGACGCGATCGTAGTGGTAGCGGAGCATCTCCGGGGCGACAAACTCGGACTGCCTGATGATGCGATAGAGCGCCGGGTGCTCGGAGGTGAAGCGGAAGTACGCCTGGAAGCCAAGGATCTCCTTTTCGAGACGCGTAGTGCCGTGCGCCGCGCCCTCGCTCATGGCGTGGCGGATGCGACGGTTCAGGTCCATCATCAGCTCGACGAAGATCGCGCGCTTCGAGTCGAAGTAGAGGTAGAACGTGCCCGTTGCGACGCCGGCTGCGTCGGCCACCTTCACGACCGAAGCGTCAGGGAACCCCATCTCGCCGAAAACCGCTTCGGCCGCATCGAGCAGTCGCCGGCGCGTGTCGAGCCCCCGCCTGGAGAGCGGCCGCCCTTCGACGTTCGTCACGACGTCCGTCACGTCTGCACCTTTAGCTCGGATTTCTGGATCTTGCCCATCGAGTTGCGAGGTAGCTCGTCGACAAAGGTAAACAACTTCGGGACCTTGAAGCCTGCCAGGCGCTGACGGCAGTGCTCGCGCAACTCGTCCTCGGAGACAGGGGACTCAGCGACGACGAACGCGACACCGGCCTCACCCCAGCGTTCGTCGGCTACGCCGACGACGGCGACGTCCGCCACGGCAGGGTGATCATGGATCACGGCCTCGATCTCGGCCGGGTAGACGTTCTCGCCGCCCGAGACGATCATGTCCTTGAGCCGGCCGAGGATCCTGTAGTTGCCTTCGTCGTCGCGTTCGGCGAGGTCTCCGGTGAGCAGCCAACCATCGCGAAAGGCACTTGCTGTCCCCTCGTCGTTGCGCCAGTACCCTGCGAAGACGTTCGGCCCGCGCACCAGCAGCTCGTTCTCGGAAGAAAGCTCACAGGTGACGTACGGGTACGGCTTCCCCGCGTAGCCGGCCTTGCGCCGCGCGTCCTCCGGCGGGAGACAGAGCACATTGGGCGCGGCCTCGGTGAGACCGTACCCCTGCACGATGTCGACGCCGCGGGTGGCCCAGATGTCGAGCAACGCCTCTGGCATCGAGGCGCCCCCCACGACGGCGAGCCTCAGCGAGCTCAGGTCGGCCTCGAGGAACCGTGGCTCTTGGGCGATGAAGAGGTAGTTCGCCGGAACACCCATTAGTGTTGTCACACGCTCGCGCTCGATGAGCTCGAGCACGCGCGACGCGTCGAAGCTGCGCTCGAGGACGAGCCTCGCTCCCTTCCACCATGCGAGGATCGACTGCACGTTCCACCCCCCGCAGTGGAACTGCGGCAACACCTGCAGGACTACGTCCTCGGCCCGGATGCCGGTTGCCAGGTCGAACGAGAGGTTCGTCCAGAAGCAGTTCGCGTGCGTGAGCAGCGCACCCTTCGGCTTCCCGGTCGTGCCCGACGTGTAGATCAGTAGCAGTGGGTCGTCGCCCGAAGCTCGTCGCCCCGTCTCGCCGGGTGAACCTGCGAGCGTGAGAGCGGGCTGCACCCTCGCGATTCCGAGCGCAGCATCACCGAGAGCCCGATGCTCGTCCTCGATCAGGAAGAACGTCGGTTCGGCGTCCTCCAGCTGGAACGCCACCTCGGCGGGAGCAAGTCTCCACGAGATCGGATGGAGGATGGCCCCCGTCTTGGCGCAGGCGAACATCAGCGCCACGTGCTCGCCCGAGTTGCCGGTCAGGGTCGAGACGCGGTCGCCGTACGAGAGGCCTCGCGCTAGCTCGTCGGAACGCACGTCGAGGTCGGCGTAGGTCCACGTACGTCCAGCCTCCTCGATCGCGATCCGACCGGGCGTGATGCGGGCGCGATCGCGGATGATGTTGTCGATCGTGAGCTGATTCATGCCAGAAACCCGTCAATGATCCTGACGCACTCGTGCGGTTGCTCCCAGAAGAAGAGATGCCCGGAGCCCTCGAACAGCTCGACGCGCGCGCCGGGAATCCGGGCGGCGAGCAGCTCTGCGTTGCGGTAATCGACGACATTGTCGGCGGTACCCGCGAGAATCAACGTCGGTGCAGTGATGTCCTCGCCAACGCCCTGGAACCCCATGCCTGCGGCCGCCTGGGCCTCCCAGCCGGCCTGATCGGGCGGGTTGGCGACTCTGCGCGCAAAGAGCTCGTCGACGAGCTCAGTTGGCGGTTCCTCGCCGAGCGCGTTCTCGATGAAGCGCCGGAGCGCAACCTCGGGCGCGAGCGACTGTACCTCGGCGAACAACCGCATCGTGACCTCGGGCATTGGCACAGCGTTCGGTCCACCCGGCGTCGTGCAGCCGAGAACGAGCCTGTCGATGCGCTCCGGCGCGGCGACGGCGAGCTCCTGCGCGATCATCCCTCCGAGGCTCGCCCCGAGCACGTGCGCGCGCTCGATACCCGCCTCGTCCAGCACCTGTAGCGCGTCGCCCGCCATCTGCGAAGCCGTGTACGGTCCTTCGGGCTTGTCGGATCCGCCGATGCCCCGGTTGTCGAACGAGACGACACGGTGTCGCACAGCGAGGCCAGGGACGATCGGATCCCAGCCCCAACGACCGTAGCCGAGTCCCTGGATCAGGAGCAGCGGCGGCCCTTCCCCGGTCGACTCCCACTCGATCCTCACGAGATCTCATCCTGCACTGCCGGCTTCCGCAGGATCCGGTCGAGGCGGATCCCGACCTGTCCGATGCGCGTCAGCCCACCCGGAACGAAGAACACGACCAGGATGAACAGAACCCCCAGGATGAAGAGCGGCTGCTGCAGCGGTGTCCGCAACACAGAGGGCAGGCTCGAAACGGCGCTGGACGACGAGAGATCACCGAGCCTGTGGTCGGCGAAGGTGTAGAGGATGCCGCCGATCATCGCACCCCAACGCGAGCCAGTGCCGCCGAGCACGACCATCAGCAGCAGCGTCAGCGTGAAGCTCGCGGTCGTCACCTGCGTGTTCGCTCCTCCGAGGAGCAGCAGGTAGATGACGCCGCCTGCGGTCGCGAGCATCGACGCGAGCACGAAGGACATCAACTTGTAGGTGTAGGGCTTCAGCCCTAGCACCTGAACGCGCAGCTCGTTCTCGCGGATCGCCTGCCAGACGTGACCGGGCGACGAATTCACGGCCCAGCGGACGATCACGAACACGGCCGCAGCGTATCCGAGCGCAAGCCAGTAGAGATACTTCGTGTTGAAGATGCCGACCGCCCACGTCGGCAGCTGGAGGTAGTCGGTGCCGAACCCCTCTTCGCCACCCGTCCATCCGTAGGGATTCTTCAACACCAGGATCGACCCGGCCTGCGCGAAGGCCAGTGTCACCATGGCGAAGGCGATGCCGCCGACCCGCAGCGAGACGGCACCGAGTACGGCGGCGAGCACGAACCCAACGACCGCAGTAAACAGAACCGCCTGCCAGAAGCTCCAGTGCCATCTCGTCATCGCGATGGCCGCGATATAGACACCGACGGCGAAGTAGAGAGCGTGCCCGAACGACAACAGCCCCGTAAAACCGAACAGGAGGTCGTAGCTGAGCGCCACCCCTCCGAACAGGAGGCAGAGCGCCAGCAGCTGGAGCGTGCCCGGTGTGTTCAGCCCGCCGCCGAACACGTACGGAATGTCAATCGCGAGCTTGGGCACGAGCGCGAGGACGACGACGATCGCGACGGGAAGTGCGACCCGTTTCACGCGAAGCTCCGAGAGAGGCCACCAGGCCGCACGATCAAGACGATCCCGAGCAACAGGACGACGCTGAGATCACCGAGGCCGGAAGACGCGTAGTAGTTCGCGTATTGCTGAACGAGCCCCACGATCACCGCCGCCCAGAGCGTGCCGCGGATCGAGCCGAGGCCACCGATCACGACGACGATGAAGGCGAAAATGACGAGGGACGTTCCCTGCTGAGGGTCGATCGTCGTCGAGTAGAGCGTGTAGAGGACTGCGGCGATGCCTGCAGCCAGGCCGCCGATCATGAAGACGAGCGTGAACGACTTGCGCACGTCGATTCCGAGCGCGGTTACCATCGGCCGGTTCTCGACACCCGCGCGGACGATAAGCCCATATCGCGTCCTGCGGAGGAAGGCCTCGAGCGCGAAGAGCACGATCACCGCCGCTCCGATCTCGAGCCAGCGATCGTTGGGAATGTGCGCGCCGAAGATCGTCGTCGTCTCTCCGACCCAGGCTGGGGCTACCACGACGCGTGCGTCGCTTCCCCAGATCGCCGTCACGAGTGCCGTGACGGAGAGAGCCAGTCCGACCGTGACGAGCACCTGCTCGATGTGGCGGCCGTAGAGCGGTCGGATCAGCACGAGCTCCGTGAGCGCGGCGAAGACCACCGCGACGATCAGACCCACCAGCGCAGCGATGAGGAACCGCGGCAGCACGGCTATGCCACCGAGCTTCGACTCGGTGAACCAGAGCGCGTACGCCGTGACGGTGAGAAAGACGCCGTGGGCGAAGTTCAGTACGCCCATCAGCCCATAGATCAACGACAGCCCCGACGCGACGAGGAAGTACATCGCCCCCAGTCCGAGGCCCGTGATCGTGAGCAGGAGGAAGGTGCTCATCCCACTCCGAGCATGCGGTGGATCGCGGGCTTGTCGTCCATGAGCTCGGGAGCCGGCCCCGTGTGCACGACGCGGCCGGTGTCGAGCACGACGACATCGCGTGCGACGCGCTGGACGACACCGAGGTTCTGTTCCACGAGGAGCACGGTGGTGAGCTCCGAGACGCGCTCGAGGGCGCGGGCGACCTCGGTGACCAGCAGGGGCGACAGCCCTTTCGTGGGCTCGTCGATGAGCAGCAGGCGATTGTCGTTCAGGAGCGCCCGGCCGATAGCAAGCATTTGCTGCTGCCCTCCGGAGAGCGTCCCGGCCGCCTGCTTGCCCCGCTCCCGGAGCTCGGGGAACAGGTCGTAGACGAGGTCGTATCGCGGCTCGGCGTCCCGTTCAGCCAGGCGCAAGTTCTCATCGACGGTCAACGTCGAGAAGACATCCCGATCCTCCGGGACGTACCCGACTCCACGCCGGACGATCCTGTGTGTTCGCAGGTTCTGGATGTCGTCTCCCGCCAGCTCGATCGTCCCCTGGCGTTCGACGAGGCCCATGAGAGCCCGCAGAGTCGTCGTCTTGCCGACGCCGTTTCGGCCGAGCAGCGCCGTGACGCCGCCGTCCGCCACGTCGAAGGCGATTCCCTGCAGGACGTGCGACTCACCGAGATACACGTGGAGGTCGCGAACGGACACAAGCGGGGCCACTAGAGCTCCTCCCCGAGGTACGCCTGCTGCACGGTCTCGTTGCTCATGATCGCCGCGGGCTCATCCACGGCCAGAAGCCGGCCGCCGTGCATGACCGCGATCCGCTGGGCGAGCCCGATCACCACTTCCATGTGGTGTTCGACCATCAGGACAGTCTTGCCTTCGTCCACATGCACCGACCGGACCAGCTCGACGAGCTCCGGCACGTCCTCCATCGACACGCCGGCCATCGGCTCGTCGAGCAGGAGCACGCGCTTGTCCGCGGCGAGGAGCATCGCGAGCTCGAGCTTGCGCTTGTCTCCATGCGACAGCATCCCGGCGGGCCAGTACTCACGCGCCTCGAGACCCACCCGTGCGACCGCCCAGGAGGCACGCGCAACGGCGTCCTCGACCGCGGTCGCCCGGCGCCATATCCTCATCGTCCCGCCCATTGCAGCCTCCGCCGACAGTCGCACGTTCTCGTGCACGGACAGGAGCGGGAAGATGTTCGAGACCTGGAACGTTCGACCGATCCCCGCCTTCGCACGGCGATACGGCGGCTGATCCGTCACGTCCACGCCATCGAGTTCGACGGAGCCGGTGGTCGGGCGGCGCAGGCCAGAGACGAGGTTGAACAGCGTCGTCTTCCCGGCCCCGTTCGGGCCGATCACGGCGAGCAGTTCACCCTCGAGGACCTCGAGCTCCACATCGGCGACGATTGTCGCGCCGCCAATGTCAAGCCCGAGGTTCCTCGTGGCGAGGATCGGTGTTGCGCTCACGCGCGGTCGCTACCTTCGACCCCTCAGCCCCTCATCGGCACGATCGGCGGTGCCGTTTCGTACGTCGATGCGGTGCCGAGGACGTTGGCGACGAGACGGCCATTCACCTTGACCAGCTTGACGCGAAACATCGGCTGCAGCATTGCGTGATCCTGCGGCCTGATCGCCTGGAAGCCCTTGGGAGCAAGGAACCGCCAACCCTCGAGCGAGCTGATCATCTTGTCCACGTCGTAGTCGCCCTTCTTCAGCGCCTGCACGAGCATCTGCGCCTGCACGAAGCCGTCCGGCGTGAACAGGTCAGGCACCTGATTGCGACCGCGGAGCTTCGTCTTGAGCCAGGTGTTGACCTTGTTGTTCGGAGCCGTGTTGACGTAGTGCGACAGGAAGTTGATCTTGGTCGCCGGGTCGCCGAATGCCGGCCAAGTCGCCCGCTCGGCGAGACCCGTCACGACCTGCGTGCCACTGTAGACCCCCTGCTGATCCAGCGTCTTGAACATCGCGCCGCCCGTCGTGCCGGCCCACGCGATGAAGATCAGGTCCGGATTCGCATTCTTCGCCTGCTGCGCGAACGGAGTGAAGTCGGTCGCGCTCAGCGGAACCGAGATCTCGGTGACGTTGTGCCCGGTGAAGAACGCCTTCACGGCTGCGTAGTTGCCGTGGCCGAACACGCTGTCCTGATTGAAGACGACGACCTTCTTGCCGCTCGTCTTGCCGAGGAACGACTTGGCGGTGAGCACGTCCTGGATCGTCTGCCGACCGGCGCGGAACGTGTACTTGTTGATCCCCGTGATCGCGTCGGCAGCGGCTGGGCCGGAGATGTACAGCACCTTGTTCTGTGCGGCAAGCGGAGCAATCTGCACTGCGACGCCGGATGACCCGGTTCCCATCAGGATCTTGTAGCCCTGGCCGATCAGATCCTTCGCCTGGGTGACGCCGGTGGCGGCGTCGCCCTTGTCGTCCAGGTACGTGACGTCGAGCGTCTTGCCGTTGACCTTGTTGGTCCCCTTGGTCGCGTACTGGAGCCCGAGCTTGAAGCCCTGGATCTCCTCGGCACCGTACGCCCCGAGAAGGCCGGTGCGCGGGTAGATGAAGCCGATCTTGTACGAGGCCGTCGCCTGAGAGCGCGCGGCCACGGTTGCCGTCCCGGCGAGGAGCATGAAGAGCGCGGCCCCGAGCATGACGATCGTGAAGCGATTGCGCATGAACGCATCCTCCTGGTGTGATGTGCCCGAAACCTGATACTTGATTCAGGTGTCGAGTTAGGGTGTTCGAATGAGACGTGTGGAGCGGACGGAAGTTGCCTCGGAATCTCTCACCCACTCTCCTGGCCGATCGCGCCGGCGTTCGAGAAGGCTCAAAACCTGAGACCTGATTCAGGTGTCTCTTATAGGGCGCAGCGAGTCGAAAGTCAAGCCCTCCGCTCGGCGTCCCCTGCGCATCACGACCCCGGACGCACAACCAGAGACTCCCGCCAAACCCGAAAGTTGGTGCGCGGACTCGCTCAGGCGGCGAGCGTGGCGGCGCGACCGAGGCGCGCGAGCGTGACAGCGCGCCCGAGCAACTC
>CAVUIQ010000003.1:0-675271 GCA_963741655.1 uncultured Thermoleophilia bacterium
GGACTTGAGTTTTGAGCACGTTTGGGGTAGCTGAGACACGCGAGCTGAAGGAACGCGTGATCGAGATCAACCGCGTCGCCAAGGTCGTCAAGGGTGGCCGGCGGTTCTCGTTCACGGCGCTCGTCGTCGTCGGAGACGAGACCGATCGGGTCGGCGTCGGATACGGAAAGGCGCGCGAGGTTCCGCTCGCCATCTCCAAGGCCGTCGACGACGCGAAGAAGAACCTGTTCACGGTGCCGAAGCACGGCACGACGATCACGCACGAGATCCTCGGCGAGTTCGGCGCAGCGCGCGTCTTCCTCCGACCGGCCAGTGAAGGTACCGGCGTCATCGCCGGCGGCGGAGTGCGCGCCGTCCTCGAGCTCGCAGGTATCCGTGACGTTCTCGCGAAGAGCCTGGGCACCACGAATCCGATCAACATGGCGAAGGCCACGGTCGACGGGCTCAAGCACCTGCGTCGCCCGGAGGACATCGCCCGGCAGCGCGGCAAGACGATCCGCGAGGTACTTCCGCTTCCGCGTGGGTACGACGCGGTCAAGGTCGCAGCCGCGGCCGCGGCCGAGGCAGCAGCGGACGCTCCTGCCGATGCCGACGCAGTGGAGGTAACCGCATGAGCACGGTGAAGGTCACGCAGATCAGGAGCGCGATCGGTCAGAGCAAGGCGCACCACGGCACCATTCGGGCGCTCGGCCTCGGCAAGATCGGCCGCAGCGCCGAGCACACGGAGTGCGCGGTGTTGGCCGGCCAGCTGCGCCACGTCGCTCATCTCGTCAAGGTCGAAGGGAAGGACGCGTAGACATGGCCGAGGAGCTCAATCTCCACAGCCTCCAGCCGGCACAGCCGCGCAAGGCACGCAAGCGGGTCGGCCGCGGCATGGGCTCCGGCAAGGGGCGCTACTCCGGTCGCGGGATCAAGGGCCAGAAGTCACGCTCCGGGTCGCACATGATGCCGGCCGGGTTCGAGGGCGGGCAGATGCCGATCGACATGCAGCTCCCGAAGCTGCGGGGCAACACGTCGGCCGACGCCATGCCGATCGGCCCGTTCCGCACGTCCACCCAGCCCGTCAACCTTCGTGATCTCGAGGCCCGCTTCGAAGCGGGCGCCGAGGTGACTCCCGACGCACTCGTTGCAGCCGGGCTGATCAAGAACACGAAGATCGACATCAAGATTCTCGCCTCCGGCGACCTGACGAAGAGCCTCACCGTCACGGCACACGGCTTCTCGAAGACCGCGAAGGAGAAGATCGAGGCAGCCGGTGGCACCGTCACCTGGTTGCGCGGCGAGCCCGTCGCCAAGAAGCCGAAGAAGGCCAAGGCCAAGCGGCCCGCGGCGGTCGAGGAGGTCGTCGGTCGAAGACGTGGCGGTCGAGGTCGCCGAGGAGGCACCCGAGGCTTCGGCCGACGAGGCAACTGCTGAGTAATGCTGAGCTGGCTCGGAAACGCCTGGCGCGTCCCTGAACTTCGACGTCGAATTCTCTTCACGGCGTTCATCCTCGCCATCTATCGGCTCGGCTCCTGGCTGCCTGCTCCGGGCGTCGATGCCGCGGCGATCGAGAACTACTTCAACGGCCAGGGCGGCTCGATTCTCGGGCTTCTCAACCTGTTCTCGGGCGGCGCGCTCTCGCAGTTCTCGCTCTTCGCGCTCGGGATCATGCCGTACGTCACGGCATCGATCATCGTCCAGCTGATGACGGTCGCCGTGCCGAAGCTCGCCGAGTTGCAGAAGGAAGGCGAGTCCGGCTACGCGAAGATCAACCAGTACACGCGGTACCTCACCGTCGTGCTCGCCGCGCTGCAGGCCTTCGGGTACGCGGTGCTGTTCCAGCGGCAGGATGCGCTCGAGGCAAACGCCGGCCGGATGACCCTCATCGTCGTTTCGCTGACGACGGGCACCGTGCTCCTGATGTGGCTCGGTGAGCAGATCACGAAGCGCGGGATCGGCAACGGCATCTCGATCCTCATTCTCGCCTCGATCCTCACGAGCCTCCCGATCGGGATCAGCGCCTGGTGGAACGGCGGGCCGATGGAGCGCATCTTCTTCCCGCTCATCGCTCTCGCCATCGTCGCCTCGGTCGTGTTCGTCCAGGAAGGCCAGCGCCGGATCCCGATCCAGTACGCGCGCCGCCAGGTCGGACGGAGGATGACGACCGGTGGTGCCACCTACCTGCCGCTGCGCATCCTCATGGCCGGCGTGATCCCGGTCATCTTCGCCGCGGCGCTGCTCGCGTTCCCGGCGACGATCGCGCAGTACTTCCCGGCCACGCAGGAGTTCATCAACGACCACTTCCAGCCGGGCAACATCACCTACCTGCTCATCGAGGCGGGTCTGATCATTCTCTTCACGTACTTCTACACGGCGGTGCAGTTCAACCCCGTCGAGCAGGCCGACAACCTCCGGAAGTACGGCGGGTACATCCCCGGGATCCGGCCAGGGCCACCGACTGCGCAGTACCTCGACCGCGTGATGACGCGCCTGACGCTTCCCGGTGCGCTCTTCCTCGCGCTCGTCGCCATCTCGCCGAGCCTCTTCATCCGCTTCTTCGGCTTCTCCCAGGCGAGTTCCGGCGCGCTCGGCGGCACCTCGGTGCTGATCGCGGTCGGCGTTGCGCTCGACACGATGCGCCAGATGGAGAGCCAGATGATGATGCGCAACTACGAGGGCTTCCTCAAATAGCGTCGATCAACGTTCTCGTTCTCGGGCCACAGGGATCCGGGAAGGGCACGCAGGCAAAGCGGATCTGCGCAGCCCACGGTATTCCCCACGTCTCGACAGGGGACATGTTCCGCGCTGCGATCGCACGAGGGAACAGACCTCGGCCGCCAGGTAGAGCCGATCCTTGCGTCCGGCGAGCTCGTGCCGGATGAGCTGACGATCGCCCTGATCCGGGACCGGCTCTCGCGCAGCGATGCGCGCGGTGGGTTCGTCCTCGACGGGTTCCCGCGCAACCTCGTTCAGGCCGAGGAGCTCGACGAGATGCTCGACGACGATCGGCCGGCCGCTCGACGCAGTGCTCTTCTTCGATCTCGACGACGAGACGGCGGCTGCTCGAGCCCTCGGTCGTGCGTACGAGGAGGGGCGGGCCGACGACACGCCCGAGGTCGTGGCGCGGCGGCTCGCGATCTACCACGAGCAGACCGAGCCGGTCGTCGAGCGGTATCGCGCTGCCGGGACACTCCATACGCTCGCTGCGCATCGGGCCGTGGACGACGTCTTCGCCGAGATCGAAGACGCTCTCCGGACGGTCGACTCATGATCATTCGCAAGGGCCCGGAGGAGATCGAGCGGATCGCGCGCGCCGGCGACTCTCGTCGCGGCAACGATCTCGCACGTCGGCGAGCATCTGCGCCCGGGAATCACGACGGGCGAGCTCGACGACATCGCCGGCGCGTTCGTCACGGCTCACGGTGGCGTGTCCGCGTCGAAGGGGTATCACGGGACCTACCCGGCAGAGATCTGCATCTCGCCGAACTCGATGGTCGTCCACGGGATCCCCGGTCCGTACGTCGTCAAGAACGGCGACCTGATCACGATCGACGTCGGCGTCGTCCTCGACGGCGCGATCGCCGACAGCGCGTATACGTTCGGCGTCGGTGAGATCGAGCCCGAGGCACAACGCTTGCTCGATACGTGCCAGGAGGCGCTGGCGGCGGGCATCGCAGCAGGCGCAGCCAGGGAACCGCGTCGGAGACATCTCGTTCGCCGTGCAGACAGTCGTCGAGGCAGCCGGTTTCTCGGTCGATCCGGAGCCTCGTCGGACACGGCGTCGGTAGGCACTACCACGAGGATCCCCACGTGCCGAACTTCGGTCAGCCCGGTCGCGGGCCGAAGCTCACGGAGGGGATGACGATCGCAATCGAGCCGATGATCACGATCGGATCGCCCGAGGTGTACCTCCACGACGACGGCTGGTCGATCTCCTCGGAGGACGGCTCGCTTGCCGCGCACTTCGAGCATACGGTCGCAATCACGGCCTCGGGGCCACGCATTCTCACCCCACGCGTCGGAATCGCGGTCGAGACCGCGAGTTTGCTACAGTAAGCGGCCCGCGGCGCGGCCGTCTCGCTGCGCAATGGGATTCGTCAGACGGTTCGGTTCCGCTGTTTCGTTCGTGCTCTCGAGTTCGAGGGCTTTCAATCACCACAAGGCGTTCGCGCGAGGGAAGGGTGGCAGTCAAGGAAGAGAAGATCGAGGTCGAAGGCGAGGTCGTCGAGGCGCTCCCGAGCACGATGTTCCGGGTGCAGCTCGATGAAGGACACACGGTTCTCGCCGCGATCTCCGGGAAGATGCGCAAGCACTACATTCGCATCCTCCCCGGCGACCGGGTCAAGGTCGAGCTCTCTCCCTACGACCTCACGCGCGGCCGCATCACGTTCCGTCACCGCTGACTCGTCACCCACAACCGCCACCAAGGAATTCACGATGAAAGTTCGCCCATCAGTCAAGCCAATGTGTGAGCGCTGCCGCGTCATCAAGCGGCATGGGCGCACCATGGTGATCTGCGTCAACCCACGGCAACCCGCGGCGCATTGCGTCGTCCTCGGTCGCATCCAGGCAACCGGCCTGAATGCCCCTGCGTCCTCGCACTGCTTGCGTCTCGCACCCGAGAAGCGAAACGTCACAGGAGAACCACTAATGGCTCGCATCGCAGGCGTCAACCTCCCGAACCAGAAGCGTCTGGAGATCGGGCTCACGTACATCTACGGCATCGGCCAGTCGACCGCGCAGAAGATCTGCAAGGCGCTCGAGCTCGACCCGGACCAGAAGATCAAGGATCTGACCGACGACGAGGTCACGAAGCTCCGCTCCTACATCGACGACAACGTCGAGGTCGAGGGTGACCTGCGTCGCGAACGTTCCCAGGCACTCAAGCGACTGGCCGAGATCGGCTGCTATCGCGGCATCCGGCATCGGCGCGGCCTTCCGGCCCGCGGCCAGCGCACCAAGACCAACGCACGTACTCGCAAGGGCCCGAAGAAGACGGTCGGACGCGGGAAGAAGGGGAAGTAGATGGCACCTCCTCGTAAGGCAGCGGCCGCCCGCGGTCGCACGCGCCGTCGCGTCAAGAAGAACATCGCGATCGGCCAGGCCCACATCAAGACGTCGTTCAACAACACGATCGTGTCGCTCACGGACAAGGACGGCAACGTGATCGCCTGGGAGTCGGCCGGTTCGGCCGGGTTCAAGGGATCGCGCAAGTCCACACCGTTCGCAGCGCAGGTCACCGCGGACAACTGCGCACGCAAGGGAATGGAGCACGGTTTGCAGAAGGTCGAGGTCTTCGTCAAGGGGCCGGGCTCCGGTCGCGAGACCGCGATTCGCTCGCTGCAGGCAGCCGGGCTCGAGATCCTGGGCGTCAAGGACGTCTCCCCGCAGGCGCACAACGGCGTCCGGCAGAAGAAGCGGAGGCGCGTCTAATGGCCAGGGATCTGGGGCCAAAGTGTCGGCTTTGCCGCCGCGAGGGCATCAAGCTGTTCCTCAAGGGCGAGCGTTGCCTGACCGAGAAGTGTGCCATCGAGCGCCGCTCCTATCCGCCGGGCGAGCACGGCCGTGGCCGGATCAAGCAGAGCGAGTACCTGCTCCAGCTGCGCGAGAAGCAGAAGGCGCGCCGCTACTACGGGTTGCTCGAGAAGCAGTTCCGCAACACGTACGAGAAGGCGACGAAGGGCCTCGGCGCCCCCGGCGAGAACCTGCTCCGGATGCTCGAGACCCGTCTCGACAACGTCGTCTACCGGCTCGGCTTTGCGGGCTCTCGCGCACAGGCGCGGCAGCTCGTCCGCCACGGCCACTTCCAGGTCAACGGCCGCCGGGTCAACATTCCGAGCTTCGCCGTTCGTCCGAACGACGTGATCACGTTGAAGTCGGGCAGTGCTGCGGCGCCGCTCGTCCGCGACGCGACCGACCTCACGGCCTCCGTCGCACCGTGGCTGCAGGCAGACCACGAGGGCCTCGCCGGCAAGGTGCTGCGTTGGCCCGAGCGCGCGGAGATCGACACCCCCGTGCAGGAGTCACTCATCGTCGAGCTGTACTCGAAATAGGACACGGAGAGGCTCGTCCTCTCCTGCTACCGTATGGGCGACGGCGCAGCCCGCCCGATCCCCGCTCAGCACCAGCTGTGAGAAAGAACACGAAAGGATCGCATTGGCAACTCGTTCAAGCCTGATGGAATTCCAGATTCCCCGCATCGTCAGCGAAGAGGGCGACAATCATCGCGGCGTGTTCGCGATCGAGCCCCTCGACCGAGGGTTCGGCTACACGTTCGGTAACTCGCTCCGCCGCGTCCTGCTCTCCTCGCTCGAGGGGACGGCCGTGACTGCCGTGAAGATCGAGGGCGTGTCGCACGAGTTCACGACACTTCCCGGCGTGCGCGAGGACGTCACCGACATCATCCTCAACCTCAAGAGCCTGATTTGCCTGCTCCACGGCGAGTCGCCCGAGGTCGAGGTGCACATCTCCAAGAAGGGCCCCGGCATCGTCACCGCTGCGGACATCGAGGCGCCTGCCGATCTCGAGATCCTGAACCCGGAGCTCGAGATCGCTCAGCTCGCCGCGAAGGGCAAGCTCGAGATGACGCTGACGATCGGTCGTGGCCGCGGCTACATGCCGGCCGACGTGAATCGTGGCACGGAAACGATGACGATCGGCGTGATCCCGATCGACTCGATCTTCTCGCCGGTCCGTCGGGTCGCCTACGAGGTCGAGTCGGCACGCGTCGGTCAGCGCACCGACTTCGACAAGCTCATCCTCGACGTCACGACGGACGGTTCGATCGAGCCGCGTGATGCGATCGGTCAGGCTGCAGACATCCTGATCCGGCAGCTCGCGATCTTCACGGATCTCGACGCGATCGAGGGCTTCAGCGAGGCGGCGATCGAGGCAGCTGCCGAGGCGTCGACCTCTCACGGGATGGAGAACTTCCCGATCGAGGAGCTCGAGCTCGGTGTCCGCTCCTACAACTGCCTCAAGCGTGTCGGCATCGAGACGATCGGCGACCTCACCTCCAAGTCCGAGGCCGAGCTCGCCGCGATCCCGAACTTCGGTCGCAAGTCGGTCGAGGAGGTCCGCGAGACGCTCGCCGCGCACGGCCTGACGCTCAAGGGCGAGGAGCTCGTCTAGCCATGAGGCACGCACGCGCAGGCAAGAAGCTCGGCCGGGATTCAGCCCACCGCAAGGCGCTGTACTCCAATCTCGCGGGCGCGCTGATCCAGCACGGCCGGATCAAGACGACCGAGGCGAAGGCGAAGGCGGTCAAGCCGTATGCCGAGAAGATGGTCACGCTCGGCAAGCGTGGTGACCTTCACGCACGCCGGCAGGCGATGGCCGAGCTTCGCTCGAACGATGTCGTGCACCACCTGTTCCTGAACGTCGCCCCGCGCTTCGCGGAGCGGAACGGTGGCTACACGCGCATCGTCAAGCTCGGGCCGCGCCCGGGTGATGCTGCGCCGATGGTGTTACTCGAGTTCGTCGATTACGACCCGGCGGCTGCGGCTGCCTGACCCGACGCGGGTCGGAGCTGATTCGAGGGGCGCCCGCGGGCGCCCCTCGTCGTTCCCCGGGAACGAATCCTCCCTGGCCCACGTGGCGACCCGTACGCTTCACTCATGCTGACGCTGATCGCGCTCATCATTGCCCTTCTGTTCCTCGACTCGCCGTGGAACGTGATCGTTGTCGTCGTCGCGATCGTGATCGATGTCGTCGAGATCCTGGTCTTCGTGTGGTGGTCGCGTCGCCAGCGCCGGAGGGGGCCACCGGCAGTCGGCGTGGAGGCGCTCGTCGGGCGTCGCGGCGTCGCCGCCTCGCGCCTCACCCCGGGGACGCCCGAGGAGATCGGGCAGGTGCGGGTCGACGGAGAGATCTGGGGCGCCCGTGCCGAGGTGCCGATCGAGCCGGGCTCGAGCATCGTCGTTCGTGCCGTCGACGAGCTCGTGCTCGAGGTCGATCCCGCGCCGCGCTCGTAGAAGCCTGGTACAACGATCGGTCCGTGGCACTGCTCAGGCTCACTCTGGAGTACGACGGCGGCGCCTTCCACGGCTGGGCGAGGCAGCCGGATCAGCGAACCGTCGAGGGCGTCCTGCGCGAGGCGCTCGACGTCATCTATCCACGAGGCTGGAGTGACCTAGCGGTCGCAGGTCGCACCGACACGGGAGTGCACGCGACCGGGCAGGTTGCGAGCGTGCACGTCACTGCAGGCGCACCCGCGGCGAAGGCTGCAGAGGCGCTGAACACCCAGCTGCCGGCGGACGTCTCGGTGCTCGCGGTCGAGGATGCTCCCGAGGGCTTCCACGCGCGCTTTTCGGCCACCGCACGCTCGTACCGCTACATCGTGCTGAACCGGCCGGCCCGCTCGGCACTCGAGGCTCGGCGCTCGCTCTGGTGGCCGAGGCCCGCTCGAGATCGAGCGGCTACAGCGATGCGCCGCACTGCTTCCCGGAGAGCACGAGTTCACCGCGTTCACGCCGGCCGAGACCCAGCACGACGTCTTCGTCCGCATCGTCCGCAAGGCCGCCTGGGAGCGGCGCGGCGATCATCTCCACTTCACCGTCACGGCGGACTCGTTCCTGCGGCACATGGTGCGGACGCTCGTCGGCACGATGCTGCAGGCGAGCCCGGAGCGGTTCGCGCGACTGCTGGACGGTCGTCCTCGCTCGGAAGGCGGGGCGACGGCGCCTCCCTGGGGGCTCTACCTCGAGCACGTGGAGTACGGCGGCATCTAGCGCTACCCAACCAACATGGAGTGGGGTGTCCCGCAACGATCATTTCGGGTCTACGTCGCGGGTCGCCCCACTGACGTCGATACGATCGGACGGTGCGCTACCGCGTCATCCTCTTCGACCTCGACGGCACCCTGATCGACTCGGGGCCGATCATCATGGCCTCGATGCGTCACGCGTCTGTCACCGTGCTCGGCCGTGAGCCCGACGAGGACGCTGTGCGTGCCGCCATCGGTGGGCAGGGGCTCGTGTCGCAGATGCGCGATCTCGACCCGGATCGCGTCGACGAGTTGATCGACGTCTACCGCGCCCACAACGAGCCGCTGCACGCCACGCTCGAGACGTTCGACGGGGTCGAGCACCTCCTCCGCGACCTCGTCGGGCGCGGACACCAGCTCGGGATCGTGACGGCCAAGCGGCGCTCGACCGTCCACCTCGCCTTCGACCGGTTCCCGTTTCTCCCGGAGCTGACCGACTGTTCTCGTCGGCTCGGACGACACCGAGCGGCACAAGCCCGATCCCGATCCGGTCCTCGAAGCGCTGCACCGTCTCGGTGCGACGCCGGGGGAGGCGGTGTACGTGGGCGACTCACCGTTCGACATCCAGGCCGGCAACGCGGCGGGTGCGTACACGATCGCTGTTGGCTGGGGTGGGATCCATCCCGACGAGCGGCTTCTCGCGGCAGAGCCAGACGCACTCGTCCAGCATCCCGCGGAGATCCTCGCGCTTGTCTGACGCTCCGGTACGCATCGAGGAGCTCCGGCGCGTGATCGAGCACCACGCCTACCGCTACCACGTCCTCGACGACCCGGAGATCCCCGACGCGGCCTATGACGCGTTGTACGACGAGCTGCAGGCCCTCGAGGACGCGAATCCGGAGCTGATTACCCCGGACTCGCCGACGAGACGGGTCGGCGCGGCCCCGGCTGCGGGCTTCACGAAGGTCGACCACCTGGCCCCGATGGGCTCGCTCGAGAAGGTGACGACGCGCGAGGCGCTCGAGAAGTGGGACGGCGATGTCCGCAAGCGCCTCGGCACCGACGAGCCGGTCGCCTACGTGATCGAGCCGAAGATCGACGGTTCGGCGATCTCGCTCATCTACGAGACAGGCCTCCTCGTGCGCGCCGCCACGCGAGGCGACGGATTCCGCGGCGAGGACGTGACAGCGAACGTGCGCGTGATCGAAGCCGTGCCGCTGCGCATGCGCGTGCCGGACGGTGAGGAGCCACTAAGGCTCTTCGAGGCGCGTGGGGAGGTCTACTTCCCGCTCTCGGGATTCGCGCGGTTCAACGCCGCGCAGGCCGCAGCCGGCAAGAAGGAGGCGCCGAATCCTCGCAACGCCGCGGCGGGATCGCTGCGTCAGCTGAATCCGGCGATCACTGCCGAGCGCCCGCTGTCGATCTGGATCTACGGCGCAGGTGTCCACGAGGGCGCGACGCCGCAGACGCATTTCGAGATGCTCGGCTGGTTGCGCGAGCGTGGTTTCCGGACGAATCCTCACGCCGAGCGCTTCCACACGATCGAGGAGGTCGCGACCGCGTGCGAGCAGTGGGAAAGCCGCCGGGCCGAGCTCGACTACGAGATCGACGGCATCGTGATCAAGGTCGACTCCTTCGCGCAGCAGCAGCGCCTCGGCGCGCTGCACGAGCGGCCCCGTTGGGCGCGCGCGTTCAAGTGGGCGCCGTCGACCGCGGTCACGACCCTGGCGCGCATCCATATCCGGGTCGGTCGAACAGGGGCGTTGAACCCGTGGGCCGAGCTCGAGCCCGTCCAGGTCGGCGGCGTCACCGTCACGAGCGCGACGCTGCACAACGAGGAGGACATCAACCGCAAGGGGATCCGCGAGGGCGACCTCGTGATCGTCCAGCGGGCGGGCGACGTGATCCCCCAGGTCGTCGGACCGGCGGGCGAGCACCGGCCCGGCACGGTCGACTGGAAGATGCCCGCGCACTGCCCACTTTGCGGCGTCGAGGTCGTGAAGCCCGAGGGGGAGGTCAAGCACCGCTGCCCGAACCGCGCCTGCCCTTCGCGAGGGCTCGAGACGCTGATCCACTGGGTCAGCGCGGCGATGGACATCGAGGGCGTGGGGGAGCAGTTCGTGCGCAAGCTCTGGGATGAAGGCCTGCTGCGCTCGATGCCCGACCTCTATCGCCTCACCCCGGAGCAGCTGCTCGAGGTCGAGGGCTACGGCGAGATCTCGGCCGCGAGCGCCGTCGCGGCGATCGAACGCTCGAAGGCACAGCCGTTCTCTCGCGTCCTCTTCGGTCTCAACATGCCGAAGGTGGGATGGGTCCTCGCGCGCAACCTGGCGCGGCACTTCGGCACGGTCGACGTGCTGATGGCCGCGACGCAGGAGGAGCTCGAGGAGGCGGAGGGGATCGGGCCCGATCGCGCCGAGCTGATTGCCGAGTGGTTCGCCGACGAGGAGAACCGCGCTCTCGTCGAGGATCTGCGCTCGCTCGGCCTCCAGTTCGAGCTGAGTGAGGCGGAGCGGGCGGTCGTCGGCCCGCTCACAGGGTCGCAGTACGTGATCACCGGCACGCTCGACGGCTACACGCGCGATGAGGCGAAGGCGGCGCTCGAGGCGCTCGGCGCGAAGGTGTCGGATTCGGTATCGAAGAAGACGACCGGCGTGATCGTGGGCGAGAGCCCCGGGTCGAAGGCGGCGAAGGCCGAGAAGGCTGGTGTGCCGATCCTCGGCGAGGCCGAGCTGCGAGCTTTGATCGAAGCCTCGTAGTGCCGCGTCGCGCAACGTTTGCTCGGAGCCAGGAACCGTTGTGAGACGCGCACTACCCGATCAGCATGAGGAGGGGTGTCCCGCGACGATCATTTCCGGCCTACCGTTGCGGACACCCACGACACCTAGTGGTCGCTCCGGAAAATCCGTACCGTCTTCGTGTGGCTGCAAACGCTTCGCATGCCGTCGTCCTCGGTCGCCCCGGTACAGCCCAGTATCGAGACTCCCTGCGTCCTCGGCCTGCTCGGTTTTCGCCGACGAACCCAGCACGGATTTCCCGGAGAGACCACTAGCCGGTCGGCGTCGTCGCCGCCAGGATCGTCACGAATGTGTCCTGCGCGCCTCGCGCGGCCCACGACGAGACCGGATTCCCGTTCTCGAGCACGGCGAACGCGATTTCCTTTCCGATCAGCCCGGACAGCGTGCACGCAAGGTTCGTCGTTCCCGTCTTGCCCCGGACGACGCCACGGAGGGCGGGCAGACGATCCTGGAGCGTGCCGCTCCTCCCCGTGACTGCCAGCGAGTCGACGAAGGCGCGCTTGATCGAGGGATCGGTCGCCCCTGCGCGGAGAACGCCCACGAGTGCGGCTGCGGTGAGCCGGTCGAGGCTCGAGAGGCCCGAGCCGTCGACGATGCGCACGCCCTTGACCGGGATTCCGGCCTCGCGCATCGCCGCGATCACGATCTTGCCTCCACCCGCCGAGGTGCCCGGCTTGCCGGCCGCAGCTGCCAGTTGCTTGAGGAGCATCTCGGCGTAGAAGTTGTCGCTCTCACGATTCATGTGCCTCACGATCGCCGAGAGCGGGTCCGACGTGTCGGAGGCGAGTGATGTCGCGGCCGCAGGAGCGACGCCGAGTCCCGGACGGCCAGCGACCGTCACACCCCGACGCGTGAGCGCGTCCCGGAGGGCACGGGCCGCGAGGAGCGGTGGCGAGAGCGCCGGCCAGCCGCGCGCCTGATCCACGATCAGCGCCGAAAGCGGCGGTGCCTCCCCACCGAGGAAGGACCCCTTCCACCCGGCAACGGCCCGCCTCGAGTCGTAGAACGACTCGTCACCGAGCACACGTCCCGTGATGGAGCGGATCCCGCGTCCGCGGATGGTCGCGGCGAGACGTTCGATGTCCGAGGAGGACAACGTCGGATCACCGAAGCCCTTCAGTACGAGATCGCCGTCCCACGCAGCGCCTGTCCGCGTCCCGACGCCGTACACCTCGGTGTGGAACCGGTAGCCCGTCCCGAGGCGCGTCAGGGCTGCGAAGGAGACGGGGACCTTCTCGTTCGACGCCGGAGCGAAGGGAACGTCGCTCTTGTGGGAGTAGAGCGTCTCGCCCGTCGCGAGGTCGACTGCGAGCGCAGCCGTCTGGCCGAGCGACAGCGACGGCCCGGTCAACGCCTTCGTCAGCCGTGGCTCGAGGCCGTTCGCGCCGAGTGCCGTTGACGCGGCTCCGGCGAGCGAGGCAACGACGAGCGCAGTAAGGCAGGCCCGACGTGTCACGGGCTCAGCCGTAGATCGTGATCGTGACCGTGCGCCGACCCCAGGCGCGCGCCTGCGCGGTACTCGGCATCCAGAGGTCGATGATGTTGCCCTTGATCGCTGAGCCGACGTCTGCGGCGACCGCCGGGCCGTAGCCGGGAATGAACACGCGGGTGCCGAGCGGGATCACGGTGGGGTCGACGGCGATCACGCCGACGCCGACCGGGAGGCCGCTCGCCGTCTTGCCGGGAAGGTGGTAGGCGACCGCGTCGGCAACGAACTGCCGCGTCCCCTGCGTCGGCGTGCCTGGGGGTGCCGACGCGTCCTGCGCCGGGGAAGTCTCTGTCGTCCCTGCCGATGGGGCTGCCGTTGAGGGCTCGGGGGCTGCTGCCGACCTCGACGTGATCTCGGCCGACCTGCGTTCGGCTGCCTGCGCCCGTGCCTCGAGTGCAGCCAGTCGCTCGGTCGTCAACGATCGAGCGCGCCGTACGGCCGCGACGGTGGCGCTCCGTCCCGCGACTGCTGACTCGAGGCGCGAAACGCTCGCGCGCGCGGCGCTCTCGGCGCGGGTCAAGCTCTGCCCGCTCCTCGACGAGTTGCGCTCTGAGCGCGACGAGCTTCCGTGCGTGAGCCGTCGCCTCGCCGCTGAGCCGCCGGTTCTGGGCCGTGGCGCGCGAGAGGCCCTCGATTCCAGCAACGGCCTCGTCGAGCGACGTAGCGCCGAGAATGACCGAGATCGGGTCGGGCTCACCCTGGATATAGAGCGCGCGCAGAAGCGTGGCGACGCGTTCCTGCGACGCCTTCAGGGAGCGGTCGACGATCTCCGCACGAGCGGCGAGGCTCCGCTCACTGGCCTCGAGTGCGGCCGATCGAGCTGTAAGCGCGGCGGCATCCCTCCGCGCGCGCGAGAGCGCTGACTCCGCCGCATACAGCTCGAGCAGCGCTGCGGACTCCGATCGCGCGAGGCTCGCCGCCCGGTCGGCGAGCGCCGGTGCGGTTCTCGGCACCGCCTGACGGTGTCGAGATGGTGACCAGCGCGCCCGTTACGAGAGCGGCTGCGAGCAGCGACCGCCGTGGATTCAGCGCTCTCACAAGGCGTAGACCGTAGCAAAAACCGGGTCGTCAACCGCGCAAAAAACAGTGTTTTGCAGGGATTTAAACCCCTTCTCGGTTGCAGTCGGCAGCTGGCGCTGCTAGACTGCACCCCTCGGATGGGCTCCGCCGCTTTTGGAGGTGCCTTTCGACGATCGAACCGGCTTATGAATAGTTCGAGAACGCGACAGGCTCCGGCCAAAATCCTCGCCCTTGCGGTGGTCTGCCTTTCGGTATTGACCGTCGTCTCCTCGTCGACTGCCGATCCGTCGATCAAGTCCAAGCGTGCGCAGGCGCAGGCCGTTCTCGCTCAGATCGAGGCAGCGCAGCCGCAGCTCGAGCAGGCGATCGAGTCCTACAACTACGCGAACGTGCAGCTGAAGCAGATCGACGCCGATCTCAACTCGAACGCACGGCACCTCGTCGTTGCGAAGAAGAGCCTCGGCGCCGCGCAGGTACACATCGCAGATCGGCTGCGGGCGCTCTACGTCAACGGCGACGGCGGCGGGGCAGTCGAGGTCATTCTCGGCGCCGAGAGCCTCGACGACCTCCTCGGGCGCCTCGACATGGTGCAGCGGGTCGGCAACCAGGATGCGAAGGTCCTCAAGGATGTGACGCAGTTCCGCAAGGAGGTCAAGCAGCGCCGTGCGAACCTGACGCGTGCGCGCGCCGCGCAGGCGCGGATCGTCGCGCAGAGGGCGAGCCAGCAGCGCGCGATCGAGGGTCAGATCGCGCAGCAGCAGCGCTCGCTCGCCGGCCTGCAGAGCGAGATCCGGCAACTTCAGGCGGAGGAGGCCCGCCGCCAGGCCCAGCTCGCCGCGCAGGCGAGGGCGCGTCTTGCGGCCCAGGAGCGTGCAGCCGAGTCGGCTGCCCGCGCGCAGGCAGCGCAGGCGGTACAGGCGACCTCCGCCTCCGATTCCTCGACGTCGATCACGCCCGCGGACGAGCGGCGACGAGTTCAATTCCGGCCGCGGCGCCATCGCAGTACGGCGGCGTCGTCGGCATCGCGATGCAGTACCTCGGCATCCCGTACGTCTGGGGTGGCTCGACGCCTGCCGGCTTCGACTGCTCCGGGCTCGTCGCCTACGTGTACGCGCAGGTCGGCGTCTCGCTCCCGCACCACGCCGCGTCCATGTACGGATACGGCACGCCGGTCTCGCAGTCAGACCTCCAGGCCGGTGATCTCGTCTTCTTCAGCGGCCTCGGTCACGTGGGGATCTACATCGGCGGCGGGCAGTACATCCACTCGCCGCATACCGGCGACGTGGTCAAGATCTCCAGCGTCTACCGCTCCGGCTGGGTCGGCGCGAAGCGCCTGTAGGGGCGATGCGAAACGGCGCCTCGGCGCCGTACAGCGTCGCCCGCGGGCGACGCTTTGGCTCGCCTAGGCTCGCCGCGCGTCGCCCCTACGGCTCGTAGAGCGACTCGACGGCGTCCGCGAAGTGCTCCAGGATCGGCTTGCGCTTCAGCTTCAGCGTCGGCGTCACCTCGTCGTTCTCCATGGTGAAGTCGCGCGGCAGGATCGCGAATCGCTTGAGCTGCTCGTAGCGTGACCGGTCGCGGTTCACATCGTCGACGATTCCCTGCACGAGCGCGCGGACGCGCTCGTCCGAGGCGAGCTCTGCAGCGCTCCCCGTGATGCCCTGTGCCTCGGCCCACTTCTCGATCTCGACCGGGTCGAGGGTGATCAGCGCTGCGGGGTACGGACGGCGATCTCCGACGACGATCGCCTGCGAGACGATCTTCGACGCCTTGAGGTCGTTCTCGATGTTCTGGGGGGCAATGTTCTTGCCGCCTGCAGTGACGAGAATGTCCTTCTTGCGATCGGTGATCGTGACGAACCCGTCGGTGTCGATCTCGGCGATGTCGCCCGTATGCACCCAGCCGTCGGCGTCGAGAACCTCTGCCGTCGCCTCCGGCTCCTTGTAGTAGCCGGCGAAGACGGTTTCGCTCTTGACGAGCAGCTCGCCGTCTTCTGCCAGGCGCAATTCGGTACCGGGGAACGCCTGGCCGACGGTCCCGAAGCGCCAGTTCTGCGGCGTGTTGGTCGTGACACCCGTTGTGCACTCGGTCAGCCCGTAGGCCTCGAGGATCCGGATTCCGATCGCGTCGAAGAACTCCTCGATCTCCTTGGATAGGGGCGCTCCGCCGGAGATCGGCGTGCGGAGGCGTCCGCCGAGGCGCGCACGGATCTTGGAGAACACGAGCTTGTCGGCGACGCGGAGCTTCAGCGCCAGCGCTCCCGTGACGGGAAGCCCGGCCGCCTCTCTGGAGCTGACCTCCCGACCGACGGCGAGCGACCAGTCGGCAAGTCGTCGCTTCACACCCGTCGTCTCGTCGAGCGCGCTGACGATCGCCGTGTGGATCTTCTCGTAGACCCGGGGGACGCTCGGAAGCACTGTCGGGCCGAGTGTCGTCAGTGCCTCGGCCGTCTGGAGTGGGTCGGGAAGGAATGCGGTCGTGTAGCCCACGTAGGGGCTCGCGAGGTGCATCAGGCGGCCGAAGTTGTGGGCCAGCGGGAGGTAGAGAAGCATCAGGTCGTTCCCGTGGAAGTAGCCCGGGAGCAGGTCGACGACCGAGACCATCGAGTAGTAGTTGCGGTGACGGATCATGCAGCCCTTCGGCGGGCCGGTCGTCCCCGACGTGTAGATGAACGTGAAGAGGTCGTCCTCGTGGATGGCGGCGACGGCGTCGTCGAGCGCCGACGGATGCTTGGTCTTGAACGCCGCCCCTTCGGCTTCGAGGGCCGGCAGGTCCGCGAACGTGAGGACGTGACGGAGGCCCGTGAGCGAAGCACGCTCAGCGTCGACCTTCTCGACCTGCGACGTGTCCTCGCAAAGGATGCCGACCGCTTCGGAGTGCGAGAGGACGTACGCTACGTCCCTGGGCGAGCTGTTCGCGTAGATCCCCGCACCGACCGCTCCAATCTGCGCGAGCGCGAAGTCGAACAACGCCCATTCAAGCGTCGTCCGGGCGAGCGTCGCGAACGCGTCGCCCTTGCCGACGCCTCGTGCGAGGAGCCCGTTCGCGAGATTCTCGACGCGCTCGGCGGCCTCGCCCCAGCTGACGTCGTGCCAGTGGTCGCCGTGCTGCACGAGGTACGCAGCGCCCTCACGGTCGCTCGTGACGGCGTCGCGCCAGAGCCGGGCGATCGTGCGGTTGCCATCCACGGGCTTAATCTACTCGTCGTGGGGTGTCCCGCAACGTCGAAGCCAAAATTGATCGTTGCGGGACACGCCAATCCATGTTGCGTGGGGTCGTGCGGCGTCTCACAGCAACGCTGCTTCCTGTCGAACGCTGTGAGACGCCGCACGAGCCGTGCAGGAACCGGGAAATCGGGGCAGAATGAGGTCAGTCCCCGATCGATCGAGGAGCCATGCGTACGACCTGGAATGGATCACTGACCTTCGGCCTCGTCAGCATCCCCGTCGGCCTCGCGCCGGCGACGAAGCCTGCCGCCCGCCAGTCGGACGTCTCGTTCCGAATGCTCCACCGTGAGTGCCTGACGCCGATCAAGCAGAAGCGCTGGTGTCCGAAACACGACCGCGAGCTCGCACCCGACGAGATCGTGAAGGGGTGGGAGGCGTCGAAGGGGCAGTTCGTCCTGGTCGAGGAGGCCGAGCTCGAGGCGCTCGAGGGTCACGACGATTCACGGTCGATCGAGATCTCGCAGTTCGTGCCCGTCGAGCAGGTCGATCCGATCTGGCGTGACCGCACCTACTTCCTCGTTCCCGGCGCAGCGCCGGCGCAGCGCCGGCCGTATCGGCTCCTGCTCGAGGCGATGCGCGAAACCGGCATGGGAGCTGTTGGACGGTTCGTTCGTACCGGTCGTGAGTCGCTCTGCCTCGTTCGCTCACGCGGAGACTCGCTGGTGCTCGAGACGCTCTTTCTCGCAGAGGACGTCTACTCGGACGCCGAGATCAGCGAGGCGGTCGGCGCGACCGAGGTCAAGAAGCCGGAGCTCGTGCTCGCACATCAGATCATCGAGAGCCTCGACGCCACCTTCGATCCCTCGACACTGACGAGCTCCTACCGGCGCGATCTCCGTGCGCTGCTCGAGGCGAAGCTCCAGGGTGAAGAGCTCACTCCCATCGCAGACACCGAGCCTGAACGCGCACCGGCAGTCGATCTTCTCGAGGCGCTCAAGGCGAGCGTCGCGGCGGCGAAAGGCGGGCGCACGTCGCCCGCGCCGTCGCCCGCGAAGCCCAAGAAGGCACCCGCGAAGTCGCGGGCGCGGTCGACGAGCTAGATCGTCTCGCGCTGCGCCGCAAGACGCCGGTCCCGGGAAGGAACCGACGCCTCGCAGCGCGCGCGCCGCGCGTCAGGCGTGCTGGACGATCGGGAGGCCGACGGCTTCGGCCTGAACCTGGAAAAGATGCTTGTCGATCTTGCCGTGGTAGATCGGCACACCTTCTTCGATGCAGAGCTTGATGATCACGTCGCGGTCGATGCCGAGCTCGACCGACAGCTCTTCGGGCGTCAGATGATTCGCCATACGTCGCCTCCTTCGAGCATCAAAAAAGCCCGCCGGCGCAAGGTGCGCAGTCGGGCTTCCGCGACGCTCGGATGTGTGAGTAACGGGGGTCAACGGGCCCGTCTCCCGATCTTCACCATGATCACACCACAATACTCTCGTCGTCAGACGTGCGCAATCTTTCGGATGCGCGATGGAATCTTTCGAGTCCGCGATGGAAGAGCGTATCGCGGACTCGAAAGATTCGTCCTGTTTGCAGATCGAGGGAGCTTCGCCCCTCGATCGCGAAGATCCCTGAAGATTTTCGAGGCCGCGATGGGAGAGCGCATCCTTTCGAGGCCGCGATGGGAGAGCGTATCGCGGGCTCGAAGGATTCTCTCTGTTTGCAGATCGAGGGGGCTTCGCCCCTCGACCGCGAAGGATCCCTGAAGGCGACGGCCGCCTCACACGGGGTTGTCGACCTCGAGATAGCGCCACTCGATCGAGAACGTCTCCGCGAGGTGGGCGGCCAGCGCCTGGACGCCGAACCGCTCCGTCGCGTGATGGCCTGCCGCGATGAGGTTGATGCCGAGCTCCCGCGCGGTAGCGAGATTCGGCTCCTCCGGCTCGCCGGTCAGCAGGGCGTCGAATCCCTCATGGGCCGCACGGATCAGGTCGTAGCCGGCTGCACCGGTCGAGATCGCCAAGCGGTTGACCCGGTCCGGGCCGTGCGCGAACACGAGCGGCTCACGTTCGGTTGCCGTTGCGACTCGTGCGATTAGATCCGAGACGGTGAGGCCCGGGAGCGTCGTGGCGAGGCCCACGCCCCCGAACGGGCCGTCGGGCGTCGCCCCGATCCGCGCGGCGAGCTGCGCGGAGTTCCCGAGCGTCGTATGGGCGTCCAGCGCGAGGTGGTAGGCGAGCAGCGATGCGTTCGCCCCGAAGAGCGCCTGAAGGCGACCGCGCTGGCGCGCATCGATGGCGAGTGGCTCGTTGCGCCAGAAGAGCCCGTGGTGGACGAGGACCATGTCGGCGCCCTCGGCGGCCGCACGCTCGAACAGCTCCCGCGAGCTCGAGACGCCGCAGACGAGGAGGGTGACCTCGTCACTCCCGATCACCTGCAGCCCTGGTGGTGCGAACTCGGGCCAACGATCCACTTCGAGGAGTGCATTGGCGTAGGCGACGATCTCGTCTCTTCGGGCCACGCGCACAGCTTAGAGGCCTGAACCATCCCGCTCCGCTGTGTGCTCGAGCGGGTACCCTGTGGGCGCTCGGGGTGTGGCGCAGCCTGGTAGCGCGCTCCGTTCGGGTCGGAGAGGTCCCCAGTTCGAATCTGGGCACCCCGATACGGCGGGGGAACCCATGGTTCCCCCGCCAACCCGATCCTCCTGACCGCCGGGAGCGGCGGGCGCGCCGACTATCCTCCGTCCGTGCTCCGGGCTGTCATCTTCGACGTGGACTTCACGCTGTCACGGCCAGGGCCTGAGCTGGGACCCCACGCCTACCGGCATGTCGGGCTCTCACACGGGCTCGATCTCGACCCGGAACGGTACGAAGAGGCGCGTCTCGCCGCGATGGACGACCTCCGCTCGCACCCGGAGTTCGTCCACGACGAGGAGCTGTGGGTGACGTTCACCGAGGACATCGTCCGGGGGATGGGGGGCGACGCGGCAGGGTCTCGCGCCTGCGCAGCCGACATGGTGCGGCGCTGGGAGATCCACGAGAACTTCCACCTCTACGACGACGCGCTTCCCGTGCTTGCCTCCCTTCGCGAGCATCGGCTCTCGATCGGGCTGATCTCGAACGGGCAGCGTGACCTCGAGGAGTTCGCCACGCACCACCAGCTGAACGTCGACTGTGCAGTCGGGTCGAAGGCGCATGGGAGGACGAAGCCGCACTCGTCGATCTTCGAGCGCGCGCTCGCGGAACTCGACGTCACCGTGGCAGAAGCCGTGATGGTGGGTGACTCGGTGAAGGACGACATCGAGGGTGCCCGCGCGCTCGGGATGCGTGCGATCCTCGTCGACCGCGACGAGCTCCTCCCGGGCGAACCGGACCGGATCACCGATCTCTTTCAGCTGCCCGTAGCGCTCGGATTGGCCGCACTACCATGTTGATTCAGTCGTGCGGCGTCTCGTAACGATGCTGTTTCCTGCTCAACGGTATGAGACGCCGCACTAGCGAGCGCGGCGGCACGGTATCTGCGGTACGCCGTATTCTCTCTCCACCTTGACTGACGGTTCAACGGCACAGGAGCGCCCGGCGCGCGATCGGCAGGCGGCGAGCGAGGAGAAGCGACGGCTCATTCTCGACGCTGCCGTCCGGGTCTTCGCGCGCGGCGGCTACCACACCTCCCGGGTGAGTGACATCGCCGAGGAGGCGGGGATCGCGCACGGCCTGCTCTACCACTACTTCTCCTCCAAGGAAGAGGTTCTGGCCACGGTCTTTCGGGAGAACTGGGGCGAGCTGCTCGGTCGACTTGCCGTCGTCGAGAGCTCGGACGAATCTGCCGACGAGCAGCTCCGCGGGATGGCCAAGATCCTGCTTCGCTCCTGGCGCAACGACCCCGACCTCGTGCGCGTGATGGTGCGCGAGGTCGCTCGCAGCTCCCACCTCAACGATCAGATCGAGGAGATCGGCGCTGCGTTCTCGACGATCCAACGTGTCGTGGAGCGCGGGCAGGCGGAGGGCGTCTTCCGACCCGAGCTCGACCCGAGGCTCGCGAGCTGGATCTTCTACGGCGGTCTCGAGGAGATCCTCACGGGCTGGGTGCTCGGCCAGCTCCCCGACGGTGACGAGGAGGTTGCCCGTGCAGAGCGGACAATCATCGACGTCGTCTGCGGCGGTCTCACCGTCCGCGGCGGCGGCGGCTCCTGAAGGCCCGTCGAGTGTCGGGACGGTCGTCAAGCTCGGCGTCGGCGCCTTCGGGCTCGCCTGGTCGCTGACGACGACCGCCGCCTACCTACCACCCGTCCTCGAGCAGTACACGGGCTCGACCTCGTTGATCGGGGCGGTGCTCGCAGCGGAGGGGCTGTTCGCACTCACGTTGCCGCTCGTGATCGGCCCCTGGAGCGACACCTTCCATACGCCGCTCGGCCGCCGCCGTCCGTTCATGCTCGTCGCGGTCTTGCCGATCGGCTTCTGCCTTGCGCTGATGGCGTTCATGCCGAACCTGTGGACGACCGCGCTCCTCGTGTTCGCGTTCTTCTTCGCGTACTACGTCTACGAGCCGCCGTACCGGGGTCTCTACCCCGACCTGCTGCCGGAGGGCCTCTACGGGCGCGCACAGGGCGTCCAGCATCTCTTCCGGGGCATCGCACTCGGTGGAGGGCTGATCCTCGGCGGCGTGCTCTTTCATCTCTGGCAGCCCGCGCCGTTCCTGTTCGCGGCGGGGATCGTCTCGATCGCCTGTCTCGTGCCGGTGCTCTTTCTCCGTGAGGACGGCGGTCACGGTCGCGTCTTCGAAGGCGTGCGCGTGTACCTACGGCACTCCTGGCGCGTGCTCCGTCGCAACCCCGACGTCGGCCGCTTCTTGCTCGCGAACGCGGCGTGGGAAGGGACGTTCGCGGGTGCGCGGACGTTCGTCGTCCTCTACATCACCGTGGGGCTCGGCGAGTCGCTCGGCACGTCCACGCTCGTGCTCGCCGCCGTCGCCGGAGGGTACGTCGTTGCAGCGCTCGTCTCCGGCTCGGTAGGCGATCGCTTCGGCCTTGCCCGGGTGATCACCTGGTGCTCGGTCGTCTACGGGTTGGGGCTCCTCTTCGCTGGACTCGCGACGGAGTGGCACATGTGGTACCTCGCCTTGATCTTCACGGTTGCGATCTTCGGGGGCGCGGTGATGACACTCGCGTGGGGACTCCTCTTCAAGCTCATGCCGCCGGACGACCGGGGGGCGATTTCCGGGCTCGCGACGACGACGAAGGGCATCGGCCTCATCTTCGGCACGCTGCTCGCGGGGATCCTGATCGACGTGCTGGCAACGTCCCTACCGGAGACCCACGGCTATCAGGTCCTCTGGCCCGTGCTCGCGATCCCGATCCTGCTCGCGATCCCGCTCGTCTTCTCGTTGATCAAGGCTGAGGAACTCACAGCTGGCTCTTAGATCCTCCTGCTCTACTTCCTGGGAGAACTCGACCTGAAGGAGACGGGATGACGAACCGGCGCAAGACGACGATGGTGATCGGGATCGTGGCAGCGATCATGGCGGTCAGCACAGGTGTGGCGATCGCAGGCGGCGCACTCGGCTCCGACACCGAGAAGCAGGCATTTCTGAACGATGTTGCGAAGCGGCTCGACGTGACGCCCGCGCAGCTCGAGGCGGCTCTGCGCGGTGCCTACGACGCGCGTATCGACGCAGCTGTCGCGGCAGGCAAGATCACGAAGGAGCAGGCCGAGGCGATGAAGAAACGGTCGCAGGAGGGCGGACTGCCGCTCTTCGGTGGTGGGCGACACGGCAGCTTCGGCGGCCCCGGCCATCATGGTGGGTTCGGGCGCGGAGCCATGTCGCTTGCCGGTGCCGCGACGTACCTCGGTCTCACGGAGGCGAAGCTGCGGGCCGAGCTCGAGGCAGGCAAGACGCTCGCCGAGATCGCGAAGGCGCAAGGCAAGTCCGTCGCCGGACTCAAGGCGGCGCTGAAGGCGGACGCGAAGACGAAGCTCGACGCCGCCGTCAAGGACGGCCGCATCACACAGGCGCAGGCCAACGAGATGCTGAGCCGCCTCGACGAGCGCCTCGACGACATGATCGCGGGGAAGCTGGGTGGCCATGGCCATCATGGCGGCTCGGGCTGGGGTGGGCCTCCGCCCGGTGCCACGGCGCCGGCAGCGTTCGCCCCTGCCGGATCGCCCGCCTAGAGGCTCGATGCGTTTCGGGGTGGGGCGTCCGCCTCACCCCGAAACGACGCCCGCAGTCGGTCGAGTGCTCGCGCCCGGTGCCCGTCCTGAAGCACAACGACCCGTTCGGGATCTCCCGCCCTGACCGCCGCGATGATCGCACGGTGCGCCTCGTCGGCCGCCGCGGCCTCGCCCGGAAGCGCGTAGTAGAGCGCGCGGTACGCCTCGGTGGAATCCCAGAGGAGGTCGATCAGCCTCGTCGCGGGGCGACTGCCGGAGAGTGCGTGGAGTCGGTCGTGGAATCGCCGGTTCGCGGCTAGCTGTCCTGCCACGTCCCCGCCTGCCGCTGCTGCGCGGCAGGCGTCGGCTGCCGCCTCGAGCGATGTCACGTCCGCAGGCGTCGCGCGGGGCACACCCCGCAGGAGCGCATCGGTCTCGAGCACCTCGCGGAGTCGATAGACCTCCTCGAGCTCTCCGAGGTCGAGCTCCGTCACTGCGTAGCCGCGTCTTCGGCGGTACGTCACGAGACCCTCGCCGGCAAGGGCACGCAACGCCTCCCGAAGCGGGATCAGGCTGACCCGGGCGCGATCGGCCCAGGCCTCCTGATTCACGCGTTGACCGGGGCGCAGCTCCCCCTCGAGGATTGCGCCACGCAACGTCGACGCAGCGCGATCCTGGGCGGTGGGTGACGCGGCCGGGCTCGCGGCAACCGACATGACGCCCTACCGGAACGCCGGCGTGCCCGTGAGCGCTCCGCCGACGACGAGCGTGTGCACCTCGTGCGTTCCCTCGTACGTGAGTACCGACTCGAGGTTGTTCATGTGCCGGATCACCGGGTACTCGAGCGTGATCCCGTTGCCGCCGAGGATCGTGCGCGCGCTGCGACAGACCTCGATCGCGCCGCGCACGTTGCCCATCTTGCCGAGGCTGACGTGCTCGGAGCGAAGCGTGCCTGCGTCCTTCATGCGCCCGATGTGGAGCGCGGTCAGCGTGGCACGGTTGATCTCGAGTGCCATTTCCGCGAGCTTCTGCTGCGTCAGCTGATAGGCCGAGATCGGCTTGTCGAAGACGATCCGCTCCTTCGAGTAGGCGAGCGCCTCCTCGAAGCACGCGCGGGCGGCGCCGACGGCGCCGAAGACGATCCCGAACCGTGCCTCGTTGAGGCACGAGAGCGGCCCTCTCAGCGTCGATGCTCCGGGCAGCATGCTCTCGGCGGGGACGCGCACGTCGGCGAGGACGAGTTCCGAGGTGACCGAGGCGCGCAGCGAGAGCTTCTTGTGGATCTCGGGTGCCGTGAACCCGGGGGTTCCCTTCTCGACGATGAAGCCGCGGATCTCGCCGTCCTCGGTGCGGGCCCAGACGATCGCGAGGTCGGCGATCGTCCCGTTCGTGATCCACATCTTGGCGCCGTTGAGGATCCAATCCGAGCCGTCCCGGCGCGCGTGCGTGCGCATCGTCCCGGGGTCGGATCCGGCATCGGGCTCGGTCAGCCCGAAGCACCCGATCGCGTCACCGGTGTGCATCGCCGGGAGCCATCGCTCCTTCTGCTCCTCGGAGCCCCACTTCCAGATCGCGAACATCGCGAGCGACCCCTGCACGGAGACGGCGCTGCGGATTCCCGAGTCGCCTGCCTCGAGCTCGAGGCAGGTGAGTCCGTAGGCGACGGCGCTCGCGCCCGGCAGGCCGTAGCCGTCCAGGTGCATACCGAAGAGCCCGAGCTTCGCGAGCTCCGACACGACCTCGCGAGGGAGGATGCCCTGCTCGAACCAGTCGCCGACGTAGGGCACGACCTGCTCGCGGACGAACTGCCGCACGGTGTCGCGGATCGCCTTCTCCTCGTCGTCGAGAAGGGCGTCGATGGCAAGGAAGTCGTGGGGGTCGAGCGCAGGGAGCACGGCTGTCGTGGTCACGAGATGGAACCTCCGGGTCGTGGCGTTTCCGAAAATATATAGAAAAAGGCGCGCCGGTTCTACCCGGCTGTTGCAGTCCAGCGATCCCCACGGCGCTGCGCGGCGATCGGGATCCCGAAACAGGACGTGAGCAACTCGTCTGTCAGCGTCTCCGCGACCGGCCCCGCCGCGAGGACGTGGCCGTCTCGCAGGAGGAGCGCGTGCGTCGTCGAGCCGTGGAGCTCCTCGAGATGGTGCGTTGTGACGATCATCGTCAACTCCGGATCGACGTCGGTGAGGCGTGCAAGGGAGCCCAGCAGGATCTCGCGGCCGGGAAGATCGAGACCCGCGCCCGGCTCGTCGAGCAGGAGAAGCCGCGGCTTGCCGACGAGAGCCCTCGCGATGAGGACGCGCTTGCGCTCGCCCTGAGAGCAGTCGCCGAAGCGCCGCTCGGCGAGTGGGCCGAGGCCGAACGTCCCGATCAGCGTGTCGGCGCGGTCGACGTCGAGCATTCCGAGCCGCTGCTCGAAGTAGCCGATCGTGCCGGTCGCGCCCGTGCGCACGACTTCGCGCACCGTCAGCATGGGAGCAAAGCGGTCGCCGTCGCGTGCGTCGACGAAGCCGATCTGCTCACGGAGCCGGGCCGCGTCGGTGCGTCCCATCGTCTCGCCGAGGATCTCGATGCTCCCGCTACTCGGGAAGTCAGCCGCCGCAGCGAGCGTCAGGAGCGTCGTCTTGCCGGCGCCGTTCGGTCCGAGCAGAGCCCATCGCTCGCCGCGCCGCACGGTCCACTCGACATCGTCGAGCAAGGGCTTGCGGCTGCCGCTCGCCTGGTGCCAGCGCCACACCCGGACGCTGCTGCAGCGCAACGCGACCGGGACTTGACCGGGCGCCGGGCCTGTCTCTACACTTATTGACTGACTAGTCAATCGAAGCACATCCGTGCGATCGGTTCCCTGCCGTTCCGCGGAAGAAGGGGCAGATCATGGCAACTGTCGAGAGTGGTGCCTCCACCGGCGTCTCGTTCGACCTGACCGACGAGCAACGTGACTTGCGCGCGCTTGCGCGCGAGTTCGCGGAGAAGGAGATCCGTCCGCGCGCGGCGGAGTGTGACGAGGGGCAGATCCATGCCACCGACATCATTGCCAAGGCGCACGAGGTCGGCCTGATGAACGTGCATCTGCCCGTCGAACTCGGAGGGCTCGAGCTGCCCTGCTTCGACGGCATCCTCGTTGCAGAAGAACTGAACTGGGGGTGCTCCGGGATCGGCACCTCGATCGGTGCCAATGGCCTCGCCGCCGGCCCGATCCTGATCGCGGGCTCCGAGGAGCAGCAGAAGCAGTGGCTTGGCCCGCTCGTCGAGGCTCCGGTTCTCGGCTGCTTCGGACTGACGGAGCCGGGAGCGGGCTCGGACGTCTCGAGCATCCAGACGACGGCTGTGCGCAAGGGAGACGACTACGTCATCAACGGCTCCAAGATGTTTATCTCGAACGCCGGGCACGCGTCGTGGATGGTCTGCTTCGCCTCGACCGATCCCGTCGCCGGCAGCAAGGGCCTTTCCGCGTTCGTCGTCCCGATGGACACCGATGGGGTTGTCGTCGAGCGGCACCTCGACAAGATGGGACAACGCTCGACCGACACGTCGGCCGTCGCGTTCAGCGATGTCGTGGTTCCCGCCGCGAACCGGCTCGGCGCCGAGGGTGACGGATTCAAGATCGCGATGCAGACGCTCGACTTCACCCGCCCGGCGACGGCCGTCGGCGCAGTCGGCGTGGCTCAGGCCGCGTATCGAGCTCTCGGTCGAGTACACGCGCGAGCGCGTGCAGTTCGGCCTTCCGATCGCGATGAACCAGGGCGTCAGCTTCCTCGTCGCGGACATGGCCACCGAGATCGAGGCTGCCCGACTCCTCTGCTGGCAAGCTGCGTGGATGATCGATCAGGGTCGTGGGCGCAAGGCGACCAAGTACTCGTCGTTCGCGAAGCGCTTCTCGGCCGACACGGCGATGAAGGTGACGACCGATGCGGTACAGGTTTTCGGCGGGTACGGGTACATGAAGGAGTACCCGGTCGAGAAGCTGATGCGTGACGCGAAGCTGTTCCAGATCTACGAGGGGACATCGCAGATTCAGCGGCTCGTGATCGCCAAGGAGATCTACCTGCCGAGTGGCCCTTGAGAGTCGGCGCGAAATGGTCCGGTCTGTGAAGGGCCACTGAGGTAAGCCAGTAGCGGGGCTGTTGCAACGTCGTCTCCGCTGAACAGGCGCCCCCTCCGCTAGAATCTCGGATTCTGTGCGCGCTGAGTCGACCGTATATGCCTCCCGCGTGCGGCAACGACATTCTGCTCGTCGGATTGCCCTGCGCAGGGCCGTTTTTCTCGCGGTCGTTCTTGCGCTGCTCGTGCTTCTGATCGGGTTCGTGTTCGCCGGCTCGCAGTCGTCGCTCGCGGCGGGAACGACCGTTGGTGGAGTCGACGTGGGCGGCCTGTCGCAGGACGAAGCGGTTCGCGTGCTCACAGTCCGCGCAGAGGCCGTCGAGCGGGTGCCGATCACGTTCAGTGCGGGCGGCGAGCCGTACGCGCTCTCGGCATCGCAGCTCGGCGTCAGCGCGGACTGGGAGGCGGCGGTGAGAGACGCTGCGGCGGCCGGCGGCGGCCTTGCGCCGCTGCGCGGATACAAGCGACTACAGGCGCGGTTCTTCGGGCTGGACGCTGCCCCGCCGGTGGCGGCGTACGACGCCGCCGTCAACTACAAGCTCGACCAGATCGCGAAGGCTGTTGCCCGCGGCGGGGTTGACGCCAAGCTCGTTCGCAAGGGTCTCAGCGTGCAGGTCGTCGAGGGCCAGGTCGGCCGGAAGCTCGACCAGGTCGCGGCCGCGTCTCTCGTCATCCAGTCCCTTGCTCGTCTCGACCGAGGTGCGCCGGTCGCACTCCCGCTCGCGACGACGCCTCTTCGCGTCGACGCGGCCGATCTCGAGGAAGCGGCGGCCAGGGCCCGCGTCGCCCTCTCCGGTCCCATCCGGCTCGCCTACGGCGAGACCCGCTGGCGCGTCCCGCGGTGGAAGGTCGCGTCACTGCTCACGCTCCCCGTCGCGGGGAACACCGATGTCGCACTCACGGGGCGCGGAGCCGAGGAGTACCTGCAGCGCCTTTCCGCAACCGTCTCACGCAAGCCGCAGGATGCGCGCTTCCAGGTCACGGCGACGGGGAAGCTCGTCGTCCGCCCGTCCGCACCAGGGCTTCTCCTCGATATTCCCGCTACCGCGAAGGCGATCGCCGCCGCCGCGTTCTCGGCAGACGAGCGATCGGCAAAGCTCGTCGTGCGCGTCGCCGAGCCGGCTCGGACGACCGCGGACGCGAAGGCGATGGGCATTACCGGTGTCGTCGCGTCGTACACGACGACCTACGGCGGGACACCGGGCCGCCTCAACAACGTGCAGCTCGTGTCCGAGCTCATCGACGGGACCCTCGTCGCGCCGGGAGGGACGTTCTCGTTCAACGACACGACGGGCGAGCGCACGGCCGACAAGGGCTTCCAGGAGGCTCCCGTGATCATCAACGGCGAGCTCCAGAACGGCCTCGGCGGCGGCGTCTGCCAGGTCTCGACGACAGTCTTCAACGCGGCGTACGAGAGCGGTCTCCCGATCACGGCGAGAACGAACCACGCGCTCTACATCAGCCACTACCCGACTGGCCGAGATGCGACCGTGAACTACCCCGATCTCGACATGCGGTTCACGAACGACACGGGCAACTGGCTCCTCCTTCGCACATTCGTCGGGGTGGGCTCGCTGACGGTCAATCTCTACGGCACTCCCGTGAACCGGCGGGTCGAGAGCACCACGGAGCCGCTCGTCGAGACAGGCCCCATCCCGGTCGAGGAGACCGACGATCCGACACTGGAGAAGGGCAAGCGGGTCGTCGACGAGTACGGGTCGCCACCGCGGAAGACCGCAGTTCGCCGGCTCGTCTACGACGCCGACGACAAGCTTCTCTACGACAACACGTGGAGCTCGGTCTACGTCGGTGAGCCGTCGCTCGTTCGCGTCGGAACCAAGGAACCAGCGAAAAAGCCCGTAGCGAAGCCCGCGGACGGGACCAAGACCGTGGACAAGGCCAAGAAGGGGAAGGGCACGCCGCCGACCTCGACGACGCCCACGGACGCGGCGACGAACCCGGTGGCGCCGGCTACGCCCGCTCAGCCCTAGCGATCGCCTCGACGAACCACGGAGGCACCCTGGTCGGCGCGTGCGTTCTCGAGTCCACCGTTGCGTGCAAGGTCTCGGCCGTGGCGATCAACTCGCCGTCCCGCTCGACGCGGTACTCGTAGCGAAACCGAGCACCCCGTCACGTCCACACAGCGGAGGTAGACCGTGAGCACGTCGTCGAACGCAGCCGTCGCTCTGTACTCGACCTGCAGGCCCGTCGTGAGCGCCTCGAGGCCTTGCTCCTGGATTGCGCGATAGCCGCCCGCGTGCTCGGCCCAGTACGCGACGCGCGCAACCTCGAGCCAGACGACAAACGACGCATGGTGGGCAATCCCCTGTGCATCGGTCTCGGCGAAGCGGACGCGAACGTCATAGGAGCTGTGGAAACCCTCGGGCATCTCCGCAACAATAGTCCTGCGGGGTTCCCTCGTCGGGGCACGAGTGCTATGACTGCGTCATGACACAAGCGACGAAGACCCCAAAGGAAGACCGCGACATGATCGCTCGGCTCGCCGATCGGGGCGAGCAGACGATCGCGAAGCTTGCCGACCTCCCGGGCGGCACGAAGGCGCTGAAGGCCGTCAACGACCTCCGCGAGCGCGTCGACGAGCTCGGCAAGAAGGTGCGCGGGATCGACGAGATCGAGAAGCGTCTGGCGAAGGTGGAGCGCGAGCTCGCGACGCTCAAGCGGGCGCAGAAGCCGAAGGCCTCGGCGGCGGCGCGCGCTCGGAAGGCATCCGAGTAAGGCAGCACCCTGGAGGTTCAGGGAGGAGGACAGCGGACGACGGTCGTCGACCAGTCGCCCGTCGGGATGCAGCTCGATGATGCGGTAGGCAGGCGGTCCCGGATCGATCACGAGTGTCTCGGTGTGTGGCCGGAACTGAGGGCCGACCGCCGGTGACGTGTGCACGTCCGCGCCGCCGCACCGCCCCGACGCCTCCTGGTGGACGTGACCGGTGAAGACCGCGCGCACCTGTGGGTGCCGCACGAGCACGGTCTCGAGCGCTCCGGCATCGAGGAGCCCGATGCGGTCGACCCACGGGCTCTCGACCGCGATCGGCGGATGGTGGAGGAAGAGCACGGCGCTGCGCGCCGGATCGACCGCGAGGCGATCGTCCAGCCACGCGAGCTGCCCGGAGCCCAGCTCGCCCGCGTCCTCGCCGGTCAGCTGCGAGTCGAGGCCGATCACGAGCCAGTCGCCCCTCTCGACGCGGAAGCCGACGCGGTCGCCGATCTGCTCGGTGGCCGCCGGGAAGACACGCCTCAGCGCCGCCCGGTTGTCGTGATTGCCGGGAACGATCCGGAGCCGGTCGATCCAGTCGCCGAGATCGTCGCGGAGCTCCTCGTAGGTCGCCTGCGCTTCGTCGTGGGCCGTGTCCCCGGTGACGACGAGAAGGTCGAAGTCCGGGACGCGAGTGACGGATGTCGTCGAGCACTCGGCGCAAGCGGGGCCGCGTCACGATGTCGCGCAGCGACCCGCTCGGGTCGGTGAAGAGGTGGCAGTCGGTGAGCTGGACGATCGTCAGCGGCGGACCGGTCGTCATTCGGCCCCGTGGTTCGATGTGGGCACTCGCAGTCGCATCGCTCCCGGAAGCACCTCGAACCGGGCCGGCGTCGTTCCTGGCTGCTCGCCGTCGAGCTCGACGGGTACCGGCTCGGCCGTCTCGACGGTGACGACACGGCCGCGGAGGGCCTCGGCCTTCGGATGCGGCAGATGCGTGCCGCGGTAGATCTTCGGCATCGTCAGCATCAGGTCCCGCTTGGTCACGTCACCGATCGTGACCACGTCGAGGAGACCGTCGTCGGCAACGGCATCGGGGCACATCTTCATCCCTCCACCGAAGAAGCGTCCGTTCGCGACCACGACGTCGAACATCTTCCCGCTGCGTTGCTCGTCGTCGACGGTGAGCTCCGTCTCGACGGCCGACCAGCGCTTGAAGACCGCGAGCGTGGCCCAGAGGTACGACGCCTTCGCTCCGAGCGCCTTCGACGTGTCGTTCGCGCGCTGGGCGATCGCCCCGCTCATCCCCGCGCTCGCGACGTTTGCGAACACGGCGCTCGCGTCGCTTCCGTCCCACGCGCGGTATCCGACCCGGCCGAGGTCGACGGTCTGCGTCTCTCCCTCGAGTGCGATGCGCGCAGCCGCCGCCACGTCGTTCGGAATGCCGAAGGTGCGGACGAAGTCGCCGCCGGTGCCGCTCGGGATCAGAGCGACGGTAGGAGCGTCGTCGAGATCGGCGATCCCGTTCGCGACCTCGTTCAGCGCTCCGTCACCGCCCACGACGACGAGCAGGCGTGCACCACCGGCTGCTGCCTCGCGGGCGAGGGCGCCGAGATGCCCGCGGTGCTCGCTGATCAGCGCGTCTCCCTCGAGACCGACCCCGGCCGCCTGGTGGGCGAACTCCGGCCAGCGGCGCCCGGTGGCGCCGTTGGCCGCTGCCGGGTTGACGAGGAAGACCGTCTCGCTCATCGGCACGTCGGCACGTCAGGAGTTACGAGGTCACGGTATGGAGCGCGAGCTCGGTCATCTCGTCGACGGCCTTGCGCATCTCCTCGTCGCTGATGCGGAGAAACTCGCCCTCGACGATCACGTCGCTGACGAGCAGCATGCAGCCGGTCTGGATCTTCCGCAGCGCCCCGAGTGTGAAGAGCACGGCGGCTTCCATCTCGACCCCGAGGATCCCGCGATCCGACCAACGGGCGGCCTGGTCGGGATCCGGGTTGTAGAAGATGTCGCTCGAGACGATCGGCCCGACACGAACCGGCTTCCCGAGGTGCTTCGCCTGGTGGACGGCCTCGTGGACGAGTGTGAAATCCGCCGTCGGAGCGTGTGGCTCGCCGAGGACGTAGTGGGAGGCGGTCGAGTCGGCTGCGGTCGCGGAGAGCGCGATGATCAGGTCGCCCATCGTCAGGTCTGCCTGGAGGCCGCCGCACGTGCCGACGCGCATGATCTTCTTGACGCCCAGCTCGACGAGCTCCTCGATCACGATCGCGGCGGACGGGCAGCCCATGCCGCTCGACTGCACGGAGACGGGCTTGCCGTCGAAGGTTCCGGTGAAGCCGAGCATTCCGCGCTCGCCGTTGCGTTGCACGACGTCGGAGAGGAATGTCTCGGCGATGTACTTCGCCCGCAGCGGGTCGCCGGGGAGAAGGCAGGCTTCGGCATAGTCGCCGGGGTTGGCTCGAACGTGAATTGGCATGCGCGGAAGCCTACCGCGCCACCGCGGTCGGCCCCGAAATAGAGTGCTCTCGTGCGTTCCCGCGTGATCGAGCCGACGACCGAGCAGATCCTGCGCTTCTGCGCTGCTGCTCCGATCGAACGCGTCTTCCTCGAGGATGTGGCACGGCGTCGACAGGGACGGTTCGCAGCGCTCGGGAGCAAGGAAGGTGACCTCACCGCGCTCTGCCACCTTGGGAGCAACCTCGTACCGTCAGGGGTCGGATGTGAGGCGTTTGCGGGCCTCGCGGCAAAGTCGGGAGCGCGGATGCTGATCGGCGAGTCCGGAGCGGTAACCGACCTCTGGGAGGCGACGCGGAAGAAGCTGCCCCGTCCGCGGCTGGACCGTCCCGGCCAGCCGGTCTACGCGATCTCGGAGCCGCCGCTCCCCGGTGAGACGGGGCTCAGGGCCGCGACTGCCGCCGATCTCGATGTCCTCGTGCCGGCGTGTGCCGCCGCACATCTCGAGGAGATCGCGGTCGATCCATTGCGTCGCGATCCGAGCGGCTTCCGCTGGCGCACACGAAGCCAGATCGAGGAGGGACGCTCCTGGCTCTGGGCCGAGGGCGGTGTGATCAGGTTCAAGGCCGAGGCGTCGGCCTGGACGGGCGAGGCGGTCCAGCTCCAGCAGGTCTGGACCGATCCCCCCGCCCGGGGGCAGGGCTATGCGGGCCGTGCGCTGCGTGACCTGATCCGATTGCTCCTGGCAGAGACGCCGACGGTCTGCCTGTTCGTCCGTGCAGAGAACGCGGTTGCGATAGGGCTCTACGAGTCGATCGGCATGGAGCACGTGCTGGACTACCGCTCGGTTCTCCTGTGAGGACGCTGATTCTCGCGCGTCACGCGCACGCCGAGTCGAATGCCGACGCCGTGGTCAGTTCGACGCCGCCCGGCCGAGGGCTCTCCGCGAGTGGGAGGGAAGAGGCGCGGCTGCTCGGGTCGCTTCTCGCGTCCGATCCGATCGACGTCGGCGTCAGCTCTCGGCTCCTGCGAACGCAGCAGACGCTCGACCTTGCACTGGCGGGGCGATCGGTCTCCCGCGTCGTCGAGCCGCTGCTCGACGAGATCGGCTTCGGCGCGTTCGATGGGGGATCGCTTGCCGCATATCGACAGTGGGCGTGGGAGAACGAGCCGGGTGCTCCGTGCCCCGGCGGCGGCGAGAGCCGAACGGAGGCCGCGCTCCGCTTCGTTCGGGCGCTGTCGGCGTTGCTCGCCCGACCGGAGCAGACGGTGCTCGTCGTCAGCCATGCTCTGCCGATCAGGTACGTGATCGATGCGTCGGACGGTCGCTTCCCCGCTGCTCGTCTCGAGCAGGTGCCGCACGCGACGCCGTTCCGGCTCGAGGTCGATGCAGTCCGCCTCGCCGCCGAGACGCTGCGAGGTTGGGCGGAAGCGCCCCGATTCACCGATACCCCGTTTGGTGGATGAGCGGCGGGGCGTCGACGTCGATGGGTACCCTGGTATGACCGTGCGGCGCCTTTCTCACTCTCGCGGCCCTCGTCGTCGCGCTCGCGGCCTCCTGGCATCGGGTTGCGGCGGCTCCGCGGGCACGATTCCCGAGCTTGCGAGCCTGACCCAGGTCGCGAACTCGAGCGCGTCGGCCGACACGGCGAAGATTCGCGCTGACCTTCGAGATGAGCCTTCCCCTTCCCGGCGCCGAGAAGGGCCTGTCGTTCAGCGCCGAGGGTGGCTTCGACACGCCGGCCAAGCGCTCCCAGCTCACGATCGACCTCTCGTCACTCGCCGAGCTGATGGAGCAGGTCGGCTCGAGCCTCGGTGGCAAGGTCACCGGTGACCTCGGAGACTCGGGCGACTGGAAGCTCGAGGCGATCCAGGACGGCGACGTCGTCTACATCAAGTTCCCGCCTCTCGCCAAGGAGTTGCCGGACGGGAAGACCTGGGTCAAGGGCGATGCGGAGGACTTCTCGAAGACCGGCACGTCCGGCCTCGATCAGTTCGGTTCCCTGAGTGGGATGGATCCGCGCGATATCTTCGGCTTTCTCAAGGCGGTCTCCGGGTCGATCGAAGCAGTGGGGAGCGAGGAGGTGCGCGGCGTCGAGACGAGCCACTACCGCGCCACGCTCGATCCCGCGAAGCTCACCGAGCTCGTCCCGGCCGAGCAGCGCAAGGCTCTCGGTGGCGTCGATGACGCGGCGCGTCAGGCGGGGATCGACGAGCTGCCGATCGACGTGTGGATCGATGCCGACAATCGGATCAGGAAACTCTCGATCGAGCTCGACGCGAAGATGCCCGGCTCGGACGCGTCACTCGAGGGGTCGTTCGTCGTCGAGCTCTACGACTACGGCACGCCGCTCGTGCTCGACCTGCCGCCCGCGGATGAGGTAGCGGACGCGGCGACGCTGAAGCCGAAGAGCTCGTAGTCCCGACTGTCGCCGCCGCGTCCGTCACACTAGGACCGTGGCATCCGCGCTGACGACCCGGATCGAGGCGTACATTCGCGCGCACGATCTCGTGCCTCCCGGCGGGAGAGTGACGTGCCTCGTCTCGGGCGGAGCCGACTCGACCTGCCTCTGGCACGCGCTGCGCGACCTCGGCTACGACGTCTCCGCCGTTCACGTTCACCACGGCGTGCGAGGTGTCGACGCCGATGACGATGCCGAGCACTGTGCGACGTCGATGGCTGCCCGCGTCATCCACCTCGAGCCGGCCGGGACGGAGGCTGCGATGCGGGAGCTCCGCTACGCGGCCACCGCGGGCTGCGGGCTTCGGGCGACGGGGCACACGGCGACCGATCAGATCGAGACCGTGCTCTACCGCATCGTCTCGAGCGGCTCGACGCGAGGAATCAGGGTGCGCCGCGAAGACGGCGTCGTGCGCCCGTTGCTCGATCGTCACGCGGGAGGAGACCGTGGCGTACTGCGAGGAGCACAGTCTCCACGTACGCGTCGATGCGACGAACCCCGCGACGGCCCGGGGCCTGATCCGGGAGGAGATCCTGCCGCTCCTACGACGACTCCATCCGGGCGCCGAGGCGAACCTGCGCGCGCTCGGCGAGGAGCGACCCTCACTCCCGCGGGCACTCGAGGCGTCGCTCGTCGAGCTGCTCACGTCGCGGGCGGGCTCCCGGTCGGCCGACCTCGGAAGCGGCATCCGGGCCGTCCGCGAGTACGACACGCTGCGACTCGAAGGCGCGCTCGTGTGGGGCCCCTGGACGCTCGAGGCCGGCAGGGACGATCTCGAGGTGCGCACGCGCCGACCAGGGGATCATCTGGCAGGACGCCGCAAGAAAGTGCAGGATCTCTTCGTGGATGCGAAAGTGCCGAGGGCCGAGCGGGAGACGTGGCCGATCGTCGTGCACGGCGACGAGGTCGTCGCCGTTCCCGGGATCGCAGCGGCGCCGGGTTGGGAAGACGCAGTCGAAGCGAGGAGGAGCAGTTGAGCGAAGTGAGCCACGGTGTCGGCGAGATCCTGATCGACGAGACGTCGGTCAAGGAGCGCGTAGCAGCGCTCGGGGCCGAGATCTCGGCTGACTACGCGGGGCGCGACCTCCTGCTCGTCGGAGTGCTCAAGGGTGCCGTGTTCTTCATGGCCGATCTGATGCGGCAGCTCTCGATCCCGTGCGAGATCGACTTCATGGCGATCTCGAGCTACGGCGCGGCGACCGACTCGTCGGGCGTCGTGCGGATCCTCAAAGACCTTGACATCAACATCGCGGGCCGCAACGTGATCGTGGTCGAGGACATCATCGACTCGGGCCTCACGCTCTCGTACCTGATGCGCAACCTGCAGGCACGGAAGCCCGCCTCACTCGAGGTCTGCACGCTCCTGACGAAGCCCGAGCGTCGCGAGATCGAGGTTCCCGTCAGGTACGTCGGCTTCGAGATCCCCAACAGGTTCGTGATCGGTTACGGCCTCGATTTCGCCGAGAGGTACCGAAATCTCCCCTACATCGGGGTCCTGCACCCCGATTTGATCCCCGGGGCGCCTCATTAGGGGTTGGTGAACGCGGGGTGTCGGCGCGGCGTAGCCGGAGGGCACGCTGCTACGCTCCTTCGTACTCGTGAGCCGCTTTTTTCGCAGTGCGCTGTTTCCCCTCGTCGTCATCGTCCTGCTCGTGTATCTCGCGAGTCAGACGCTGATTCCGAAGCGTGACGGTGCCGCCAAGCTCACGTACTCACAGCTGATCACGCAGGCGAAGCAGGGGAATGTCAGCGAGGTCAAGTTCAATCCGAACAGGCAGTCGATCAACGCCACGCTCGATTCGGGCGCCAAGGTGAAGGTCAACTACCCGACACCCCAGTCGGCGACCGAGTTCCAGAACGTGCTCGAGGAGCAGAACATCAAGTTCGACTCGAAGGGCACCGGCTCCTCGACGCTCGATGGCGCTCCTCACCGGGTTGCTGCCGATCCTCATCCTCGTCGGCTTCTGGATCTTCCTCATGAATCAGATGCAGGGTGGCGGCTCCAAGGTGATGAGCTTCGGCAAGAGCAAGGCGAAGCGCATGTCTCCGGACTCGCCGAAGGTGACGTACAAGGATGTCGCCGGCGCGGACGAGGCCGTCGAGGAGTTGCACGAGATCAAGGAGTTCCTCGAGAACCCGAAGAAGTTCCAGGCCCTCGGCGCGCGCATTCCGAAGGGCGTCCTCCTGTACGGCCCTCCCGGCACCGGCAAGACGCTGCTCGCGCGCGCAACCGCCGGTGAGGCAGGCGTGCCGTTCTTCTCCATCTCGGGCTCCGACTTCGTCGAGATGTTCGTCGGCGTCGGCGCCTCGCGCGTCCGTGACCTCTTCGAGCAGGCCAAGCAGGCAAGCCCCTGCATCATCTTCATCGACGAGATCGATGCCGTCGGGCGCCACCGTGGCGCCGGCATGGGTGGCGGCCACGACGAGCGCGAGCAGACGCTCAACCAGCTCCTCGTCGAGATGGACGGGTTCGAGCAGAAGGACAACGTGATCCTGATCGCCGCCACGAACCGCCCCGATATTCTCGATCCCGCCCTGCTCCGTCCGGGTCGCTTCGACCGCCAGATCGTCGTCGACCGCCCCGACCGCAAGGGCCGCCGAGATATCCTCGAGGTGCACTCCAAGGGTAAGCCGCTCGGCAAGGAGATCGACCTCGACGTGCTCGCGGCACAGACGCCCGGCTTCACCGGTGCCGACCTCGCGAACGTGATCAACGAGTCCGCGCTTCTCGCAGCACGACGCGGAGAGAAGACGATCGGCCAGAACGAGCTCGAGGAAGGCATCATGCGCGTGATCGCCGGCCCCGAGAAGAAGTCTCGCCTGTTCTCGGAGAAGGAGCGCCGCATCACCGCCTATCACGAGATGGGTCACGCGCTCGTGGGGTACTACCTCGAGGGCACGGACGACGTGCACAAGATCTCCATCGTCAGTCGTGGCCAGGCGCTCGGCTACACGATCTCGCTCCCCAGCGAGGATCGGTACCTGACGACCAAGGGCACCCTGATGTCGGTGATGGCGATGACGCTCGGTGGCCGCGCAGCCGAGGAGCTCGTCTTCCACGAGGTCACGACCGGAGCAGCGAACGACCTCGAGAAGGTCACCCACACGGCCAAGCAGATGATCATGCGCTTCGGGATGAGCGAGAAGCTCGGCCCGCGCGTGCTCGGTCGCGACCACGACATGCCGTTCCTCGGCCGCGATATGGGCTCTGCCCCGGACTACTCCGAGGAGATCGCGCGCGAGATCGACGACGAGATCCGCCGCGTCATCGAGGAGGCGCACGACACGGCGACCCGCGTTCTGCGCGAGCACATGGAGGAGCTCCATCACCTCTCGCTCGTCCTGATCGAGCGCGAGACGGTCGACAAGGATCAGTTCGAGCGCCTGCTCGCGGGTGAGCCCGAGGCACGGTCTTCCCCGAGGAGGTCGCTCCCGTCGTCCCGCCCGTGCAGGAAGACGCACCGGAGAAGAAGCCCGTTCTGCGGCCGTCGCCGCGCACCGTTCCCGGGAGCGGCAATGCAGCCGCCGCCCGAGGGCGCAGCCGGCTAGCTCGCTAGGGACGATCGCGGCGTCGTTGCGCCGGAGCCTCGCGTGCCGCGAGAACGAGTAGCCCGACGACCCCTGCGGCTGCCACAACCCCGACAGCCTCGATCGCAATCCCGCCCGTGCGCAAGCAGATCGACGAGCGCGAGCATCGCGCTGCCGATGCCGAGCGCAACGAGCGTCATCATGGCGACGAACGCGACCCGTCGCGTCGCCGCTCCGGCCTCCTCGGTGACGGCCGGACGTACCTCGACCGACAGGTAACCCAGCTCCCCGATCGCGAGCAGCGCGGCGCCGATGATCGCAGAACGGCCGTCCAGCACGGGCTCGTCGATCACGAGAATGGCGGCATACGCGGCCCCGAGCAGCGCGAGAGCGGCGACGATCGAATCGGCCCGGCCAACCGCAAGCGTTGCCACGAGACACGCGATCGCAACGCCGCCGAGCGCGGCCACGGTCGCAGCAGCGTCTGCCGACGCGACGAGCGTAGAGCCACGCCGTGAGGCCGGCGGCGAGCCCTACCGACGACGCCCCGAGGGCTAGCGCCTTGCGAGTCGCGCGCGACGCCGAGATGCTCTCACCCCCTCGAGCCCCACGTCGAGTGGCATCGCGTCGCGCCATTGCGCGACGGCAACACCCGAACGTTCGAATCGAGCTCGGAGCGCGGCACGCCGAAGCAGCCACAGCCGGTAGGCGAGAGCGTCGATCCCCGTCCCCGGCTCCACGACGTCTTCCGGCGAGACCTCGACGACGACGAGGTCGTAGCCGCGGGCGCGGAGATCGAGCAGTGCCGCGATCGACCGTTCGTCGAGGAGCGGCGTCACGGCGATGACGAGCGCCTTCGGCGGCAGCGTTCGCGCCGGGATCGTGTTGACGCCCTTCCAGGCGTAGCTGAACTCGACGCCGGTTTCGAGCAGCGCGTCGATCAGGCGGTAGCGCTGGATCATCCCCGAGCCCGGCTCGAGCCAGCGCAAGACTCCGCCGAACGTGACGAGGCCGACGCGGTCGCGTCGCTCGAGGTACCGGCCTGCAAGCGTCGCGGCGGCGCGCACCGCGCGCTCCAGCGTGCCGTCGTCCTCGTCGCCGCCGCGTGCTTCCGCGAAGCTGTCCAGGAACAGCACGACATCAGCGTTCCGATCGGGGTGACGCTCGTTCACGATGAGCTCGCCGCGGCGGGCGCTCGCCCGCCAGTTGACCGCGCGAAGGCGATCGCCGGGCACGAAGGCCCGGGTATCGGCGAACTCGAGGCCGTCGGCACGGACGCGCGCCAACGAGGTCGCCCGTCGCAAGCTGCGTATCGAGGGGAGCAACGAGGCTTCGCAGAAGCTCGGGGCGAGGATAGATCTGAAGCCGATGCGGGCGATTGATCCGACCCTCCCAGATGAGCATCCCGATCCGGCTGCGGGCGCGAACGCGGATCTCGCCGAGCTCGACCGAACCCCAGCGGACACAGCGGAGTGGGAGCAAGACCGTGCGCTCCTCTCCGGCGTTGAGCGTGACGCTGAACGGGTTGCCGCCGTCGACGACCGCAACGCCACGCGGGATGAGCAGGTGGAGCTCGAGCAGGTCGATCCGGGTCCGCGCGGCGAGCTCGATCTCCGCGACGATCTCGTCACCCTCGAGCGCACGGTCGCGGTCGATCGTCAGCCATGCCCTCAGGTCGGGTGGCGCCTCGAAGAGAAGGCCGGCTGCGACGATCAACGCGAACGGGGCGGCCACGACGACCAGCTCCGGCCGCCGGAGCGCGAGCGCGGCGACCAGTCCGAGGGCAGCGAGGCCGACGTACGGAGCGAGCCTCGGCGACGCAAACGGCGTCACGTGTCGGAGACGACGTCCTCGGCGGGAGGCGTCGGGACGAGAGCGAGGACTTCGCGCACGACATCCTCTCCCGAGCGTCGCTGTACCCAGAGCTCCGGCTTCAGCAGGAGCCGGTGTGCGAGTGCCGGCACGGCGATCTCCTTGACGTCGTCCGGTGTGACGAAGTCGCGGCCCGCGAGTGCGGCGCGACAGCGGGAGAGCTTCAGGAGCGCCAGGCTGCCTCGGGGGCTCGCGCCCACAGCGAGGCTCGTGCTGTCGCGCGTCGCGGCGACGATGTCGACCATGTAGCGCCCGACCGACGGCTCGACGTGCACGAGCTCGACGGCGGCCTGCATCCGGAGGAGGGTCTCGCGGTCGATCACCTGCGAGAGGGTGACGTCGTCGCCGCGGCGTTCGATGCGCCGCGCGAGCATCTCCCACTCCGCGTCGCCCGAGGGGTAGCCGAACCCCGTGCGCAGCAGGAACCGGTCGAGCTGTGCCTCGGGGAGGGGGTACGTCCCCTCGTACTCGATCGGGTTCTGCGTTGCGAGAACGAGGAAGGGGCGCTCGAGGGGACGCGTGACGCCGTCGGTTGTGACCTGCCGCTCCTGCATCGCCTCGAGAAGCGCAGCCTGCGTCTTCGGCGGAGCCCGATTGATCTCGTCGGCCAGCAGCAGGTTGGTGAAGATCGGGCCGGAGCGAAATTCGAAATCGCCGTCGCGCTGGTTCCAGATCGACGATCCGGTGACGTCGGCCGGGAGGAGGTCCGGCGTGAACTGAACGCGACTGAAGCCAAGCCCGCTCGCCTCCGCGAACGAGCGGGCGGTGAGCGTCTTGGCGAGCCCCGGGACGTCCTCGAGGAGGACGTGACCGTCCGCGAGCATGCCCAGCAACACCAGCTCGAGCTGCTCTCGCTTCCCCACGACGGCCCGCTCGACCTCGTCGACGAGGCGGCTTCCCAGCTCGGCCAGCTCCCGGAGCTCCACTAGTGCACCGCCCGGGGAATCCGGCACCGCTCGGCCGGCTGCAAACGCTTCGCATCGCGTCGTCCTCGGTCGCACCCGTACGACCCGGTATGGGAGCTCCCTGCGTCCTCGCGCTGCTCGGTTTTCGCTCGCCCGAGCAGCACCATATTCCCCGGACGGCGCACTACACGTGCTCCAGAGCGGTGACGATCCGACCGAGCTGTGCCTGATCGAGCCCGGGCGCGTGGCGCTCCGCCGGCTCGGGACGATCGGGTCGAACGATCTCCCAGACGTCGTCACCGAGCGCGGCGTGCGCCCTCTCGGGGCTCCGATCGAGATCGATTCCGCGACGGGTCGAGAGAAGATCTGCGGCGAGCTCCGCGAGCACGGGACGTAGGCGGAAGTGGACGTCGAATGCTGCGACCCCGGCCATCGACAGCTCGCGCTCGGTGCGGGCGAGTGAGCTCGGGCGCTCAGCCTGGAGCGTTGTTGTTCGCAGGCTGGCGAGAAACGGTGAGCTCCCGGTCGGATACGCCCGGTGAACGGCCTTGACGCAGCACGACGCAGGCGAGGCCGAGCAGCACGAGCAGCCAGACGTGGATCGCGAGCTCGGCCCGATCGGGCGCGAGCACGAGTGCAACGGCGACCGCGGCGGTCGGGAGCAGGAACAGCTTCGATGCGTGCCACGCCCGGCGCATCACGACCACGCCCGTTCGCGCAGCTCTTCCGTGGCGGCAATGCGGCGTGCCTCGGCGAGCATCTCGGCCGCGCGCAACTCGTTGCCCACGGCCTCGAGCGCCGCGATTGCCTCCTGCTTCATCTCTGGCGCCACATCGTGTCCCGAGAACTTCGCCCATGCGAAGAGCGACGTCAAGCGCGAGACGGAGCGGCGGCTCACCTCGAGGTCGGCGAAGATGCGCTGGAGGTACTCGTCCGGTGCCTCGGCGGGGAGGCGAGGAAGGCCGTAGGCACCGAGGGTGCGCTCCATGCGGGCGTAGGCGCCGATCACCGCCTTGCGTGGATCCGTCTCGGCCCTCAGGTCGTCCAGCGTCTCCTCGAGGACGTCGGTGAGCGCCGGATAGAGCGATTCGGGCATCGGCGGCAGGCTGCGGCGCCGAGCGCGGTAGGCGATCATCCACCCGATGATCGCGACCGCGAGCACGCCCAGCACGATCAGCACCGGGCCTGTCGCGAACTCGGGCTCGTAGCTCGGTGCTGCGCCGGAGACATCGAGGTTGGCCCGCCGCGACCCGGGTCGGAAGCGATCGAGGAGCGTCTGACCGTTGTTCTCTCCCGTCGAGAGCCAGCGGATGAAGAGGGCGAGGAGACCGAAGCTGATGAGCCCCGCGACAAGGGCGTTCCGGCGTCCGCCCTTGCGACGCTCCACGACCGCCTGGGCGAGAACGCCCCGGCGGTTGACGATCAGCAGGACGAGCAGAACAGTGCCGAAGGCCATCCAGAGCAGGAACAGGCTGATCGCCACGTCGAGGAACCGGTCGGAGGGCGACCGCGTGCCGCCGGTGCCGACCGGCACGGACCCGGTGGAGGCGACAGCGACGGCGACGAGCAGGCTGATCAGGGCGAGCAGGATGACGACGCGCTTCGCCGGATCGCTCTTCATCTACCCTCCACTCCCATGACCCGACCGCCTCTTGCCGAGTGTTGGGCGCGTCCCTCTGTGATGGGAATCGTCAACGTCACGCCAGACAGCTTCTCTGACGGCGGAGACAATGTCGACCCAGGCGTCGCGATCCAGACTGCGCGGCGGCTGCTCGACGAGGGTGCCGCTCTCGTGGACATCGGGGGAGAGTCGACTCGACCCGGGGCGGACGACGTTCCGCTCGACGAGGAACTGCGACGCGTGATTCCCGTGCTCGAGGGACTGGTCGGCCGGCCGGTTTCGATCGACACGTCCAAGGCCGAGGTCGCTCGGCGGGCACTCGCGCTCGGCGCGCGGCTCGTCAACGACGTCACCGCGCTGCGAGGAGACCCTGCACTCGCGGGCGTGATCTCCGACGCGGGTGCGTACGTGTGTCTGATGCACATGCAGGGACAGCCTCGCACGATGCAGGTCGCTCCGCGATACGACGACGTCGTGGGGGAGGTCTGCGCATTCCTCGAGGAGCGACTTGCGGTCGCCGTTGCTGCCGGCATCGCCGAGGACCGAGTGTGCCTCGATCCCGGGATCGGCTTCGGCAAGACCGTCGCGCAGAACCTCGCGCTGTTCGAGCGGGCTCGATCGAATCTGCGCCATCGGCCCGCCTGTCCTCGTCGGCGTCTCGCGCAAGAGCACGCTGGCGCGCATTCTCGGCGATCCCGAGGGGCGCGTCGGGAGCGACGCGGCATCGATCGGCGCGGCTGTGGCGGCGTTCGATCGGGGGGCTACGCTGTTTCGCGTGCACGACGTCGCGGCCCATGTCGACGCGCTCACGATCGCGGCAGCGATCGAGGCAGGAGCGGAGGAGTGACGATCGAGCTTCACGGGATCCTCCTGCACGGCCACCACGGCGTTCTCGAGGAGGAGCGTCGTGACGGGCAACGATTCCTCGTCGATGTGGAGCTCGACCTGGAGCATGAGCAGGCCGCTCGCACCGACGCGATCGACGAAGCCGTCGACTACCGGCGGGTTGTTGCGCGCGTCCGCGAGATCTCCGATGCGCGCGCGTATCACCTGCTCGAGGCATTCTCGGCCGCGATAGCCGATGCGCTTCTCGAGGAGTTCCCGGTACAGCGCGGTGCGCGTGCGGGTGCGGAAGCCGGACGTCGTGCTCGACCCACCCGTCGAGTTCGCGGCGGTCACGGTCGAACGCCGCCTCTAGAACGCCGCTGCTACGAGACACGGAGGCGGTACGTCGCCTCTCGGACGCCGTTCGTCGGCACGACCGCGAGGAAGGCGAAGCGCCCCGGCCCCTTGTTGGTGAACGTGAGGAGCTCTGTGATCCCAGGCTTGACTCCTCGCGCGAGCCGGTCCGACCCCGCGACCCTTTGCGTGACGCTGCCCGCAGTCTGCTTCCACAGCCCGAGATCGAGGTTCGCGTCCGCCGTCAACGTGGCCGTGAACCGGCCGTTCCGAGGCAGCCAGACACGGTAGACGTCGCGCGGGTCCTCGACGGCGTCGATGCGCGCGCGGACGGTCGTCGAGCGCCTTCCGGGGGTCGTCAGCGGCGGCACCGATGTGTCGTAGAACCCGTTCGACCTTCACGAACTCGATGTCGTCGTTCGGCTCGAGCGGGTCGCGCAGGGGCGCGGGGTAGGCGAGTGCAGCGGGAACGCTGAGCAGACCGAAGCCGGCCGCATCGTCTCTCCCGGGAGCGCCGATGTCGACCGCGGAGCGGCGCATGATCTCGAACAGCTGGCTCGCATCGAGCTCGGGACGTACCGTCCAGATCCAGGCGGCCGCGCCCGAGACGAGCGGCGCGGAGAAGCTCGTGCCGTCACCCGTGCGCCATCCCTTCCCGAGCGCGGTCGCGATCGGGATCTCGACGCCGGGTGCCGAGAGATCGACGAAGCGGGACCGACTCGAGAACGAGGCGACCGTGTTCGACGCGTCGGTTGCGCCAACCGTCAGCACGTGAGGGATGCTCGCCGGGTAGCCGAGCGGGTTGCCGTCCTCGCCGCTGTTCCCCGACGCCGCGACGACGAGCGTCCCCTTCCTCACCGCCTCGTAGATCGCCTGCTCGACAGGGTCTTCCTTCTGCTCGCCGCCAAGGCTCAGGTTGACCACGCCCGGGCCACGATTCGCGGCAGCGAGGATGCCCTGCACGATCTGGAACGTCTCGAGCTGCGTTCCGGCACCCTTCGCGGCGTCCCACGAGCGGAGCACCGCCTCGGGATAGACGCCGACGAGGCCGAGGCCGTTGGCGGGCGACGCCGACGATCGAGCCGACCGCGGTTCCGTGCTCGCCGCCGAGGCCCGCCGGCTCCTGATCGTTGAGCATCTCCGTGTTGGCGCGGCCGAGGAACTCCGGATGCGTGACGTCGACCCCGGAATCGACGATCGTGACGGCGCGCCCCGGGCCGGGAGGGCTCAGGCTGTCGACGCCGATCGACGGCGCGCCACCACTCCGTCGGCACGAGAGGATCGCCGAAGTCCTGTACGGCGAGGGTGCCGGCGATCCGGTTCGGAGTGCTGCTGCGGAGGGAGCCGCGCTTGCGGAGAGCGGGAACCAGGCGCTTCGCCGCGGCGTTCGGGACGAGGTACAGCCCGAGTGAGGGAGCGACGAGCGGTGCCGCCCGCCTGGACGACGGTGGTCGCCTCGGTGCAACGCGCGGAGGGTTCGAGCCCGACGAGGGTCGAATCGAGCGATGAGGTACCCGCTGTCGCGGGAGCGGCGGCGATCGTTCCGACGAGGGTTACGAGCGCAAGGCTCGGAAGAGCGAAGCGACGCATTGTGGTGAGTTGTACGTGACATTCCCCTCCTCGGATGCCGATCGTGTTTAAGGTTGGGTTGTGAGGCGTGCCTACGTGGGGCTCGGAGCGAATCTGGGCGACCGGGCTGACACCCTTGCGCGCGCGCTCGATCTCCTCGCCGTCGACCCGCAGATCGAGGTCGTGGGGGTCTCGTCGTTCACTGAGACGGACCCCGTCGGGTACCTCGACCAGCCGCGCTTCCTCAACGCGGCAGCCGCGATCCAGACGTCGCTCGGGCCGCACGAGCTGCTCGCCGCGCTCCTCGAGGTCGAGCGCCGGCTCGGCCGGACGCGCGAGGGGCCACGGTACGGGCCACGCACCGTCGACCTCGACCTGTTGCTGATCGAGGGCGTCACGCTCGACGAGCCCGGCCTCACGCTTCCCCATCCGCGCCTGCACGAGAGAGCCTTCGCCCTCGAGCCGCTCGTCGAGCTCGATCCGGCGATCGTCGTACCGGGACGCGGCACCGTGGAGCAGCTTCTCAGCGGCCTGGAAACGCAAGCAACGAGTGGCCCTTGAGGAAACGCTGCAGCCAATGACTCCGGCTTCGGACGGGCCGCTTTCCAGCAAGCAGCAACGTGGGGCTTGTCGCAACGTTCACTACGGGTCTCACGTTGCGGCAAGCCCCACTAGAATCGCTACATGAGTCATCTCGACGAGCTGGACGAATTCGAGGCGAAGCTCGAGCTGGAGCTCAAGCGTGAGTACACCGCCGTCTTCAGCCTCTTCCGCTACTGCATTCTCACACAGGACGCGACGTATCTCTGCAACAAGCTCGACCTCAAGGTCGCGCCGCAGGCGAGCTACCCGTTCTTTCACCTCCAGATGGAGGACGTCTGGGTCTGGGACAAGAACCGGCCGACGCGCATGATCCCGCGGGCCGAGGTCTACACATCGGGCGACATGACCGTGGAGGAGTTGCGCGGCGAGGGAGACGAGCCGAAGCTCACCGCCCAGTCGCTCGCTGACCGCATCGGCGAGTCGCTGCCGGACGACGAGGGAGCCCTGTAGCGCCCGCGCTCAGCGGGCGAGGCTACGCCCCGCTACCGCGGGGCTACGCCTAGCCCCTACGCGGGGCTACGCCTAGCCCTACGCCTGGCTTCGCCTCGCCCCTACGCCTTCGGCCCTACAATCCCTCGATGCTGCTCGCAGTCGACGTTGGGAATACGCAGACCGTGCTCGGCCTCTACGACGGCGAGATGCTGCGCGACGATTGGCGCCTCGCGACCGAGCGCACACGAACAGGCGATGAGCTCGGCGTTCTCCTCGGCGGGATGCTCGACCTCGACGGCGTCGATGCGATCTGCCTCAGTTCGACGGTCCCGACACTGATTCGGGAGTGGGAGCGTGTGGCGGAGAGGTGGGCGAGCGCACCGATCCTCGTCGTCGGGCCCGGCGTCAAGACCGGGATCCCGATTCGGTACGACGACCCGCGCGAGGTCGGGCCGGATCGCATCGTCAACTCGATCGCCGCGAAGGAACGCTACGGCGCGCCCGTGATCGTGGTCGACTTCGGGACGTCCACGAATTTCGACGTCGTCTCCCCAGCCGGGGAGTACGTGGGCGGGGTGTTGGCGCCCGGGATCGAAACCTCGATGGAGGCGCTCTTCGCGCGGGCGGCCCGTCTGGTCAAGGTGGACTACGTCGAACCGCCGTCGGTGATCGGCAAGACGACGGTCGGCGGGCTGCAGTCTGGCGTCGTGTACGGCTTCGCGGGCCAGGTGGACGGCATCGTCACCGCCATCCGGGGCGAGCTCGGCGCCGAAGCACGCGTGATCGCCACGGGCGGCCTGGCCGAGCTCGTCGCTCCGCACTCGAGCACGATCGAGCTCGTCGACAAGCACCTCACCCTCGAAGGACTCCGTCTCGTCTGGGCGCTCAACGCGTGATCATCGATTCGCATACGTTCCTCGTCTTCTCGCTCGCGGCGCTCGCGATCCTTGCCGTGCCCGGGCCGGCAGTCCTGTACATCGTCACGCGGAGCATCGACCAGGGCAGAACCGCAGGCCTCGCGTCGGTACTCGGGATCCATGTCGGCACGCTCTTCCACCTGGCCTTTGCGACGCTCGGGCTGTCGGCGATTCTCGTCTCGTCGGCGACCGCGTTCACCGTCGTCAAGCTGCTCGGAGCGCTGTACCTGATCGTGATCGGCATTCGCACGCTGCTCGGGAGGGCCGACGAAGCAGACACGGATCCGCAGCGGCCGCCGCGCCGCCGCCGTCGTGACTTCGCAGAGGGTGTCGTCGTCAACGTCTTCAACCCGAAGACCGCGCTGTTCTTTCTCGCCTTCCTGCCCCAGTTCGTCGAGCCTGCCAAGGGCCAGCCATGGCTGCAGATCCTCGTGCTCGGTCTGACGTTCATCGTGCTCGGTCTGATCACGGACTCGATCTGGGCGCTCGCAGCAGGCTCTGCCGGCGAGACGTTGCGAAGGAGCCGGAAGTGGGCGCAGGTGCAGCGGTACGTCTCCGGGTCGATCTTCGTCGGCCTCGGTGTCGTGACGGCCCTGACGGGGTCGCACGCCGAAGTCTGCGTAGGACGGCTAGGCGCTCTCGAGCTGGAGCGTGAGTCGCGGAGGGAGTGAGATCGAGATCGCGTCACGCGTGCGCTTGGCGTCGTAGAGCGCGCCGTCCGCGCGGTGGAGCGCCACGCTCGGGGCAACCGATCCGTCGAGCAGCGTGCCTCCGACGGAGACCGTGACGGGGAGGGCGGTCGTCGAGGTCGCGACCGGGAGCTCCCGGACGAGGGTACGGACTCGTTCGGCGAACTCCTCGAGTTGGCGCCGACCACGAACACCGGGCGCGAGCACGGTGATCTCCTCGCCACCCCAGCGCGCAACGATGTCGGTTGGACGCAGGCCCTCGGTCAGGCGGCGCACTACTTCGATCAGTACCTCGTCGCCCACCCTGTGCCCGAACCGGTCGTTGACCGACTTGAACCGGTCGAGGTCGATGAGGAAGAGCCCTGCAGGCAGACCGCCACGGACGACGCGGGAATGCTCGGCGATCATCGCCTCCTCGAACGCGCGCCGGTTCGGCGCGCCGGTGAGCTGGTCTCTCCGGGCATTCAACTGCTCCGCGGCAAGCGCGAGCGCCGTCGACTCCCGGCTGCGCTGGGCGATCAGGAGGCTCGCGAGGAGCGATGCCGTGGCGGCGAGGACGAGTGCTGCGTTGACGACGCTCGTGAGCAGCAGGACGGCGAGCAGCGGCACGACGAGAACCGCCTCGAGCAGGTCGACCCTGATGCCGCGTGTCCAGAGCTCGACGATCCGACCCGGATGACGCTCGAGGATGATCAGGAACCGACAGACCGTATTGACTGCAGCCGCGGCAAGCATCGCTGCTGCGGCGATCGCCGCGGCCCGCTCACCGGTGAGGCCGCCACCGCCGACGAGGGCCAGACCGACGAGGCCGGCAGCGAGCCCCTGCAAGGCGGCGGTCCCGCCTTCGGCGCCGACCCTCCGCCACACGGCTCCGCGTCGGACGAGTTGCGTGGCAGCTCCTGCCGCAACGCCGAGGAGCGGCCCTCCGAGCAGGCCGGCAAGAACGACGACGGGCGTCGCGGCGGTGTACCAGCTTCGTGGGCCGAGCTGGACCACCGCCTGGCTTGCGGCGGCGGCGAGGGCGACCAGCACGAGTGAGACCGCGGGCGTGCTCTCGAGCAGCCCGTCGTGGTTCGCGCCGTAGGCGATCGCGCCGACAAGCGCCGCGGCAGGGAGACCGACGGCGACGAGCGTGCCACGGGAAGGGTCTGCGACCTCGGCTGAGGCGTGTGGCCGAGGGCGCGTTCGCCTCGCCCGTCGGGTCGCAGATGGGTCAGACACGGCTACTACGAGGAACGGGAATCGGCCCTCGTTTGAGTATCCCCCGGGTGGGGGAGGAAGTGCCTCGATCGAGGCGCTCCGGAGCGCTCTCAGCCGCCGCCGTAGACGGAGATCGGAAGGGCGAGCGTGATCTCGTCGCCGGACGGAACCTCGGCTTCCAGCAGTTCGATCAGGGTGAGCGATCCGGGAGCAGCGGCGATCAGCCGTCGCTCGACCTCCTCGGTCGAGTCGAGCACGACGAGCTCCTGCTTGAAGGGGCGCGGAAAGCGGCCGCGTCCCAGGTACCAGGCGTAGAACTTCTTCAGGAAGCCCGAGGCGCGTCGCTCTCCGAGCTCTCGCACCGTCTCGCGAATGAAGAGCACGAGCTCGGCAACGACCTCTTCGCGGCTCGGCTCCTCGGCAACGCCGTCGACGATCTCCCGCAATGCCCACGGATTGCCCTGCGCGCCGCGTCCGACCATCACGGCAGCTGCGCCCGTCGTCGCGAGCACCGCCTGGGCGCGGGCGCGTGAGGTGATGTCGCCGGATGCGATCACGGGCACGTCGACGAGCGACACGAGCTCCGCCGTCAGCGTGTGATCGGCCGTCCCGGTGTACATCTGCTCGCGCAGATCGCGGGTGCAGCGTGAGCACCGAGGCGCCTGCCTCGACGAGGAGCGGGCCGACGGTCAGGCAGTCGCGCGAGCCGTTCCGGAGGCCGCGGCGCATCTTGACCGAGACCGGTAGGTCGACGGCATCGGCGATCGCGGAGACGATGCGGCACGCCAGATCCGGATCGTCGAGAAGCGTCGCTCCCGCGCCCGTCTTCGTCACCTTGCGCACGGGGCAGCCAAAGTTGACGTCCACGATGTCGGCGCCTGCTGCGGCGACCATCCGCGCAGCCTCGGCCATCGTCTCCGGGTTCGAGCCGAACAGCTGGATCGCAAGCGGGTGCTCGTCGGAGGCAACCCGGAGATAGCCGAGCGTCTTCTCGTTGCGGTGCTCGATCCCCGCGCATGACACCATCTCGGAGCACACGAGGCCGGCCCCGAAGCGCCGCCCCTGTCGCCGGAACGCCTGCACGCTGACGCCGGCCATCGGCGCAAGGACGAGACGGGTCGGCACCTCGACGGTGCCGATGTGCCAGCTTTCGCGGAGATCGATCGGCATCGAAGGCAAATGGTAGATGCCGTTTGCGCGGGTGCGGCCGTGGCAGCTACCCTTCACGACCGTCGCGACGCCCGAGATCGGGCTGAAGCCCCACCGAAGCCGCCTGGAGGCCGAAATCTTGAAGGAAGTGCTCCTCACCCCCGAGGGCTACGAGAAGCTCACACAGGAGCTCGAGGTGCTGCGAACCGAGAAGCGCCGCGAGGTCGCCGACCGGATTCGCGTTGCCCGTGAGTTCGGTGATATCGCCGAGAACGCCGAGTACGACGATGCGAAGAACGAGCAGGCGATGCTCGAGCACAAGATCGCGCAGCTCGAGGAGCGCCTGCTCAGCGCGCGCGTGATCGACGTCGAGGACGTCGATACGAGCGTCGTCTCGGTCGGGCTCCGTCGTCCGGCTGCGGGACGTCGACGCCAAGGAGACGGTGAAGTACCACATCGTCGGGTCCGCCGAGGCCAACCCGGCCGAGTTCAAGCTCTCGAACGAATCGCCCGTCGGGCGTGCCATTCTCGGTCACAAGAAGGGTGAGACGGTCGAGGTGCTCACGCCCCGCGGGAGCAAGATCAAGTTCAAGATCATGGAGATCTCGGCAGCCTGATCGCTGTCGGCGCGCGCGACGCAACGGTCTCCGCCGCGTGCGGGCGCTCACCTGGCACGGAGCCCCGAGGAGCCGCTTGACCCCCGACCCCACACCAGCAAAGCGCTACCCCGATCGGGACGAGATCACGGCGGTCAGGGACGAGTGCGAGCCTCTCGAGGCGGGCCAGGCCGGTGACACGACCTCGCCGGATAGCGGGTCGGGCGATGGCTCGGCGCGACATGGGGAAGCTCGTCTTCCTCGATGTCGTCGACCGCTCCGGTCGGATCCAGGTGATCTGCGAGACGGCGAAGACCGGTGAGATCGACGTGCTGCTCGGGGACGTCGTCGGGGTGGAGGGCCGCCCGGGTCGGGCGCGGCGCGGAGAGCCCTCCCTGCTGGCGGACTCGCTCGAGGTGTTGTCGCGCAACACGCAGTCGCTTCCCGACACGTTCCACGGGCTCACCGACGTGGAGCTCCGGTACCGCAAGCGCTACCTCGATCTGCTCGTCAACGAGGAGACCCGGGCGGACTTCATTCTCCGGTCGCAGATCGTCGCCGCGGTGCGCGCGTTCCTCGACGGCGACGGTTTCCTCGAGGTCGAGACCCCCGTTCTGCAGCCGCTCTACGGAGGAGCGTCGGCGCGCCCGTTCGTCACGCACCACAACGAGCTGGAGCGCGACCTCTACCTGCGGATCGCAACGGAGCTCTACCTGAAGCGGCTCATCGTCGGAGGGCTCGAGCGCGTCTACGAAATCGGCAAGGACTTTCGCAACGAGGGCGTTTCCTTCAAGCACAACCCTGAGTTCACGATGCTCGAATGGTACGAGGCCTACGCCGACTACCGCGACACGATGGTGCGGATCGAGACGCTCGTCGAGACCGTCGCCCGGCAGGTGATCGCTACGACCGCCGTGCAGTTCCGCGGTCATGACCTCGAGTTGAAGGCTCCCTGGCGGCGGATCCGGTTCACGGAGGCGCTCGAGGCGAAGGAGCTCTGGACGCGCGACGAGGTCGAGCTTCGGGCCTGGCTCACCGAGCGCGGCGTCGACACCGAGGCGGATCGGGATTGGGCTCAGCTCATCGACAAGGCGTTCAGCCATTTCGTCGAGCCCGAGTTGATCCAGCCCACGATCGTGCATGACTACCCGATCGAGATCTCGCCCTTCGCCCGGGCAACCGACGGGGATCCGACGCTGACGGAGCGGTTCGAGTTCTTCATCGGTGGGATGGAGCTCGGCAACGCGTTCTCCGAGATCAACGACGCGGCAACGCAGCAGGCGCGGTTCGATCAGCAGGCGCGACAGCTCGAAGGCGAGCCCGGAGACCCGGACTACGTCGAGGCCCTCTCCTACGGCATGCCTCCGACAGGAGGGCTCGGGCTCGGGATCGATCGGCTGGTGATGCTGCTCACGGGCCGCGAGACGATCCGCGACGTCGTGCTGTTCCCGGCGTTGCGCTGAACGTCGGTCTAGCTCTCAGAACCGCCGAGTCGGCCCCGCTCGAAACCGATCACGTCGGCCAGGATGTCGGCGAGCGTGCGTTCGGGCTCCCACCCGATTGCAGCACGGATCTTGTCGGTCGACGGGATCCGGTGAAGCATGTCCTCGATCCCGTGCTCGTACACCTCCGAGTATGGGATATGCGAGACGGTCGAGGATGAGTTGGTGAGCTCGATCACCTGTTCGGCGAGCGCCCCGATCGAGATTCTGTTCGTCGCTCCCACGTTGTAGATCTCGCCGGAGACGGGATCGTCCATCAGTCCACGAAGCGCCCTGATCGTGTCCTGCACGTGACAGAAGCAGCGCGTCTGATCGCCGTCACCGTGAATCTCGAGCGGCCGACCGTCGAGTGCTCGCTGCACGAACGTGGGAATCACCATCCCGTACTGGCCGCTCTGACGTGGGCCGACGGTGTTGAAGAGGCGAGCGATCGTGCAGTCGAGTCCGTGCTCGGAGAAGTGGGCGAGCGCCAGGAATTCGTCCATCGCCTTGGAGTCCGCGTACGCCCAGCGCCGCTGGGTCGTCGGGCCATAGATGCGACGAGCCGACTCCTCGAGCGGTGTCTCCTCCCGGTGGTCACCGTAGACCTCCGACGTGGAGGCGACGAGCACCCGCTTCCCGAAGCGGTGACAGTGCTCGAGCACGATCTCCGTGCCGCGCAGGTTCGTGACGAGCGTCTGAACCGGCTGCTCGACGATGAGGCGGACGCCGACCGCCGCGGCCAGGTGATAGACGACGTCGCATTTGTAGATGAGCTCGTTCACGCTCGTCGACTGAAGCACGCTGTCGACGACGAGATGGAACCCTGTCCGGTCGCGGAGCCGCTCGACGTTCGCGAGCGATCCCGTCGAGAGGTCGTCGAGCGCCCAGACTTCCCACCCGTCGTCGAGAAGCTGCTCTGCGAGATGGTTGCCGATGAAGCCCGCGCCGCCGGTGATGAGAGCCTTGTCAGCCATAGTCGAGGAGCGTACCGGCCGCTTCGGCTGAGCGCGTGCGCGAGGGTTGCCGGTGACGACGGACGCGTTCGGTAGGATGAGAGAACCCTCACTTCGAGGCCTGCGGGCGTCGTAGGCTTCGAGTCAATGCGGAAAGGAGGGCCGACGGTTGTTCGAACGATTTACGGAGCGAGCCCGTCAGGTTGTCGTTCTTGCCCAGGACGAGGCCCGGGCCCTGAAGCACAACTACATCGGCACGGAGCACATCCTGCTCGGCCTGCTGCGCGAGGAGGAAGGTCTCGCTGCGCGGGTGCTCGAGTCGCTCGACATCACCGTCGAGGAGGTGCGCGCGCAGGTGGCCCGGATCGTCGGCCAGGGTGACGAGGTCACAACCGGTCAGATCCCCTTTACGCCGCGCGCGAAGAAGGTCCTCGAGCTCGCACTGCGCGAGGCGTTGTCGCTCGGCCACAACTACATCGGCACCGAGCACATCCTGCTCGGGCTCGTGCGTGAGAACGAGGGTGTCGCGGCGCGAATCCTGCTCGATTTCGATGCCGACGCCGAGAAGATTCGCAACGAGATCATCCGCATGCTCTCCGGCCCCGGCCGTCGTCAGGCGGGCACCGGCGCCGCCGCCAGTGGCGAGAAGGCGAAGAACTCGAAGCTGCTCGACCAGTTCGGGCGCAACCTGACCAAGATGGCGACCGAGGGCAAGCTCGACCCGGTCGTCGGCCGTCAGACGGAGATCGAGCGCGTGATGCAGATCCTCTCGCGGCGCCAGAAGAACAATCCTGTCCTGATCGGCGAGCCGGGCGTCGGCAAGACGGCCGTCGTCGAGGGCCTCGCGTCGCGGATCGCGGCGAACCAGGTGCCGGAGCTTCTGAAGAACAAGCAGATCTACACGCTCGACCTCGCCGCGCTCGTTGCCGGCTCGAAGTATCGCGGCGAGTTCGAGGAGCGCCTGAAGAAGGTGATGAAGGAGATCACCCAGCGGGGCGACATCATTCTCTTCATCGACGAGCTCCACAACCTCGTCGGCGCCGGTGCAGCCGAGGGGGCGATCGACGCAGCCTCGATTCTCAAGCCGGCGCTCGCGCGTGGCGAGATGCAGACGATCGGCGCCACGACGCTCGACGAGTACCGCAAGTATCTCGAGCGCGACGCCGCGCTCGAGCGTCGCTTCCAGCAGGTACGCGTCGAGGAGCCTTCGATCGACGACACCGTGCAGATCCTGCGCGGCCTGCGCGATCGCTACGAGGCCCATCATCGCTGCAAGATCTCCGACGAGGCCCTGCGTGCGTCCGCGGTGCTCGCCGATCGCTACATCCAGGACAGGCACCTGCCCGACAAGGCCATCGACCTCATCGACGAGGCCGGCTCACGCCTGCGCATCCGCACCATGTCCGCCCCGCCCCGGTACCGGGAGTTGGAGGAGGAGATCGAGAAGGTGCGCGGCGACAAGGAAGACGCGATCGAGGCGCAGGAGTTCGAGAAGGCTGCCGCGCTGCGCGACAAGGAGCGCAAGCTGACCCAGAAGAAGAAGGAGCTCGAGGAGAGCTGGCGCAACGAGGCCGACGAGGAGCAGCCCGAGGTGGGCGAGGAAGAGATCGCCGACATCGTCTCGATGTGGACGGGCATCCCGGTCTTCAAGCTCACGGAAGCCGAGTCGCAGAAGCTGATTCGCATGGAGGAGGAGCTGCACAAGCGCGTGATCGGCCAGGAGCAGGCGATCGTCGCCGTCTCCAAGGCGATCCGCCGCGCGCGCGCCGGCATCAAGGATCCCAAGCGCCCGACCGGCTCGTTCATCTTCCTCGGCCCCTCGGGCGTCGGCAAGACGGAGCTCGCGCGCACCCTCGCCGAGTTCCTCTTCGGCGACGAGGAGGCGATGATCCAGATCGACATGAGCGAGTACATGGAGAAGCACTCCGTGTCACGGCTCGTCGGCTCGCCTCCCGGCTACGTCGGTTACGACGAGGGCGGCCAGCTCACCGAGGCCGTTCGCCGCAAGCCCTACTCGGTACTGCTCCTCGACGAGGTCGAGAAGGCCCATCCGGACGTCTTCAACATCCTCCTCCAGATCCTCGAGGACGGAAAGCTCACCGATGCGCAGGGCCGCAAGGTCGATTTCCGCAACACGATCGTGATCATGACGTCGAACATCGGTGCTGCCCAGATCTCCAAGAACCAGTCACTCGGCTTCACCCTCGGCGACGAAACGGGACTCACGTACGACGACATGAAGGGTCGCGTCATGGGCGAGCTGAAGAAGGTCTTCCGCCCCGAGCTGCTCAATCGCATCGACGAGATCATCGTCTTCCACAAGCTCGAGAAGAGCGAGATCCTGCAGATCGTCGACCTGATGATGAAGCGGTTGCGCGACCAGATGGCGCTCCACGGAGCGGCGATCGAGCTCACCGACGACGCGAGAGAGCTGCTCGTCGAGCAGGGATACGACCCGGCTATGGGGGCGCGGCCGTTGCGCCGGTCGATCCAGCGCCTCATCGAGGATCCGCTCGCCGACTTCGTGCTCGGACGTGAGCTCATCGAGGGCTCCACGATCCTGGTCGATCGCAAGAAGGAGCTCGCGGGGCTCGAGGGAGAGTCACTCGTCGAGATCACGATCATCGAGGGTCAGGTCAAGCCCGAGGCGGTCACCGTGCCGCCCGACGCTCCCGCGGGTGCCGATGACGACGCTCCCGGCGAGAACGACCTGATCTGATCCACGCGCGTCGCGTTGCGGCGCCGCTCGGCCTGCCAACGATCGGCATGCGTATCTCCGCATGGCGAGGTGAAGACCCGCCGGGCGAGCTCGACCTCGCGCCCACCGGTCGATCCTCTAGAGTCGGCTCGTGGAGATCCGGCACGCCAATCCAGCCGACTACGGTCGTGTCATCCAGCACGTCAACGCCTGGTGGGGCGGGCGAGACATGGCGCCGATGCTGCCCAAGCTCTTCTTCCTCCACTTCGAGGGGACGAGCTTCGTGGCGGAGGACGATGAGGGGCGGCTCGTTGCCTTCCTGATCGGCTTCCTCTCGCAGACCGATCCCGAGGAGGCCTACATTCACTTCGTGGGCGTCGCTCCTGCACAGCGCGGCTCCGGGATCGGTAGAGAGCTGTACGAGCGGTTCTTCGCGGTCGTTGCGAAGGGAGGGGCGCACGAAGGTCCGGTGCGTGACGTCACCTGTGAACGAGGGCTCGGTGGCGTTTCACGAGTCGCTCGGGTTCGTCGCCGAGAGGGTCGCCGAGGACTACGACGGCCCCGGCGAGGATCGCGTGCTCTTCGTCAAGCACCTCGCCTGACCGCTCTTCAACCGATCTTCACGAACCCTCGGCTACCGTCAGCGCCATGCCGGACATCTTCGTTTCGTCGGCGAGACGACCACGTCGCAAGCGTCGCCGCATTGTTGTCGTCGGCGCCGTCCTCGTCGGTCTTGTCGCCGTCGCGTCCGTCGGCGTCGGCGCGGTCGCGATGCGCGAGAGTGGGACGATCGCGACCCGAACGACGATCGGCGGCGTCGAGGTCGGAGGGATGTCCCGCGACGCCGCCGCGGCGGCGGTCGTCCTCGCATCCCGGCGCCAGGTCGCGCGCCCGATCCGCCTGATCGGGCCGCGCGGCGAGACAGAGGTGACGGGAACGCAGCTCGGCGCGCGACCGCTCCTCGATGTTGCGCTCGACGAGGCGGTCGCTCCCGGCGCGCGAGAGCGACTCCTGCGCCGCCTCGGCCTGGGCGACACGCGCACCATCCCTCTCGTCTACCGTATCGGCCCTGTGCGCGCCGCCGAGCTGGCGAATCGGCTCGACGACTCGTTCGGCGAAGAGCCGAAGGACGCCGATCTCGAGGTTGCGGCGGATGGCACTTCGGTGGCGATCACAACACCAGCACCGGGAACAGTGGTCGATCGTGCAGCTCTTCGCCGCGGTTTGAGGGCGTTGCCGGCGGAGCTCGGGATTCCCCTCGTTACGCGCGCCCCGTCGGTCGGTACGGCCGAGGCGCAGCTGGCGCGCGCGAGGGCCGTCCGCCTCCTCGACGGACCGCGGGAGGTGCGCTTTCGTGACGCGACGGCGACGTTGTCGGTTGCGTCGCTCGCAGGGCTCGTGACGACGCGGTCGGCCGGCGGGCGCCTCCTGATCGAACTCGACCCCGGGGGTCTTCGCGAGGCACTTCTCCCTCGCCTCGGTCGATTCGAGCGCGGCGCGGTCGATGCACGCTTCGTGACGGACGGGAGCTCGGTGAGGCTCGTCCGAGCTTCTCCCGGCAAGAAGCTCGATGGGGAGCGAATTGGAGCATCGCTCGTCGGCAACCTCACCGCGCGAGCCCACAGAGCCCGCTTTACCGTCTCCGAACCGGCGTTCACGAGCGCGGCCGCACAGAAGCTCCGGATCACCGAGCTCGTCTCGGAGTTCACCACGTACTACCCGTGCTGCGCCCCACGCGTGACGAACATCAAGCGGGCCGCGGAGCTCCTCGACGGAACGATCATCCTTCCCGGTAAGGAGTTCTCGCTCAACGAGGCTCTGGGTAAACGTACCGAGAAGAAGGGATTCGTGTCCGCGCCGCAGATCTTCAACGGGAAGTTCGAGGATGCGGTCGGAGGAGGTATCAGCCAGGTCGCGACGACGCTGTTCAACGCAGCGTTCTTCTCGGGGATCAAGCTCGTCGAGCACCAGGCCCATCAGTTCTACATCTCGCGCTACCCGATGGGGCGGGAGGCGACCGTCTCGTGGGGTGGGCCGGAGCTGATTTTCAAGAACGACTGGCCTGCGGCGATTCTGATGAAGGTCGAGGCGACGGACTCGGGCATCACGGTGCGGTTCTTCTCGAGCAAGCTCGGCAGGCGCGTGACGACCACAACCGGGAAGCCTTACCTGCCGACAACGCCCGGGACGGTGACCGTGACGAATCCGGCGCTGCCCGCGGGGACACGGAAGGTCGTCCAGGAGGCGGGCGACGGGGGCTTTACGATCGACTTCACACGCATGGTGTTCCGCGACGGCAAGCGCATTCGCAACGAGCTCTATCGTCAGAAGTACGACGCGGAGGACGAGATCGTCGAGGTCGGCACGGGGTAGAGGCGTGAGGCCGAACACCATTCGATAGTTGCCAGTTGAGGCGACATGTCGTCCGGCGCCTTGCGTACCATGTGCGCATGGCAAAGGTGATCGTCCAGCACGTCTGCTCCGAGTGCGGCACAGCAACGGGTCGCTGGCTCGGCAAGTGCCCCGGCTGTGGTGCGTTCGGCTCGCTCGTCGAGGAGATGACGGGGCAGGCGACGCCCACGAACGGTCGTGAGGGGGTCGCGCGCACACCGGAGCGCCTCGCTGATGTCCGCGTCGAGGAAGCAGCACGAATCGGAACGGGCGTCCCGGAGCTCGATCGTGTTCTCGGAGGCGGCCTCGTTCCGGCATCGCTCGTCCTCGTCGGTGGTGAACCGGGCGTCGGCAAGTCGACGCTCCTGCTCTCAGCTCTCGGCAACATTGCTCGAGGAGGGCGACGGTCGCTGCTCGTCACCGGAGAGGAGTCGGTGGCCCAGGTCAAGCTTCGCGCCGATCGGCTCGGCGGGGCCGAGCAGGTCGAGATTCTCGCCGAGACGGAGCTCGATTCGGTCTGCGCCACGCTCGAGCGCGAGCGTCCGGCCGTCTGCGTGATCGATTCGATCCAGACGCTGTACTCGTCGGATCTCGGTTCGGCACCCGGCTCCGTCGCGCAGGTACGGGAGGCGGCCGGGCGGCTGCTTCGCGTCGCCAAGGAGCAGGGCGTGGCGACGATCCTCGTCGGCCACGTCACGAAAGACGGATCGGTCGCCGGCCCGCGGGTGCTCGAGCACCTCGTCGACTGTGTCCTTCAATTCGAGGGCGATCGTTACCACGCGCACCGGATTCTGAGGGCCGTCAAGAACCGATTCGGCTCCACGAACGAGCTCGGCGTGTTCGAGATGACGACTGCGGGCCTCGTCGGCGTTCCGAACCCATCTGAGCTCTTCGGCCGGAGTCACTCGGGCGAGGTCGGCGCCGCGGTCGCATGCGCCCTCGAGGGAACCCGGCCGATCCTGCTCGAGATCCAGTCGCTCGTCTCGCGGAGCGATCTAGCGATGCCCCGGCGGGTCGGGACGGGCGTCGACCCGAAGCGTCTCGCGATGATCGTTGCGGTTCTCTCGCGCCACGCCGGAGTCGCCCTGGGCTCGGCCGACGTCTTCGTCAACGTCGCCGGCGGCGTCCGCATCGACGAGCCGGGCGCCGATCTTGCGGTGGCCCTCGCCATCGCGTCTGCGGCCCGAGGCGTCCCGGTCAGGGATAACATCGCCGTGTTCGGCGAGATCGGGCTGACGGGCCGCCTTCGAGCCGCAGCGCAGGCCGAACGTCGCCTGGAGGAGTGCGCCAAGCTCGGCATCGCGACCGTCGTCGCGCCCGAGGGCACGACGGGTCGTGGTGGGCCGAGGATTACGCGTGCAGAGACTCTCAGGCAGGCGATTGCCGCGGGACTCGACGGCTCGGTGGCACCCGACGAGGCTTGAGCGAGCCTCCGACGAGGTCGCGGATTGGGGTGCCGCGGCGCGTCCTGCCGTGTCGAGACGTGTCCACATTCGACTCGTGTGTCGCGGAAATCTCAGCTAGAATGATGTTCCCTCGCCGGCAGCCTCTCAGCGCCGGCGGTTTTCGTGAAATGGGCGGATAACGGGAGGGTTAGCTTGTTCGACGTCGGCGACAATGTGGTGTATCCGCACCACGGAGCAGGTACGGTCGTGAGCAAGGACACGCGCATTGTCCTCGGGCAGGAGCGCGAATACCTCACGATCAAGATCCTGCACAACGACATGACCGTCAACGTGCCCACGGAGAACGCCGAAAAGGTCGGCCTTCGCTGGGTGATCGGTCTCGACGCAGTGGAGGTCGTCGTCAAGGCGCTCTCCGGCGAGTCGACCGAGATGCCAAAGAACTGGAACCGGCGCTTCAAGCACAACCGAGACAAGATGAAGACCGGCGACATTCTCGAGCTCTCAGAGGTTGTGCGGAACCTCGCGCTCCGCGACCACGAGAAGGGCCTTTCGACCGGTGAGAAGCAGATGTACGTCAAGGCCAAGAAGATTCTTGCCTCCGAGTTCATGTACGCGAAGAACATGACCGAGGACGAGGCAGCGGATTGGCTCGACGAGGTGCTCGCCAACCCCGCCGGTGGGAAGAAGAAGGTCAAGCCGAAGGCCAAGGTCGCTGCCGCAAGCGCGTGAAGCAGCAGGGCCGGCGCGCATGACCGGGGCTCGTGGTGAATGAGGGAAACGAGAGCACGACGTGGGCGATCCTGGTCGCGGCCGGTTCCGGCGAGCGGCTAGGCGCCGAGCGGCCGAAGGCATTCGTCGCGCTGGGGGAGCGCGTGCTGCTGGCCGAGAGCCTCGAACGGCTGGACACGAGCGAGTGGATCGACGCGGTTGTTGTCGCGGTTCCCGCTGAGTGGGAGGACGCGGCGATCGCGCTTGCCGAGGAGCTCGTCGCGTCGAAGGTTGCAGCTGTCGTTACGGGCGGCACGACACGAGCAGAGTCCGTTCGCGCCGCTCTCGCGCAGATTCCGGATGAGGCACTCGTCGTGATCGTCCACGATGCCGCCCGACCGCTCGTCGATGACGGGGTCATCGAGCGGGTCATTCTCCCCCTCGGGGAAGGGTACGACGCAGTCGTACCGGCCCTCCCGCTCATCGACACGGTCAAGCGGGTCGAGCGCGGTCTCGTGGTCGAGACCGTCGACCGCTCCGATCTTGTCTCCGTGCAGACCCCGCAGGCATTCACCGCACCCGCGTTGCGTGCGGCCTACGCGGGAGACGAACCGTTTGCTGCCACGGACTGCGCATCGCTCGTCGAGGCGCGAGGGGGCCGCGTCCGCGTCGTCGAGGGCGACGTGCGGCTTCTGAAGATCACGACCGCAGCCGATCTCGCGCTCGTCACCTCGTGGCTCTGACGGCGGTCTTCTTCGACGTGGGCGAGACGCTCGTCGACGAGGAGCGGTGGTGGCGCGTGCTCGCCGAGCGCGAAGGGCTGCAGCCGCACGTCGTGTGGGCGGCACTCGGGGTGACAATCGAGCGAGGCGAGGAGCACAACGAGCTGTGGGAGCATCTCGGGATCGATCGGCCTTCCACCTGGTGGAGCACGCTCGAATACGAGCAAGGCGACCTCTATCCCGACGCGGTTGCGTGCCTCGAGGCGGTGCGCGAGCTGGGGTTGCGCGTCGGGATCGTCGGCAACCAGACGGCCGCCCTCGAGCAGTGGGCGCGCGACGCCGCTCTTCCCGCAGATGTCATTTCGTCGTCCGCAAGCCTCGGCGTTCGCAAGCCGGATCCCGTGTTCTTCGAGCGTATCGTCGAGCTTGCGGGCTGCCCAGCCGGTGAGGTCGTTTACGTCGGCGACCGGGTCGACAACGACGTGCTTCCTGCGGCGGCAGCCGGGCTCGTGGCGGTTCACGTGCGCAGAGGGCCCTGGGGGCGTCTGCAGCGAACGCCTCCCGAGGCGGCGATCGGCCTCGACGACCTCGCGTCGCTCCCGAACGCGCTAGCGTTGCTCCAATGAGCGACCTCAGGATCGGCCTCGGCGTCGACGCACACGCGCTCGCCGAGGGCGTACCGCTCGTCCTCGGTGGCGTCGTGATCGAGCACTCCCAGGGCCTCGTGGGTCACTCCGACGGTGATGTGATCGCTCACGCGCTGACCGATGCGCTCCTCGGTGCCGCAGGCCTTGCGGATATCGGGGCGCTCTTTCCGTCGGACGACGAGCGCTATCGCGGAGCGGACTCGCTCGGGCTGCTTGCAGAGGCGTTCAGGCTTGTTCGCGACAGGGGATTCGCACTCGTGAACGCCGACTGCGTGCTGATCGGGCAGCTCCCGAAGATCGCGCCGTTCCGGGAGGCGATGGTGAGTCGCCTAGCGGGCGCGATGGGTGTCGACGTCGACCGGGTGAGCGTCCGCGCGACGACGACGGACTTCCTCGGCTTCACGGGTCGTGGTGAAGGGCTCGCCGCCCAGGCCGTCGCGCTGCTCGTGCGCACCGACGTGCGCTGATCGATCAGAAGCCGACGTTGTCCTTGCCCTTCAGCTTCAGGATCTCCCGGGCCTCATCGGGCGTGGCTACCTCCAGACCCAGATCCGTCAGGATGCGCTTGATCCGGGACACCTGCTCGGCATTGCTCGTCGCCTGCTGCCCCTTGCCGATCCAGAGGCTGTCCTCGAGGCCCACGCGCACGTTGCCACCCAGGATCGCGGACTGTGTTGCGACGACCATCTGGTTGCGACCGCCGCCGAGCACGGACCACTGATAGTCGTTGCCGAACAGACGATCCGCCGTGCGGCGCATGTGCATCACGTCCTCCGGGTGCGGCCCGATCCCGCCACGGATGCCGAACACCGACTGGATGAACAACGGGGGCTTCATCAACCCGCGCTCCAGAAAGTGGGCAGCGGTGTAGAGGTGCCCGATGTCGTAACACTCGATCTCGAAGCGCGTGTCGTTCGCGCTGCACGACTCGAGGATGTAGGCGATGTCGTTGAAGGTGTTCTTGAAGATGCGTTCGCGGCTGCCTTCGAGATACGGCACTTCCCAGTCGTGCTTCCACTCCTCGTAGCGCGGAATCATCTCCCAGAGGCCGAAGTTCATCGATCCCATGTTGAGGGAGGCAACCTCGGGCTTCAGTCGCAGGGCCGGCTGCAGTCGCTCCTCGACGTCCATGGTGGGAGCGCCCCCGGTGGTGAGGTTGATGACGACGTCGCTCCTCGCCTTGACCGTGGGGAGGAACTCCCGGAACACCTCGGGGTCCTGGGTCGGGCGTCCATCGCCTCGTGCGCGGGCGTGCAGGTGGACGATCGCCGCGCCCGCGTCCGCCGCGCCGACGGCCGCATCGGCGATCTCCTCGGGCGAGACGGGAAGATGCGCGGACATCGACGGCGTGTGAATGGCGCCGGTGACCGCGCAGGTGATGATGACCTTTCGTTGTCCCACTGGAGATGTCACTCCAGCATCTCCACCCCCGCACACACCGAGATCGCTTGCCCGGTGACGTGCCTTCCCAGGTCACTTGCCAGATACAACGCCATGTCGGCGATCTCGCGGGGAGATACCATCGTCTTCATCGACACGCGCTCCAGCGCGTTTGCGCGCTGCTCCTCGAAGCTGATCCCCAGGGCCTCTGCCTTCGCGTCGATCACGCGGTTGATGCGATCGCCTTCCACCACACCGGGCTGAATGGCATTCACGCGGATGTTGTCGGTGCCGACCTCCATCGACAGGCTCTTGGTGAATCCGACCACGGCCCACTTGGCTGCTGCGTAGGGTGTGCGGAAGGGAAACCCGAGCCGTCCAGCAACGGAGGACAGGTTGATGATGCTGCCGCCACCGGCTGCCTTGAGCATGGGGACCGCGAGGCGTGTGCAGTAGAACATGCCGTTCAGATCGATCTCGATGCACCGCTGCCAGTCTGCGACGCTGATGTCCTCGACCCTGCCGGTTGGCCCTGCGATGCCGGCGTTGTTGACCAGGATGTCGAGCCCGCCCAGCCTCCCGGTCACATCGGCGAACAGCCGATCGACCTGGTCGAGATCGGAGACGTCGCACTGGCTGGCGCTGACACCCAGCGTGCGTACGGTCTCCTCCGTGGCACCGGCGTCGACATCGCAGATGTGAACCGTCGCGCCGGCCTCGACGAAGGTCTCGCACATGACGCGGCCGATCCCGCCTGCGCCGGCGGTGATCAGGACGCGCCGATTCTGTAGCGACATCTGCATGGGGATCTCCGGGGAGTCGGGAGCGCGTAACGATACCCCGAACGCACCCGTCCGCAGACGTACCTCGTGTGTTCGATCAGGCCGCGGGCAGCGTGAAGCTCACGCGAGCGCCGCCGCCGGGACGGTTCTCCGCCCAGATCCGACCGCCCTGCGCCTCGACGAGGCCGCGCGCGATCGCGAGGCCAAGCCCCGAGCCCCGTTGCGACCGGGCCGGGTCGCTGCGCCAGAAGCGATCGAACATCCGGCGCTCCGCCTCGTCGTCGATCCCCTCGCCCGTGTCCTCCACCGTCACCCGCACGGCGTCGTGATCGGGCTCGACCCGCACGGCGACCGTTCCGTCCGACGGTGTGTGGCGGAGGGCATTGGTGAGCAGGTTCAGGAGCACACGCTCGACCTTCTCGGGGGCGAATCGTGCGACGGCAGTCCGAGTCGACCTCGGACGAGAGCGAGACGTGCCGCTGGACGGCCTCGGCCGAGACGCCCCGGATACACGCCGAGACGACGTCGACGAGCGGGGCAGCATGGAGCTCGAGCGTCAGGGCGCCGGCATCGATGCGGGCCAGCTCGAACAGGTCATCGACGAGCCGCGTCAGCGCACGAACCTGGTCTCCGAGCGCGGGAAGGTAGTCAGCCGGTTCGGCGAGGCCGTCCTCGAGCGCCTCCAGCATTGCCTGCATGTTCGCGAGCGGCGTGCGGAGGTCGTGGCTCGCCCAGGCGACGAGCTCTCGACGGGCATCGAAGAGCTCCTCGATGTTGGCTGCCATCTCGTTGAACGACTCGGCCATGTCTGCAACCTCGTTCGGCCCCGTCTCGGGTGCCCTGACCGTCAGGTCGCCGTGCGACAGGGCGACTGCGGCGTCGCGAACGCTGTCGATCGAGCTCGCAATCGAGCGGGCGAGGAAGAGGCCTCCGATCATCGCGACGGTTGCCGACGCGGCCAGCATGGCGAGGATCTTCACGTCGTCACCCATGTGGAACATCACCCAGCCGGAGAGGAGCACGACGGTCAGCGGGAGGCAGACGGCGAGGGCAGCGAGTCCCGTCAGCTGCAGCCGCACGGTCGGGAGCGCCCGCAGTCCGAGTGCAAGGATCAGCCCCACGCCGAGCGTGATCAGTGCGACGAGTGCGGCGTGCCAGATCATCGGCTCAGGGCACCAATCGGTAGCCGACGCCCCACACCGTCTGGAGGTACTCCGGCTCGGAGGGATTCGTCTCGATCTTCTCGCGCAGGCGCCGAACATGCACGGTCACGGTCCCTGTATCGAGCGCCGCCTCGTACCCCCACACGCGGCTCATCAGCTGGTCGCGTCCGAAGACCTGCCGAGGGTGGCCTGCGAGGAACGCGAGCAGGTCGAACTCCTTCGCCGTCAGCCGGAGCTCGGTTCCGTTCTTGTGCACGTCACGCGTCCGCGTGTCGATCGCGATGTCACCGAACGAGAGCCGCGCCTCGGCTGCCTGGGCCGGTGCCGAGCGACGGAGCACCGTTCTCACGCGTACGGCGAGCTCTCTCGGCGAGAACGGCTTGGTCACGTAGTCATCGGCGCCGAGCTCGAGACCGACGATGCGGTCGGCCTCCTCGCCCCGCGCCGTGAGGAGAATCACAGGCAGCTCGGATCGCGCCCGGATCCACCGGCAGAGCTCGAGACCATCGGTGCCGGGGAGCATGACGTCGAGAACGACGATGTCGGGCGTCTCGCGCTCGAGCATTTCTCGCGCGCGATCGCCGTGATCGGCCTCGAGCGTGGTATGTCCCTCGCGCTCCAGGTAGCGCACGACGACTTCGCGCACGATCGGCTCGTCATCGACGACAAGAACGGTTGCCATGTGTCGCATTGTGGCGACAGGGCCTTACAGGAGAATGAATTCCGTGTTACCCCGAGGGAAGGGCGACGGTCCCGTCTCCGAGCACGACGACGAGGCCGTCCTTCTCGAGAGCGTCCACGGCCTCCCGATCGAGATGATCCCTGATCGTCGCAGATGCCGCGACGAGCTGGAGCGTCGCGGCCCGACGCTGGCGGAACGACCCCTCGAATCGGCTCTGCTTACGGGTCGGCTCGTCGCGGACTCCGCGGGAGGGGCACACGGACTGCAGGGGACAGGCGTCGCAGCGAGGGATCCGGGCGAGGCAGATCGTGGCTCCGAGATCCATGAGTGCCTGTGCGGCGGCACCGGTGAAGCTGTGGCCGGTGCGACGCTCGACGCGGTCGACGTTGACGTCGTGCGGGAGCACGTTCTCCCCGAGGGCGAAGTTGCGGATTGCTGCTGCCGTGTACGGTCCGACGCCGGGGAGGTCGGTCAGGTCGCTCGGCCAGCCCTCTGCCGCGATCATCTTCGCCGCTCGGTGGAGGGCGAGCGCGCGGCGGTTGTAGCCGAGCCCCTGCCAGGCACGAATCACGTCGGCCGCGGAGGCGGCGGCGAGGCTTCCGGCCGTCGGCCAGCGCTCGAGCCAGGCCAGATACCGGGGGATGACCCGGTCGACCTGCGTCTGCTGCAGCATGATTTCGCGAGACCAGGATGGCGTACGGGTCGCGGTGTGCCTGCGCCAGGGCAGGTCACGGCAAGAACGGCTGTACCAGGCGAGAAGCAGCCCTTCCATGCCTCAAGAGTAGGAGATCAGGCGGCGACGGCGGGCGATTCTCGCTTGCGTCCGAACAGGCGGGTCCGAACAGGCGGCTGACCGGTCCTGTCGAGTTGTGATGCTCGTAGCGCTGATCTTCTCTTTGCTCCCGTACGGCGCCGCAGCGATTCGGCGTGTCTGGCCGGCGCCGGCCGTCGCCGGAATGCCTATGCTCCCTTTCGGGGCGAAACTGCATGAGGAGGCTGGTGGTGGACGCCGTGATCGGCGATCTCGAACGTGAGATCGAGGCAGATCTCGAGGGGTTCAATGTGCCCGGGGCATCGTGGGCGCTGATCGAGGATGGCAGAATCGTCCACGTGCGGGGCCTTGGCCTGGTAGCCGCCGACGGGGGCGACTCGGTCACGCCGGCGACGTTGTTTCAGGCGTGCTCTGTCAGCAAGCCAGTGGCCGTGCTTGCCATGCTGCGACTGGTCGACCGTGGCGTCGTCGATCTCGACGAGGATGTCAACAATTCGCTGACGTCGTGGCGGGTTCGGCCAACGGCCGACTGGCAGCCCGTGGTCACGCTGCGCCAGCTCGCCAGCCACAGCGCCGGCCTGACCACCTCGGGCTTCCCCGGCTACAAGGCGGGCGAAATGCTGCCGGCGACTGTCGAGATACTCGACGGCACCGGGCCTGCGAACACATTCGGAGTGAGAGTCGACACGGTTCCGGGGCTTCAGTTCCGATATTCGGGCGGCGGCACGATGGTCATGCAGCAGGTGCTGGAGGACATCACCGGAACGCCGCTCCGCGAGCTCGTCCGTGAACTCGTTCTCGAGCCGCTCCAGATGAGCGACAGCGACTACGTACAGCCGTTGCCCGAAACGCTTCACGATCGAGCCGCAACAGCGCATGACGAGGCGGGACGCCCGATTGAAGGGCGCTGGCACATCTATCCCGAGCTAGCGGCGGCGGGTTTGTGGACGACGCCCCGCGATCTAGCCCGTTACGCAATCGGGATTCAGCGCGCCTACGCCGGAGCCGATGGCGCGTTGCTTTCTCCCGCGCTCGCCCATGAGCTGTTGAAGCCGCATATGGCGGCTGGCGATCGTGACGGAGGTCTCGATCACGTCGGTCTGGGCTTGTTCCTCGGCGGCGCCGGCCTCGCGAGCAGGTTCGGTCATCAGGGCGGCAACGAAGGCTTCCGCTGCCACTTGCTTGCCTACCGGGACACAGGTCAGGGCGCTGCGCTGATGACGAACGGCAATAACGGCAACTGGATTGTCCAGCGCGCGTTCGCCCGCATCGCCGCCAGCCGCTGCTGGCCCGACTACCCGGACGAGCCGGCCGAGTCGGATCTGCCAGGGGTACGAGACCTGATACGGGTCGAGGGGACGTACGAGCTCAACGGAAAGAACCTCACGGTCGTGCGGGACGGCGGACACTTGCTCGTACGGTTTGAGGGCCAGCGAGCGATCGAATTTCAGCCGCTATCGTCGGACACCTTCGCCGGAAGGACGGTCGACGCAACCCTCCACTTCGAGAGCACGGGCGACAAGGCGACGATGACTGTCGCACAGAACGGCTCAACGATCAGCTGCGCTCGCCTGTCGACGTAGGAAGGCGATAAGCCCCGTCGACGGCACCTCTTCGTCGACAGGTCGACGAAGAGGTGCACGAACAGGCGCTCCGGGAGTGGGCTGTTCCCCGCATACGAGCAAGAGACGTTACTTCGGGCGGACGGCGAACCAGCCGTCGACGTTGTCACAGAGGACGACGCCCTTGGGATCGTTGTGATACGTGTAGGCGGGAAGGCCGTTCACCGTGAGCTGGAGCTTCGAGCCACGCTTGATCGTTCCGAACGTCGCCATCACGCCCTTGATGTGCTTCTGCACCTTGCCCTTCACGTAGACGGGCGGCCAGGCGACAGCGCATGGCCGGTGCACTTGATCTTGCCGCCGGCCTTCTTCTCGACGTTCCAGTAGTAGATGCCGAACTTCGCCGGGCGTCGCGATGACCTTGCCGAGGTTGCTGGTCTTGATCTCGATCGCCGGCTTCATGCCGCTGACCGTCTGTGGTCCGGTGAGGACTGGGCCGCAGCGATCGTCGGGACGAGTGCGACGGCGGCGAGCGCGAACAGGAATGCGACTTTCTTCATGGGATGACTCTCCTCTTCGGGGCGTTGACAGCGGCAAGGATGACTGGCGGGGGGGCGCGCTGCACGGGTTCGGCAGCTTTTAAGAGACTCTTCATCGGACCCGGAGCCCAACGCGCCTCGCTGGACGGCGAGGCCGCGGAGACGTACCGTCTGCGTCGATGGACGCACGCCGATCCGAGTTACGCGCCGCCGCCCGGGCAGGCCGCGCTCGTCGAGGCGCTCAAGCGCGGCGACGAGCAGGCATTCTCCGACCTCGTCGCGGAGTACAGCCCCTCGATGCTCCGGGTCGCCCGGATGTACGTGTCGTCTCGGGCTGTCGCCGAGGAGGTCGTCCAGGAGGCGTGGCTCGGCGTCATCTCCGGCCTCGACCGGTTCGAAGGACGGGCCTCTCTCAAGACGTGGATCCTTCGGATCGTGACGAACATCGCGAAGACACGCGGGGAGCGCGAAGGGCGGAGCATTCCGTTCACCGCGGTCGTGGGTCGGGAAGGCGACGATGAGGCCGCCGTCGATCCCGATCGCTTCCTCGAGACCGGCAGGCTGGCGGGCCACTGGACGTCGGCGCCGCGCCGCTGGTCGGAGCTTCCCGAGGAGCAGCTCGTGGGAGCCGAGACAGTTGGCACCGTCGAAGCCGCTATCGCGGCTCTTCCGGAGGTGCAACGGACGGTGATCACGCTCCGCGACGTCGAGGGGTGGAGCTCGGAGGAGGTCCGTAACGCTCTCGATCTCAGCGAGACGAACCAGAGAGTGATCTTGCACCGCGCGCGGTCGAAAGTGCGCAGGGCCCTCGAGGAGTACCTGGACGGAGAGGCATGAGTGGCAACGAGTTGAGCTGTCAGGAGTTCGTCGAGATCGTCACCGAGTACCTCGAGGGGGGCCTCTCCGAGGACGACCACGCGCGGTTCGAGGAGCACCTCGAGGACTGCGAGGGGTGCGTCAACTACCTCGACCAGATCCGCACGACGATCTCCCTGAGTCGTCGCATCACTCCCGACGACATCTGCGACGAGACGAAGTCTCGGCTTCTCGCGTCGTTCCGGGACTGGAATCGCGCCTGACCGCTTCGCCGCTGTCAGCCTCGCTACGGGTCCGGAGGCCCCATGCCGGCGAGATCGTCAGGGGAGCCTTGCCGGGGGCCAACTTTCCCGACGGGTAGGCCCGCATCACGCCAGTCTCGGAATCCGCCGATGACGTCTCCCACGCGGAGATACCCGAGCTCCTTCAGCACGGCGGCCGCGAGAACCGATGAGCAGCCGTGGTCGCACAGCAGGATCACCTCGGCATCGAGTCGGCTGACATACGGATTGCGGAACTCGCTATCGGGAGCCGTCCGCCATTCGAGCACCGTTCGCGGAATGTGCACCGAACCGGGCACGATGCCGTCGCGGACGCGATTGTCGCCCGAACGGATGTCGATCAGCAGGGCACCATCCTCCATCGCCAGCGTGCGCATCCGCCGGCGACCAGCGCGAGATCTGCACCTCGGCCTCTGCGAGGAGTTCGGCGAGCGTCCGTCGTTCGGTGCCGGCAGGCATCGCCGTCCGATGATGTGCGATGTGCCGTCGGCAGTCAAGTCGAACGCGGGGTGGCGGACGCCTGCCACCTGGTGACGGCCACCCAGACCCCGCTCGCGGTGGTGAGTGCGGCCACGAGCACGATCGCGCCGCTATCGCCGGCTGCGTCAGCGACGACTCCGGCCGTGAGCCCACCCGCCACGAAGCCCATGTCGCGCCAGAACCGGTAGATGCCAACAGCCTGAGCCCTGTCTCGTGGCTCGACCGCGTCGGAGACGGCGGCGATCAGGGTCGGGTACACCATCGCGGTTCCTGCGCCGAGGAGGATCGCCGCGACAAGAGCGGGGGCGAATGCTCCGCCGCCCGCAACGAGGAGAGCGAGTGCCCCTCCCTGGAGGAGCATTCCGAGGGCGATGAGCGGCTTGCGGCCGACGTGGTCGGAGAGCCAGCCGGTGCCGAGTTGACCGAGCCCCCAGACGGCCGGATAGACGGCTGCGACTGCGCCGATCTGCGATGCGCTCGCGCCGTCGGCTGCGAGATAGAGCGGAGCCAGACCCCAGGCGAGCGCATCGTTCAGGTTGTTGACGAGCCCGGCCTGAGAGCACGCACGGAGGACGGGGTCGCGGTAGGTGACGAGGGGAAACGCCTCGCGAAGGGAGATCTTGTGCGCCCGCCCGCCGTGTGCATGTTGCTCCGCCGTCACGTGTGCGTGTGTGTCACGAACGAACACTGCCGAGACGACGAGCCCCACGAGCGCGATTGCAGCGCCGCCGACCCAGACGAGCGTGCGTGGTGCGACCGACGCTGCGAGGAGGCCGGTGAGAAACGCAGCTGTCGCAACGCCGAGGTAGCCGGCGGACTCGTTGAACCCAAGCGCGAGGCCGCGACGCCTGGGGCCGACGAGGTCGATCTTCATGACGACGGTCATCGACCAGGCGAGTCCCTGGCAGGCACCCAGGAAGAGGTTCGCCACGACGATGAGCCACCAGCCGGGAGCGATGCCGATCAGGAGCGGTACGGGCAAGTGCGAGCAACCAGCCGGCAACGAGCAGCCGCTTCCGCCCGACACGGTCGGCGAGCGTGCCGGCTGCGAGGTTCGTGAACGCCTTCGTCAGTCCGAACGCCACGATGAAGGTGAGGATCGCGGTCTTCGACGTCAGCTCGAAGTCCTGCTCGCCGATCAGCGGGAGGACCGTTCGCTCGAGGCCGACCATGGCGCCGACGAGCGCGTTGATCCCGACGAGCAGCGCGAACTGGCCGGCGTTCGCGCGCAGGCCGAGCTGAACGTTGCTCACGCGGGGATGCTGGTGGCGCCGCTGCGGTTGGCCGCAACGATCTCCGCCTGTTGAGGCGGAGCGGGTGGCAGATCGACGAGGAGCGCCTGAACGAAGGCGCCCTCGCTTGCATGCTGCAGCGCCTCGTTGTGACGCCGCTCGAAACCGATCGAGGAGAACGGGTTGCTCGAAAGCCCGCGCCCGCACACCGAGCCCCCGATATGGCTCGGGTACACGATCACGCCGTCGTCGAGCCGGAGCAGCTTGTTCACGGATGCGTAGAGCTCGCGTGCGAGTGGCTCGGGGCTGCCCTTCGCATGCAGGTCAGGGCGTCCGACGTCCCCGACGAGCAGCGAGTCACCCGTGAACACGAGCCACGGCTCGAGCGTGCCGCGTCGTCTGTCCGCGACCGTGAAGGCGAGATGTGCCGGCGCGTGGCCGGGTGTCGAGACGGCGGTGACGATCGTGTTTCCGAGCTCCACCACGTCTCCGTCGGCAAGCTCTCGGTGGTCGAAGTCGACGCCGGCATGCTCGGGGAGGTAGGCGGTGGCACCGGTCCGTGCGACGAGTGCCGGGAGACCGGAGATGTGGTCGGCCTGAACGTGCGTCTCGAAGACAGCAACGATCGGTGACCCGATCGCAGCGGCGGTCTCGAGGTAGGTCTCGATGAGATCGATATGCGGGTCGACGACGGCGAGCTGGTCGAGTGACGTGCAGCCGAAGAGGTAGCTGGCGCACGATGTGCTCTCGACGAGGAACGGGCGGAGGATCATCTCAGCACCGTACGCCCGCTAAGGTATCGGTGCTACCGAAAGTCGGGATGACCACCATCGTTTCTACCGATATCAGCAAGTCGCCGCTCGCTGCGCTGTGGGACACGACGCGGATGAGGGTGCTGGTCGAGGTCGACCGCCAGGGGTCGCTCTCGGCCGCGGCCGTCGCTATCGGGATCGGCCAGTCGAGCGTGAGCGAGCACGTGCGACTCCTCGAGCTTGCGGCGGGGCAGCGACTCGTCGAGCGCAACGGTCGCGGGAGCAAGCTCACGGAGGCCGGGCGTGTCCTCGCCGGTCGCGCTGCGCAGGCGCTCGCGGCGCTCGGGGCGGGTGAGGAGGAGCTCGACGCCCTTGCCGGGCTTCAGACGGGAACGATTCATCTCGGCGCGTCGACCGCACCCGGTGTCTACCTCTTGCCCGACACGCTCGGGTGCTTTCGTGCCGATTTTCCGAACGTCCGGGTGCACGTCGAGATCGCGGCGAGTGGTGAGATCATCGAACGTCTCCTGGCAGGGCGCGTCCAGCTCGCGATCGTCGGCGCCGAGCAGGCCGGAGACCGAATCGACCTCGAGCCGTTCGTCGACGACGAGATCGTGGGAGTCGCCCAGCCCGGTCTCCTGCCCGTTGAGGCCGGCGTCGTCGCCCCGACTGCGCTCGAAGGGGTCATGCTCCTCGCACGCGAGCCCGAGTCGAGCACGCAGGAGCTCGCCGACGCTGCGCTCCGAGCCGCAGGCGTAACCCCGGCTGGTGTCTGGGAGCTCGGATCGAGCGAGGCGGTGAAGCGCGCCGCGCGGGCGAGGCTCGGATTCGCGTTCCTCTCGCGCTACGCCGTCGCCGAGGAGATCGAGCGAGGCGAGCTCGAGCACTTCCGGCTCGCGGGTCGGCCGCCGATCACGCGGCAGTTCTCGATCGCCCGTCTCGCGGGCAGGCCGCTCTCGCCCGGCGAGCAGGCGTTCGTCGACACGCTCGGTCGCTGTTGTGCGGCGTCCATTACCTACGCCGCCGCCTGCGTCCGGTAGCCGCCCGGCCGGCGCGCTCCGGATTGCAGGTGACGAGCTGCGACCCGGGCGGCCACACTTGTGCCACAGTTCGCCGATGCTCCTCTACAACTCCGCTGTCTCGGGTAACTGCTTCAAGGTTCGCCTCCTCGCCGCGCACCTCGGGATCCCGCTCGAGCTCCACGAGCTCAGCGTTGTCGACCGCTCGGATCGGCCCGACGTGCTCGGCGACCTCAACCCGGCGCTGCGCGTACCGACGCTCGTCCTCGACGACGGGCGCGGGCTGGCCGAGTCGAACGCCATCCTCTGGTATCTCGGCGACGGGAGCGAGTACGTGCCGACCGACCGCTACGAGCGGGCGCAGGTGCTGCAGTGGCAGTTCTTCGAGCAGTATCAGCACGAACCCGCGATCGCCGTCGCACGGTTCCTGCTCGCGTACTCGGGCGAGGCCGAGAAGCACGCCGCCCGAATCGAGCGGGAGATCCGTAACGGCTACGCGGTGCTCGACATCATGGAGCGCTATCTCGCGAACCACACGTACTTCGTCGGCGAGCGCTACTCGATCGCCGACATCACCCTGTTCGCCTACACGCATGTTGCGCCCGAGGGCGGCTTCGACCTCGAGGGGTACCCCTCGATTCGTGCCTGGCTCGAGCGCGTCGCCGCGCAGCCCGGCCACATCGCGATCGACGCCTGAGCTAGCCGTCCGTGTTGATCATTGCGGGCGCAGCCGCCTCGAAGTAGTCCCACAGCAGCACGTCGAGCTCGGCGGGGAGCTCCTGCTCGTCGAGTGACGCGCGCATGTGGGCGAGCCAGCGATCACTCGCGGCGCGATCGATCGGAAAGTGTGCGTGGCGCATGCGCAGGCGAGGGTGACCGCGCTGCTCGGAGTAGGTTCCGGGTCCACCCCAGTACTGCTCGAGAAAGAGGCGAAGGCGCTCCGCAGCCGGCGCGAGGTCGTTACCGGGGTACATGGGCCGGAGAACCGGATCGGCCTCGACGCGGGCGTAGAACGCTCCGACGAGGCGGTCGAAGAACACATGGCCGCCAAAGGCCTCGAACGGTGTGATCGTAGGGTCGGCGGCGCTGCTCATGGCGCCATTCTGCCCATCTCACGTTGATCGCGGCCGCGCGCAGCAGCCGATCAGAAGCTCCGATACCGTCAGCGCCATGACCGTCCGCGTCCGATTCGCTCCGAGCCCGACCGGGTCGCTCCACCTCGGCAATGCGCTGAGCGCCGTCGCGAACCGGACCTTCGCCGACGAGCGTGGCGGCGTGCTGGTGCTCCGGATCGACGATACGGATCCCGAACGAAACGTCGCAGGTGGCGAGGAGGAGATCCTCGCCGACCTCGACTGGCTCGGGGTGGCGTGGGACGAGGGCCCGATCAGCCAGAGCTCACGCGCCGAACGACACGGCTCGGCGGCGGCGCTCACGCTCGCGAACGGTGCCGTCCGGGACGCAGACGGATCGATCCGGCTCGGTGGCACGACGCTCGCTCGAGCAGACGGAACGGCGACGTACCAGCTCGCGACCGTCGTCGACGACATCGATCTCGGCATCACGCACATCATCCGCGGCTCGGACCACCGGCCGAACGAAGACGTTCACCAGCGCATCGCACGGGCGCTCGGCGCGCAGCTGCCGGAGGTGATTCACCACGGGTTGCTGCTCGGCGACGACGGGAAGAAGCTCTCGAAGCGTGCGACGCACGCCTCGGTCGGTGACCTGCGAGACGAGGGCATCCCGGCCGCGGCCGTTCGCGCCTACCTCGACGAGCTCGGGTTGCCGCGCCACGACGTCCATCTGGACGTTCCGCGGATCCAGCGGCTCGCGATCGACGCGATCGCATCCATGAGCGACGACGAACTGGCAACGGCGGCAGGCGCGCCGCTCGACCTCGCGCGAGCGCTTCGCGGCGCCCGCACGCTCGTTGAGGCCCGGGAGATCACGAAGCAGATCCTCGAGCCGGCAGCGGTCTCGCTCGGCGACGACGCACGGTTGACGATCGAGCGGTTCGTCGAGCTCCGCGAGGGCGGTGGCGATCGGCTCGACGAGGCCGACGCGCGATCGATCGTGCGGGAGCTGAAGGCTGTCGGCGGGAACCTGAAGCTCGTAAGGCTCGCCTTGACGGGGGCAGAGCGCGGCCCCGAGCTCTGGACCGTGGTCGCCGCCGTCCCCCGTAGAGAAGCGCTGCGTCGCGCCGCCGCCGCTATAACACCGCGATGACGGTCCGCCTCTACGACACCGCGACGAAGGCCCTCGTCGAGCTTCCCCCTGCGCCCGCAGAGGTCGGGATGTACGTCTGCGGCCCCACGGTCTACCAGCGCGCTCATATCGGCAATGCGGTGCCGTTCGTGATCTTCGCGTGGCTGCGCAACTGGCTGCGCGAGCGCGGCTACGACGTCACGTACGTCCACAACATCACGGATGTCAACGACAAGATCTACGAGGCCGCGCCGGGCGCGAGCGCCGAGAGGGCACGGGCGGCGACGCAGTGGTATCTGGAGGACACTGCGTCCTTCGGACTCGAGATGCCCGACGAGCAGCCGCTCGCCACGGAGACGATCCCCGAGATCGTGGCTCTGATCGAGGAGCTCGTCGATTCGGGTCATGCCTACGCGTCCGGCGGCGACGTGTACTTCCGTGTCTCGAGCTTCGAGACATACGGCGCGCTCTCGGGGCAGAAGCCCGACCAGGTCGAGGAGCAGGAGCCGAGCGCGCTGAAGGAAGATCCCCGCGATTTCGCGCTCTGGAAGGCGACGAAGGAGGGCGAGGACACCTTCTGGGAGTCGCCCTGGGGCCTCGGCCGTCCCGGCTGGCACATCGAGTGCTCGGCGATGGCCGAGAAGTCGCTCGGGCCAGAGTTCCTGATCCACGGCGGAGGGCTCGACCTCGTCTTTCCGCACCACGAGAACGAACGTGCCCAGTCGCTCGCCGTCGGCCGGCCGTTCGCGAAGATCTGGATGCACAACGGGCTGCTGCGGTTCGTGGGTGCGAAGATGTCGAAGTCGGCCGGGCCCGTTGCGACGATCCAGGACGTGATCGCGGAGTGGGGGCGAGAGGTGGCACTGCTCTTCCTGATGACCGGCCACTGGCGCAAGCCGCTCGAGTTCTCGCCCGAGGCGATGACCGCCGCAAGCGTGCAGGTCGAGAGCCTGCGAAACGCGCTCCGCGGCGAAGTGCGGGCAACGGGGGACTGGGAGGCGTTCGCGGCCTTCCTCGACGACGACTTCAACACGCCGGCTGCCCTTGCGATCCTGCACAGGTGGGCTCGCGACGGTGCTCTCGTCGAGCTTCGACGTGGGCTTGCCATCTTCGGGCTCGGTGCCCTGGGAGATGCGGTCGACGCTCCCGCCGACGTGAAGTCGCTGGCCCAGGCGCGCGTCGAGGCACGCGCTGCCCGTGACTTCTCGGAGGCGGATCGGCTGCGTGACGAGATCGCACGCGCAGGTTGGGAAGTCCGCGATGTGCCCGACGGCTTCGAACTCGTCCCCACGTCGTGACGCGGGAGCTGATCTTTGGCCGGAATGCGGTGCGTGAGGCGCTCCGAGGACGGCGTGAGGTACTCGAGGTCTGGGTCTCCGCGCGGGCCGCCGAGACGCTCGACTGGCTCGGAGAGGGGCCTCGACCTCGCATTGTCAAGGAGCGCGAGTTGACCGAGGCTGCTGAGAGCCCTGACCACCAGGGCGTCGTTGCCTGGGCCGCCCCGTACCCATACGCCGATCCCTGGGCGCTCGCCGCCGAGGATGCCCCTCTCCTCGCCTGCCTCGATCAGGTCACCGATCCGCGAAACCTCGGCGCCGTGATCCGTTCGGCCGCCGGGTGCGGGAGCGACGGGCGTCATCGTTCCGGCGCACGGCTCGGTTCAGGTGACACCCGGCCGTCTGCCGCTCGTCGGCGGGGATGGTCGAGCACCTCCCGGTCGCCGTCGTGCCGAACCTGGCGCGGTACCTGGCCGAGATCAAGCGAGACGACCTCTGGTCGTACGCGGCGACGGCCGAGGCGCCGCAGACGATGTGGCAGGCGGATCTGACGGGCGGCGTCGCGCTCGTGTTCGGGGCCGAGGGGAAGGGTGTGCGGCCGCTCGTGCGGAAGACCTGCGACGCCTCGGTGTCGATTCCACTCGCCGCGGGCGTTGAATCGCTCAATGTCAGCGTTGCGGCGGCGGTGCTGCTGTACGAGGCGCGGCGGCAACGGTTGGTGCGTCCGGCGCCTGGCTGAAGCCAGGCGCCACCATTGCATGGGCGGCAGGCGCGTGGATTCATCCAGTTGACGGAACGGCCCCGTACGATGGTTGCGTGCCCGAGCCGACTCTCTACCTCTTCGACGGCTACAACCTCCTTCACGCCGGCGGGCACGCGGACGTCCGCGAGCTGACGGACGAGCTCGCGAGCTTCGTCGCCATGAACGGCGCGCGCGGGGTCGTCGTCTTCGACGGCGTCGGGGAAGAGCACGAGCTGGGCCCTCTCTCGGTCAGATACGCCCCGCACGCCGACACGCTCCTCGAGCGCCTCGCCGCCGAGCATCGACACGGAGAGCGCGTGTGCCTCGTCTCCTCGGACGCGGCCGTGCGCGGCACCTCGGGCCAGGAGGTGCGCAAGGTCTCGTCGGCCACGTTCCTGCACGATCTCGAGAGTCCGAGGCACTCCGAGGATGAGGCGTCGCGGGTTCGCGACCGCATCGACCCGGAGACGCGAGCCCGGCTCGAGCGGCTTCGCCGCGGGCTCTGAAGCGCCCTGGCAGGCCGATTCCCGGGCGAGCGGTCGACGGTGCGAACGACGGCGAGGCGTGATACGAACACTTGTTCTTATCACAGTGCAAAGTTTGCAAAGGGGTTGTATCGCGTGCAAGAAGGTGCTAGGTTCTCCCTCAACTACAGGGTGAGACTTCGGTCGAACCCGCCGTCCATACCCTCGGAAACCGCCAGAACAGGGAGAATCGATGTCCCCGCGCACCGCTCACGCCCCGAAGACTCCGCAGAAGCTTCAACGTGAACTCGAGGATTTGCAGCTCGTCCTCAAGGCGCGAAACGGGAACCAGGAAGCGCTCGACCAGCTCATGCGCCGCTACCACGGCTTCGTGCGGCTGAAGGCGAGCAGCTACTTCCTCGCGGGCGGAGATGCGGACGACCTGATCCAGGAGGGGATGATCGGGCTCTACAAGGCGATGCGCGATTTCCGCCACGACAAGGAGACGTCGTTCCGGTCGTTCGCGGAGCTGTGCGTGACGCGCCAGATCATCACGGCGATCAAGACGGCGACGCGGTTCAAGCACTCGCCGCTCAACACCTACGTGTCGTTCAGCCATACGCCGGCCGGCCAGGAGAACGACGGCGACTGCACCCTGGGTGACGCTCTCCCGGGCCCCGGCACGAACGATCCCGCCAGCTGCGTCATCTCGACCGAGGAGCTGCAGAGCCTCGTCGGTTGCCTCGGGACGACGCTGTCGTCGCTCGAGTCGGATGCGCTGCGCCTCTACCTCGACGGCAAGTCCTACGACACGATGGCCGTCGAGCTCGAGTGCGACACGAAGACGATCGACAATGCACTCCAGCGCGTCAAGCGCAAGATCGTGCAGCACCAGGCAACCCGCGCCGTGACCGCATAGCGCGAGCAATCGGGGAGCTCGACGCTCCACCGTTCTTCGGCTGTACCACCAGATCGAGACATCCTTGTACGGCGCCTGGTGCCGGCTGGATCACTCGTGAAGATCGGGTGGGGCGGCCACGCGCGGCGACCGCTCCCACCCGACACGACGCGCTACGTGAAGACGATCTCGCCGCCGGCGGCCTTCTCGTAGAACTCGCCGACCGTGATCACGCCGGTGACCTGCGGGACGAAATCGTCGTTGGAGAGGCCGAACATGTCGACGGTCGCCTTGCACCCGTAGACACCCGCGCCCGAGTCGGCAATCATCTCGACGAACTCCGGGATGGGTGGGATGTCGAGCTTCTCCATCTTCCGCGACATCATCTTCGTGGCCAGGTAGGACATGCCGGGGATGGCTCCGACGATCGTCGGAATGTGCATGCCGGGGTTCCCGACGGTCGCCACCTTGATGGAAGCCTGACGCTTCTTCGTGATCGCGTCGAGTCCGAAGAACGTGAAGAAGACGTTCGCCTCCATCCCTTCCATGCGGGCTCCGTTGGCCATGATCAGGCCGGGGTAGATGCCCTCGAGCGATCCCTTCGAGATCACGATCGAGACCTTCTCGATCGGCTTGGGCTTCTCCGTTGCCTCGGGTGCGACGAGTTGCTCGAGGTCGTGGTCGGTCATCGTGGTCATCTTCGAACCTCCTGGAGGTTTGACGTGGAATGGGCGTGCGTGTCGGGGAGGGTCTGCACCAAGCAGCTTGGTCGGGTCGATCCACGGGAAGGCTGGTTGCCTTGCTGTTGATCGAGCCGGGCGAGATGCGCAGCGTGCAGGCCCCCAACCATGCGTGCGCGCATTTCACGTCAAGCCTCCTAAATGCAGCCGTGGGGCTTGGGGATGCCGCCGATCTTGGCGGCGAGCTTTGCCGGGCCCTTGGGGAAGAGCACGTACAGCTCCTTGATCTGCACGCCTGACTCCTTGCCGAGCGTGCGGATCGACGGGGCCTCGCCGGTGGCGAGGTACGTGTCACGCATGTAGTTGACGACGAGCCAGTGACGTGGCGTGAGCTCGGCGATGCCGGCCTCGTGCGCGATCGTCTCTGCCACGTTCTCGTTCCACTGGCCCGGATCCGTGAGGAAACCTTCGGGATCCCGGTCGATTCCTGCCATCTCGATCGTTGTCATCGTTGTCCTTTCGGTGCTCACGCGTTGGTCTTGGCCGCCTTCTTACCGGCCATCGTCATCCGGGGGGAGATCCCCGGGATCTCGCGGCCGGGAAGCAGGACGTGCCAGTACATCCACTGGAACATCAGCTTGCCCAGGTGGTTGAGTCGTGATTCGTGCAGGAGCTGCATCGGCCCGAGGGAGCCGGGATAGCGCCCGGGAAGCGGCTCGGTGTCGTAGTTGAAGTCGATCAGGAGCGCCTTGTCGAACCCTGTCTCGATGAAGCAGTTGGCATGCCCATCATAGGACGCGTCAAGGGACTCACCCGCGAGGAATCGGCGAACGTTCTCGGTCAGGAGCTCGCCCTCGAAGTGTGTGACCGAGCCGGCCTTCGAGGTCGGCACGTTCGTCGCGTCACCCAGAGCGAACACGTTGGGGCGCGCCTTCGACTGCAGCGTTGCAGGGTCGGTGGGGACGAAGCCCAGAGCATCGCCGAGCCCTGGCGAGCGAAGAACGTAGTCGGCGCCACCGTGGAGTGGGATCGTCACGAGGAGATCGAAGGGAACCTCGCGCTCGTCGTAGCTGATGAGCCGTCCACCCGCCCCGTCCACCTCGCCCGTGTTGAACTCGGTGATGAGCTCGATGCCCTTCTCGCCGAGGAGGCTTCCGAGGAGCTCCGAGGCGACGGGCTTCGTGAAGGCACCGTCGAGCGGCGTTACGAACGTGATCTCGACCTGGTCGCGGACGCCGCACTCGTGGAAGTAGGAGTCGGCAAGGAACGCGAACTCGAGCGGAGCGACGGGGCACTTGATCGGCAGGTCGATGAAGTTGATCACGAGCCTGCCGCCGTCGAAGTCATTGAGCGCCTCGGCGAGACCGGCCGCGCCTTCGGGGGTATAGAACGTGAAGACCTTCTCCATCCAGCCAGGGCCGGTCATGCCCTCGGTCTCCTCCGGCTGGAGATGCGTGCCCGTGGCGACGATGAGGACGTCATAGGGGAGGGTCGTGCCGTCCTCGAGATGGACGACGTCTGCCTCGAGCTCGACGTGGTCGATCCCCGTCTGGTGAAACGAGATTCCCTTGTGCAGCTGTCGCGCGCGAGGACGGACGATCTCGTCGACGCTCGCGAGCCCGAACGGGACGAAGAGGAGGCCAGGCTGGTAGATGTGTCGGTCATCCCGGTCGACGACCGCGATCTCGACCTCGTCGCGGACGTAGAGCTTGCGCAGCCGGTTGGCCATGAGCGTTCCGCCCGTTCCGCCGCCCAGGATCACGATCCGCTTCGTCATCGGTATCACCTCTCGCCTTCGACTGTATCTGCAGGGACAGTCTCTGCTCGTGGCGACTCGGACGCATCCGGATCTTGGCACAACGAGGATCAGTAACAACTACTTACATTCTACAAGCGTAGAGTTGTGTATCATGCTGTCATGACTTCAACTGCAAGAGGAGATCGCATGACCGACATGACCACGACATCGCTCCCGCAACCACTCCCCGACGAGCTCGTCGAGCTGATCGCTCGCCGCTTCCGGGTGATCGGCGAGCCGATGCGGATCAAGCTGCTCGACCGGCTACGTTCGGGTGAGTCCACCGTGCTGGCACTCACCGCCGCGGTCGGAGCGTCACAGCAAAACGTCTCGAAGCACCTCGGCGTCCTTCACGACGCCGGCGTCGTCGCTCGCCGCAAGGAAGGGACGCAGGTCTACTACCGCGTCCTCGACTCCGGCGTCTTCGAGCTCTGCGAGACGGTCTGCGGCAGCGTCCAGCGCCAGGTCGCCGAGCTGAACGCGATCTTCGAGGGGGCCGGACGATGACCCACTCGCCGTGGCCTCTCGAGCGCGTGCTCTTCGCGATGGCGGGGGGAGTGACGCTGATCAGCGTTGCGCTCGCCGTTCTCGTCTCACCCTGGTTCCTGCTGCTCACCGCCTTCGTCGGCGTCAGCCAATGGCTGTTCGTCGCTACAGGATCGTGCCCCGCTTCTCTCGTGATCGAACGCGTCTTTCACGTCCAGCGGGGGTGCGCGCGATGACCACCGTTGGCCCGATGGGGCGCCTCGGCGCCTGGACTGCGGATCACTTCCGCGTCGTACTGATCGCGTGGCTCGTGCTCGCCGTCGGACTCGGTGTGCTCGCGCCACGCGTCGAGCACGCTCTCTCGGGAGCAGGATGGGAGGCGTCCGGCTCGCAATCCGTGCAGGCGCGCACCCTGATCGACCAGAACTTCGGCGGCCAGTCGAGCGCCGCCCTGATGGTCGTCGTCCACTCGCCCTCGGCGAAGGTGGGAGACCCGGCGTTCGCAGCCACGGTCGACCGTGCGGCCGTCATCCTGCGCGAAGACCCACGCGTGGCGAGCGTCGCGCTGCCTCGCCCCGGGTTCTCGATCTCGCAGGACGGCCATACCGCGATCGTCAGTGCGGGGGCGAAGGGGACGACCACCGAGATGGTCGCGGCCGCCGACGAGCTCAAGGGAAAGCTGAGGGACGCCGGGACGGAGGAGGTTCAGGTGAGCCTCACCGGGGCCTCGGGCATGTGGTCCGACTTCAACGAGGCCAACCGCAGCGCGATGATGAAGTCCGAGCTGATCTCATGGCCCGTTACCCTGATCATCCTGATGCTGGCGTTCGGCTCGCTCGTCGCGGCCGGCCTCCCGTTGATGCTGACCATCCTCGGGCTCGTCGCGTCTGCCGGCACCCTCTACATCGGCACGAAGTTCTTCGACATCTCGATCTGGGCGATGAACTTCGCTCTCATGTTCGCGCTCGCACTCGGGATCGACTATGCGCTCTTCATCGTGCACCGCTTCCGCGGAGCATTCTTCGGCTCGAAGCTGACGGCCGGGGAGGCCGTGGCAGTGACGATGGACACGGCCGGAAAAGCCGTGCTCTTCTCCGGTGCCACGGTCATGATCTCCCTGTCGGCTGTGATGCTCGTGCCCAGCCCCGCATTCCGGTCGATGGCACTCGGGATCATGGTCTCGGTCGGTTTCGTCCTGCTCGCCTCGCTGACCCTGCTGCCTGCCGTGCTGGCCAAGCTGGGCCCGCGCGTCGACAAGCTTGCTCTCAAGTGGGTGCATTCCGGCGAGCACCGCTCGCCGGCGTTCGCGGCCTGGGGCGAGCGACTCTGGCGGCATCCGTGGCTGTTCGGCACCGCGTCCATCGCGATCCTCGTCGCGCTGTCGCTGCCGGTGCTCGGGCTGAAGACCGGCATGCCGTCGATCAAGGTCGTGCCCCAGGAGGACACGTCGCGCCAGGGGTACGAGCTCGTGCAGTCGGCTTTCGGCGAGGGTGCGCCCGGCGCGCTCCAGATCGTCGGCCCGGCAGCCGGGGTCGACAAAGCCGTCGCGGTCGCGAAGGCCGATCCCGGCATCGCGCGACTGATGCCCGCGCAGGAGGGCTCAGGCGGTCTCGTGCTGGTGCAGGCGATTCCGGCCTCCGACCCGTCGAGCCCGTCTGTCGGTGCAACGATCGACCGGCTGCGAGCGGCCGTCCCGGCCGGGGTGTTGGTCGGCGGTGCGACCGCCGAGAACCATGATCTCGAGCAGGTGCTCGCGCAGAAGACGCCGCTCGTCGTGGGTGTCGTGCTCGTCCTCGGCTTCCTGCTGCTCCTGCTCGCGCTGCAGGCACCCGTGATCGCCGCGGTCGGAGTCGTGACGAACCTTCTTGCGGTGGGCGCGGCGTTCGGCGTGGCGCGGCTGATCTTCCAGGACGGCCACGGCGCAGGGCTTCTCCGCTTCGAGTCGCAGGGGTTCATCGACGCCTGGGGGCCGGTGTTCTTCTTCGCGATGATCTTCGCGATCTCGATGGACTACACCGTGTTCCTGCTCTCGTCGGCGAAGGAGCACTACGACCGAAACCATGATCCGAAGGAAGCGATGATCGGAGGGCTCGCGCACTCCGGCCGCGTCATCTTCGCCGCTGCGGCGGTGATGGTTGCCGTCTTCTTCACGTTCGCTCTCTCGGGGCCGCTTCCGCCGAAGGAGATGGGCGTCATCCTCGGGGTGGCCGTCCTTCTCGACGCGCTCCTGATCCGGCTCGTCCTCGTCCCCGTCTCGCTGCGGCTCCTCGGGACGTGGGCGTGGGGGCTGCCGCGGTGGCTCGATCGCGTCCTTCCCGACGTGCGGTTCGGGCACTCATGAGCCTCACCGCGTCCGCTCGATCGATTCCCGGCTCGCTCCGGCAGGAGATCGTGATCGACGGCCAGCACTGGCTCACGACCGACGAGCCCGTCGCCGTCGGTGGTGAGGGCACCGCGCCGGCACCGCACGAGCTCCTCGTCGCGGCACTCGCGAGCTGCGTCTCAACCGTCCTCGTGATGTACGCGAGGACGAAGGAGTGGGATCTCGGCGAGGTCTCGGTCGACGTCGACTACGACCACCACGCGACTCCCCGTCGGGCCGACATCACGATCACGGTGTCCGGCGAGCTGACGCCCGAGCAGCTCGCGCGCCTCGAGAAGGTCGCGGCGAGCTGCCCCGTGCGCCGGTCGATCGAGGCCGGAATCGAGTTCAGCGAGCGGATCGAGGATCGGGCAGCGACCGCTCGATGAACCGCCTCGCGTGCGCCCCGCCCCGCCGCCGTTGACTCGAGGGGAGCATCGACCGATCGATCTATGAGAACATATGTTCGTGTCGAGGGTCACCGCGTCGGTCCTGCACGCCGATCTTGATGCGTTCTTCGCGTCCGTCGAGCAGCGAGACGATCCGCACCTGCGGGGGCGCCCCGTCATCGTCGGAGGTGGCGTCGTGCTCGCGGCGAGCTACGAGGCGAAGGCCTTCGGCGTTCGCACTGCGATGGGTGGAGCTGCCGCGCGGCGGCTGTGCCCGCACGCCGTGGTCGTGTCGCCCAGGATGTCGGCCTACTCGGAGGCGAGCAAGGCGGTTTTCCGCGTCTTCGAGGACGCGGCGCCCATCGTCGAGGGGATCTCGATCGACGAGGCATTCCTCGACGTGGGCGGGATGGAGCGGAGCGTGGGAGCTCCCGTCGAGATTGCTGCGCGCCTGCGGGCGCAGGTACGCGAACGGGTGGGCCTACCGATCACGGTGGGCGTCGCGCGGACGAAGTTCCTCGCGAAGGTGGCGAGCGGCGTGGCGAAGCCCGACGGCCTCCTCGTCGTGCCGCCGGACGGGGAGCTCGCGTTCCTCCACCCGCTCGAGGTGGAGCGACTCTGGGGCGTCGGCCCGGTTACCGCGGCGAAGCTCCGCTCGCGCGGCATCACGACGGTCGGCCGGCTCGCGCTCGTGCCGGAGGAGGCCCTCGTCGCCATGCTCGGGCGCGCGACCGGCCGGCATCTCCACGCGCTGGCCCACAACCGTGACTCGCGGCCCGTTACGGGCCGCCGTCGGCGCGGCTCGATCGGCTCACAGCGGGCCCGGGGTCGCTCGCCCTGGTCGCACGAGTCCGTCGACGCCGACGTCGTCGCGCTCGTCGACCGGGTCACGCGACGGATGCGTGGCGCGCGGCGCGTCGGGCGCACGGTCGTCCTCCGGCTTCGGTTCGGTGACTTCACTCGGGCCACGCGATCTCACACGCTGCCGCAGGCGACGTCGAGTACGGCGGAGATCCTGGCCGTCGCGCGTGCGCTCGTCGCGGCGTCACTGCCGGAGCTCGAGCGCCGCGGGCTGACGCTCGTCGGTATCTCTGTGGCCAACCTCGAGGATGCGAGCGCGGTGCAACTCACGCTGCCCGTTCGAGCGCGGTGACGCGGGGCCGCACTCGACGCAGCCCTCGACGAGGTGCGCGATCGCTACGGCTCGGCCGCGATCACGCGCGGCGTGCTTCTCGGACGCGACCCCGGGTTCACGATGCCCCGGTTGCCCGACTGAGCTCCCGGCTCCTCCCCGGGGCCAAGAGGAGCCCGACCACGATCAGGGAGAGCTGCTGAACCCGCGTTCGGTGCTGCCGTCACCGGTCACCCGCCGCGTGGCACTCGACCCGGGCGATCTCGTAGTCCTTCGCCCAGCGGATGCGCTTGCGCTGGCCGTTCGTGTGGTGTCGTCGACGCGAAGATACGCCCGGTCGAGTGGGAGCGTCGCTCGATCGGGATCAGGTAGACGCCACCCGTCTCGCGGCAATAGACGGCGAAGTGGTCAACCTGCCCCTGATAGTGGCGCTGCGTCGGCTCTCATTCGGGTGGTGGCCATACGTAGCTTGCCGTAGCGAACTCGACGGCTCCGAGCCGCATCCGTCCGGTCTTGCACTGAACGCGAAGCAGCCGTTCGCCGTCGTCGAGGACGAGGTCGTAGCGCGCGTTCTCGCCAAACGGTGTCGTCGACCTGGTACCCATCGTTCGTGTAGCGCGAGCATGATTGCCAGGGTTGTGCGGTCGCCAACATCCTTGGGGTGCTCGCATCAGGACATGCAACGATGTTGCATCGGACAGACAACGGTCGGTTCGAGTGTCGTGCGGATCGAGACTGCACGGCAGACGCGAAGAGCCGGAGAAGGGATTCGAACCCTTGGCCCCGCGGCTTACAAGGCGCGTGCTCTGACCAGCTGAGCTACTCCGGCGATCGCCTCATGGTAGATGCCATTCCGCGCTCTGCCGACCGTCGAGCGGGCAGCTTCCGACGCCTGACATGCAGCTGCCCGCGGCCCGAAAGCCGCGGCAGCTGCTCTGCGGGTGAGCGAAGGACTCAGGCAGCAGCCCGCGCCGGCTCCGCCTCGAGCACCGGATTGTCGACCGAGCGCTCGTGCTCGAGCGTCGGCAGCCACTCGAGCCACGTCGGCAGGTACCAGTTCCACTCGCCGAGCAGCTTCATCGTCGCCGGGAGCAGCACCGCTCGGACGATCGTGGCGTCGATCAGGACGGCTGCGGCAAGGCCGATGCCCATCTCCTTCATGTCGATGATCGGCATCAGCGCGAACACGCCGAAGACGAACACCATCACGACGGCGGCGCTCGTGACGACGCCGGCGGTGGAGCGGATGCCCTTCTCGACGGCCTGCTCGGTGCTCATGCCCCGGTCGAAGTACTCCTTCACCCGGCTGAGAATGAACACGTGGTAGTCCATCGAGAGACCGAACAGGATCACGAAGAGGAACATGGGCAACCAGGATGCGATGCCGCCGTTCTCCTGGAAGTCGAGCAGGTTGGCGCCCCAACCCCACTGGAAGACCGCGACGAGCAGCCCGTAGGCCGCGGCCACCGACAGCAGGTTCATCAGGATCGCCTTGATCGGGATCACGATCGAGCGGAACGAGACGAGCAGCAGCACGAACGCGAAGCTGAGCACGAAGATGAAGACGAGCGGCGCCGACGACTTCATCTTCTCCGTCCAGTCCTTCGACGCCGCCGTGTCGCCCGTTACGGCGTACTCGACCCCGGCCATTGTGCCGACCGTGGCCGGGAGGATCTCGGTGCGAAGCGTGTCGAGCGCGGCGTTCGACGTCGAGTCCGTGCCGCCCCCGACGAGGGGGATCGCCACCCGGATCACCTTGCCGTTCGGCGACGTCTCCGAGTAGATGGGCTCGAGGGCCTTCCCCGAGGCGAGGGCCTTCGTCTTCAGGTTGCGCACTGCAGCCTGGAGCTCGGGATCCGACGCATTCCCCTTGATCGCCACGATCGCCGGCGTCGCTCCGCCCGGGAACGCGTCCTGCACCTTGTTGTAGTCCTGCACTTCCTTGAGGGACTTCGGCATCGCCTCGAGGCCGGACTGGCTCGTGCGCAGGTTGATCGCGGGAAGCGCCAGCACGACGAGCACTGCCGTCGCGGCGAGCGCCGAGACGAGCGGCCTGCGCAGCACGACTCCGAGGATTGCGCCCCACATCCGCCCCTGGCCGTCGTCGCGCTTGAGCCGCGAGACGAACGGGATGCGCACCTTGTCGACGCGGTCGCCGAGCCAGGAGAGTATGGCGGGGAGGACTGTGAGCGACCCGATCATCGCGACGGCGACGACCATCATCGTCCCGATCGCGAACGACATGAACGTCTTGTCGCCGGAGAAGAACATGCCGGCCATCGCGATCATCACGGTGAAGCCGGAGATGAGCACGGCGCGTCCTGATGTGGCTGCGGCGGCCTCGAGTGCGGCCGACTCGCTCCGTCCCGCGCGCCGTTCGTCCCGCTCGCGACGGATGTAGAAGAGCGAGTAGTCGACGCCGACGGCGAGTCCGATCAGGAGGATCACTTCGGAGATCGCCTCGTCCATGGGCACGATCTGGCTCGGGAGGGCAACGAGGCCCATCGTCGCCATCACGGCGGTGAGTGCGAGCCCGAGCGGGATCAGAGCGCCGACGAGCGATCCGAAGACGAGCATCAGGATGACGAGCGTGATCGGAATCGAGATCATCCCGGCGCGCGCGAACTGGGAGCCGAACATCTCGTCGAGCGCCTTGCCGGTCGAAGCGGATCCCGCCTGCACGACGGTGAACGCCGGATTCGACGTCTGCACCTGCTCGGTGCCCGCTGTGATCTCGTCGATGTAGCCCGCGGCCTCGTCGTAGGTGCCCTTCGGGCTGAACTGGATCAGGACCGCGTGGCCGTCTTCCGAGACCTGGCCCTCGTTTCCTTTCGCGAACGGCGACCGAAGCTCGGTCACCTTCGGGAACGAGTCGAGCTTCGCGATCGCCTGACCGACGACGGAGCGAAACGCGGGGTCGGTCGCCGTCTTCGTGGGCGACTCCACCAGCACGTACTCCATCTGCCGATCCAGCTTGAACCCGGCGTCGCGGATGATGTGGTCGGCCGTGCGCGCTTCGCCGACGTTGATGTCGTTCTGGTCGATCGTCTTCGTTCCGATCATTCCGCCGACTACGACGGACGCGACGACGAACGCGAGCCAGCCGAAGATGGCTGTCTTTCTGTGCCTTGCGCTCCAACGACCCATCCGGGCCGCAACGTTCGTGCTCTGCTTCAGGGGTGACATGCGATTCTCCTTGAGGGTCGTTGATCTGTCCCTCGCAGGCTCGCAGCGTCGTGTTCGTACGACAGTGCGGCGGTCAGGTGAGTTCGGGTGAGGAAAACCGCACCTTCGACGGGGAGGTACCGGTGGAGAAGCGTACCGCTGCCTCCGCCGTCAGCCTCTCGCCGGGGCGGCTACCTAGTCCCGCATGAAGGCCAACACCGCGAGCACGCGGCGGTGGTCGTCCGTCGAGGCAGGGAGGTCGAGCTTCGTGAAGATGCTCGTCACGTGCTTCTCTACGGCGCGCAGGGTGACGAACATCCGATCCGCGATCGCCTGATTCGAGCGACCCTCCGCGATCAACTCCATCACCTCTCGCTCGCGCGGGGTGAGCGCATCGAGGGGATCGTCGGCGCGTCGCCGTCCGAGGAGCTGGCTCACGACCTCGGGGTCGAGCGCCGAGCCTCCTTCACCGACGCGGCGTACCGCAGAGGCAAACTCCTCGAGGTCGGAGATGCGGTCTTTGAGGAGGTAGCCGACGCCGTCCGCACCGTCCTCGAGCAGCCCGACCGCATACGCCGACTCGACGTACTGGGAGAGAACGAGGACGCCGGTGTCGGGGAAACGCTCGCGGATCGATCGCGCGGCGACGAGTCCCTCGTCGGTGTGCGTGGGCGGCATGCGGATATCGACGATCGCAACGTCCGGCTTGTGGAGGGCGACGTGCCGGAGTAGGTCCTCGGCGTTGTCCGACTGCGCGGCGATCTCGAATCCCGCCTCGCCGAGCAGTCGGACAACGCCCTCGCGAAGCAGCACCGAGTCCTCGGCGATCACGATGGTCATCGCGTTGCCGAGCATCGCGATCGTGTTCCGAAGCGGCGGGAAATCGCGCGGGAGGCCGTCGGCGAGCAGCTGGTGGATGTGCTCGGGCTCGGGCAGTCCTGCCAGCCGATGGATGCCGAGATCACGCACGGCAAACGGCGTCGGCTCACAAGCGGTCGCGGAGAGGAGGATCTGTCCACCGTGTCCGGCCGACCCGATCCGCGCCGCGCGATGGACATCGATGCCCGTGTATCCGTCCTCGGTGACGAGGGGCTCTCCCACATGGATCCCCATTCGCACGCGCACGTCACGGGTGTCCCGCCAGGAGTGCTCGATCAGGGCCCGCTGAGCAGCAACCGCGGCTGCCATCGCCAAATCGAGCGTCGGGAAGGCCGCGAACAGCTCGTCGCCATGCGCGTCGATGACCGCCCCGCCGTGCTCGGCGACGCTTCCCCGCAGGATACCTCGGACATCGCCCAGGATCGTCGCATAGAGCTCACCCGTCTCGTGGACGAGACGCGTGGAGCCCTCGATATCGCAGAGGAGAAAGGCGACGGTGCGTTCGGTCTCGGTCATTGCGGCGAGTCTACGGCAGTCGTCCGAATGACTTCTACGGGCATCTCGGCAGAGATCCGTGTCCCCTCCCCGGGACGGCTGTCCACGCGCAACGTGCCGTCGAGCGCAGCGACTCGGTCGCTCAGCCCGTTGAGCCCGGTTCCGCGCGTCGGGTCTGCACCGCCGACCCCGTCGTCGTTGACCGTGACGGTGACCCAGTCCTCTCCCGCCTCGACGCGAACGTCGACGCTCGTTGCCGAGGCGTGCTTGACGACGTTGGCGAGCGACTCCGAGATGACGTAGTAGATCGCTGCTTCGATCGGGGCAGGGAGTCGATCCGCAGGGAGATCGATCTCGACCGGGAGCGGCGTGCGCACGGCCAGCGCTTCGATCGCGGCCCGGAGGCCCTGATCGGTGAGCACCGCCGGGTGGATCCCCCGTGCGAGCTCACGGAGTTCCTCGAGCGCCGCGGCGAGCTCGGCACGGGAGCCGACGATTACCTGCCGGGCGCCAGCAGGGTCGGAGTCGAGCAGCGACTCCGCGAGGCGCAAAGAGACGGAGATCGAAACGAGCCGCTGCTGCGCACCGTCGTGGAGATTGCGCTCGAGCTTGCGTCGCGCCTCTCCGGCCGCCTCGATGATGCGGGAGCGGGAGGCGCGGATCTCCGCTTCCTGCTGCTTGCGCTCCGTGATGTCCACCCCCGAGAGCAGCACGAGTGAGGCAGCCCGGCCTGTGACGTCATCGATGGGCGTAGCAGTCCAGGCGACGTCTACACGGTGGCCGTCTCGAGCCAGCCAGCGCGACTCCTTCTGGGGCATCGCCATCCCGTTCGCGGCGCCGGCGATCATCATCGAGGCGACGTAGGCATCCGCAGGATCGATGAAATCCAGCACGCTGCGCCGCACGATCTGCCCGTCGCTCCAGCCGAGCGTGTTCCGGAATGAGTCGTTCACGCCGGCACGTGTCGCGTCGAAGCCGGCGTCGACGATCACGCCCTCGTCGTCGACGACGACGACGATGCTCGGAATCGCCTGCATCAGCGTCTCTGTGATGTCTCGTTCCCGTCGCAGCTGTACCTCGCGCTGCTTCCTGTCAGAGATATCGATGCCGCCCGCGACGATGCTCACGACGCGGCCCGCGGCATCGGTGACGGGTGCGCTGCCCCATTCGATCACGCGATGCTCGCCCTTGGCGTTCGTGAACTCGTTCTCGTAGTGCGAGGGCGGGAAGTCCGGGCTCGCCTCGTCGAAGCGCTCCTGCATCGCCTCGCGCTCGGACTCGTCGATGAAGACGTCCCAGAAGAACCTGCCCCGCAGCGCCTCCTCATTGGACAGCCCGCTCGCCTCGACGGTCGCGCGGTTCTGATTGCGAATCCGGCCGTCCGTCCCCAGCACGACGAGGAGGCTCGGGGCGGTGTTTGCAACGGTCTCGAGGAAGAGGAACTGCGACCGCAGATCGGCCTGAAGCCGGGCATTCTCGATCGGAAGGCTCGCACCTGCCGCGATCAGCTCGACGAGCTCCGGCTCCGCATCGAGCGCAGGATCGTGGACGAGGGCAGCGATCTGTCGCCCTCCTCTCTCGACCATCGTCACCGAACGAGCCACCGAAGCGACGGGTGGAGCGACCTCGTGTCCGAGCTCGTCGACCCAGCGGTTGAGCGTCTCGATCCGGTACACGATCTCCAGCGATGGGTCGTGGAGCGCGTCGGCGAGTACGTCCCTGAGCGGAATGCCCGCGTCCAGCGAGACGAGCATCTTCGCTGCCGACACCTGGTCGAACCGGATCCGTAGCACGCCGGCGAGGAACGTCATCGGAACGATCGCGAACCAGAGGAGGAAGAGGTACCAGGAGACGGAGTAGGCGCGACTCGCGATCTGATCCGACGCGACGGAGAACGCCAGCAGCAGGACGGCGATCGTGCTGGAGGCATAGACAGGCCAGAGGGCCCGACGGCTCGTGGGCGACGCCTTGCGCCACCGGCCGACGAGGATCACGACCACGGTCACGAGCAGGATCGCGGCGATCGCCGATCCAGCCGTGGTCACGATGGCGGCCGCCGTCTCCGAGTCGGAAATGGCGATCGCGCTTGCAGGGCATTCGTCGCATTGTGTTGCGGGCGAGCGGTCGAAGAGGGCGACGAGAAGGTTCCCGCCGATCGCTGACGCCTGCGCCAGCGGCGACGATGATCCTGTCGCGCCTGCAGAGCGCACCGTCGGGGTACGCCAGCACGAGAGCTGCGAAGCAAACGAGGGCCAGGTTTCCGAGGATGAATCCGGCTGTCCAGAGCTCCGAGGTGTTCGAGCCGCCGAGCGCCCCGATGAACCAGAGGTAGCCGATCGCTGCGAGCCACCTGCCGGTGCTGTTCAGCGGGCGCCGCCACATCGCGACGAGGCCCGCTGCCACGAAGGTCAGGCCCGCGATGATCGAGATCGTGGCGGTGAGCCACGGTCTGCCGGTGCTATCGCTCGAGGCGATGGTCGCTGCCGCGAGGGCGGCTTCCGTGAACGCGACGACTGCCGCGAAGCCGAACCGGAGAGCTCTCACGGGAGCAGGGCCGCGACGGCGGCGCCCGAGAGCTCGGCCTTCGGGACGAACCCGCGCGCACCGCTCGACTCGATCAACGAGCCGAAGTCCGTGGCATCTCGACTGGACGTGAGCACGATCGCCGTCCTCTCGAGGTCGCCGCACTCGATGCAGACGTCGAAGCCGGTCATGTCGGGAAGCTGAACGTCGAGAAGGACGACGTCGGGGCGGAGGCGGCGCAGCGCCGCGAGGCCGGCCGCTCCGTCTACGGCTTCGCCGACGACCGTGAACCCGTCCGCCTCGAGAATCGCGCGTGCCGAGGCTCGAAAGCTCGGGTGGTCGTCGACGATGAGCACGGTGTGGGCCACGGTCTCAATCGTGGCAGATCACGAGGGCGGGGCGCAGTGCGGTGCAACCGCACACTTCGTGCTCCTGCGGGCGGTGCTGCGCAATGCGAGGCGAGAGGCCAACACGACCGCGAACTGCGGCATACTCCCGCGATGACCACAACTTCCGACACCACGTCGCACGACCGAATCCTCGCCGAGCGCGCTCGCTACGTGAGCGCAGGCGTCTCGACGCCGAAGCTCGTCGTCTCCCACGCCGACGGCGCGCGCGTCACCGACGTCGACGGCCGCACGTTCCTCGATTTCGCAGGCGGGATCGGCTGCCAGAACACGGGCCACCGCTTCGCGCCGGTCGTCGATGCGATCAAGGCGCAGGCCGACGACTACCTCCACCAGTGCTTCATGGTCGGGGTCTACGAGCCGTACGTCGAGGTCTGCCGCCGGCTCGCGGAGCTCTCGCCGTGCGCCGGCGAGCAGCAGAAGTCGATCCTCGTCAACTCGGGCGCCGAGGCCAACGAGAACGCCGTCAAGATCGCGCGCTCGGCAACCGGTCGGCCGGCGGTCGTCGTCTTCGACAACGCCTTCCACGGCCGCACGCTCCTGACGATGACGATGACCGCCAAGGTGAAGCCGTACAAGGCGGGCTTCGGGCCGTTCGCGCCCGAGGTCTACCGCGCTCCGGTGCCGAACCCGTATCGTGGCGTCACGACCGACGATGCGATCGCGGGCCTGAAGCAGCTCTTCAAGGCCGAGGTCGATCCGGCGTCCGTCGCCTGCGTCGTGCTCGAGCCGGTGCAGGGAGAGGGCGGGTTCCTCCCGATGCCGACCGACTACCTGTTGCGGCTGACCGAGATCTGCCGCGAGCACGGCATCCTCTTCGTCGACGACGAGGTGCAGTCCGGCGTGGGGCGGACCGGGAAGATGTGGGCGATCGAGCACAACGAGGGTGTCGCGCCCGATCTTCTCGTCTCCGGCAAGTCGATCGGCGGCGGCCTGCCGCTGGCCGCTGTGACGGGCTCCGCCGCGATCATGGATGCCGTTCCCGCAGGCGGACTCGGGGGCACGTTCGGCGGCAACCCACTTTCGTGCGCCGCTGCCGTCGCCGTGCTCGACGCCGTTGCGGATCCGGAGTTCCTCGCCCAGGCGACCGCGCTCGGCGACACGATGCGCGCGCGTCTCGAGCAGCTCGCTGCGAAGCATGCCGCGATCGGCGAGGTGCGCGGCCTCGGGCCGATGCTTGCGTTCGAGATGGCGGAGCAGTCCCCCGATCAGGCTGCGGCGATCGTCGCCGCCGCGTACGAGCGAAACCTGCTTCTGCTCGCGTGCGGGATGTACGGCAACGTGATTCGCCTGCTCGCGCCGCTCGACGATCGAGCAGGACGTACTGGACGAGGGCCTCTCGGTGTTGGAGGATGCTCTGGCTGTTGCTCTCTGAGATTCCCGATATCCGGCTCACCGGCCTGCGGAAGACGTACGGCGACGTCGTCGCCGTCGATTCCGTCGACCTCGAGATCGCCCGAGGTGAGTTCTTCACGATGCTCGGGCCGTCGGGGTCGGGCAAGACGACGACGCTGCGCATGATCGCCGGCTTCGAGATCCCGACCGCGGGGACGCGTCGAGCTCGCCGGCAAGGACGTCTCCCGCCTGCCGCCCTACGATCGGCCTGTCAACACCGTGTTCCAGGACTACGCGCTGTTCCCGCACATGACGGTGCAGGAGAACGTCGCCTACGGCCTGATGGTGAAGAAGGTGCCGAAGGCCGAGCGACGGCAGAGGGCGGCCGACGCGCTCGCGATGGCGAGGCTGGAGGGGTACGGCGACCGCAAGCCGGCGCAGCTGTCGGGCGGGCAGCGGCAGCGTGTCGCCCTCGCGCGCGCAATCGTCAACAACCCGCAGGTCCTCTTGCTGGACGAGCCGCTGGGTGCGCTCGATCTCAAGTTGCGACAGGAGATGCAGATCGAGCTGAAGCGCATCCAACGTGAGGTCGGGATCACGTTCGTCTACGTGACGCACGACCAGGAAGAGGCGCTCACGATGAGCGACCGCGTCGCAGTGTTCAACCAGGGAAGGATCGAGCAGGTCGGCCCGCCGGCGGAGGTCTACGAGCACCCGACGAGCGAGTTCATCGCGGGGTTCGTCGGCGTCTCGAACGTGATCGAGCGGGACGGGCGTCGCTACACGGTTCGGCCGGAGAAGATCCAGGTCCTGGCCGAGGGCGAGCGATCCGCAGGACGGGATCGCACGTCGAGGAGGGAACGGTCCGTGACGTCCAGTACGTCGGGCCGGTGACGAGGTACCACGTCAGCCTCGATCGAGGTGGCGAGCTTCAGGCGCTCGCGCAGAACCTGCGAGGAGACCTCGGGCGAGGTGTTGGCAGCACGGGGGCGCCGCGTGCAGACTGCAGTGGCGTCCAGGGCAGGAGTCGGAAATCGTCGAACGGGAGGGAACGGAATGACCGAACGAAGAAAGCGGCTCGGCCTGCGGGCCGGAATGCTGATCGTCGTCGCGGCGCTTGCGATCGTTGCAGCGGGATGCGGCGGCGACGACGAGAGCAGCGCCTCTCAGATCGAGGGGCTCGGCTCGACCCTCGAGGAGATCCAGGCAAACGCCAAGGAAGAGGGCGAGGTCAACATCGTCCAGTGGGCCGGGTACGCCCAGCTCGTGGACGAGTTCACGGCGAAGACCGGCTGCAAGGTCAACACGAAGGACGGCGGCAGCTCGGACGACATGATCTCGCTCATTCAGACGGGCGAGTACGACGGCGTGTCGGCATCGGGTAATGCGAGCGTTCGCCTGATGGCGACGGGCGACGTGGCTCCAGTGAACACCGAGCTGATCCCGAACTACGCAGACGTTCAGGAAGGGATCAAGGACCAGTCGTACAACTCGCTCGACGGCGAGCCGTACGGCGTGCCTCACGGCCGTGGCCCCAACTACCTGATGTTCCGCAATGACATGGTTCCGACGGACACGGACTCCTGGAACGTGATCTGGGAAGACGATCAGCTCGAGAAGTACAAGGGCAAGATCTCGATCTACGACGACTCGATCTTCATCGCCGACGCTGCGGTCTACCTCAAGGCGACGCAGCCCGACCTCGGGATCGACAACCCGTACCAGCTCAACGAGGAGCAGTTCAACGCTGCCGTTGCCCTGCTCAAGAAGCAGGCGCCGTACGTCGGCGAGTACTGGCCGGGTGACGTCGCCAAGCAGATCGCCTCGTTCACGAACGCTGACAGCACAGTCGGGACGACGTGGCCGTATCAGTACGTCCAGCTGACCGCTGCGAAGCCGCCTGTTGCGGTTTCGGCGATCAAGCCGAAGGAAGGCACGACCGGCTGGTCCGACACGTGGATGATCTACTCGAAGGCCGCGAACCCGAACTGCATGTACCTCTGGATGGATCACATGATCTCGCCGGAGGCGCAGGCGGCGGTGGCCGAGGGCTTCGGCGAGGCGCCGGTCAACCTGAAGGCCTGCGAGCTGACGAAGAACCAGAACCACTGCGACGAGTACCACGCAGACGACGAGGACTGGTGGAAGGACGTCTACTACTGGACGACGCCGGTCGAGGACTGCGGTGACGATGACGATGGAACCACCTGCAAGACACAGGAGGACTGGAAGACCGCCTGGACCGAGATCAGGGGGTAACTGCTGAGCTCGGTCGCACATGTCGAGCCGCCGCCCCGGGGGTCCCCGGGGCGGCGGCTCTCGACGTTCTTCTTCCGCCACCCACGGCTTCGACTCGCGGCGCTGCTCGCGCTGCCGTTCAGCTGGCTGCTCGTCGTCTACTTCGGCTCGCTGTTCGTGCTCCTGCTCTCCGCCTTCTGGGACACGAACTCGTTCACCGGTGAGATCGTCCACACCTTCACGCTGGAGAACTTCCAGCGGATCTTCGAGCAGCCCGTCTATCGGGACGTTGCCTGGCGAACGATCCAGATGGCCGTCATGGTCACGATTGCCGACGTCGTGCTCGCCTTCCCGATCGCGTACTACATGGCAAGGATCGCCTCGCCACGGACGCGCAACCTGCTCGTGATCGCGGTGCTGATGCCGCTGTGGGCGAACTACCTCGTCAAGGCATATGCGTGGCGCACGATTCTCTCCGATGGAGGCGTGATCAACTGGATGCTCGGGCCTATCGGCCTCAGTTTCGACGGATACTCGACCGTCGGCCTCTGGCTCGTCTTCACCTACCTGTGGCTCCCGTTCATGATTCTGCCGATCTACGCAGGCCTCGAGCGGATCCCGTCCTCGCTCCTCGAGGCGTCGGCCGATCTCGGCGGGCGGTCGTTCACGACCTTCCGTAAGGTGATCCTCCCGCTGGCCTTCCCCGCCGTCGTCGCGGGCTCGATCTTCACGTTCTCGCTCACGCTCGGTGACTACATCGCCCCGGGTTTGATCACGAACGAGCAGTTCATCGGCACGGTGATCTACAACATCCGGAGCCAGGCGCTCCCGACGGCCGCGGCGTACTCGTTCGTGCCCATCGTCATCGTCGTCAGCTACCTCCTCGTGGCGCGGCGCCTGAAGGCGTTCGACTCCCTCTGATGGTCGAGTCGCGCATCACCCGCATGCTGCTCCGACTCGGTACCGCGGCGACGCTCGTGTTCATCTACGTGCCGCTCGCGATCGTCGGCCTGTACGCGTTCAACGAGAACGTGACCCAGAAGTGGCCGATCGAGAACTACAGCACGAAGTGGTTCTCCGTCGCGTTCCACGACGAGGCGGTGCGCGAGGCGCTCGTCAACTCTCCGTGCTCGCCGGCCTCGGCGCGACCGCTATCGCCCTCGTACTCGGGACGCTCGCCTCGATGGCGGTCTCTCGCTACCGCTTCTTCGGGCGCGAGGTGATCACGTTCGCGGTGATCCTCCCGATCGCGCTCCCCGGCATCGTCACGGGTCTTGCGCTCCAGGCGACGATCGTCGACGTGCTCGGGCCGCTCGGCTTCACCTTCGGCCTCTCCACGATCATCATCGGCCATGCGACGTTCTGCGTCGTCGTCGTCTACAACAACGTGATCGCGCGCATGCGCCGGACGGCGGGGTCGCTGGACGAGGCCTCGGCCGACCTCGGAGCCGACTCCTGGCAGACGTTCCGCTACGTGATGCTGCCCCAGATGCGGACGGCGCTCCTCGCCGGCGGATTGCTCGCCTTCGCGCTGTCGTTCGACGAGGTGGTCGTGACGATCTTCACCTCCGGCGCGCAGCAGACGCTCCCGATCTGGATCTTCGCCACGCTGTCGCGCCCGGCCGAGCTGCCGATCGTGAACGTCGTCGCGCTCTTCGTGATCATCGTCTCGGTGATCCCGGTCTGGTTCGCGCAGAAGCTCGCAGGCGGCAACGAGCGCGATACCGCGAAGACGATGGCAGTCACCGAGCCATAGATCGGAACGTCATTCCGCCCGGAATCGTGATTCATCCCGACGGCACCCACCTCCTCGCTGCGATCGAGCTCGCACGGCGCGCACGCAAGAACGGGAACCATCCCTTCGGCGCGCTTCTCGTCGACGGTGACGGCGCAGTCGTCCTCGAGGCCGAGAACACCGTTCTCACCGAGGGCGATTGCACGAACCATGCCGAGCTCAACCTCGTCCGGGCGGCGAGTCGCCGTTACGACGAGGCGAGCCTGGGTGGGTGCACGCTCTATACGAGCACCGAGCCGTGCGCCATGTGCGCGGGCGCGATCTACTGGTCGGGTATCGGGCGGGTCGTCTTCGCGCTGAGCGGCGCGGCCCTCAACGCGATGGTGGAAGGCGACGAGGAGGCAGAGCTCTCACTCTCCTGCCGCGAGGTATTCGCCCGCGGTGGGCGCGCGATCCATGTGAGCGGGCCGCATCTCGACGAGGAGGCACGCGCAGTGCACGAGGGCTTCTGGGGTGAGTAACCCGCCGAGTGGACGATTCCGCCGGTCTGTGGGAGAGTGGCGGCATGCTCCGGCTCCTCCTCCGGATCGTGCTCGTGCTTGCGGCTCTCAAAGGCCTTGGTGAGATTCTCACGCGACGGCTCAGCCACGGCCACGACGTTGACGCGAACGAGTTCTCGATCGCGACGGCCTTCGGCGGTGTCGATCGCGAGAGCCGGGCGGCGACTCTCCGACGGGGAGAGGTGCTTGCCATCTGCGGCGGCGCGCAGCTCGATCTTCGCGAGGCGGCCCTCGATCCGTCAGGCGCCGAACTCCGCCTCCGCGCCTGCCTCGGCGGCATCCAGGTCGTCGTGCCCGACACGTGGCTCGTCACTGTCGAGCCAACGGTCATAGGCGGCGGCGTCGAGCTCTCGGTCGCAGCCAAGGAAGACCTGCCCCATGACGCGCCGTCGCTTCGCGTCGAGGCGACGGCCATGCTCGGCGGGATCCAGGTGACGACGGTCGTGGACAACGATGAGGCAGACGAGTCGGGTATGGACGCGGGTGGATGAGCGTGATCTTCATCTGAGGGCAGTGACCTACTCGCTCTTCGTCGAGCTCGGGCGGGCGCCGACGGCGAGCGAGGTCGCAGTCTCCGGCGACCTGGCCGAGGCCGACGTCGTCAGCGGCTGGCAGCGGTTGCACGGGCAGCACGCGCTCGTCCTCGACGCCGCGACGGGCGAGATCCGGATGGCGAATCCGTTCTCGGGAGTGCCGACCACCTACCGGGTCGAGGCCAACGGCCGCTCTTGGTACGCGAACTGCGCCTGGGATGCGTTCGGGATCTGCGCCGCGCTGCACACGGACGGGCGGATCGAGACAGTTTGCCCCGACTGCGGTGAGGCGCTGACCGTCGAGGTGCGGGACGAGCGACCAGACGACGAGAGCCTCCTGTTCCACTGCCTCGTCCCTGCCACGCGCTGGTGGGACGACATCGTCTTCACCTGAAGCGCGATGAATCTCTTCCGGTCGGAAGAGCACATCGAGCGCTGGCTCGACGGCCGGGCGCCCGGGGCGACGATCTCCGTCGGAAAGCTGAGCGAGCTCGCGCATGCCTGGTGGAGCGACCGGCTGCCACCGGAGTGGCAGCCGCACACGCGCGAGCAGAACCAGGCGATTCTCGACGGGCTGGGTCTGACCGGCCCGTTCTGGCAGCTCGCGTAGCGCGAGTTGCCAAGCGGCCGCGACGCGCCGCCGCACTACTGAATCACCATGGTAGTGCGGTGTCTCGCAACACTCAGTTCCGGTCTAACGTTGCGAGACACCGCACTAGAAGCGGTTCGGAGTACGGCGCGAACGTCGACCTGTCCGCAATTCGTCGCGGCCCGGGCAGAACAGCAAGGATGAGGGCATGCACCTCGGATCGATCATGCTGCTCGTCGGCGCAGTGCTCGCAGTCAGCGTGGTCGTGGCCCTCGGAGCCGCGCGGACGGGGCTTCCGGTCCTCGTCGCGTTCCTCGGCCTCGGCATGCTCCTCGGCTCGGATGGGCCGGGGGGAATCGAGTTCGACGACGCGGAGCTCGCACGCAACGTCGGCGTCGTCGGCCTTGCGCTGATCCTGTACGAAGGTGGTCTGCAGACGTCGTGGCGGCGTTTGCGCCGCGTTGCCGTCCCGGCCGCGCTTCTCTCGACCGTCGGCGTGGTTGTGAGCTCCGTCCTCACGGGCCTCGCGGCCCGACTGCTCTTCGACGTCTCCTGGCTCGAGGCGATCCTGCTCGGTGCCGTGGTCTCGTCCACGGATGCGGCTGCAGTCTTCGCGACGCTCCGATCGACGCACATCGACAGGCGGGTGGCGCGCACTCTCGAAGCGGAGTCTGGTGGAAACGACCCGATGGCGATCGCTCTCACGCTCGGCCTGATCGCCTGGATCGAGCAGCCCGACACGTATGGCTTCGCCGATCTGGCTCAACTCGTGGTTCGTCAGCTCGGCCTCGGGCTGCTCGTCGGGATCATCCTCGGACTTGTCGCTTCCTGGTTCTTCGCACGCCTTCCCGCTTCGATCGGGGCCTTTGCGCCGGTCGCGTCGATCGCCGCCGCGGCTCTCTCGTTCGGCATCGCCGACATCCTCGGTGGCAGCGGCTTTCTCGCCGTGTACCTCGTCGGACTGGCCGTCGGGAGCACACCATCGCGCTATCGTCGCCAGCTCGCCGCGTTCCACGAAGGGTTGGCCTTCGTCGCCCAGGTCGCCCTCTTCATCGTCCTCGGCCTGCTCGTCTTCCCGGGCCAACTCTCGCGAGTGGCACTCAGCGGGTTGGCCCTGGCATTCCTCCTCATGCTGGTGATCCGACCGATCGCCGTCTCGGTCTCGACAGCCTTCAGCGACTTCAACGCCCGGGAGCGGCTACTGCTCGGCTGGGCCGGCCTTCGTGGGGCCGTACCGATCGTGCTCGCGACGTTCGTCCTCTCGTCAGACATCCCCGAGGCGAACCGCATCTTCAACGCGGTGTTCTTCGTCGTCGTCGTCTCGGTGGTCGTGCAGGGAACCACGCTCGAGCGTGTCGCGTCGCGATTGCGACTCCTGAGGCCGGAGCCTCCGAGTGTCGAGGCTCCGCTCGAGGTGGCCCCCGTCAGCAACCTCGAGCTGATCGACTTCGTCGTCGAGTCGGATCATGCGATCGCCGGTGCTGCCGTTCGTGAGCTCGGACTTCCGCGATCTGCGATTGTCGCCGTCGTCGGGCGAGGTGACGAATCGATCCCACCGCGCGGTAGCACGGTCATCCGCCCGGGCGACCACCTGTTCGTTCTCGCGCCGCGTTCGAAACGGCGAGATGTCGACGACGTCTTCGCGCGCTGGCGCCGCACGGTCTGACGGGCGTAGGAGTCGTCGGGTGAGAGGTGGACGGCGGCCGCCATGTCGGGCGGCCGCCGTCCGTCCTCCGCTTCAGCCCGTGACGCCGGTGCCGATCGGGCAAGCGACGCCCGTGCCGCCGATCCCGCAGTAGCCGCGCGGATTCCGCGCAAGGTACTGCTGGTGGTAGGTCTCGGCGTAGTAGAAGTGCCCCGCCTCGGCGAGCTCGGTCGTGATCATCCCGTAGCCCGACTGCGCGAGCGCCATCGAGTAGCGGGCCTTCGAGGCGAGCGCCGCTTCCTGCTGCGCCGGAGTCGTCCAGTACAGCGCCGAGCGGTACTGGGAGCCGACGTCGTTGCCCTGCCGCATGCCCTGGGTCGGGTCGTGGCCCTCCCAGAACGTCTGCAGCAGGTCGTCGTAGGAGATTCGGGCCGGGTCGTAGGCGACGAGCACGGCCTCGGTGTGACCGGTGCGGCCCGAGCACGTCTCCTCGTAGCTCGGGTTGGGGGTGGTGCCGCCGGCGTAGCCGACTGCGGTCGTGTAGACGCCGGGAAGCTGCCAGAAGAGGCGCTCGGCCCCCCAGAAGCAGCCCATTCCGAAGATCGCCGTCTCGATCCCCTCGGGGAACGGCGGCTCGATCGAGGTGCCGAGCACGACGTGCTGCTCGGTGATCGGCATGGCGCCCGGGCGGCCGGGGAGCGTGTCCTCCGGGGCGGGCATGGCTTGGGACTTGCGTGTGAAGAGCATGTTCCTACGGTATCGGCAGGGGGCGATTCGTTACAGCTCGTGGTTCTTTCGCGACGAAGCGCCTCACCAGATGACGCGTTCTGGATCGTGATCTGTGATCCGCTGGTCGCGCGTGACGAGCTTCGACCTGAGGACGGCGGCAGTCGCGTACACGACCCGATCGACGGGGTCGCCGGGAAACGAGTCGGGGAGGCGGCCCGCCTCGATTGCGATCTCGGTTGTCAATGGATACGGCTCCACACCCTGCACTGCCAGGGCTGCGCGGATCCAGGCGGTCACCCCTCGATCGAGACGAATACGGCGGCGGCGCTCGAGAGTGGCAAGCTCGTAGCAGCACACGGTCGGAAGAATAACTCGTCCCGCGGTTTCGATGGCACGTGCGGCGTGCCGCGACAGTCGGCGGTTCTCGTCGCGCCACCAGAGGAAGGCGTGCGTGTCGACAACGATCACGGAAGCTGGGGATCCCAGTCGTCATGGAACGGTGCAATCAGCTCCTCGTCCGAGACCAGGTAGGTGACGCTCCCCTTCAACGAGACCGGGGGGGCCATTGGGGCAAGTCGCGCAACGGCCCTTCCGTGCTTTGTCACCACGATTTCCTCGCCGCTCTCGGCGACCTCGTCCAGCAGTGCGAGGCACTGCGCCTTGAACTGACTCGCGGAGATCACTCGTTCCATGTGTCCGAGGGTAGCAACCATCGGGTCATTTTACCGTGACCATGGTCAGTAACAAGTGGTCACTTTCGGTCGTGGCCTTTCAGGCGCGCGCGAGCGCCTGCTCGAGGTCGGCCCAGAGCGCTTCCGCGTCCTCGAGGCCGACCGACAGGCGCAGCAACCCTTCCGGGCAGCGCTCGCCCTCCCAGCGGTAGCGCGACTCGAGCTTCGTGTGGGTGCCGCCGAGGCTCGTCGCGTTCACGATCGTCTCGGTCGCCGTCTCGACGCGGCGGGCGGCGGCGCCGTCGGCGACGTCGAAGGAGATCAGGAAGCCGAAGCCCGGATAGCGTGCAACGGTCACCGCGTCGTGCGCAGCGATCCGCGAGAACAGCGTCTGCGCCGTCGCCTCCATCCGTTCGAGCCGCACCTCGAGCGTCTCGAGGCCGCGCCCGACGAGCCAGGAGGTATCGGGCGACGCGACGAGGCCGGTCAGCATGCCGGGTCCTGAAGAGCCGATCGTAGAGCGCGTCGTCGCTGACGGTGGCGACGCCCGCGATCAGGTCGTCGTGGCCGGCGAGGACCTTCGTGGCACTGTGCAGCGAGATCGTCGCAGCCCAGGTCGAGCGGCAGGAGGCGGAGCGGTGACGAGAGCGTCGCATCGCAGATCACCGGTGCGGGGTGCGCGGCAGCGGCCGCGAAATCCGGCATCGTCAGCATCGGATTGGACGGTGCCTCGATCAGGATCAGGTCGGCATCGGCGGGCGGCGGCCCGGTCTGGTCGTACTCGACGGCGTTGACGCCGCGCGGGCGCAGGTGCTCGAGGAGCTGCGAATGGCCGTAGTAGGCGCCGGCGGCGAACGGCGATCGTTCCTTCGGGCGGCAGCATCGTCAGCACGACGCCCGTCACTGCGCCCATCCCGGCCGGGTAGAGCAGCGAGCGGCCACCCTCGAGGTCGCCGATTGCCTCCTCGACGGCGACGGCGTTCGGGTGCGCGTCGCGCGCGTACGCGAACGCGCCGGGCTCGCCGGCCGCGTCGTAGGGCCAGGAGGCAGAGCGGTCGAGGCGCGAGGTCACGTCGCGAGTCTAGAGATAGAGTCACATGCGATGGTCGATTCGCGCGCTTCAGTCGAGGCGTTCCGCCGCGACGGCGCGGTCTGCGTGCGGCAGGCCTTCTCGGCCGAGGAGGTCGCGCTCGTCGAGGCCGCGATCGAGCAGAACCTCGCCGCGCCGAGTGATCGCGCTCTCGTCGCGAGCCGCCCGGACGATCCGGGACGGTTCTTCGAGGACTTCTGCAACTGGCAGCGGCTGCCGGGGATCGAACAGATCATGCGCACGTCTCCCGCCGCCGCGATTGCCGGCGAGCTGATGGGCTCGGAGCAGGTGCGCTTCTACCACGATCACGTGCTCGTGAAGGAGCCCGGCACGAGCGCAGCGCACGCCCTGGCACCAGGATCAGCCCTACTACAACGTCGAGGGCACACAGACGTGCTCGGTGTGGCTGCCCGTCGACCCGGTCTCGCGTGCGGCGACGCTCGAGTTCGTCGCCGGCTCGCACCTCGGCCCGTGGCTGATGCCCCGAACGTTCATGGACAACCAGGCGAAGTGGTTCCCGGACGGAGCGCTCGACGAGCTGCCCGACATCGAGGCCGACCGCTCGGCCTTCGAGATCATCGGCTGGGAGCTCGAGCCGGGTGACGCGGTGTTCTTCAACATGCTCACGCTGCACTGCGCTGGAGGCGTCGAAGGGCCGCGTCGCAGGCGCGTGCTCTCGTTGCGCTTCCTCGGCGACGACGTCACGCATGCGCCCCGCGCGTGGAGGACGTCGCCGGACTTCCCCGGGCTGGCCGAGGAGCTCCCCGCCGGAGTCCCGCTCGACCACCCGCTCTTTCCCGTCGTCTGGGAGCGCGAGAACTAGAGGCTTGATGCGCATTAGAAGCACGTCTGGATGCGGCTCTGCACGCGGCGGATCGCGTCCGCCGAGGGCGACATCAAGGCAACCAGCCTTGACGCCGCCCTCGTCGAACACGCTCCTTGGTGCAGAACCGCCCCAAACGCACTCCTACTACACATCAAGCCTCTGGACGGGGCGATAGTCTCAGCGGGCGATGGACCGGATGACGCACGACACGACGGCGGCGAAGCTCGCCTGGCTCGCCGAGCTGCGTGATGCTGCAGCCCACGCGGGTGAGGGCCGCGCCGTCGACCGCCAGCACGAGCGCGGGAAGCTGCTCGCGCGGGAGCGGCTCGACCTGCTGCTCGACCCGGGATCGTTCGTCGAGCTCGACCGCTTCGTCCGCCACCGCGAGACCGAGTTCGGGATGCACGACCGGCGTCCCCTGGGGCGACGCGGTCGTCACCGGCTACGGCACCGTCTTCGGGCGACCGGTCTGCGTCTTCTCGCAGGACTTCACCGTCTTCGGCGGATCGCTGAGCGAGGTCTTCGCCGAGAAGATCTGCAAGGTGATGGACATGGCCGTGAAGGTCGGCTGCCCCGTCGTCGGGATCAACGACTCGGGAGGCGCCCGGATCCAGGAGGGCGTCGTCTCGCTCGCGGGCTACGCGGAGATCTTCTGGCGCAACGTTCAGGCCTCGGGCGTCGTGCCCCAGATCTCGCTCGTCCTCGGCCCCTGCGCGGGGGGTGCCGTCTACTCGCCTGCGATCACCGATTTCGTCCTCATGGCCGAGGGAACGTCGTACATGTTCATCACCGGCCCCGACGTCGTGAAGGCCGTGACGGGTGAGGACGTGACGCAGGAGGAGCTCGGCGGCGCGGCGGCGCACGCGTCGAAGTCCGGCGTCGCCCATCTCGTTGCAGCGGGCGAGGAGGCGGTGATCGAGGACGCGCGCTACCTCCTCTCGTTCCTCCCCCAGAACAACCTCGAGACGCCTTCGTATGCGACTCCGGCGGACCCGGTCGACCGTGAGGCGCCCGAGCTCGACACGCTCGTCCCCGACTCGCCGAACAAGCCGTACGACATCAAGCAGGTGATCAACGCCGTCGTCGACGACGCCGACTTTCTCGAGCTCCAGGCCGAGTACGCGCAGAACATCGTCTGTGGCTTCGCGCGGCTCGGCGGCCACGCGGTCGGGATCGTGGCGAATCAGCCGCACGCGCTCGCCGGCGTGCTCGACATCGATGCGTCGGTCAAGGCCGCGCGATTCGTGCGGACGTGCGACGCCTTCAACATCCCGCTCGTCACCTTCGTCGACGTGCCCGGGTTCCTGCCGGGCACCGAGCAGGAGTGGGGTGGGATCATCCGCCACGGAGCGAAGCTGCTCTACGCGTACGCCGAGGCGACGGTGCCGAAGCTGACCGTGATCACGCGCAAGGCCTACGGCGGTGCGTACGACGTGATGAGCTCGAAGCACATCCGGGCCGACGTGAACGTCGCCTGGCCGACGGCCGAGGTCGCCGTGATGGGCCCCGAGGGAGCGGTCAACATCATCTTCCGCGGCGGAGCTGGCCGAAGCGGCCGAGCCGGAGGCGCGGCGTGCCGAGCTGATCGCCGACTACAAGGAGCGCTTCGCGAACCCCTATTCGGCGGCCGAGCGAGGCTACGTCGACGATGTGATCGAGCCGCGGACGACGCGGCCGTATCTGATCCGGGCGCTCGAGATGCACCTCGGCAAGCGCGAGCCCACGCCGAAGCGCAAGCACGGGAACATCCCGCTGTGACGGTCGCTCGCGACTCGGTTCCGGCCGAGAGGAAGTGGGGTGCAGAGAGCGTCTTCGCGACGACCGGCCGAGTGGGACGCGGAGCTCGAGGCGGTGCTGGCCAGCGCTGCCGGCGTTGGCCGGATTCCGGGGCCGACTCGGCGAGGGGGGCGACGTTCTCGTCGAGGCGTTGACGGCGCGCGACCGTCTCTCCCGTCGGGCCGGCCATCTCGCGACGTACGCGGACATGAGCTACGCCGTCGAGACGACCGACAGCGAGGCCGTCGCGCGCTACGGGCGCGCGATGGCACTCGGCGCGCAGGTCGCAGCGGCGACGGCGTTCGTCGATCCCGAGGTGCTGTCGATCGGCCGCGAGACGCTCGCTGCGTGGGCCGGTGCAGAGCCGGCGCTCGCGCCGTACGGGCACTACTTCGACGATCTCTTCCGCCTCGAGGCCCACACGCGCTCGAGCGAGGTCGAGGAGGTGCTCGGGCTCGCGAGCGACGTGTTCTCCGGCCCGTACGTCACCTACAGCGCACTCGTCGACAGCGATCTCGTCTTTCGGCCGGCCGTCGCGGCCGACGGGCAGTCGTTCGAGGTGACGCAGGGAACGATCGACGAGATCCGCTCGAGCCCCGACCGTGCGCTTCGCCGCAGCGGCTGGGAGAGCTTCGCCGACGGGTACATCGGTGTTCAGAACGCCCTTGCCGCCACGCTCGGCACCGCCGTCAAGCAGGCGGTGTTCTCGACCCGCGTCCGGCGCCATGACTCGACGCTCTCGGCGTCGCTGACCGAGGTCGAATCTCCCAACGGAGGTCTTCGACAGCCTCATTGCCGTCTTCGAGGAGAACCTGCCGACGTGGCATCGCTACTGGGAGCTCCGACGCCGTGTCCTCGGAGTCGAGCGCCTCGCGCCCTGGGACGCCGCGGCGCCCCTCGGCGAGACCTCGCCCGTCTTCACCTACGAGCAGAGCGTCGAGTGGATCTGTGCGTCGCTTGCTCCTCTGGGTGATGCCTACGTCGAGACCGTTCGGCGCGGCTGCCTCGAGGAGCGCTGGGTCGACGTCTACCCGACGGCCGGGAAGATGGGTAACGCGTTCTCTGCGGGAGCACCCGGAACCTCGCCCTTCATCATGATGAACTTCGACGGCACCGCGGTCGCTCTCGGGACGCTCGCGCACGAGCTGGGCCACTCGATGCACTCGTATCTGACCTGGCAGTCCCAGCCGCAGCCCTACACGTACTACTCGATGTTCGTGGCCGAGGTCGCCTCGAACTTCCACCAGGCGTTGCTGCGTGCCTATCTCCTCGACACCGTGACCGACCCGGTGATCCAGCTCGCGGTGCTCGACGAGGCGATGGCCAACTTCCAGCGCTACTTCTTCACGATGCCGACGCTCGCGCGGCTCGAGCGCGAGATGCACGCGCGGGTCGAGCGCGACGAGGGCGTGACGGCGGAGTGGCTCGGAGAGCGCACGGCCGATCTCTTCGCGGAGGCGTACGGGCCGGGCGTCGAGATCGATCGCGCCCGGCTCGGCATCACGTGGGCGCAGTTCTCTCATCTCTACGCCCCCTTCTACGTCTTCCAGTACGCGACGGGGATCTCCGCAGCTCACGCCCTCGCCGGCGGAGTCATCGCCGGCGACGAAGGTGCCGCCGACAACTATCTGGCGTTTCTCTCGGCGGGTGCGTCGCTCTACCCGCTCGATGCGCTTCGTCTCGCCGGCGTTGACATGACAGGCCCGGAGCCGGTCGAGGCGGCCTTCGCGGTGCTCGCGTCGCTCGTCGACCGCATCGCCGCGCTCACCTGAGGTCACCCACGCTCACACCAGCCGGTTGGCTGGTATACATAGGTAATGCCTACGCAAACGGTGACCGCCGCTCAAGCTGCTCGGATGCTCGGGATCAGCCTCGACACGCTCAGGCGCTGGGATCGCGAGGGAAAGATCGAGGTGCAACGTGACTCGGCGAACCGGCGCGTCGTCGCGGCTGCCGAGATCGAGCGCCTTCGTGGACACGAGGGATCGCAGGTCTCGTCGGCCCGGAATCGGTTTCGCGGCGTCATCAGATCGGTCGAGGTCGACGGCCTGCTCGCCCGCATCGAGATCGACGTGACGGAGCCGTCGCGCGTCGTCGCGATCATCACCCGCGAGTCGGCGGAGGAGCTCGGGCTCGAGGTGGGGATGGGCGCCACCGGCGTGATCAAGTCCACGAGCGTGATGGTCGAAACGTGAGACGAGTGGCGGCCGCGTGCGGTGCCCTTCTCCTCACGGCGGCGCTCGCCGTCGGTGTCGCGTCGGGTAGGGGCATCCGAACGACTGACGAGCGTGCGACAGTGCTCGCTGCGGCCTCGCTCGCCGACGTACTGCCGAAGATCGACCCGTCTGCCCGTGCATCGTTCGGCGGCTCGAATCAGCTCGCCCAGCAGGCGCGTCAGGGGTATCCGTTCGACGTCTTTCTCTCGGCGAGCCCCGTCTACACCAGGGCGCTCGCTGCCGAGGGCCTCGTGCGGCGGCCCGTCCCGTTTGCGACGAACACCCTGGTGCTGATCGTTCCCCGAGGCAACCCCGCCAGAGTCATGAGCGTTGCCGACCTCGCGCGCCGCCCGAAGCTCCGGCTGGTCGTTGCCGGCCCGAAGGTTCCGATCGGCCTCTACACGCGCGAGGTCCTGAAGCGGCTCGCGCTCCTGCGCGTTCTCCGCAAGACGGTGAGCCTCGAGCCCGACGTGAAGGGGATCGTTGCGAAGGTGGCACTCGGTGAAGCGGATGCGGGCTTCGTCTACGCGACCGACGTTCGGCCCGTGGCGGGGAAGGTGCGAGTGGTCGCCATTCCGGAGCGTGCTCAGCCGTCGGTCGTCTACGAGGCCGCCATCGCGGCGAAGCCCGTCCAACCTCGCTGCCGCGCAATCCTTCGTGATCGAGTTGCTGGGAAGCGACGGTCGCAAGGCCCTCCGTGCCGCGGGCTTCGGTCTGCCCCGATGAGACGGATCTTCCCGCTGGTGCTGTATCGTCGCGGCGTTCGTGACGCTCGCGTTCCTCGTCGTTCCGATCGCTGCGATCTTCCTTCGCATCCCGCCGGCCGACCTGGTCGCCGCACTCGGCTCCGAGGTCGCGCGCGACGCGTTGATCGTGACGATCGAGACGACCGTGGTGGCGCAGGCGCTGATCATTGCATTCGGTACGCCCACCGCGTACCTGCTCGCGACGCGGACGTTCCCCGGGCGGAGCCTTGCCATCACGCTCGTCGAGCTCCCGCTCGTCCTGCCGCCGGCCGTCGCCGGGATCGGGCTCCTCGCCACGTTCGGACGCCTTGGGCTGCTCGGCAGCTCGCTCTCCGCCCTCGGGATCGAGATCGCCTTCACGAAGATCGCCGTTGTCCTCGCGGTGATGTTCGTCGCAGGCCCGTTCTACATCCGCACCGGCGTTGCCGCGTTCGGTGAGGTCGACTCGACGCTGACGGATGCGGCCCGGACGCTCGGCGCCGGTCCCGCTCGGACGTTCGGGCGGGTTGCGCTTCCGCTCGCGCTGAGCGGGCTCACCGCCGGTGCAGCACTGTCGTTCGCCCGCGGCATCGGCGAGTTCGGCGCCACGATCATGTTCGCCGGCTCGCTGCAAGGCGTGACCCAGACTCTCTCCCTCGCCGTCTACGAGCAGTTCGACGTCGACTTCGACACGGCCCTCGCGATCGGCGCCGGACTCGTTGTCGTCAGCGCTGCAGTCCTCCTCACCGTCAAGCTCATACCCTCATGGCGTCGCTCGACATCTCTCTTTCCCACGGTCTCCGCGACGTCCGCCTCGAGCTGACGCTCGAGGTCGGGTCGGAGACCGTGGCCCTCGTAGGCCCGTCGGGCGCGGGCAAGTCGAGCGTCTTGCGCGCCGATCGCGGGGTTGTTGCGTCCGGACGCGGGTCGGATCGCACTCGATGGGGCGCCGTGGCTCGACACGGCGACGGGCTTCGATGTGCCCCCGGAGAACCGTTCGGTCGGGTCTCGTGTTCCAGGAGTACGCGCTCTTCCCGCACCTGTCGGTGCGCGCGAATGTCGCCTTCGGGGCAACGAATGCTGGACTCGTCGACGAGGTCTTGGAACGGCTGCGTATCGGGAAGCTCGCACGCGAGCGCCCGGGGAAGCTCTCGGGTGGCGAGCGCCAGCGTGTCGCCCTGGCCCGGGCAATCGCGCGTGAGCCCGCTGTGCTCCTGCTCGACGAGCCGCTTTCCGCGCTCGACGCGCATACACGCGATGCGGTCCGGGGCGAATTGCGTGATCTCCTTGCGAGCCTCAGGCTGCCGACGATCCTCGTCACGCACGACTTCGAGGACGCCGCGTCCCTCGCGGACAGGGTCGGCGTGATGGTCGAGGGGAAGCTTCTCCAGATCGGTACTGCGTCGGGCCTCGTTGCGGCGCCCTGCCGACCCCTTCGTTGCTCGCTTTACCGGTGCCACGCTTCTGCACGGTGTCGCCGAGCCCGGTCGGGACGGGTTGACGCGCGTCGTCCTCGACGTCGGTGGTGTGGCGTGGACGACGGACACCGGTGTGGGTCGCGTCGCGGTGGCCGTGCACCCGTGGGAAGTCGCGGTTTCGCGGACGGCACCCGAGGATGCAACCGTCAACCACATCGAGGCGCCGATCGACTCCCTCGTCACGATCGGCAACCGCGTGCGCATTCGGGTGGGGCCGCTCGCAGGCGAGATCACGACTGGCTTCGGCCGGGCGACTCGGCCTCCATGAGGGGGAGACGCGTCGTCGCATCCTTCAAGGCGACGGCCGCGCGCCTGATTCAGCTCGCGTAGCCTTCCTCCGATGCAACTCGAACTCGTTCCCGATCCGGGCGCGGACGGTCCTGTGGCACGCGCCGCCGTCGCTGCTCTGGGTCGAGTGCGTCTGCTCGAAACCGGGCGCGGGTCAGGGTGGGGTGCTGCCTGGCGTCGCGCCGGACTGGAAGAGGCTGTGGAACGGGACGTGGCGCGAGGTGTTTACGGCGTGGGCTCGCCGCTGGGTGGCGCGACCGGCCGTGCCGCGGTGCCGCCCGCGCCGAGCAGTCGCGGCGCGACGCGCGCGTAGTCGAGCCCCGAGACCCACGTCAACACGACCGCGACGAGCAGCACCCACCAGGCGAGATCGTCGCTCCACGCCCCGGCTGCCGCCATTCCGCCGACGGCTACCGCAAGCGCCTGCGCCCAGGTCTTGAGCTTTCCGAGATCGCGCGCCGCGATGACGACTCCCTTCTCGATCGCGGCGAGGCGGAGCCCGGAGATGAGGAACTCGCGCGCCAGGATCGCCGCCACCATCCATGCCGGCGCGACACCCTCCGCGATCAACATCGCAAGCGTTGCCATGACGAGCACCTTGTCGGCGATGGGGTCGAGGAGCGAGCCGAAGGCCGACGTCTGGTTCCAGCGGCGGGCGAGCCAGCCGTCGATCTGATCCGTCGCCATGGCGACGACGAAGACAGCTGTCGCCCAGTAGGCGTGATTCGGGAAGTCCCACGCGAAGAGCACGACGACGACGGGGACGGCCAGGGCCCGGCGCGAGCGTCAACTGATCGGGGATGGTCATCCTTGAGGGAGAATACGCGGTGCGCATGCCTACCTTCTCCAGAGTGCTCGTCGCGAACCGTGGGGAGATCGCCGTCAGGATCTTCAGGACGCTCCGCGAGCTCGGACATCGAGGCGGTCGCCGTCTACTCCGACGCCGACCGTGGCGCGCTCCACACGCGCGTCGCGGACGAGGCATTCCGGATCGGGCCGGGGCCTGCCGACGAGAGCTACCTGCGCGGCGATGTGATCATCGAGACCGCGCTCCGGGCCGGCGTCTCCGCGATCCACCCCGGGTACGGCTTCCTGGCCGAGAATGCGCCGTTTGCGCGCGCCGTCGAGGACGGCCGGGATCACGTGGATCGGGCCGCCGGCGTCGGCGATCGAGCTGATGGGCTCGAAGACGGAGGCGCGCACCGCGATGCGGGCTGCCGGCGTGCCCATCATTCCCGGCGCGACCGAGCCGATCCGCACGGCGGAGGCCGTTGTCGCGCTCGGCGCAGGAGATCGGGTATCCGCTGATCATCAAGGCGGCGGCAGGCGGCGGCGGGAAGGGGATGGAGATCGTCACCGACCCGGCCGGCGCCGTGCAGGCCTTCGAGGCGGCGCAGCGTCAGGGGTTGAAGTACTTCGCGGACGACACGGTCTACGTCGAGCGCTACCTCGAGGAGCCGCGGCACGTCGAGGCACAGATCCTCGCCGACGGCCACGGGACCGTTCTCTTCCTCGGGGAGCGTGACTGCACGATCCAGCGGCGGCACCAGAAGCTGATCGAGGAGACGCCCTCGCCCGCGGTCGACGATGCCCTGCGCGCGAGGATCGGCGAGATCGCCGTGAACGCGGCCCGCGCAGCCGGATATCGATCGGCGGGGACGATCGAGGGCCTGCTCACGCGCGAGGGCGAGTACTACTTCATGGAGATGAACACGCGGATCCAGGTCGAGCACACGGTCACGGAGCTCGTGACCGGCCTCGATCTCGTCCGCGAGCAGATCCTGATCGCCCAGGGCGAGCCACTCTCGATCGCGCAGGAGGACGTTGTACTGCGAGGGCACGCGATCGAGTGCCGGATCAACGCCGAGGATGTCGGCAAGGGATTTCTTCCTGCGCCGGGACGTGATCACGGAGTACGAGGAGCCGTCGGGGCCCGGCGTGCGCGTCGACTCGGGCGTGCGCGCGGGCGACGAGATCTCGGGGCTCTACGACCCGATGATCGCCAAGTTGATCGTTCACGACACCAATCGCGAGACGGCGCGGAAGCGGATGCTGCGCGCACTTGCCGAGTTCAGGATCGGCGGCCCACCGACGCTGCTCGGCTTCCACGCCGCGCTTCTCACCGAGCCGTGCTTCGTCGCCGGTGGCACGTGCCACGGGCGCGTCGAGTCCCAGGAGCTTGCGCAGCGCGCGGACGAGATGACTGAGTTGTTTGCTCATCGGACAACAAGCGTACAGCGAGCCTCGGACGGAGCGCACACACGCGAGCGGGTCGTCGCCGTCGAGGTCGACGGCCGTTCCTTCGACGTTCGCGTCCACTCGACCGAGCCTCCCTGGGCGAGTCTCGCGTCGACGCCGGCGCGAGCGTCTGGACGGCGCGCATGGGAGCCGGCTCGGGTGCCGTCGTCAGCCCGATGCAGGGCACCGTCCTCTCGGTCGCGGTCGCGGACGGCGATCGAGGTCGAGAGCGGTGGAGTGATCTGCGTGATCGAGGCGATGAAGATGGAGAACGAGATCACGGCGCACCACGCGGGGACGTGCGCTCGCTCGCGGTCGTCGCGCGGGCAGAGCGTGTCGAACGGCCAGCTGATCTGCTTGCTCGCCGGGGCCGAATGAGCGACGCGCCGAAGGACGTGGGAGCGCTCGTCCGGCAGCTCGTGGACGATGGCGCGCTCACGGGCGCGACCGCTCAGCCGACCCCGGCGGAGCGACCCCTCGCGGCCGTCCCGCATCACCGTCGCTCCCGTCGATGTCGCGCGATCTCTGCGCTACCGCTTCACGGCGCACCACGCGACCCGGACGACCGACGAGAATCTCACGCCCGACGCTGCGGCCGAGCGGCTCGTCGAGCTCCTCGAGACCGAGTTCCGCCAGGGGCTCCTGCAGGCGACGGATGCCGACTGGCAGGTGCTCACCGGCAGGGGAGCGCCGACGATCCTGCGCCGCGAGCCGAGCTCGACCGCAGGCAGCGTTGAGGCACGATCGGGCGAAGCGCTACGTGCTCCCCGAGGGCACGCCGGTCCCGTTCCTCGTCGAGCTCGGCGTGATGACGGCCGAGGGGAAGGTACGGAAGCCGCGCTACGACAAGTTCCGCCAGGTGAACCGGTTTCTCGAGCTCGTGGAGGACGTCCTCCCGGCTCTTCCCGTCGGGACGACTGAAGGTCGTCGACTTCGGCTCGGGCAGGTCGTACCTGACGTTCGCGCTCCACCACCTCCTCGTGCACGTCCACGGGCGCGAGGTCGAGATCGTGGGCCTCGACCTCAAGGCCGACGTCGTCGACGGACTGCGAAGCAGCTCGCGCGGCGCATCGGCGCCGACGGGGCTGCGCTTCGAGGTCGGGGACATCGCCGGGTACGAGGCGCTGGCCGGCACGGATCTCGTCGTCAGCCTCCACGCCTGCGACACGGCGACGGACGACGCGCTCGACCGGGCCGTTCGGGCCGACGTTCCCGTCATCCTTGCCGTCCCGTGCTGCCAGCACGAGCTGATGCCGCAGCTCGAGAACGCGGCGCTCCGGCCGCTGCTGCGCTACGGGACGCTCCGGGAGCGATTCGCCGCCGAGGTGACGGACGCGGCCCGCGCGCAGCTCCTCGGTGCGGTCGGGTACGACGTGCAGGTCGTCGAGTTCGTCGAGCTCGAGCACACGCCGAAGAACGTCCTCCTCCGCGCCGTCGCGCGACCCGGGCGCGATCGCAGCGAAGGCGCTTCGCCGAGTACCGTGCGTTCGCCGCCGAGCTCGGGATCGACCCGGCCCTCGGGCGTCTCCTCGCAGACAGGTTGCCGGCGTGACGACGGGCCCGACGTGCTCGGAGCTCTCGCTCGCGGCCGGTGAGTCGCTCGCAGGGACGGCCACGCAGGGCACGGATTGGCTGCTCGTCGAGGTGCGAGGAGCCTGGGGACGGGATGCGGTCGAGGACAGCGGCCTCGCTCCGGCCGTGCGGGATCGAGCTGACGGCGTACCCCGGGAAGGTCGTCCTGATCCGGCGGCCCGACCGGCGAGTGGGCGGAGCCGTGATCCGCGCGGAGGTGCGGGAGGCGGCGGGACGGTGCGGTTCGCCACGATCTCGCCTCGCACGAGCACCTCGTCGCTGCCGACCTCCCCGCCGGCGAGGCGATCGACGGACCCGTGTTTCTCGTCTGCACCCACGGCCGCCGCGACGCATGCTGCGCGCGCCTCGGCGCTCCGCTCTACGAGGCGCTCGCGCCGGCACGTCCCGCCCGAGCGGCTCTGGCAGGCGTCGCATCTCGGCGGCCACCGATTCGCGCCCAACGTCGTCGTGCTCCCGCACGGCATCCAGCTGGGCCGCATCCCGCTCGACCGGGCTCGAGGAGGTCGTCGACATCGTCACCGCCGGGCGGATCCCGCTCGATCTCTACCGCGGTCGCACGCTCTACTCGCCGCGCGTGCAGGCGGCCGAGATCGCCGCTCGTGCTGCGACCGGCTGGGATGAAGTCGACGGGCTCACCCTCGCGGCCGACGACGGCGAGTCGGGTCACGTTCAGCACGCCGCTCGGCGACGTGACGGTGCGCGTCGAGGAGCGAGAAGGGCCCGCTGCGCCGGCGAGTTGCGGGGCCGAGCCCGAGCCGACCGGTCGCCTGGGTCGCATCGCTAGAGTCGGCGGCATGAGCGATACGTCCCCCGTCATCCTGATCACCGGGGCCTCGACCGGGATCGGCGCGGCAACGGCGCGGATGCTCGCGGGCGAGGGGTGGCGCCTCGTCCTCGCGGCGCGCTCGATCGACAAGCTCGACGAGCTCGCGTCCGAGCTCGGCGGCCCGGACCACGCGGTCGCCGTCGAATGTGACGTGACCGAGTGGGCCGACCAGCAGGCGGCCGTCACCGTCGCGCTCGAGCACTTCGGGCGGCTCGACGCGGCCTGGGCCAATGCCGGCTTCGGCGCTCAGCGGAGCTTCCTCGCGGACTCGGTTGGCGAGTGGCGGAGCATGGTGCTCACGAACGTCTACGGCGCGGCGCTGACGATCCGCGCGTCGCTGCCCGGCACTGAAGGAATCGAAGGGACACCTGCTCCTCACGGGCTCGGTCGCCGGGCGGCGCAACATCCCCGGCTCGCTGTACTCCGCGACGAAGCACGCGGTCCACGCGATGGGCGAGTCCGCCCGGCTCGAGCTCGACGGAACCGGCGTGCGCGTCACGGTGATCGCGCCCGGGAATGGTGGATACGCCGTTCTTCGAGAAGGTGCCGCTCGACGCGCCGCTCGAGGCCGAACGACGTCGCGCGCGCGGTGCTCTTCGCGCTCTCGCAGCCGCCGCACGTGGACGTGAACGAGATCCTCGTCCGGCCCACTGCTCAGCCGATGTAGAGCTCGAATCAGAATGAGACTTGTGCCGGGACGTGCTGCGCACGCTGCTCGTCCTCGGTCGCCCAGATATGTCCCATATCTGCGGCTCCCTGCGTCCTGCATCGCATCGCCATCACGTCGGCGACGACCGTCATTCGATCGGCGTCCCTCAGAGCGTCCGCTGGTACGAGCGGAAGCTCCGCGTCGCGAACATCGTCGTCAGGGCGAGAAACCCGCCGAGCAGGAGCAGGAACGTTCCCATCTCGTCCCAGCCGGTGCCGGGGATCGCCTCGCCGCGCGCGGCGCGCACGGCCCACTCGACCGGATTCAGCAGCGACGCGCTCTGCATCCAGTCGGGAATCAGGGTTCGCGCGATCAGGAGTGAGGAGAAGAACAGCAGCGGCAGGCTGATGAACTGTGCGACGGCGATCATCGACGCCTCCTGCCGCGTGCGAAGCGCGATCCCATGGGAGAGGCCGGCGAACCCGGCCGCGGTGAGGAACGCCGCGAGCAGGATCACGATCCAGCCGACGATGCCTCCGTTCGTCGCCCCGAGCAGGAGGCCGACGAGGAGGATCAGCAGGGCCTGCAGCGTGGCGATGATCGCAGCCTGGAGGATGCGGCCGAAGACGATGGCCGCGCGACTCGCAGGCGTCGCGAGGAACCGTTCGAGGACGCCGCGATCGAGATCCTCGATCATGCCCATCCCCGCCCATGAGCCGGAGAAGAACGCGGTCATGATCGCGACGCCGGGCGTCAGGTAGTCGACGTACGACACGCCTCCGAAGCCCGGGAGGTCGGTGATCCGCTTGAAGAGCTGGCTGTAGAGAAGCAGCCAGAACATCGGCTGCACGATCATCACTGCGATCCAGATCGGCTGGCGCGAGAGATTGCGCAGGACGCGTGCGCAGAGAATGAGCGTCTGGGTGACGACGGTCATCGCGACTCTCCGTCGTCGGCGCGAAAGTCTCGCCCCGTGTGGTGGAGGTAGACGTCGTCGAGGGAGGGCCGCGAGACGGTGACGGATTGCACGCCGGAGCCTGCGCTGTCGAGCGCGGCGAGGATCACCGGCACGGCCTGCGCGCCCTGATCGACGCGAAGGTGGATCCTGCGCCCGTCCTTCGTCACCTCATGCACGCCGGCGAGCTCGCGGGCGATGTCGGCCGCGCGATCCGTATCCGTTCCGTCGAGCTCGACGGTGACGGCGTCGCCGCGAAGCTCGCTCTTCAGGGACTCGGGTGTTCCTTCGACGACGACCTTCCCTTTCGAGACGATCGCGACCCGGCGGGCGAGCCGGTCGGCCTCCTCGAGGTAGTGCGTCGTGAGCAGGATCGTCAGGCGCTCGGCGGCGGCAAGCGCCTCGAGCTCCTCCCACATCGCCGCGCGCGCCTCGGGGTCGAGGCCGGTCGTCGGCTCGTCGAGGAAGAGCACCTGGGGGCGATGGACGAGGCCCATCGCCACGTCGAGCCGTGCGCTTCATTCCGCCCGAGTACGTCTTCACGAGCGCGTTCGCCTTGTCCGAGAGGCCGAACGTCTCGAGCAGTTCGGCGGAGCGCCGCTCGAGGTCGGAGCCGCGCATGCCCTGCAGGCGACCCTGGAGGATCAGGTTCTCGTGTCCCGTCGCCTCGCGGTCGACGCCCGACGCCTGCGGGACGTAGCCGATCGCGCGCCGCACGGCTCCCGCCTCGCGGGCGACGTCGTGGCCCGCCACCGTGGCGCTGCCGGCATCGGCCGTGGTCAACGTCGCGAGAATCCGAACGGTCGTCGACTTGCCGGCTCCGTTCGGGCCGAGGAGCCCGAAGACCTCACCCTCCGGGACGGAAAACCGGATCCCGTCGAGCGCCCTGACACCCCTGCCGTAGGTCTTCTCGAGGCCGTCGACGACGATCGCGTCCATCGGGCGAGCGTACCGGCACGAGCCGTCGACGTCAGGCCGAGGACATCGCCCTCAGGCCGCTCGACCGTCACGTCGCTCCGATCGCGGCCGTGGGCTCGACCTCGCTCGGACGGAACCGTGCGCGGTAGGTCGCGGGTGAACACGAGCGAGCCGAGCGCGAGGAACGCGGCGAGCAGGAGCCCGAGCTTCAGCGACTGGAGCTGGGCATCCTGCGTAGTCGGCGACGAGCGCCGTGGTTTCGGCGTCGCTCAGCCCGGCGTCCTGTGCGGCGGCCTCGATCTGGTCGGTCGAGACGAAGTCGACGCCCGTCCCGGCGGCGACGCTCACCTGCGACTCGACCTTGTCACTGATGGCCGGATCCGATTCGACGTTCGACAGGAACACCGACGTCAGGCTGCTCAGGACGACCGCCCCGACGAGGGCGATGCCGAGCGACGAGCCGAGCTGCTGCCCGGTGAACTGGAGGCCGCCCGCCTCGCTGCGGCCCGACGCGTCGACGGACGACTGGACGACGTTGCCGAGCTGGGATGCGAGGAGTCCCATGCCAAGGCCCAACGCTCCCATCGCGATCGCGAAGCCTCGCTCGTTCAACTCGGGGTCGATCGTCGCCAGCAGGATGATCGAGGAGACGCCCGTGATGACGAGGCCAGACCTGACGATCGATCGCACCGAGAACCGGCCCGAGAGGCGCGCGCCCGCGGCGGCGGCGAGGAACATCATCACCGATACCGGCAGCATCTTGATTCCCGTCTCGAGGGCGTCCAGGCCGAGCACCATCTGCAGGTACAGCGGGACGGTGAAGAAGATGCCCATCAGGATCAGGTTCTGCGAGAGCAGCCCGATCAGGCCGGATCGCACCGGCGGGATCCTGAACAGGTCGAGGTGCACGAGCGGATCGGTCCCGGACGCCTCCCGGTGCCGTTGCCAACGAACGAAAGCCCACAGCAGCACGCCGCCGGCCGCGATCACGAAGAACGTCAGCGAGAACCCGAATGGCTCGACCGGGGAGTCCTTTGGCTTCAGCCAGCCCCAGGTGCTCGCCTGGAGCGTCCCGAGGACGATCGCGCCGAGCCCGACGGCCGAGAGGATCGCGCCCGTGAGGTCGAAACGCGGCTTGGCGCCGTCACGGATCGCGTCGTGGACGAAGGGGCTCATTGCGAGGATGCCGAGGACGATGACGACCTCTCCCACGAACACGACACGCCAGCTCAGCTCCGTCGTCGCCCAGCCCCCGAGGATGGGGCCGATCGCGATGCCCGCGCCCGCGACGCCGCCGATGATCCCGTAGGCGGCCTTGCGGCTGGGCCCCTCGTAGTTCCCCGCGATCAGTGCGGCCATCGCCGGAAGCACGAGAGCTGCGCCGACGCCTTCGAGGATCGACCAGCCGATCGTGAGGACGAGGACCGTCGGAGCTACGGCTGTGAGCGCCGAGCCGCAGGCGTAGATGACGAGGCCGATCACGAACGCCCGCTTTCTCCCGATGATGTCGCCGATCTTGGCGCCCGCCATCATCAGCATCGCCATCACGAGGCAGTACAGCGTGATCACGGCCTGGATCGTCGTCACGGTCGTGTCGAAGTCGGCGACGAGCTGGCTGATCGAGACGTTCATCACCGACTGGTCGAGGACCATGATGAACTGCGCGCCCGCGAGGGCGACGAGCGGCAACCACTTCTTCACGGGCGTCTCGGCTGCGTCATGGGTGGAAAGTGTCCCAGAATCCGCAGCGGCGCGCCCCACGGACCGGTGCGATGGGGAGATTCAGTAGAAACGGCCGCAGATGCCGTAGAAACACACGATGAGTTCCGGCGGCGTTGGTGGTTCCCTTGAGGGTGAGTCCAACCGAAAGGAGAGCACCGTGTCAACGGGACCTGTCTCCACCGACAAGTTGCCCTACGAGGACACTGCGTCCTCGGGCCTCTACTACGAGCAGAGTGCACCGGCCGGCTCCGGTCTGCTGAGCTTTGCCGTAGCGATGATGGCCATCGCAGGCAGCTGGGCGATCATCGAGGGAATCGCGGCGATCGCAGATTCGAGAGTCTTCGTCGCGAACTCGGTTTTCGTCTTCAGCAACCTGAACACCTGGGGCTGGATCGTGCTAGGGCTCGGCGCCCTGCTGCTCCTGGCAGCAGCCCTCGTGTTCACGGGCAGCCAGTTCGCGCGCTGGTTCGGCATCTTTGCCGCAGGCGTGAACGGGATCGGCCAGTTGTTCTTCATTCAGGCCTATCCGCTCTGGTCGATGGCGATGTTCGCAGCGGACATCATCATCATCTACGCCCTCGCGACCTACGCAGGGCCAAAGCTGAGGAAGCGCTGACATGCCTCGCGGTCACGGCCTCCTGCGACGCGGAGGCCGTGACCCCCGGCTCGTCCACGCGCCCACGGCTAGCCAGCGCGCGGCGTGAGGGTCGGCCTTGATGTCCTGCCGTTGCTCTGCATCGAGACTTCGAGGAGTGGCCCGTGCTTCCAGAACGGTCAGTTCTCCGACGGAGGTCGTGCATTGATGCAAGATGCCAGGATGCGAGCATGCGTCAGAGCGCTCGAGGGCGCACGCGGATGACGGCACTCCGCGCAGTCCCGGCAGGCTCATCCGTCGCCCGCCGCCCGTGCCCAACGCCGGAGGAGGCACGTCTACTCGCCCGCAACATGCTCGCGGGCGAGGGCACGCGATGGCCTCACGTTCGCACCGCGGGTTTCGTCGCGACGCGACTGGCGACGCTGTTCGACGACGACGAAGCTGCACTGCTGCTCGCCGCCGCGACGTTGCACGACATCGGCTACGCGATCCAGATCGCCCAGACAGGCTTCCACCCACTCGACGGCGCGCTTTTCCTCCAGTCAGAGGGGCTCCCCGATCGGCTTGCCGCGCTCGTTGCCCATCATTCGCAGGCGGCACTCACGGCACCTCTTCGAGGCGTGCCCGACCTCGCCGAGCAGTTCCCGCAGGAGCAGTCCCTGCTCGCGGACGCCCTGGTCTACGCCGACATGCATGCTGCCCCGGACGGTCGCATCGTCGGGACGGAGTGGCGTCTCACGGACATCGCCCGGCGGCATCCGGGCTCCTACCAGGATGCCCGCGCCGAGCTGCTGCGCGCCTCGGTCAGCCGGATCGAGGCGGCGATCAACCATGACGACGGCCTGCGAATCGAGCCGAAGGGGTTGCCGATGGAGCTGCCGTCATCGTTCGCATCCGCCGCAACGCGCTCCGGACGTGCGTCGCGATGATTCGTGATCGAATCCCCCGGCCCGCCTAGGCAACGAAAGGACGAACGATGTGTCGCTGGCTCGCATATTCCGGTTCGCCCGTCCTGATCGAGGAGTTCCTGCTCAAGCCCAAGCACTCACTGGTCGACCAGAGCCTGCACTCGCGGCTCGGCGCCGAGACCACGAACGGTGATGGATTCGGCCTCGGTTGGTACGGCGTGGGGGATACCCCCGGAGTGTTCCACAGCGTCGAGCCGGCCTGGAACGACCGCAATCTGAAGGACCTCGCCCGTCATCTCCGCTCCTCGCTCGTGTTCGCGCACATTCGCGCTGCGACAGGGGGGCCGATCCAGCAGTCGAACTGTCACCCGTTCCGGCACCGCAACTGGCTGTGGATGCACAACGGCCTGATCAGGGAGTTCGCGACGGTCAAGCGTGACCTGGTTCTCGCCGTCGATCCGTCGTTGTACCCGGAGATCGAGGGCTCGACCGACTCGGAGGTGTTCTTCTATCTCGCGCTGACGCTCGGCCTCGAGGACGATCCACCGAAGGCGGTCGAGCGCGCCGTCGGCTTCATCGAGGAGACGGGTCGGCGCCACGGCGTCGAGCAGCCGATCCAGATGACGGTCGCGACGACGAACGGCTCGAGCGTGTGGGCGTTCCGGTATTCGAGCGAGGGTGCGTCGAGGTCACTCTTCCACAGCACGGCGACGGAGACCCTGCGGGCGCAGTATCCCGACAACCCGGTGCTCCACGAGCTCTCCGACGAGACGCGGCTGATCGTCTCGGAGCCGCTCGGCGACCTCGCAGGCGCCTGGAACGAGGTACCGGAGTCGACCTACGTCGTCGTCTGTGAGGGAGAGGACGAACTCCGGCCGTTCACGCCGCACTAGGCGGGATCCGCTTCGACCTGAACGAGCTGGTGCGCGTGGTCCGTGTACCAGACGACGGGCGTCTGCGCGCCCTCGGGAGGCTTGCCGTCGGCGGAGAAAGGCCCGAACGCGATCCTGACCCAGAGCCCGCCTGCCAACGCGCCCGGAGCCGCGATCGTCCCGCGCCAGATTTCGCCCGGCCCGATCGTCTCGGGGAGGGCTGGCGTGGTGCTCGTCGCGGCGCGGAGCCCGGGCACCTCGCCGTCGCGGCTCCTCCGCTCGAGCTCCTTCAGGTCGTCGTTCGGGAAGAGCAACACGCCGAACTCGCGATAGGACGGGAAGCGAGGATCGCCCACGACCCATCCGATCTTCGAGGTGTTCTCGACCGAGATGTCGGCTTTCCACCCGTCCCGGGTCACCGTGAACTGCGAGACGCCGAAGACGAGCGCGGGATTCGTGCTCGGGTACGCGTTCCTTCCAGTCGAGCCGGGCCGTCTGGGGAGGCGCCTTGATGGTCGGCGGCACGGTGTCCGCCTGCGACGCGCAGCCGGCCGTGGCAAGGGCGGCAAGGAGGATCAGCAGTAACGGTCGCATGGTCGTGATCGTCGCACAAGCGCGCAGGTAGGCTCCGAACCGATGGATCTCTACGAGTATCAGGGCAAGGAGCTGTTCCGGCGCGTCGGGATTCCCGTCGGCGACGGCACGGCTCGCGACGACGCCCGGAGAGGCCCGTCAGGCGGCCGAGGTGCTCGGTGGCCCCGTCGTCGTCAAGGCCCAGGTGCTGACCGGCGGGCGCGGTAAGGCGGGAGGCGTCAAGCTCGCGCGGAACGCCCACGAGGCCGAGGAGCACGCGAAGAACATCATCGGCCTCGACATCAAGGGTCACGTCGTGAAGCGGCTCTGGATCGAGCAGGCGTCGGACATCGCGAAGGAGTACTACCTCTCGCTGACGTTCGACCGAGGAGTCAAGAAGCCGCTCTTCATGTTCACGACGCAGGGCGGGATCGACATCGAGCAGGTCGCGGCGGAGACGCCCGAGGCGCTCGTGCGGCTCCACGTCGATCCGCTCGAGGGCTTCAACCCCTGGCAGGCCCGGCGGCTCGTCTACGGCGCCGGCGTCACCGACCCGTCCGAGCAGAAGCAGATTGCGAAGATCATCGGTCAGCTCTACGACGCATTCATCCGCTTCGATGCGATGCTCTGCGAGGTGAACCCGCTGATCGTGACGCCGGACGGGGTCGTCAAGGCGCTCGACTCCAAGTTCACGGTCGACGACAACGCCCTGTATCGCCACCCCGACGTCGCCGAGATGCGTGACGAGGATGCCGCCGACCCGCTCGAGGCACTTGCCCGCGCGAAGCACGTGACCTACGTCAAGCTCGACGGCGAGGTCGGCGTGTGCGGCAACGGCGCGGGATTGACGATGTCGACCGTCGACGTCGTGACCTTCGCCGGCGGCCGCCCGGCGAACTTCTGCGACCTCGGCGGGGGAGGGGACGCGCAGGGCGTCGTCGACGCGCTCTCCGTGATCACGCAGGACCCGCAGGTGAAAGCGGTCTTCTTCAACATCTTCGGCGGGATCACCCGCTGCGACGAGGTCGCGCGCGGGATCCTCCAGGCGCTCGACGAGATGAAGCTCGAGCTGCCGATGGTCGTGCGGCTCGACGGCACGAACGCCGAGGAGGGCCGGCGCATTCTCGCCGAGGCCGCCCCCGCCAACCTTCATGTTTCGCCGACGATGCTCGAGGCCGCGAGGCGCGCCGTGGAGCTCGCCGCATGACCGACGTCTGGAGCGACCGGGCCGAGATGTACCGCACGAGCGAGGCGCACCGCGACGGGCCGGACCTCGACCTGCTCGTCGGACTGGGCGAGCGGTGCCCGAACGGCGCTCGACGTCGCGACGGGCGGCGGCCACGTTGCGAACAGGCTGCGTGACGCCGGGCTCGAGGTCGTGACCTGCGATCCCGCCCCGGGAATGAAGGCCGATGTCGTCTGCTTCGCCGAGGATCTCCCGTTCGCGGACGGCAGCTTCGATCTCGTCGTCACGCGCGTCGCCGCTCATCACTACGAGGACGTCGCGAAGGCCGTCGCCGAGATGGCGCGCGTTGCCGCCGACGCCGTGCTGATCGTCGACAACGTCTTCATGGGCGAAGACGTCGAGGCGGCCGAGAAGCTGCGCGACCCGTCGCACGTGCGGAACTACAGCGAGGCCGAGTGGCGCTCGTTCGCCGAGACCGCGGGCCTCTCCGTCGAGGACGTTCAGTTCTTCGAGAAGCCGATCGAGCTCCAGCCGTGGCTCGACCGCTGCGGCTGTGTCGAGGACGACGCCGTTCGCGTTCGCGAGCTCCTTGGCAACCGGATCGTCGGCGATCACGTCGTGCTCGACCGGATCGCGCTCAAGGCGGTGCCTGCCTGATGGCGATCATCGTCGACAACGACACGCGGCTCGTCGTGCAGGGCCTCACGGGCTCCGAGGGCCGCTTCCACGGGCTCCGAAATCGCGCCTACGGCACGAATCTCGTCGCCGGCGTGACGCCCGGCAAGGGTGGCCAGGACGTCGAGGGCGTCCCGGTGCTCAACACCGTTGCCGAGGCGGTCTCCGAACAGGGTGCGAACACGGCGATGATCTTCGTTCCGGCGCCGTTCGCCGCCGACGCGGTCTACGAGGCAGTCGATGCCGGCATCGAGACCGTGATCTGCATCACCGAGGGTGTCCCCGCCCACGACATGCTGCGGATTCACACCTACGTCCACAATCTCGGCGTGACGCTGATCGGGCCGAACTGCCCGGGCGCGCTCTCGCCTGGCAAGGCGAACGTCGGGATCATCCCGGCCGAGATCTTCACCGCCGGCAACATCGGTCTCGTCTCGCGATCGGGCACGTTGACCTACCAGATCGGCCATGAGCTGACGCAGATGGGCCTCGGGAACTCCACCATCGTCGGCATCGGCGGCGACCCGGTCGTCGGATCGTCCTTCGTCGACATCCTCGCGAAGTTCCAGGCCGACCCCGAGACGGAGTACGTCGTCATGGTGGGCGAGATCGGCGGTGACGAGGAGGAGAAGGCGGCTGCGTTCGTCGAGGCAGAGGTGACGAAGCCGGTCGTCGCCTACATCGCCGGGCTTCACCGCTCCGCCCGGCAAGACGATGGGCCACGCGGGCGCGATCATCTCGGGCTCGTCGGGGACGGCCGAGGCGAAGAAGGCCGCGCTCGAGGCGAAGGGGATCCGGGTCGGCACGACGCCCACCGAGACCGCCGAGATCGTCGCCGAGATCGCTCGCCGCGTAGGGTCAGTGACCTGTGAGGCTGCGGCACTGGCTCTTCGACCGGGGTGACAACCTCGCGGGTGGGATCTACGGGACGATTCTCGTCACGTCGATCATCGCTGCCGCGGATGCGTCCCACACGATCTGGCTCTCGCTCGGGATCGTCGAGATCACGATGATCGTCTTCTGGCTCGCGCACGTCTACGCCGGAGCGCTCGCGTGGAGCATCGACAGCCGCGAGACGTTCTCGCGGCGCGAGATACGGCGAGTCGCGGGTCGCGAGTGGCCCCTGCTCCAGGCGGCGATCGTGCCCTCCATCGTTCTCCTCGCCGGCGGCATCGGCCTGATCGGCACCCAGCTGGCCTACTGGCTCGCCGATCGGCTACGGCGTCGCAGCATTGATCTGGTGGGGGCTGCTCTTTGCGCGCAAGGAGCATCTCGGCCGCCTGGCGACGATCGCGGTCGTCCTCGTCAACGCCTCGTTCGGGCTCGTCATCGTCGTGTTGAAGGAGTTCGTCAGCCACTGAGATCGCCGCCCCGCGAGTCTTCTTCGCTTCGGCCGGTCGTTCCTCGCGCGGCAGGATCGGGCGATGTCGTTTCGCCACGGCGGCGAGTCGTCGGTACATTCACGGCATGCCATTCGGCCTCGGCATCTGGGAGATCGTGATCCTCGCGGTCGTCCTCGTCCTTCTCTTCGGAAGCAAGGGCGCGCCTGCGATGGCGCGGCGGCTCGGGACGGGCGTCCGTGAGATGAAGGATGCGGTGTCCGACATGGATCCGCGGTCGGTCTTCGACGACAAGGACGAGCCTGCGAAGCCCAAGGCGGTGCCGGCGATCGAGGCAGCTCCGGCGGCACCGGTTGCACCAGCTCGAGCGGCGGAAGTCGTTGAGACGCCGGCCGTTGCGGAAGCAGTGGCTCCGAGCGACGACACACCCGCTTCGTCCTGATGGACGTCGTCGCGTACGAGACGCTCGTCCCCTTCACGACGGCAGACGGCTCCACGATTCGCGAGTTCATCCACTCGCCCGCGCAGTCACTCGCGGAGGCCACGCTCGAACCAGGCCAGTCGACGATGCGCCACTACCACGCTCTGAGCGAGGAGATCTACCTGCTTACCGCCGGCGGGGGCACGATGGAGCTCGACGGCGACGTGCGCGTGGTGGGGGAGGGCGACGCGATCCTCATCCCACCGGGCGCGTGGCACGAGCTACGGGCCGGAAGCGAGGGCGTCAAGCTGTTGTGCTGCTGCGTGCCCGCATACCGCCACGACGACACGTATTTCTCGTAGGGGCGAGGCGCCGCCGAGCGTAAGCGAGACAGAGCCTCGCCCGATCAGCGGCGGTGGCTGGTTGGGGCGACGTTTCGCACTGGCCGAAGCGAGTGCAGGCGGCCGACTCGATGAGTCGACCGCCTGGGTCTACGGGATGTGAAGCGCGTGCCGCCTGGCTTTAGCCAGGCGGCGGAACGGGCAAGGAACAGTCGCGGGCGAGGGCCAGCCTGCTCCCGGCTGAAGCCAGGAGCATCGGGTCCAGCGGCTTCGCCGCGCTGTGTCTTAGATCTTCCGGCGGGGGCGGGTGGGGCCCCACTTGGAGCCGCGCTTGCGACCCGAGTAGAGCAGCTTCGGGGCGGCCGACTTCATGCCGGTCTCCTCCCACGCCTCGGTCTGGCCGTTCATCCGTGCGACGCGGCTGACCTCGGCCTGCTGGTCGGGCAGTACGAGCGTGACGCCGGTGCCCGAGCGCCCGGCGCGGCCGGTGCGGCCGACGCGGTGCGTGTAGGCCTTCTCGTCCTCGGGCGGATCGAAGTTGATCACGTGTGTGATGTCGGACAGGTCGAGCCCACGGGCGGCGACGTCGGTGGCGATCAGCGTCGTCACCTTGCCGGCCTCGAAGTGCGCGAGCGCCTTCTCGCGGGCGGCCTGGGTCTTGTCGCCGTGCATCGCGACCGCGCGAACCTGATGGCGCTCGAGGCGCTGGGCGAGACGGTCGGCGCCGCGCTTCGTGCGAACGAAGACGAGTGCGAGGCCGCGCTCCTCCTGGAGGAGCTCGACGAGCTTCTCGACCTTGTTGTCCGCCGTGACCGAGACGAACTGATGGTCGATCTCACCGGGCTTCTGCTCGCTCGGCAGCTCCGCTGCGATCCGCACGGGCTGGTGCGTGTACTCGCGCGCGAGCTCGCCGACCGCACCGTCGAGCGTCGCCGAGAAGAACATCGTCTGGCGGTTGTCGGAGACGCGGCGCAGGATCTTGTCGACCTGGGGCTTGAAGCCCATGTCGAGCATCCGGTCGGCCTCGTCGAGCACGAGAATCGTGACGGCGTCGAGGTTGACCATCCGCCGGTCCATCAGGTCCTGCAAACGGCCGGGGGTGGCGACGAGAACGTGCGCCTTCTTGGCCTTCGCGGCCTGCGCGGGAATCGGGACGCCGCCGTAGACGGATGCGACCTCGAGGCCCTTGGCCCGGCCGAGGTCGGCAAGCACCTCGGTGACCTGAACCGCGAGCTCGCGGGTCGGTACGAGCACGAGCGCCGCGGGGCGTCCATCGCCCGGTGCGGTGAGCTGCACGATCGGGATCGCAAAGGCAAGCGTCTTGCCGGAGCCGGTCGGCGCCTTGGCGAGCACGTCCTGGCCCGCGAGTGCGGCCGGAATGGCGCGCGTCTGGATCTGGAACGGTGCGTGGATGCCCTGCGCGGTGAGCACCCGGACGATGTCCTCGCTCAGCCCGATCGAGGCAAAGGTTGAATCTGGCATTCGGTTTTTACTCCTTGGATTGTGTTCGAGACCATCTACCCTCGAACTGCCTAATCCTCGAAGTTCCGAGCCTAGAGTCGAAAGAAGCTGATCTCCCGGGGCGGCACAGCGCCGATTCCCTGTGGACAAATGTAGCAGCAGTCCTGGTTTCGCCGCGAACACCGGTTCTCATCCTGTCGGTCCGGCGCCGCCGGGTAGGCTGAGGACATGGCCGCGATCTCCTTTGCCCGAGGCGCCCCGGCGCCCGAGTGCCTCGACCAGGCGCTCATTGCCGACTGCGCGCGCGCAGCGCTCGAGCGTGACGGCACGACGATCCTCTCCTACGGCACAGGCGGTGGCTACGGCCCGCTGCGCGAGGTGCTCGCGGCCCAGCACGACGTCGCAGCGAACCGGGTCTTCGTCACGACCGGCGGCCTCCAGGGCTTCGTCTTCTACGCGGCGGCACAGCTCGCACAGCGGCCGGGGCGGGTGCTCGTCGAGGGGCCGACCTACGACCGCCCGCTGAAGATCCTCGCCCGGGACGGAGCGGAGGTCGTACCGATCGCCATGGACGACGAGGGACTCGACCTCGACGCGCTCGAAGCGGAGCTGAAGCGCGGCGGCAAGATCTCGTTCCTCTACACGATCCCCACGTTCCAGAATCCGTCCGGTCGCACGCTCGGGACGGATCGTCGGCGACGACTCGTCGAACTGGCGGCGCAGTACGACCTGCCGATCCTCGAGGACGACCCTTACGGTCGCGTCCGCTACGACGGTGAGCCGGTTCCTTCGATGCACGAGCTCGAGGGCGGGGAGCGGGTCACGTTCACGTCCTCGTTCTCGAAGACCGTGGCGCCTGGCCTGCGGATCGGCTACTTCGTCGTTCCGGAGGGACTCGTCGCAGCCTACGACGACCGCGCCGTCTCGACCTACATCTCGCCCAGCCTTCTGCCCCAGGCGACCGTCTTCGAGCTCATCGACCGCGGCGCCTTCGGCCCGAACCTCGACCGCGTGCGCGGGCTGCTCAAGGTGCGCAAGGACGCGATGCTCTCGGCCCTCGCGGCCGAGATGCCGGCGGGCACGAGCTGGAGCTCCCCCGAGGGCGGCTACTTCCTCTGGCTCGACTTCGCGGACGACGTCGATGCGGCTGCGCTACTGACGCGAGCGACCGAAGCCGGGGTCACCTTCGTGCGCGGCTCGGACTTCTTCCCGAACGCTTCTGCCGGCCGCTCGTCGGCGCGGCTTGCGTTCAGCTACGAGACGCCGGAGCGCATCGCCGAAGGCGTCGCGCTGCTCGCCTCGTTGCTGTAGGGGCGATGCGGGACGGCGCGCCTCAGGCTCAGGCGCCGAGGAGCGTCGCTAACGGGCGGGGTCGCCGGCGGGTTGCGGGCGACGCTTCGCGGCGCTATCGCGCCGCTGCGCATCGCCCCTACGGCATCTCGCGACGGCGCTTGCGCCGATCGCGCACGTCGTCGAAGAGCCAGCCGGCGAGGAAGCCGAGCCCGATCGCGAGAAGCAGGACGACGAAGAGCGACGCCTCCGTCTTGAAGAAGACGAAGTTCACGGCCACCGCATTGCGGTTGGCGAGCACGAGGATCAGGACGTACGCGGCGATGACGGCGAGGATGATCCGCTTCGGTGTCCACGGACTCCGGCGCTTCGCTCCCTCGAGCGTGGGCTTGGTCGACATGCTCCGTACGTTAGAGCGACTGGGAGACGACGAGCGGGGCGGTCGGCCGGATCACGAGTCGCGGCTGGCGCGGCGGTTGCAGTCGCCCGCCGGCTGCGACGGCGCGGAAGGTGGGGCAGGGCGTCTCGCCCGGCAGTGCGCAGAGTCCTTCCCTGCGGAAGTAGCAGTCCTTGCATGTTGCTTTGGCCGGCATGGTGCAGCGTCCCCTGTCCTCGATCTTGTCCCTATGGGCAGGCGCCATTGTGGCCAACAGGTACCCGACATCGCAAGAGGGTGGCAGCCAGAAAGTCCCGCAATTAGCGGGTGTTGTCCCGCACGGCAAAGTCCTGCAAAGCAGCTAGTTTGCCGGCTCTTTTGCCAGTGCGGACAACGCCTGTTGAAAACTCGTGACCGGGATGATGCGAAGGTTCCCTGCATACCGGCGTGCCTCGGCCGCGTTTTCCCCAGCCGGAACGAGAAACACGTCGGCTCCGGCCTTCCGTGCGCCGTAGGTCTTCTGCTTCACGCCGCCGATCGGGCCGACGCTTCCGTCGAGCCCGATCTCGCCGGTTGCCACGACGCGCTTGCCGTGGTCGACGTTCGTGCCCAGCTCCTGCAGAACGTCGAGCGCGAACGGGAGCCCGGCCGACGGTCCGCCGACGGCTCCGAGGTCGATGTCGACCTTCAGCGGCAGCTTGATCTTGGCGTCCTGCGAGACACGGATTCCGATGATCGCCTTGCCGGCCTCGCGGGGAGACTCGATCGTCTTCACCGTCACCTTCTTCACGACGCCGTCCCGCCTGATCCGGAGCACGATCTCGTCGCCGGGTTGCACGTCGGCGAACGACTTGCGCAGCGCGATGGGTGTCAGGACGTTGGTGTCGCCCACGCCGATGATCACGTCGCCGGTGCGGAGAACCTTCGCCGCCGGCGCATCGGATGCGACGGCATCGACGAGTGCCCCGCGCGGCGTCGCCTTCACGGGATAGCCAGCTTGCTTGAGAGCGACAGCGGCAGCGGTCTGCTCCGACCGCGCCATCTCGCGGAGCCCCTCGGCGCGTCGGTCCTCGAACGAGGAGCCAGGTGGCACGACCTCGTCACGTGGCACGAGGGACGCACCATCGGGCCGCGTGAACGGGAGCAAGCGACTCGATCCATGTCGCCGAGCGCACGTTGACATCGACGTAGTAGATCGCTCCTCCATCCTCGCCGCCGGAGCGCTCGCCCTCGACCTTGACCTTGTCGCCCACGGGCGTGGCCCTGTTCGGGACGTAGAGATAGTCGTGCGAAGGCGCGAACCAGGCGAACGCGATCGCGGCTGCGGCCACCGTCGCAATGCCCCAGAGGAGCCAGCTCAGCCGATTGCGGGTCAAGTCTAGAACAGTCCGTTCAGCATGCCGCCGTCGACCGGCACGACCGCGCCGCTGATGTACGCCGCCTGCTCGGAGGCGAGGAAGCAGACGGTTGCTGCGATCTCCGCCGGCGCGCCGACTCGGCGCGCGGGGATGAGAGCAAGGGCCTCGGGTGGCGGGCCGCCCGGGCCGTAGAGAGCATGCAGCCGTTCGGTGTCGATGCGACCGGGGGCGATCGTGTTGACGGTGATTCCCTCCGGCCCGAGCTCGCGAGCGAGCGTCTTCAGCCAGCCGACGACGCCGGGGCGTACGGCGTTCGAGAGCGCCAGGTTCGCGATCGGCTCCTTCACCGACGTCGACTCGATCGCGACGATGCGGCCGCGGCCGCTCTCTCGAAGGTGCGGAAGGCAGAGACCGACGAGGCGGACGTGGGGCACGAGGAGAAGCTCGACGGCTGCCGTCACGTCGGCGGCTGTGACCGCCGCCGCGGGGCCGGGTGGCGGGCCGCCGCCGTTCAGGACGACGATGTCGATCCCGCCGAACGCTCCGAGCGTCTCTGCGACGAGTCGCTCGAGATCGGCTTCGCTCGTCAGGTCACCTGCGACGGCGAGGCCCCCGATCCGCGCCGCCTCGCGCTCGATCACGTCGGCGCGCCGCGCGAACATCGCGACGTTCGCGCCCTCGGAGGCGAGCCCCTCGGCGATGGCGAGGCCCATCCCCTGGGATGCTCCGAGCACGATTGCGGTTCGCCCGCTGAGACCGAGATCCATCGGCCGGGAAGCCTACCCGGCAGGACTGTTCAGGATTCGCAAAGCCGTAGAGGCGCTGCGCCTCTACGGCTTCAGCTCTTCTCGAGAACGCCGACGACCTCGCGCACCGCGGCTGCCGAGGCACGGAGCATCTTCTTCTCGTCTGCCGTCAGCCTGAGCTTCACGATCTCCTCGACGCCGCTCGAGCCGAGCTTGACGGGAACGCCCATGTAGAGGCCGTTGACGCCGTACTCGCCCTCGAGGAACGCCGTGCACGGCAGCACGCGCTTCTCGTCGAGGCAGATCGCATCGACCATCTGCGCGGCCGCGGCGCCCGGCGCGTACCACGCCGACGTGCCGAGCAGGTTCACGACCTCGCCGCCGCCCTTGCGCGTGCGGTCGACCATCTTCGCGATGCGACCCTTCGGCGCGAGCTGCTCGAGCGGCACGCCGCCGACGGTCGTCGCCGAGACGACGGGAACCATCTGGTCGCCGTGGCCGCCGAGCACCATCGCCGTCACGTCCTTCACCGACATCCCGGTCTCCCACGCGATCGATGCTGCGAAGCGGGCCGTGTCGAGGATCCCGGCCATGCCGACGACGCGCTCCTTCGGGAACTTCGAGACCGCCTTCGCCACGTGGCACATCGCGTCGAGCGGGTTCGAGACGACGACGATGATCGTCTTCGGCGAGCGCTTCACGATCTCCTTCGTCACCGAGCCGACGATCGCCTCGTTCGTCGTCGACGAGGTCGTCCCGGCTCATCCCGGGCTTGCGCGGGAGGCCGGCCGTGATCACGACGACGTCGGATCCGGCCGTCTCGTCGTAGCCGTTCGAGCCGACGACGTTCGGCTCGTAGCCGAGCACCGATCCGGCCTGGTTGATGTCGAGGGCCTTGCCCTGCGGGAAGTTCGGCTTGATGTCGACGAGCACGATGTCTGCGTAGTCGCGCCGGGCAAGCTCCTGGGCGCAGGTCGCGCCGACGTTTCCCGCGCCGACGACGGTGACTTTCTTTCTCACTGGTTTGCTCCTTGGTGTCGTGTGTGCCGCGCTACGCGGCGAGTATTCTCGATGATTGCGTCGGCGTACTCTGCAGTGCCGACTGCGGTCGGGTCGTCTCTCGACGGCTTCAGGTCGTACGTGACCCGGTCGCCCTCGGCGATGACTGCGGCGACAGCGTTCTCGAGGCGCGTTGCGGCCTCCGTCTCGCCGAGATGGTCGAGCATCAGCTTGCCGGAGAGGATCATGGCCGTCGGGTTCACCCTGTTCAGGCCCTTGTACTTCGGCGCCGAGCCGTGCGTCGCCTCGAAGACAGCGGCGTCGGGGCCGATGTTGCCGCCCGGCGCGACACCGAGCCCACCGACGAGCCCGGCGGTGAGATCGCTGATGATGTCGCCGTAGAGGTTCGGAAGGACGAGGACGTCGAACTCCTCGGGGCGCTGCACGAGTCCCATGCAGAGCGCGTCGACGAGCGTCTCCCACGCCTCGATCTCGGGGTAGTCCTGCGCCACCTCGCGGAAGACGGCGAGGAACAGGCCGTCGGTGAACTTCATGATGTTGGCCTTCGTGATGCACGAGACGCGCTTGCGCCCGTGCGCGCGCGCGTACTCGAAGGCGTAGCGGATGATCCGCTCGCACGCCTTCGGGGCTCATCGGCTTGATCGAGATGCCCGAGCTCGGCGCGATCTGCTTCGCCTGCATCCCGTTCAACATCGCGATCACCTCGGCGGCTTCGGGGCTGCCCGCCTCGTACTCGATCCCCGCGTAGAGATCCTCGGTGTTCTCGCGAACGACGACGAGGTCGACGTTGTCGTAGCGCGAGCGCATCCCCGGGTAGTACTTGCACGGCCGCAGGCAGGCGTACAGGCCGAGCTCGTGGCGCAGGGCCACGTTGACCGAGCGGAAGCCCGTGCCGATCGGCGTCGTGATCGGGCCCTTCAACGCGATGCCGTTCTTGCGCACCGACGCGAGCGTCGCCTCGGGGAGCGGCGTGCCTGCTGACTCCATCACGTCGACGCCTGCCTCCTGGACGTCCCAGTCGAAAGCCCGACGCCGGTCGCCTCGAGCACGCGGCGGGTCGCCTCGGTGAGCTCCGGGCCGGTGCCGTCTCCGGGGATCAGTGTGACGTCGAACATCGATCGTGAGCATAGTGGCCCGGCGCGAGGTCGACCCGTCAGGTAGCGTCCGTCGGTGTCCTGTCCTGTCGGGCCGAGGAGACGCATGAGCGAGTTCAAGCCGGGCCTCGAGGGTGTCGTCGCCTTCGAGACCGAGATCGCGGAGCCCGACCGCGACGGCGGCGCGCTGCGCTACCGCGGGGTCGACATCGAGGATCTCGTCGGCATGGTGCCGTTCGAGAAGGTGTGGGGCCTGCTCGTCGACGACGCTCCCGAGCCCGGGCTCCGCGCGGCCGCGCCGTACGCGGCCCGCTATCTCACCGGGAACGCTCCGTCGGATCTTCAGGCGGCCACCGCGCAGGCCTGGCCGGCGAGTGGGGTCTCGGTCAGCTGATCGACATCAGCGACGAGCAGGCGCACGACGACCTGGCGCGACTGTCGGCGACGATGATCTCGATCGTTGCGCAGTCGGCCCGTCATGCAGACGGATTCACGACGCCGCGTCGATCCCGAGCTCGTCGCGACGGGGGCGACGGCGGCCGAGCGCTTCCTGCTCGAGTGGCGAGGAGAGGCCGATCCGAGGCACGTCCAGGCGATCGACACGTACTGGATCTGCACCGCCGAGCACGGGCTCAACGCATCGACGTTCACCGCGCGGGTCGTCGCCTCGACCGGTGCCGACTGCGCCGCGTCGCTCGCGTCCGCCGTCGGTGCGCTCTCGGGTCCGCTCCACGGTGGTGCGCCCGCGCGCGTCTTGCCGATGCTCGACGGAGCCGCGGCGGCCGATTCGATCGAGGAGTACGTGAGCGACCTGCTCGATTCCGGTGACCGCCTGATGGGCTTCGGTCACAGGGTGTATCGGGCAGAGGATCCGCGCTCGCGCCTCCTGCGGCGCACGGCGCTCGCGCTCGGCTCACCGAGGTTCGAGGTGGCAGAGGAGCTCGAGCGCGCCGCGCTTGCCGAGCTGCATGCCCGCAAGCCGGATCGCGTGCTCGCGACGAACGTCGAGTTCTGGTCTGCCGTCGTGCTCGACGTCGCCGACATTCCGGCGAAGCTCGCCCCGGCGATGTTCGCGTGCTCGCGGACCGCCGGCTGGTCGGCTCACATCCTCGAGCAGAAGCGCCTGGGTCGTCTCGTTCGGCCGTCCGCCCGGTACGTCGGCCCCGGCCCTCGACCGCTCCCGGGCGTCGTAGTGGATCTGTCGCAGGCAGCGGCCCTCGCCGACGAGTACGCCAAGGGTGGGCTCGAGCGCGAGCTCGCGACGCTGCGTGGCGAGTGGAGCGACGAGCTCGAGGCGTCGGCTCGCAATCCCGACTACCGCGTTCGTGCGGTCGCCTACCGCGCGATCGCCCAGTTCCGCTTCCGCCAGAAGATCGAGCTGCTTGCGCCGCGGCTTCGAGGACGAGAGCCCGGCGGTGCGGGGATCGGCACTGATCGCGCTCGAAGGGCTCTCGCGCGCGCATCCGGGTGATGTCAACTCGTTCCGGCCACTCCTCCACGATCTTGCGACGCGGGATTCGAACATCGCGGTGCGGAGGCTGGCGATCGTCTGCTTCAAGAACGGGACGCCCGCGCGGGAGACGATCGTCATCCTCGACGGCATCGCCGCCGACGACGAGGCCGATCCCGAGGTGCGCAAGACGGCGAAGTCGGTTGCGCTGCTGCTCGTGAAGAAGTCGAACCGGAAGTAGGTCGTGAGCTCCTCGCCTCGTGTCGGGTTGATCATGGGCTCTCGCTCCGACTGGGAGACGATGCAGCATGCCGCACGAGACGCTCGAGGCCCTCGAGATCGAGTTCGAGCAGCGCGTCGTCTCCGCGCACCGGACGCCCGACCTTCTGTTCGAGTACGCGGCGAGCGGCCGAGGAGCGCGGGCTCCGGGTTCTGATCGCGGGCGCAGGCGGTGCCGCCCACCTGCCCGGGATGGCGGCCGCGAAGACCGCGCTGCCCGTGCTCGGCGTTCCGGTGGAGTCGAAGACGCTGAAGGGGATGGATTCGTTGCTCTCGATCGTGCAGATGCCCGCCGGCGTTCCGGTCGGGACGCTCGCGATCGGTCGCGCCGGTGCAGTCAATGCCGCCCTGCTCGCGGCGGCGATCCTGGCGCTCGGCGACGCCGGGATCCGGGAGCGGCTCGCGCGCTATCGCGCGGCACAGACGCAGTCGGTGCTCGACGGTCCCGATCCCGCCGCGTGACGGCGGAGTCGTGACGCTCGTCGCCTGCATCGGCGGCGGCCAGCTCGGCCGCATGCTCGGGCTCGCCGGGCTACCGCTCGGGATCGACTTCCGCTTCCTCGATCCTTCTCCGACCGCACCTGCCGCCGCCGTCGGTGAGCTGGTCGTCGGCGCCTTCGACGACCCCGCCGCCCTCGAGCGCCTCGCCGCCGGAGCCGACGTCGTCACGTACGAGTTCGAGAACGTCGCCGTCGCCGCTGCGGCGGAGGTCGATGCTCTGCCTCCGGCGCGCGCGCTCGAGCTGGGGCAGGATCGGCTTGTCGAGAAGGAGCTCTTCAGGCGGCTCGGGATTCCGACGGCACGATTCGGCTCGCTCGAGGACACGGGCCTCCCGGCGATCGTGAAGTCCCGTCGGCTCGGCTACGACGGCAAGGGGCAGCGACGCGTCGACGCGCCCGAGGAGGTGGGCGAGCACGAGCTGGCCGAGGAGCTCGTTCGCATTCGACCGAGAGCTCTCGATCATCGGCGTTCGGGGCACCGACGGCGAAACGCGATTCTGGCCGGTCGCGGAGAACACGCACCGGGACGGCATCCTCCGCGTCTCGCGAGCTCCAGCCCCCGACGCGCCCCAGGCGGAGGCAGAGGAGCTCCTCGGCCGACTTCTCGACGACCTCGGCTACGTCGGCGTGCTCGCGCTCGAGCTCTTCGAGGTGGGGGGAAGGCTTCTCGCGAACGAGTTCGCCCCGCGCGTCCACAACACGGGGCACTGGACGATCGAAGGTGCCGTGACGAGTCAGTTCGAGAACCACCTGCGCGCGATTCTCGGGCTGCCGCTCGGCCCGACCGAGGCGCTCGGCCGCTCCGTCATGGTCAACCTCATCGGCGGCGCTCCGCCGATCGACGAACTGCTTCATCTCCCCGGTGCCCACGTCCACCTCTACGGCAAGGAGCCGAGGCGGGCGCGCAAGATCGGGCACGTCACGCTCGTCGATGCGTCGGAGGCAGACGGTTGCCGAGGCGATCGCGCTCGTCGAGCGGTTCGCCGACGGGTAGCGGACCGGTACAGCGGGCGACGCTCCCGGCGCCGAGGCGCCGTTCGCATAGCCCCTACGGCGCCGTTTGCATAGCCCCTACGCGCGCGGCAACGCATAGCCCCCACGGCAAACCACCGGTCGTGCGGCCCGCTCCCGACTACGTGGCTCGCGGGCGAGCCCCTTCAGGTCGCGCGAAGCGCGCAGAAGGGTGCATGCGGAGGATTCCGCGATATGCTCTTTCATCGCGGAATCCTCCCATGCGGGTGGGCTGAGAAGTACGTCTCGCGGCGGCGGCGGTCGGAGACGTGCGTGTAGCGCTCCGTCGTCGAGAGGTCGGCATGGCCGAGCATCTCCTGCACCGAACGGAGATCGGCTCCGCCCTCGAGGAGATGCGTTGCGAAGGAGTGGCGCAGCAGGTGTGGATGCACGCGCTCCGGCTCGAGACCCGCCTTCTCGGCGAGCTTGCGCAGGATCATGAACGCTCCCGCGCGGGTCAGCGCGCCGCCCCGCGCGTTGAGGAACAGGTCGGGGCGATACCGGCGATCGAGGTGCGGTCGGCCGAGCGCGAGGTAGCGGCGAACGGCCTCTGCCGCGGGGCGGCCGAGCGGGACGATCCTCTCCTTGTCGCCTTTCCCGAGCACCCGCACGATCCGTGCGTCGATGTCGACCGACGTTCGGGCGAGACCCACCGTCTCCGAGACCCGGAGGCCGGCGCCGTACATCAACTCGACGAGGGCGCGATCGCGGAGCGATCGTGGCGTGCTGCCGTTTGCCGCCTCGATCAGCCGCTCGGACTCGGAGGGGGAGAGGGTACGCGGGAGCTTGCGCGTTCGGCGCGGTGTCGCGACCTCGGCGGCCGGGTTGTCCAGCCGCAGGCCGAGGAGCAGCTGATGCCGGTAGTAGGAACGCACGGCGGCGACGCGGCGACCGATCGTCGACGACGCGAGGCCGTTGGCGCGCATCTCGGCGACCCACCGGTCGAGGTCGTCGGTCGTTGCCGTTCCGATCGGGCCGCCGAGGAAGACGCTGGCGGCCGCGAGATCGCGGCTGTAGGCGTCGACAGTTCGTGGGGAGCGCTGCGCGGCGAGCAGCAGCAGGTAGCGCTCTACCTCGGGATCGGAGTTCGTCGGGTCGGAGTGCGTCATCGGGCTGGACCCGATTCGGCGCGCCGGCGGTTGCTCCTGCGCGCGCAGAGGCGTCACGAACGGGGATGGCTCGAGTCGTAGACCCGCCGGAGTCGCCGCGCGTCGACGTGGCTGTAGATCTGCGTCGACGAGAGCGAGGCGTGACCGAGCAGCTCCTGGATCGTCCGGAGGTCGGCGCCGCCCTCGATCAGGTGCGTCGCATACGCATGCCGGAGGCGGTGCGGGTTGCGCATCAGGCGTCGCATTGTCGACGTGTCGAGGCTCCGTCCGCGCACCGAGAGGAACAGCGAGTCGTTCGCGCCCCGTGCGAGGCTCGGTCGGACATCGCGGAGGTAGACGGCCACCGCGTACGCCGCTCTCTCCCCGAGCGGGACGACGCGCTCCTTCCCTCCCTTGCCGAGCACGTGCACCGTCTCCTGATCGAAGTCGACGTCGGCCAGCCGAAGGCCGACCACCTCCGCGCTGCGGAGGCCGCAGGAGTACGTGAGCTCGAGGATGGCGCCGTTGCGCGAGGCGAGCGGCCCCTCACCGCCGACCTCGTCGATCGCGGCTTCCACGTCGGCGAGCTTGGGCGCGTCCGGGAGGCGGCGGCGCCTCCGTGGGGGGAGGGCGATCTCCGGCACGCGAGCGGCTCCGAGCGTGAACCGCATGTAGGAGCGGACGGCCGCGAGGCGTCGTGCGATCGTCGACGGCGCGAGCCCGCGCCCACCTCTGCCGAGCTCGGCGGTGTACTCGGCGAGCGCCTGCACGTCGACGTCGGTCAGGCTCCGGCCCGTCCGCTGCAGCCATTCACCGAAATCGGCGAGGTCGGCTGCGTAGGCGCGACGGGTAGACTCGGAGAGGCCGGGGCCGGCGAGATAGCGATCGATCGACGTGCTCACCTCCATCCGGTCGAATTCGCCCCCCGCACGGTCCCGCCTGCCCGATGCGCTCCTCTCTCTTCTTCGCCACGCTCCTCGTCGTCGTTGCGGTCGGTGCGCTCGTGGTCGTCCGCAACCCGCTCTCCCCCGGCGCGCCGGTCGCTCGAGGCACCGTCACGCTCCTCGGTGACTCTCTCAACGTCGGCATCGAGCCGTACGTGCCGGACGCCCTGCCCGGCTGGAAGGTGGTCGCGAACGATCAGGTCGGGCGCATCACCCCTCAGGGCATCGCCGAGCTCGAGGCCGGCCGCCCGGTGCTCTCGAACTACGTCGTCGTGAGCCTCGGGACGAACGATCCGCCGTCGGAGGTCGACGCGTTTCGCCAGGACGTCGCACGCGTCCTCGAGCTCGTCGGCCCGAACAGGTGCGTCGTGTGGGCGACGATCTGGCGCGACGGACGGCCGAACGACGCGTTCAACGACGTTCTCCGCGACGCGGCCAGGGCGAACCGGCGCGTGAGGCTCGTCGAATGGGCAGAGATGGTCGAACAGAATCCCGAGCTTCTCGCCCCTGACGGGCTCCACGGCAACGAGGACGGGTACCGCGAGCGCGCACGGAAGGTCGCGGCAGCCGTCAAGAGCTGCGCTCCGGCCCAGTCGGTGACGCCCGCGTGACCGGGCCGGTAGGGCTCGCCGACCGGCGCCGAGATCCGCACCCGCAACGACGCTGCACCGCTCGCGGTCGTGCTCGTCAACGGTGGCTCGGCCCGTGCCGTGCCCGGGAACATGGAGCGCGACGAGCGAGCTCCTCGCCACGGAGCTCGCGCCTCGCTTCCCCGGCCTCTGCGTTCGCCGAGGTGCGCTACCGGGTCAAGACGTGGAACGAGCTCGACTCGTGCCTGGCCGATGCTCGAGCCGCTCTCGACCTCGTCGACCGGCCGACGCTCCTCGTCGGCTTCTCGATGGGCGGTGCGGTGTCGATCGGCGTCTCGACGCACCCGTCCGTCGTCGCCGTGCTCGGGCTCGCCCCGTGGATCCCGGAGCGGCTTTCCCTCGAGGGGCTCGTCGGCAAGCGCTTCGACGTGCTCCACGGCTCATGGGATCGCTACCTTCCCGGCATTCCAGGCGTCAGCGCCGCCAGCTCGCGACGCGGCTTCGATCGTGCGCGCGCCCTCGGCATCGACGGAAGCTACGAGCTGATCGAGCGTGGCCTCCATGGAGCGGCGGTCAGGCGTCGATCGGGGGCGCTGCTCCGCTTCCGCGAGCGCAGGCCTGGGTCGATGGAGTGGGAGAGAGGCTCTCGTTCTTTCAGGGTCAGAGTTCCTAGCGGCCCTCCGACGCGCGCGCGGGAGAGGCTGCGCCGCCTCCCCAATCCGCGTCAAGCCTCTACGCGAGCCTACGGCGCTCGCGCTGACTCATCGTCGGCAGGCGCACGTTCCAGGCCAGTCCGAGCTTCTCGAGTGAGCGGATCGTCAGCCACGCGATGTCGAGCTGCAGTCGGTCGAGCCCGTGGCGCGCAGATGCCGGGAACGCGTGGTGGTTGTTGTGCCAGCCCTCCCCGAAGGTGAGCGCGGCGACGACCCAGTTGTTGCGGCTCTCGTCCCGGGAGCGGTACGAGCGCCGCCCGAACATGTGGCAGATCGAGTTGACCGAGAACGTCGCGTGCTGGTACGCGAAGATCCTGATCAGGCCGCCCCAGATGAGCACCTCGAGGCCGAGCTTCCAGCTCGCGCCGCCGACCGCATACCCGATCGCGAATGGGATCGCGAACGTGAGGACGACCCACACGAAGTACATCCGGTCGATGCGGCGGATCAACGTGTCGTCGTAGAGATCCTTGCCGTAGCGCTCACCGCGCTCCATTCCCTTGAGGTGAAAGAGCCAGCCCATGTGGGCATGGAAGAAGCCCTTGACGGCACCCCAGGCGTTGGGCGCGAATCCGGCGTGCGGCGAGTGCGGGTCGCCTTCCTGGTCCGAGAGCGCATGGTGCTTGCGGTGATCGGTCACCCACTGGGTCACGGGGCCCTGCAGGGTCATCGAGCCGAGGATTGCGAACGCGGCCCGGACCGTCTTCGTCGTCTCGAAGCTGCGGTGGGTGAACAGTCGGTGGAACCCGACGGTCGTGCCGAGGCCCGTGAGGACGTAGAGCGACGAGGAACACCGCCACGTCGACCCACGAGAAAGCGATTCCCCAGAGACCGAACGCGACGGCGATGATTCCGAGCGGGGGGACGACGATCGCGATCATCGTTACGACCTGGCTCGCCCGCGTCGTGTGCTCCCGCACGGTCGCGATCTCTACCTCGGGCGCGGCGAGTTCGACTGCCTCAGACATGATCAGTCATCCAATGGACGGGTTTCGAGCGAATCACCGTTGAGATGACGATAGCGATCATCGGTACCGGCATCGCCGGGCTCGGCGCGGCGCATGCGCTCTCCACCGTCCACGACGTGGAGCTGTACGAGGCGAGCCCGACGCCCGGGGGGCACGCCAACACCGTTTCGCACGCCGGCCTCGCGCTCGATACCGGGTTCCTCGTCCACAACGAGGCGAACTACCCGAACCTGACGCGCCTCTTCCGGGAGCTCGGCGTCCGCACCCAGGCATCCGAGATGTCGTTCTCGATGTCGTGCGGCTGCGGTCTTGCGTGGTCGAGCCGCCGACCGTGGCGGGCGGGGCCGTCGCTGCTTGCGCGAGATCCTCCGGTTCCTGCGAACGGCCGGGGACGCCGACGCCGATGGAAAGACGTTCGATCGGTTCCTCCTCGACGAGGGCTATTCGGACTCGTTTCGCTGGCACTATCTCGTGCCGATGACCGCCGCCCTGTGGTCGACCGCGCCGGGTGACGCGCTCGAGTTCCCCGCCGCTGCCGGGATCGACTTCTTCCGCAATCACTCGATGCTCGGCCTTCGCCGGCGACCGCTGGCGTACGGTCAGCGGTGGGAGCCGCACGTACGTCGACGCGCTCGTCGACCGACTCGGAGCGCCTCTGAGCGTCGATGCGCCCGTGCGATCCGTTGCGCGGACGACGGATGGTGTCGAGATCCGCCGTGCCGACGGCTCCGTCCGGCGCGTCGACGGAGTCGTGATCGCGACGAGCGCGCCGCGTGCCCTCGCCCTCCTCGAGGACCCCTCCCCGGAGGAGCACGAGATGCTGTCGGCCTTCGAGACGACAGCGAACGAGACGGTTCTCCATACCGACCCACGATTCGTCCCGTCGAGGCGTTCGGATCGCTCCTCGTGGAACTATCAGTCGCCCGGCTGCGGGGTGCTCGCCGAGCGGCCCTCGCTCACCTACTCCCTCAACCGCCTGCAGAAGCTCGAGACCGGGACGGAGTACTGCGTGACGCTCAACCGCACCGACGAGATCGACGAGGCAAGCGTGATCCGCGTGATCGACTACGAGCACCCGCGGACGACGTTCGCAAGTCTCGCCGCCGCCGAGAAGGCTCGTTCCTTCGGCGTCGCGCGGGGCACGGCGTTCGCCGGTGCGTGGCAGGGCAACGGCTTTCACGAGGACGGCCTGGTCTCCGGGCTCAGGGCAGCGGCGGCCTTCGGGGCGCGCTGGTGAAGAGCGCTCTCTACACCGGCAAGGTGATGCACGCGCGCCGTGCGCCGCACGACAACGTCTTCAGCTATCCCGTCTACATGGCGCTCCTCGACCTCGACGAGCTGCCGCAGCTCGATCGCACGCTGCGGCTCTTCGGGTGGAACCGTCGGGCGATGACGAGCTTCTACGACGCCGACCACATCGACATCAGGGCGCTCCTCGCCGAGAACGACATCGATCTCGGCGGGCGCGGCTCGATCCAGGTTCTCACGAATCTTCGTGTTCTCGGCCACGTCTTCAACCCGGTCTCGTTCTGGTGGTGTCGGCGGGAGGACGGGACGCTGGCCTGCATCGTCGCCGAGGTCAACAACACGTTCGGGGAACGACACCCGTACGTCCTCCTGCCGGGTGACGGCACTGAAGCGCGCGGCCGCGTCGTGTTCGAGACCGACAAGCGCCTCCACGTCTCACCGTTCATGCCGATGGACCAGGCGTACACGTGGTGGTTCTCCGAGCCCGAGGAGCGTCTCAGCGTGCGCATGGATGTCCACGAGAGCGGCAGTCCCGACTTCCACGCGACGCTCACGGCCCGACGCGTTCCGCTCACCTCGAGCTCGCTGCGCGCAGCTCTCGTCCGCTATCCGCTCATGCCCGCACGCGTCCTCGGCCTGATCCACTGGCAGGCGTTCCGGCTGTGGCTGAAGCGGACGCCGTTCTATCGCAAGCCGCCGCACGTTCCGGGGCAAGGGTCGGTGCGACCGTGAGGATCGCCGCCGACGTCGCCCGGCGCCTCTCCTTCCGCGCGCTGTCGGCGCTCGAGGGCGGGGAGGTCGTGCTGCGCTACCCCGACGGTCGAGGGCGTCGCTTCGGCGACGGACAGGGGCCGTCGGTGCTCGTCGAGCTCAGGCGCCCCGAGGCGTTCTGGGCGAAGCTCGGAACGCGGACGCGTGTCGGCTTCGGTGAGTCGTACGTCGACGGGGACTGGGACTGCGACGACCTCGTCGGGCTGTTCTCGCTCATCGGTCGCAATCTCGAGACGACCGGGGAGCATCCCACGCTGAAGCGCCTCTACCGGCTGCAGGAGCTGCGCCCGGATCGGCGGCCGCGGCAGACGCAGGACGTGGCGAAGGACAGCATCCACGCGCATTACGACCTCGGCAACGACCTCTTCGAGCTGATGCTCGATCCGACGATGGCGTACTCGTGCGCGTACTGGGAACGCCCGGGGATGACCCTCGAGGAGGCGCAGCGGGCCAAGGTGCGGCACATCTGCGAGAAGCTCGCCCTCGGGCCTGGCGATCACGTCCTCGAGATCGGGTGCGGCTGGGGCGGGTTCGCGCTCCAGGCCGCGACGGAGTTCGGCTGCCGGGTCACGGGCCTGACGCTCTCGCCGAGCCAGGCCGGCCTCGCGCGGGAGCGCGTCGAGGCCGCCGGGCTGTCCGACCGCGTCGAGATCCGCGAGCAGGACTACCGGCTCACGGAGGGGCGGTTCACGAAGATCGCCTCGATCGAGATGTTCGAGGCGATCGGCCTCGCCGAGTACGACAACTACTTCTCGGCGATCGACCGCCTGCTCACGCGTGGCGGCCTCGCGTGCATCCAGACGATCGGTGTCCCGGACTGGCGCTTCGAGCGCTACCGGCGCCGCCCGGACTGGATCCAGCAGACGATCTTCCCCGGCTCGCTCCTCCCGTCACTCGAGTCGATCGCGAGGGCGGTCGCAGGAACGCAGCTCCAGATCAACGGGGTCGAGGAGATCGGTTTCGGGTACGCCCGCACGCTGCGCGAATGGCGCGAGAACGTCGACCGCAACGTCGATCAGATTCGCTCGCTCGGCTACGACGAGCGGTTCCTGCGCCTCTGGCACTTCTACCTCACCTACTGCGAGGCCGGCTTCGCGATACGCTCGCTGCGCGACATGCAGATCGTGCTCAGCCACTCCGCGAACGACGCCCTGCCCGAGTTCCCCCGTGTCAGGCCGGGGTATTGAGCTACGAGGCGTACCGGCGCTCGCTGACGCCGGTCGTTCGGGCGCTCTACCGGCTCGAGATTCGTGGGCTCGAGCACGTTCCTGTCGACGGGCCGCTCGTCGTCGTCGGCAACCACGAATCGATTCTCGATCCGTTCATCGTCTCGGCGGCGATCTCACGGCCGATTCGCTACCTCGCGAAGTCCGAGCTCTGGAGCGTTCCGCTGCTGCCCTGGTGGCTCGCCAGCGTGGAGGCGATCCCGGTCGAGCGGGGAAAGAGCGATGTCGCCGCGATCGCCTCGGCGATCGCGGCGCTCGAGGCGGGCGAGGTCGTGGGGCTCTTTCCCGAGGGCGGCGTGATGCGTGAAGGCCCGTGGCTCCGCGGCGCGGCCCGGATGGCGCTCGCGACCGGCACGCCGATCCTGCCCGTCCGGCTGCTCGAGACGCGCAAGGCGCTCGGGAGTCGCAGCTTCGGGTTCCCCCGCCTGGCGGTGCTGATCGGCGAGCCGATGGCCGTTCCGCGCACGACGCCGACACCGGAGCTCGCCCGGGAGCTCACGGACGAGGTCCAGGCGACGGTCGAGGCGCTCGGTACCTGAGCGGCGCCATCCAGACGCTCTCGACCTGGACTGAGGCGGCGCAGGCACTCTAGGCAGATGCCTGGTCGCCGCTTCGGAGCAGACACGATCACCGAGCCGCCAGAGCGGCCGGCCGATCCGGCTGTGCGGAGCGCCAACCTGCGACGGATCTTCCCGCTCTTCCGTGCGTATCGTCCGCAGCTCGCGGTCGTCTTCACGCTGATCATCTTCTCGGCGGTGCTTGGGCGTGATTCCGTCGTTCCTGCTCGTCGCCGTCCTCGACACGGCGATCCCCGAGAACGACGTGCGCCTGCTCACGCTCCTCGTCGCCGGGATGATCCTGATCCCGATCGTCACGGGCGCGATCGGCGTCTACCAGACGCTGCTCTCGAACCGGGTCGGCCAGGCCGTCATGCACGACCTGCGCACGTCGGTCTACCGGCACCTGCAGCGGCTCTCGCTCGCGTTCTTCACGCGCACGCGGACGGGTGACGTGCAGAGCCGGATCGCGAACGACATCGGTGGGATCGACACGGTCGTCACGTCGACGGCGACGTCCGTGCTCTCGAACGTGACCACCGTGATCGCCACGATCATCGCGATGGTGCTGCTCGACTGGCGCCTCGCCGTCTTCGCGCTGATCCTGCTGCCGTTCTTCGTCTGGCTGACGAAGCGCGTCGGCGTCCAGCGCAAGAAGGTCACCGCGGAGCGTCAGGTGTCGCTCGCCGACGTGTCGTCGATCGTGCAGGAGTCGCTCTCGGTCTCGGGCATCCTCCTCGGCAAGACGATGGGGCGCTCGGACGACCTCGCGGAGCGGTTCTCCGACGAGTCGCTTCGGCTTGCCGATCTCGAGGTGCGGAGCCGGATGACGGGCCGCTGGATGATGGCCGCGATCCAGATGACGTTCGCGGTGATGCCCGCGCTCGTCTACTGGTTCGCCGGGTGGTCGCAGGCCCGCGGCAGCTCCGTGATCAGCATCGGTGTCCTCGTCGCGTTCACGACGTTGCAGACGCGGCTCTTCTTCCCGATCGGCAGCCTGCTCGGCGTCCAGCTCGAGGTGCAGAGCTCCCTCGCCCTCTTCGACCGCATCTTCGAGTACCTCGACCAGCCGATCGACATCGTCGAGGGCGACGCGGACGCTCGAGCGGCCGAAGGGCGACGTCACGTTCGACCGTGTCTGCTTCCGCTACGACGAGGACGCCTGGACGCTGAAGGACGTCTCGTTCACGGTCCCCGCCGGCACGAAGACCGCGCTCGTCGGGGAGACCGGCTCGGGCAAGACGACGTGCGGCTACCTCGTCGCGCGCCTCTACGACGCGACCCAGGGCACCGTCTCGATCGACGGCATCGACGTGCGCGAGCTCACGTTCGAGTCGCTCGCCGCGGCGGTCGGCGTCGTCTCGCAGGAGACCTACCTCTTCCACTCGACCGTGCGCGAGAACCTGCGCTTCGCGAAGCCGGAGGCGACCGACGAGGAGGTCGAGGAGGCGGCGCGGGCAGCGCAGATCCACGAGCTGATCGCATCGCTCCCGGACGGCTACGAGACCGTCGTCGGCGAGCGCGGTCACCGCTTCTCGGGCGGCGAGCGGCAGCGGATGGCGATCGCGCGAACCGTGCTGCGCAACCCGCCGATCCTCGTGCTCGACGAGGCGACGTCCGCGCTCGACACGCAGACCGAGCGGCTCGTGCAGGAGGCGCTCGAGCGCCTTGCCGAGGGGCGGACGACGATCGCGATCGCGCATCGCCTCTCGACCGTGCGCGACGCCGATCAGATCGTCGTGCTCGACAGGGGCGGTGTCGCGGAGACCGGCACGCACGACGAGCTTGCTCGCTGCGGGCGGGCGCTACGCGCTCCTCGTCGCGCGCGACGAGAACGTCGAGCCGGAGTCGCAGGGAGCGATCGCAGGTATCGCCTGAGGGCCGCACCCGATCGCCTGATCTGACATGTCAACGCTCTCTCGCCACGAGGCTGCAGGCGTGCGTACGATACGCGGCGTCGCACGGAGCTTCCGTCCTCTGCGATCTGATCGAGATTCCCGAATCGACGGCTACGACGGAGGAGTTGCAATGACCACGACCCCGACCCGCAGGCACCACGGCCTCGACCTGCACGGCCTGGATCCGGCCGCGGTCGTGATGTGGCATCCGTCGACGTCGCAGCTCTACGAGCACGCAATCCGGCGTGGCGACGGCAGGATCGCCGAGGGCGGCCCGCTGGCGGTCGACACGGGTGCGTTCACGGGGCGGTCACCGAGAGACAAGTTCGTCGTCGTCGAGCCCGGCTCCGAGGACAGGATCTGGTGGGGCGAGATCAACCATCCGCTCGCCGAGGCGGAGTTCGAGAGGCTGCGCGCGAAGGTCGTCGCCCATCTGGATGCCCAGGATCCGCTCTACGTCGTCGATGCATTCGCCGGCGCCGATCCGGCACATCGGATCTCGGTGCGGGTTGTCACCGGAAGCCCGTACCACGCGTTGTTCTCGAAGACGATGTTCATCGAGCCGGACGCGTACGAGCTCGAGTCGTTCGAGCCGCAGGCCCTCGTTCTGCACGCGCCCGAGGTCGAGGCCGTTCCTGCCGAGGACGGCACGCGCGCGGGCACGTTCGTCGTCCTTCACCCGACGAAGTCCGAGGTGATCGTCGGCGGCACGTTCTACGCCGGCGAGATCAAGAAGTCGATCTTCACCGTCATGAACGACCGGCTGCCACTCGAGGGCGTCCTCCCGATGCACTGCTCGGCGAACGTCGGCGAGGACGGCAAGGTCGCCGTCTTCTTCGGGCTCTCCGGCACGGGCAAGACGACGCTTTCCGCCGATCCGACGCGTTCGCTGATCGGCGACGACGAGCACGGCTGGGGATCGAACGGCGTCTTCAACATCGAGGGCGGCTGTTACGCGAAGGTGATCCGCCTGTCGGCCGAGGCCGAGCCGGAGATCTTTCGCACGACGCACACCTACGGCACGGTGCTCGAGAACGTCCGTATCGACGAGCGCGGCGTGGTCGATCTCGAGAGCGACGCCAAGACCGAGAACACGCGCGCCGCGTACAAGCTCGAGCAGATCGCGAACGCGCTGCCCGCGAAGCGCGCCGGACACCCGAGCGCGGTCGTGATGCTCACCGCCGACGCGTTCGGGATCCTGCCGCCGATCGCGCGATTGACGCGTGATCAGGCGCTCTACTACTTCCTCTCGGGCTTCACCGCCAAGCTCGCCGGCACCGAGATCGGGGTCAAGGAGCCGCAGCCGACGTTCTCCACCTGCTTCGGCGCTCCGTTCCTGCCGCAGCCGCCGGCGGTCTACGCCCGGATGCTCGGCGAGAAGCTCGACGCAGCACGGGTCGACCGTCTGGCTCGTCAACACCGGCTGGACGGGCGGCCCCTACGGCGAGGGCCACCGGATGCCGATCCAGGCGACGCGGCGACTGCTGCACGCCGCGCTCTCGGGCGAGCTCGAAGGCGTCGAGTATCGCGTCGACGACGTCTTCGGGTTCGACTGTTCCGGTCGAGGTGCCCGGCGTGGACGCGGCGCTCCTCGATCCGCGATCGACCTGGAGCGATCCCGACGCGTACGATGTGAAGGCGGGCGAGCTCGCCGGATTGTTCAGGGAGAACTTCACGCGCTTCGCCGACGACGCGGGCACTGCCGTCACCGCCGCCGGCCCGCAGGGCTGAACGCGTTTTCGAGTGCCGCTCGAGAGCCGGCCGTCCTTCGACACTTGGCCGGGCGGCACGAGCCGGGCGATGCGGTACGGTCAGTGGCATGGAAGCGACGTTCGATGTCCTCGTCGTCGGCGCCGGGTGCGCCGGGATGCGCGCGGCGATCGAAGCTCATGATCGGGGCGCGCGCGTCGGCGTCATCTCGAAGCTCCACCCGACGCGAAGCCACTCGGGCGCAGCAGAGGGCGGCATCAACGCCGCGCTCGGGAACACGGCCGAGGACAGCCCCGAGAAGCACGCGTTCGACACCGTCAAGGGCTCCGACTACCTCGGCGACCAGGACGCGATCGAGATCTTCACGCGCGAGGCACCCGACGACATCTACCAGCTCGAGCACTGGGGCGCGGTCTTCTCGCGCAACGCCGAGGGCCGGCTCGATCAGCGCCCCTTCGGGGCAGCAGGGTCGCCGCGCACCGTCTACGCCGCGGACATCACGGGCCACGTCCTGATCCAGGTGCTCTACGAGCAGCTCCAGCGCCGGATGGCCCAGGGCATGACCGTCTTCGAGGAGTTCTTCGCATTCCGTCTCCTCGTCGAGGACGGACGCTGCACCGGCGTCATCTCCTGGGATCTGATGAACGGCGGCGTCAAGCTGATCACCGGCAAGTCGGTGATCCTCGCGACGGGCGGCGTCGGGCGGCTCTACCGCGCGACCACGAATGCGTACGCGTGCACCGGGCGACGGGATGTCGATGGCGCTCCACGAGGGGCTGCCGCTCAAGGACATCGAGTTCATGCAGTTCCACCCGACCACGATGTACCCGAGCGGGATCCTGATCACCGAGGGCTGCCGCGGCGAGGGTGGGTACCTGATCAACAAGGACGGCGAGCGCTTCATGCAGCGCTACGCGCCGAACGCGCTCGAGCTCGCATCGCGCGACGTCGTCTCGCGCTCGGAGACGACCGAGATCGAAGCGGGGCGAGGCGTCAACGGCTCCGTCTATCTCGATCTCCGTCATCTCGGCGCCGAGAAGATCCTCACCAAGCTCCCCGGCTCACGCGAGCTCGCGATGACGTACGCCGGGGTCGATCCGATCTACGCGCCGATCCCCGTGCGACCCGGCGCCCACTACCACATGGGTGGCGTCGAGACCGACAACTGGGGCCTCACCGAGATCGAAGGGCTGTACGCCGCCGGCGAGGTCGCCTGCGTCTCCGTCCACGGTGCCAACCGCCTCGGCGGGAACTCGCTGATGGAGACGATCACGTTCGGCCGCCGGTCGGGACAGGCTGCCGCCGAGTACGCGCTCGGCGCTCCGGCACCGGGTAACGGTGGCGAGGCCGCGCGCGCGGACGCCGAGACCTGGGTCAAGTCGCTGCTCGGAAACACGGAGGGTGAGCGCCCCTGGTCGATCCGCGACGAGCTCGGGCAGTCGATGCTCGACAACTTCGGCGTCTTCCGCCGCCCGGAGAAGATGGAGAAGCAGGTCGAGATCATCGCCGGGCTGCGCGAGCGCTACGACCGCGGCATCGTGATCGAGGACAAGGGCGACGTCTTCAACAGCGACCTCACCCAGGCGATCGAGCTCGGCTACCTGCTCGACATCGCCTCGTGCATGCTGCAGGCAGGCATCGCCCGCAAGGAGAGCAGAGGCGCGCACTCGCGGCCGTACGACTTCCCCGACCGCGACGACGAGCACTTCCTCAAGCACTCGATCTCGCGCTGGAACGGCGACGGGCCCGAGCTCACGTACGGTGAGGTCAGGATGACGCAGTGGAAGCCGATGGAGAGGACGTATTGATGCAGGTTGGGCTGAAGATCTGGCGGTACGACTCGAAGACGGGCGACCGCGCGCTCCGCGAGTACGAGGTCGACGCGCCCGAGGAGGCGACGCTCCTCGACTGCCTCGATCTCGTCAAGGACAAGCACGACGGCTCCCTCGCCTACCGCAAGAGCTGCCGGATGATGATCTGCGGCTCCTGCGGGATGCGGATGGACGGCGGTGCCGTGCTCGCCTGCAAGGTGCGGATGTACGACATCGCGCAGGAGGGTCGTGTCCCGGTCATCTCGGCGATGGGCAACCTGCCGATCGTCAAGGACCTCGTCGTCGACATGGATCCCGTTCTGGCAGAAGATGCGTGCGGTCGACCCGTACCTGCAGCCGCGCTTCGACCAGGCGGAGGAGCGCGAGAACGTGGTCTCGCAGCCCCAGATGGACGTCATCCACAAGGAGTCGCTCTGCATCAACTGCGGCTGCTGTGTCTCCGAGTGCAACTCGATGGAGGCGGACCCGGACTTCCTCGGCCCGGCCGCGCTCGCCAAGGGGATGCGGTTCGTCGGCGATCCCGCGCGACGGCGCCACGATCGAGCGGCTCGAGAAGTACTCCGAGCCGCACGGCCTGTGGGACTGCACGCGCTGCTACTTCTGCACCGAGCGCTGCCCGAAGGGCGTCGATCCTCGCGACGCGATCGCGAAGCTCGGCGCCGAGGCGATGAAGAACGGGATCGACCGCGACATGGGCGCGAAGCACGCCAAGTGGTTCGTCACGTCCGCGAAGACGACCGGGTGGCTGCGCGAGACCGAGCTCGTCCCGAAGACGCAGGGCATCGTCTCGTCGATCAAGGAGATGAAGTTCGCGATGGGCCTCGCCGTCAAGGGCAAGGTGCCGCCGCCGTTCCCGCCGCACGTCGCCGCCGAGGTGCACGAGTCGCGCGCGCTCTTCGACCTCGTCAAGACGCAGGGGCGAGACGGCGCGGCAGGCATCGTTCAGGGCGAGAAGGCTCTCGGCCGGATCGAGGCGCACCACGAGGCGTCCGGCGGACGCGATCCGTACACGGAGGCCGATTCCGCGCCGCGGCCGTACCTGCCGAGTGAGCGCGAGGAGACACGCGAGGAGACACAGGGGGTCACGCAGTGAAGAAGCTCGCCTACTACAAGGGATGCCTTGCCTCGCTCTCGGCGAAGGAGCTCGACATCTCGACGCGCGCGCTCGCGCCCAAGGTCGGCTACGAGCTGATCGAGCTCGAGTCGGTCACGTGTTGCGGCGCCGGCGACATTCACGAGGCGGAGCCCGACTACTACCTCCACCTGAACGCCCGGATCCTCTCCTACGCCGAGGCGACCGGCTGCGACACGCTGATGACCGTGTGCAACGTCTGCACGCTCAACCTGCGACAGGCGAACTACCAGCTGCAGATCGACGAGGACCTGCGCCGGCGGGTGAACGACAACCTCGAGCAGGTCGGCGTGCCGCCGTACTCCGGCAGCGTCGAGGTGAAGCACTTCCTCTGGCTGATCGCGGGCGAGTCGTTCGGGACGCTGCAGACGGTCGCCCACAAGGGGTTGAAGGGTCTCAAGATCGCGCCGTTCTACGGCTGCCAGATCCTGCGCCCGTCGAAGCTGATGGGCTTCGAGGATCCCGACAAGCCGAGCTCGCTCGAGCGCATCATCGAGGCGTGCGGCGGCGAGGCGATCGACTACCCGGCGAAGATCAAGTGCTGCGGCTTCCCGATCATCCAGGCGCGTGAGGAGACGGCGCTCTCCGAGCTGATCCAGCCGATCGAGCAGGCGATGGAGGCAGGAGCCGATGCGATGGTCACGCCGTGCCCGCTCTGCCATCTCTCACTCGACGCGTGGCAGTCGAAGCTGAAGAAGCAGACGGGACGGGACTTCGCGATGCCGATCCTGCACCTCTCCCAGCTCGTCGGCGTCGCCGCCGGCCTGACGGACTCGGAGCTGAAGTTCCGCCGTCACGTCGTCTCGGTCGACCCGGTGATCGAGAAGCTTTCGGTGTAGGAACCCGAGCGGCCTGGCGCCAGGCTTCAGCCTGGCGCCGGAACGGCCGAGTCAGCGTGCGTAGCATCGCAGCATGATCTGGATCGGCGCCACTCGCATTCCTCGCCCTCGCGCTTCTCGCCTGGGGCGCCTTCGAGGCCGGCTGGCTCCGCTGCCGCGTGCTCGACGTCGAGATCGACGGCCTGCCAGAGGAGCTCGACGGGCTGACGGTCGCGCATCTCTCCGACTTCCACCTCGGGGTCCGGTCGCGAGGGCGTGGTGCGACCGAGAAGGCGTTTGCCTGGGTCGCGAGCCGCAGGCCCGACCTCGTGTGCGTCACCGGAGATCTCGCCTCGAGCCCGAAGGGAGTGCCTCTCCTCGTGGAGCTGCTCGGGACGCTCGACCGTCCCTACGTGATCCTCGGCAACCACGACGTAGCAGCGACGAGGGATCCGTTCTCGCAACCCGCGGACCTCGCGCAGCTCGGCGATGTCGCGATTCTGCTTCGGGACGCGGCCGCCACGATCGAGAGAGCCGGCAAGCAGATTCAGATCGTGGGAGTCGACCCGAGGAGCTACTCGCGCCGGGACTGCGAGGCCTCTGAGCTCGCCGACCGCGCGGCTGATCTCCGCATCCTGCTCTGCCACTTCCCCGGGATCGGGCGCAAGCTGCAGCCGGGAGCGTTCCATCTCCTCCTCGCAGGGCACCTCCACGCGGGTCAGATCGTCCTGCCGTATCCCCGGGGGCGGCTGTCGCTCGCGCATCCGAGGAGTCGCTTTTCCTCGGGCGTCTACACCACCGAGGGCGGCCCCATGCACATCTCGCCGGGAACCGGGACGACGTTCGTCCCCTTCCGGTTCTTCGCTCGGCCGGAGGTCACGGAGCTTGTCTTGCACCCGGCGCAGCCGCGGGTGCAACAATCGACGTGATGGAAGGACACTCCGTGATCTCGGCCGACATCCTCGCGAGCTACGCGGCTGATGCCGCCCTCGGCATCGAGGGAGTGCGCGGCGTCGTGGAAGGGTCGCGGCCACGCCATCAGGGCGTCAAGGTCGCCACGGACGACGAGGCTGTCGCGGTGGAGCTCCATCTCGCCGTCGACTGGGGACTCAACGTTCCCGAGGTCGGCGCGGCGGTTCAGATGAGAGTCGCCGAGTATCTCTCGACGATGGCGGATCTCACTCCCGCCACGGTCGATGTGATCGTCGACGAGATCGGGCCCCCTCCGGAAGGCGTGTAGCGGGGTGACCGCCCGCGTCGCCGGACTCACCCGCGGCACGATCGCGACCGCACCGTCGGTCTGTCGCGACTGCGTCTGGTGGCAGTCGCGCGGCAACCGAACCGCGTCGAAGGAGCGGTGGATCGAGCGGGTCGAAGAGGAATCCGGCGAGTGGGGGACGATCTACTACGACGACGACGGCTCGGTGCTCGGCTCGATGCAGTACGGCCCGGCCGGGTTCTTCCCCCGGGCCGCCGACCTGCCGGCCGGCCCTCCGTCCGACGATGCCGTCCTCGTCACCTGCGCCTACCTGACGGGTCGCGGGGGCGAGTGGGTCGAGAAGTCGCTGCTCCTCGCTGCCATCGGTGAAGCACGTGACCAGGGCGCGAAGGCGCTGGAGGCGTTCGCCTACCGCTACGCCGAGCGCGACCGTGGCGCGGAGCGACTGCTCGTCCACCGCACGGTCTTTCCCCGCGACTTTCTCGAGGACTTCGGTTTCGTCACCCTGCGCACGCAGGGACGTGTCGAGCTCTGCCGGCTCGAGCTCACGGGCCTCGCTCCCGTCGAAGAGGGGCGTCGTGCGAAGGTTCTTCGTGTCGTGCAGGAGGCGTTCGCGCCCGAGGGTGCCTCGCTGCCCGCGCCGTGACGGGCGCACTCAGCGGCAGCGCGCCGTGCCGCTGTCGGTGAACGAGCTTCCCCGCGACCGGCAGGAACTTCCAGTCGTAGCCCGTCGGCCGAAGCGTGAGCCTGAGCACGCCGTACGTGTCGGCGTTGCGGACGACGCTTCCGGGGCGCGGCAGCAGCGTCGGGTAGAGGCTCTTGCCCCCGGTGCCGACGACGAACGAGCGGATGCCCTTGATCGGCGCGAACCGCTCGTAGTGGTGGTCGTGGCCCTGGAGGACGACATCCGCCTTCGCACGCGCAAGGAGGTCCCAGAACGGCGCGAGTTCGGCGCTGGAGCCGTGGAATCCCGAGCTGAACCGCGGATGGTGCCAGTACGCGAGCGTGCAGCGATTGCGGTTGGCAGCGAGGTCGTCGTCGAGCCACTGCCACTGCGGCGACCCGCGCTCGCAGCCACCGACCTTGGAGCAGTTCGAGTTGAGCACGATCACGTGCCACGCCCCGACCGAGTAGCTGTACCAGCCGTTCGGCGGGAGCCGGAAGCGATCGATCGCGACCTCGGCCGTACCACTGTTGTACTCGTGGTTCCCGAGCGCGGCCCGGATCCGGGGCACGAGCGGCCCCCAGCTCGGGTCGAAGCAGCTCGCGAAGTCCTCGGCGGTGCCGTTCTCGTACGCGATGTCCCCGAGAACGGCGATCGGCCCGGGGAGCGTGCGGACGAGCGCAGCGGTCTGCTCGTCACCGTCCGACGTGCAGCTGGCGATGTCACCGACGGCGATGAGGGTCACCGGTCGCGGAGCCGTGCCGACCGATGTTGCAAGAAGTAGAGCGGCAGCGAGCCCGACGCCGGCCGCGAGAGCGGCCCTACGCAGCCGCGACACCGGCGAGCAGCACGTCGGCGATCTGGATCGCGTTCAGGGCGGCTCCCTTGCGGAGGTTGTCGCAGGCGAGGAAGAGGGCGAGGCCGTTGACCGAGCCCTCGTCCTTGCGAATCCGGCCGACGAGCACCTCGTCGCCACCCGCGGCGTCCATCGGAGTCGGGAACTCCGGCAGTCGCAGAACGCGAACGCTCGGCGCCTCGCTGAGGATCGCGGTCGCATCCCCGGGCGAAAGAGGCTCTTCGAACTCGACCCAGATCGCCTCCGAGTGCCCGACGAGCACGGGCACGCGCACGCAGGTGGCGCTGATCGCGAGATCGGGCAACTCGAGGATCTTGCGGGTCTCCGCACGGAGCTTCGACTCCTCGTCCGACTCGTCACCCTCCCACGACCAGTCCATCACCAGGTTGTGCTCGGCGGACGGCTCTCCGCGGAGCTGCTCCATTCGCTTCGCGCCTGCGCCCGAGACCGACTGGTAGGTGGCGACGTGGACGCGCTTCAGCGGGACGACGTCGTGGAGCGGCTTCAGCACGCACGTCAGCGGAATCGTGCAGCAGTTCGGGTTCGCGACGATCCGATCCCGCTCGAGCGCCTCGAGCGCGCGATTCGCGTTCACCTCGGGCACGACGAGCGGGTAACCGTCGACGAGGCGGTAGGCGGAGGACTTGTCGATGCAGATCGCGCCTGCAGCCGAGGCGATCGGCACGAGCTCGCGACTCGCCCCGGTGCCGACCGAGAAGAGGAACAGGTCGACGTCCCCGGCGCCGAGAGGCCTCAGGCGTCGCCTCCTCGACGAGGATCTCGTCGTCGCCGAACGGGAGGCGTGAGCCGGCCGAGCGCGCCGAGGCGAACGCGCGCACGTCGTAGCCGCGCTCCGCGAGGAGCTCGAGGGTGATCGTGCCGACGGCGCCCGTGGCGCCGACGACACCGATGCGTGGTCCAGGCATCACTGCAGGATACCGGCGGCGTTACGCCGGGCGCCTGCCCGAGAGTGCACGCCCGAGCGTGACCTCCGGCGTGGTCACGCTCAGGCGGGTCGTCGTCCTGAGAGCGCACGCCCGAGCGTGACCTCGTCGGCGTACTCGAGATCGCCGCCGACCGGGAGCCCGCTCGCGAGCCGCGTCACCCGCACGCGATCGCGGAGCCGATCGGCGAGGTAGGCGGCCGTCGCCTCGCCCGTCATGTTCGGGTTCGTGGCGAGGACGACCTCCTCGATCCCGCCCTGCTCGACGCGGTAGAGCAGCTGGCCGACGCGGAGGTCGGACGGCTCGACGCCGTCCATCGGCGAGAGCGAGCCGCCGAGCACGTGGTAGAGGCCGCGAAACTCGTGCGTCCGCTCGAGCGAGACGACGTCGACCGGCTGCTCGACGACGCAGACGATCGAACGGTCGCGGCGCGGGTCGGTGCAGACCGCGCAGAGCTCCTCCTCGGTCAGGTTGCCGCAGTCCCGGCAGAAGCGCACGCGCTCCTTCATCTCCGCGATCGCCTCGCCGAGCGCGAGGGCCTCCTCGCTCGAGACGGAGAGCAGGTGGAACGTCAGCCGCTGGGCGGTGCGGGTGCCGATCCCGGGCAGGCGGGTCAGCTGCGCGACGAGGTTGTCGACGGCGGGGCTCAGCATCAGGATGAGGTTACTGAGTCCGTCTCGGACGTGCCCCCGGCGTACAGGGCGGCTTCGGACAGGCGATCGAGTCGGCGCTCCACGATCTCGACGAACGCCCGGGCGGCGGGGGAGAGCGGGGCGTCGGATCGTGCGATGAAGGCGAACGTGTCGTAGAGCGGCTCTGCGAACGACGAGAAGTGCAGCCCGCGCGCCCCCTGGCGGCTGATCGCCGCGCGGGGAACGATCGTGTCGCCGAGACCGCGGCGAGCGAGACCGACGGCGGCTTCGATTCCCTCGACCTCGATCACGGGCCGCAGCGTCACGCCCGCCCGCTGGGCGCGATCGAGCAGCTGTCGCCGCATCGGGTCGTTGGCGCCGTACTGGGCGTCGTAGAGGATCAGCGGCGCGTCGGCGAGTGCCTCGATCGTGACCGGGCGCGCTCAGCCGGGACGCCTCGCGGCTGACGACGACGAGCTCCTCGAGCCGCGCGACGCGGAGGTCGAGCCCGGCGTCGTCGACCGGGAGGACGACGAGCCCGGCCTCGAGCGTCGCGTTCCGCACCTGGTCGGCCACCTCGGACGAGTTGAGGCCGACGAGCCTGAGCCGCACGTCGGGGTACTTCTTGCGGAAGTCGGTCGCGAGGTCGGCGATCAGGTACGCCGAGGCCGTACCGAACATCCCGAAGCCGAGCGTGCCGCCGCGGAGGTCGCGCACCTCGGCGACCGCGTCGCGCGCCCGCTCGACGTCGGCGAGCACGCGCTCGGCCTCGGGCCGGAACTGCCGGCCCGGCCTCGGTGAGGACGAGCCCGCGCCCGGCGCGGGCGAAGAGAGCGATCCCGAGCTCCCCTTCGAGCTGCCGGATCTGCTCCGAGATCGACGGCTGGGTGAGGAAGAGCGAGCGGGCGGCGCCGCTGAACGAGCCGTGCTCGACGGTTGCGAGGAAGTAGGTGAGCTGCTGAATCGTCATATAGGAAAAACCTTGATATAGAGAAGATAACTCAGGGAAGGCTTTTTGTTCAACCATCCGTACATTTGGAGTCATGGCCCGCCTGCGCGCTCCCCACTTCCGCGGAACCTCTTCTGCCTCGTCGCCGGGGTGGCGTTCTCGGTCTCGCCGATCCTGATCCAGGTCGCCTACGACCACGGCGCCGCGGTCACCGGTGTCCTCGCCTGGCGCTACCTGGCGGCGGCGCTGCTGCTCGTCGGGCTCGCCGGTCGCAAGATGCTCCGGATCCCGCTGCGAGCTGCGCTCTGCGGCGTTCGCGCTCGGCGCGATCGTCTACGCGCTCGACTCGGCGCTCTTCTTCGGCTCGCTCGAGCGCACGTCGGCGCCGCTCGCGTCGCTCGTCCACTACGCGCATCTCGTGCTCGTCGTCGGCGTCGCCGCGATGATCGGCCGCGAGCGTCTGACCCGTCGGCGGCTCGTCGCGCTCGTCGGGATCTTCGGCGGGCGTCGCGCTCGTCGGCGGCGCGGCGACGAATCCCGACCTCGTCGGGATCGGCATGGCCCTCGGCTCGGCCGCGGCGTACGCGGTCTACATCCTTCTCTCCGACCGGCTGCTGCGCGACGCCGATCCGATGGCGCTCGCGGCCTACCTGACCGCTCGGCGCGGCGTCGACGTTCTTCGTCGCGGGTGGCCTGCTCGGCTCGCTCGGAACGGTCGGTGGCCCTGCAGGGTTCGCCTGCCTCGTCGGTGCGGCGCTCGTCGGCTCCGTCTTCGCGGTTACGTCGTTCCTCAAGGGCGTGCGGCTCGTCGGCCCGTCGACGGCATCGCTGCTCGTGACGGTCGAGGTGCCGGTCACGATCGCGCTCGCCGCGGTCGTGCTCAAGCAGCACATGTCGACGCCGCAGCTCGCGGGCGCGGCTCTCGTCGTCGCGGCGATCGTCGGCGATGCAGCTGCGACGTCGGCCAAAGCTCGGTCGCGAGGCCGCGGCGTCAGCCGCACGCGCGCGACGCACGGGCGACGCTCGCAGCGTCGCCGGGCGACGCGTCGCATCAGCCCCTACAGACCGGGCAAGCCCGAGCGCGCCGAGGTCGGGCATCTGGCCGCGGATCTTCGACTCGACGAGCTCGCTCGCCGAGCGGAGCGCCTCGTTGGCCGCGGCCATCACGATGTCGGCGAGCATCTCGGGGTCGTCCGGGTCGATCGCCTTCGGGTCGATCACGATCTCGACGATCTCGCCGCCGCCGTTCGCCTTCACGGTGACCATGCCGCCGCCGGCGGAGGCCTCGACGATCTCCTGCTTCGCCTGCTCCTGCGCCTCCATCATCTGGGCCTGCATCTGCTGGGCCTGCTTCAGCATCGCGTTCATGTCGAACTTCGCCATCAGTGTTCCTCCACTTCCTCGGCGTCGAAGGTGTCCTTGAGCAATGAGATCACGTCTTCCTCGGAGAGCTCGCGCGGGTCTTCCGGCTCGGTCGGCTCGGGAGCCGCGCCGATGACCGTCTCGATCCGCGAGGCGCCGGCCGGTGACCTCGTAGAGCGCGTCGCGCGAGCATCGCCAGGTTCTTCGGCTCCTCGATCTGCGACGCGGTGGAAGCCGGCCGCGGGCGCGAACTCGATCGTCAGCGTGTCGCCGCTGATCTCGACCGGCCGCGCCTCGACGAGCAGCGTCGAGATCGGGATCGAGCGCTCCCGGACGGCGTCGACGACGTCGCGCTGCCAGGCATCGCGGAGCTGGTCGAGCTCGAGCGGGGGGAGCGACGCGGGTGGTGCTGGTGCCTCGACGACGGCGGTGGGAGCGGAGTGCGCAACCGTCGGCCTCGGTCGCGGGGACGGCGATCGGTGGCGTCGGGTCGGCGCTGCCGCCGGGGGTCGCAGCGTCGCAACCGCGGGCGCCGCGCCGATGCCCGTCGGTCGCGATTCGAGCAGCTCGAGCCGATGCGCGAGCGATTCGCGCGACATGTCTGCCTGCGGGCGCGTCACCTTGACGAGAGCGAGCTCGAGCGGCAGGCGCGGGTCGCCACCCTGGCGCATGTCGTCGACGGCGAGCGCGAGGAGGTCGATCAGCCGGAGCACGGTCGGCTCGGGCAGCTGGTTCGCCTGCTCGCGGAGGCGCTCGCGCGTCTCCTCGGTGACGGGCAGCGAGTCCGGGACGTGGCCGACGTGCTGCACGAGCAGGAGCTGCCGGAGGTGGTCGATCAGGTCGACGACGAGCCGGCCGATGTCCTGGCCCTGCTCGGCGAGCTCCTCGATCTGGACGAGCGCGCCGGCGGTGTCGCGATCGATGATCGTGTCGCAGAGCCGGAAGAGCGAGCCCTCCTCGATCCCGCCGACGAGCTGGAGCACGTCCTGCACCGAGATCGCGCTGCCGGTGGCGGCGGCGAGCTGGTCGAGCGTCGAGACGGCGTCGCGGAAGGAGCCGTGCGCGCCGCGCGCGATGAGCGCAAGCGCGGCGTCGGGCGCGTCGATCTGCTCGCCCTCGCAGACGCGACGGAGAACGGCGACGAGCTCCTGCAGCCGCGGGCCGCTGGAAGACGAACGTCTGGCAGCGCGAGCGGACGGTGGGGAGGACGCTCGCGAGATCGGTCGTGCAGAAGACGAAGACGAGGTGCGGTGGGGGCTCCTCGATCAGCTTCAGCAGCGCGTTCCACGCCTGCGTGGTCAGCTGGTGGGCCTCGTCGATGATGTAGATCTTGTAGCCGCCCTCGACCGGCTGGAGCACGGCACGGTCGCGGATCTCGCGAACGTCGTCGATCCCGCGCTGCGATGCCGCGTCCATCTCGACGACGTCGAGTGAGCTGCCGTCGGCGATCGCCTGGGCGATCGGGCGGTTCGGGATCGAAGTCGGCGTTCGGGCCGCCCTCGGCGTTCATCGCCTTCGCGAGGATGCGCGCCATCGACGTCTTGCCGGTCCCGCGCGGCCCGGCGAAGAGGTACGCCTGCCGCACCTGGCCGTGCTCGATCGCGTTGCGGAGGGTGCGAACGACCGCCTCCTGCCCGATCACGTGGCCGAAGTCGAGCGGGCGGTAGGTGCGATACAGGGCGGCCAAAGCGTTTAGCGCCTTGCCGACGCTTCGCGCCGGCAAGGCGCTAAACGCGTTAGATAGGGCGTTCGGACGGGGTGGCGATCCGATTCAGGCTTGTGGCACAGTTGGCACACAGGGGGCACGCTTTCGCTTCGACAATGCTTGTTCGTGGATGAGGTGACGATAACCGTTGACGTGCGCGAGCGGCGGTCGGACGTGCCGGCGCTTCTCATCGAGGCTGGCGCCGACATCGACCTCGTCACGCTCGCGGTCGGCGACTACGCCGTGGGCGACCGGGTGATCGAGCGCAAGACCGTCGCCGACCTCCACGGCTCCCTCGTCGATCGGAGACTGTGGAGCCAGGTCGCAGCGCTCCGCCGCGATCCGCGGCGCGCCTACCTGCTCGTGGAGGGTGAGGACCTGGACGACGGCCCGGTCCCTGCTCGAGCGCGTCCGTGGGGCGTTGCTCAAGGTCCTGGACAATGGAATCCGACTCCTCCGCACGGCGTCGCCGGAGGACACGGCGCTCTGGCTGCACGTCCTCGCCCGCCAGGAGCAACGGCGCATGGAGCATCGAGCGACGGTCACGCACTGGCCGGCGCCCGATCGTCACATCCCCGGTCGGGCTGCTCGCGGCGATCCCGGGCATCAGCATCGACCGCGCGAAGGCGTTGCTGAGCGAGTTCGGCTCCATCGCAGCCATCGCCACCGCCTCCGAGCCCGACCTGCAGTCAATCCGAGGCATCGGCCCCGAGCGAGCACAAGCGCTCCTCAAGGCCCTGACCGCAGAAACCCTCTGAGACCTTTGCCAGAACCGTTCCTCCGCCCTATCTAACGCTTCTTCGGCTCGCCGAAGAAGCTTATGCCCGGTCACGCGCTCCGTCGTCGAAACAGGCTTCCCCGGAGGATTCTGCGTCGCCGGCTCGGGCCGGGCGGAACCGCGGCACCTGAGAGGGAGTCCTTAGCGCTGCTTCCTTCCGGACCTGACGCGGTTCGAACGCTCCCAGTGCGCGGGACCCGACCTGTCAACACCTCGTGCGCAGACCAATCCCGATGAAACCGTCCCTCGGACGGCGTTCGGTCCCGCTGGAGCGGATTTCGGGTTCAGGGAACCGCTGCCTCCCCACCTAGCGTGACCGGGCGCTGGAAGCGTAGCAAGGTGAGTGCCGGCGCAAGGCTGAAGGCCCTGCAACTGCGCTTGCCGCCTGGATTCATCCAGGCGGCGGACCGTCTGTGCCCTCGGCTTCGAACGCGAGCAGCGCGGCCTTCACCTCGAGTCCGCCTGCGAACCCGGTCAGCGAGCCGTCACTCCCGACGACGCGATGGCACGGGAGCACGATCGAGATCGGGTTGCGACCGTTCGCCGCACCGATCGCGCGAACGGCGTCCGGTCGCCCGATCCGTGCTGCCTGCTCGGCGTACGTGCGCGTCTCGCCGTAGGGGATCGCCGCGAGCGCCTCCCAGGCAGCGATCTGGAACGGCGTCCCCCGGAGGTCGAGAGGGAGGTCGAAGGTCGTGCGGGCGCCAGCGAAGTACTCCTCGAGTTGCGCTGCGGCCTCGTCCAGGACGCCGTTGCTGCCCGGCGCCAGTGTCGCCCCTGCGAGCCCTGCGCGTCGGGTCGTCGCCGGGCCAGAGAATCGCCCGGAGCCCCGCTTCGAAGCTAACGAGAGTGAGGGAGCCGACGGGGCTGTCGAGCTCGAGCGTGTCATACCGTGTCTCGATCATGGTTGTGGTCATGGCAGGTGAAACGTGCTGCTCCGGCCGTCTGTGAGATCAGGGATGATCGGAGCCGATGCTCTACATGATCATCGAGCACTTCGCGGACGGCGACCCCGGGCCGGTCTATCGCCGCTTCCGTGAGCGCGGCCGCCTCGCGCCGGAGGGCCTGGCCTACCACGGCAGCTGGGTCACGTCGGACCTGACGCGGTGCTACCAGGTGATGGAGTGCGACGACCGTGCTCTCCTCGACGAGTGGATGGCCGCGTGGGACGACCTCGTCCGCTTCGAGGTCATCGAGGTGATCACGTCGGCCGAGGCGGCAACGCGGCAGCAGTGAACTCGCGTTCCTCAGCCGGGAAGCTCTCAGGTGATTCACAGGCGGCGGTGCTTCAATCGACGGATGTTCTACCTCTCGTACCTGCGAAGCGAGCTCGTGCGGCGCAAGAGCCGCACGATCCTGACGGTTCTCGGCCTCGCGGTTGGCGTCTCGCTCGTGATCGCCGTCACGTCCCTCTCTCGCGGGCTGGACGAAGCGCAGGCGAAGGCCCTCGACCCTCTCTCCAGCATCGGTACGGACCTCACCGTCACGCTCGAACCGCAGCAGGCGCAGGACAGCGGCTTCGGCGGCGGGCCGGGCGGCAGCGGCCGTGAGGTGATCCAGGCGAATCAATCCGTGATCACCGATCTCTCGAAGCTCGGTAAACCGGGCGAGCAGTTCGTCCACGACTTCTTCCTGCCCGGCACGCAACTCACGTTTCCGCAGACGACCGCGGCCACGATCGCCGAGGTGCCTGGTGTCGCCTCGGTGTCGAGTGGGCTCGTGCTGGCCGCAGTCCACCAGTCGGGAACGGTCCCGAAGATCGTGGCGCAGATCAAGGCCGGAGGCCAGCAGGTTCAGGTCGACCGCCAGATTGCGAGACCGACCGAAGCCGAGTTCGCTGCCATGCAGGCGTGCCTCGCGAAGGCCGGAATCACGTTCGGCGGCGGCCAGGGAGGAGACCCGGGCGCCACGCAGGGCGGGCTCGGCGGTGGCGGTCAGCAAGCGCCAGGTTCGCCGGGACAGGGAGGCGACCGGAGCGCCTTCAACAAGTGTCTCCCCGAGCGCCTGCAGCGGTTCCGTGCGACGATCACGACGCCGGAGCAGACGCTGCAGCAGGTCGTCAACCCACCGCAGACCAACATCAAGAGTGCGAGCTACACGATCGCTGGAGTCGACTTGACGACACCTGACATCGGCGTTGTCACGTCCGGGCTCGTGTCGAGTGGGAGGTTCATCAAGGCGAGCAGCGGGGGCGGGTCACACGAGGCTCTCCTCTCGGCGGCTTACGCGAGCCGCCAGAACCTGAAGGTCGGCTCCACGCTCGACCTCAACGGCACCGTGTTCACCGTCGTTGGCCTCGTTCGTCCGCCGCTCGGCGGTCAGACAGCCGACGTCTACGTCGGGCTCGCCCAGCTGCAAGTGCTCTCGAGTCAGAAGGGAACGGTGAACGTCCTCCTGGTGCGTGCGGATGACGGTTCCTCGGTCGCGGAGGTGCAGAAGCAGATCGAGACGCTCTATCCGCGTGCGCAGGTGGCAAGTGCACAGCAGGTTGCCGATTCGATCAGCGGTTCGCTCGTGGATGCTGCGAGCCTCTCGAAGAGACTTGGGACAGCCCTCGCCGTCCTCGCCGCGATTGCCGCATTCCTCCTCGCCGTGCTCCTGACGCTCGCGTCGGTTGGTAAGCGGGTGCGTGAGCTCGGCACGCTCAAGGCGCTCGGGTGGACACAGTGGCTCGTCGTGCGTCAGGTGATGGGCGAGTCGCTCGCCCAGGGCGTGCTCGGCGGGCTCGTGGGTGTCGTGCTCGGGATCGCCGCGACGCTTGCGATCGGCGCGTTCGGGCCGACGCTGACCGCCAGCTCGAGCACGGGCGGGGGCGACGGGTTCTTCGGACTGGGGCAGGTGACGGCGCGCACGGTCAGCGACCAGGTCGCGCTGTCTGCGCCGCTCGCCACAGGCGTGCTTCTTCTCGGTTTCCTTCTGGCCGTCCTGGGCGGACTGATGGCCGGCACTGCCGGGGCGTACCGTGCGTCGAGGCTCCGTCCCGCTGACGCCCTGAGGCAGGTCGAATAATGGAGGCGGGCGCGGTGCAGTACGACGTCAAAGGTGTCAAGCGCTCCTTCCAGCGTGGCCCCGCGACGATCGACGCGGTCGGCGGCGTCGATCTTCGAATCGAGGCAGGGCAGTTCGTGGCACTCGAAGGCCCGAGCGGATCCGGCAAGACCACGCTGTTGCAGCTCCTCGGCGCGCTCGACCGCCCGAGTGGGGGCACGGTCCTCTTCGAAGGGCGCGATCTCGGAACCCTCGAGGATCGCGAACTGGCGGAGCTTCGTCTCAAGGCGTTCGGCTTCGTCTTCCAGCAGTTCAACCTCATTCCGACGCTGACCGCACTCGAGAACGTCGAGTCTGGTCTGGCACCAGTGGGAGTCCCTGCGGATGAGTTACGTGCGCGCTCGCTGGCGCTGCTCGAGGAGGTCGGCCTCGCCGATCGCTGCTCGCACCTTCCAGCTCACCTCTCGGGTGGCGAACAGCAACGCGTGGCCATCGCCCGGGCGCTCGTCGTCGGCCCACGCGTGATTCTCGCCGACGAGCCGACAGGAAACCTTGACTCGGCGACCGGGGCGGATGTGATCGACCTGCTCGCCGGGCTCGCTGGCAGTCACGCCGTCACCGTGATCGTCGCGACACACGATGCCGACCTCGCTGCGCGTGCACCGCGGCGGCTCGCGATGCGTGACGGCCTGCTCGCCGACGAGCCCGTCGCCGTCACCTGATCAGGCTGAGAGGGCAGGATCTCGCGCATGACCAGCTGCTGTACGCTCTCGAGCGCGTCGGGGGGACGGCGTACCTCGAAGTCACGCGAGTCGTGCGGGCGTATCCCTCGACGTCGACCCCGGAAGTGACACTTCACGGTGGACGAGAGCCCAGGAGGCGTAGCGGGCGCATCCAGCGCGGGCGCAGCGCGCGCGAACGATCTCCGTGTGCGTGCGGTGCCCGGGTTCGTCGAGAAGCTGGGTACTGAACGACCATCGGTGCAGGCCGATCCGGCAGAAGAAGCGCATTCCCGTCTCCTTGTCCGAAGTGCTTGGGCATGTATACGCCTCCTAACGGACGTTCCCTCGTTGCGGTCGAGACGTCCGGTCCGCTTCAGGCGGAGCCTGGTGGATCAGCGCGGAGGATCAGCTGCCGGCCGCTCCGGAGCATGACCCGGATCGCGAGCTGCCCCGCCCTGTTGATCGAGACGGGGTTGAGCGCGAAGCCCGCGACGGTCGAGTCGAAGAGCGTCCCGCCGACCTCGAGCAGGCAGTCGCCCTCGATGTCGGGGCCGGTGTAGATCCCGAGCTCACCGCCAATCGGCGTCGCGTAGTAGACGAGCTCGCATGCGTCGTTGAGCAACGCTCCGCGGAAGCTCGCGAAGCCCGCCGTCGGTACCGACCAGTCTCTCGACGGATCCGGCAGACGCGAGAAACACGCCAGGGCCACCCTCACGAGTCTCGCCGCAGAACACGATCGTCCCGGCGTCGTGTGCGAAGGGGAAGAAACCGAGGCTTGCGAATCGATCACCCGTCTCCACGACGGTCTCGAGGCCATGTCCATCATGAAGATGGATTCCCTCGCGGCCGTTTCGGTCGTCGGCGCGGAAGACCGTCCGTCCGTCGGCGTCGATCACCGGCAACCCGTGGAATGCCGCGAATCTGCCCGTCGTGTCTGCCACGGTCGTCACGACATCCGTACCGATCGTGAAGACGCCTTCACCGCCGTCGGCCACGGGAGCGCGGAAGGCGATCGTTCCATGCGCATTCGTGGTCGGCCCAAGAGGCCCGGCCGCATCGGCCAGCGCGGGCGATCTCGCCGTCTCGAGCGCCGAGAAGAGCGGTCTTACCCGTCCCGTCCGCAGCGTAGAAGCAGACCGAGCCGCTGTCGTCCGCGTCCGGGTGACTCCAGACCGCGCACCCCATGTCAGAACCGAACTCGGCGACCGCGGTGACGTGCGTGCCGTCGCTGCGGAAGACGCCGGAGCCACCGTCCGTCGTGGTTGCCGAGAAGAAGACGGAGCCTTGCTCGTCGATCGCCGCGACGTACGGCGAGAAATCGGTGAATCGGTCGCCGGTCTCGGCGACGACCGCCAGGCTGTACGGCCCTCCCGCGAATCCCGTCGCCACCGTTCCTGCCGCTCGTCAGACCGCCGCGAACGCGCGCACGGTGAACGTTCCGGCACCCTCGATCTTCGGCGGCACTGCCGTGAACTCGAAGCCGTTGTCGGGAAGGGCCGCGAGGTTCGTCAGGTGCTCGACGATCGGGAATTCCGGCCCTGAAGGAGGATCGAGTGCACCGGCCGCTCGCCCGTCTTCGTGCCGTCGATGTTGAGCGAGTCGATTCCCACGCAGGAGACGTCGGCCGCGACGAGCGCTTCGGCGGACGAGGCGCTCAGATGGGGGTGCGCCTCGAAGTAGCGCTCCGTGCCGAAGTACTGGGAGTGATCGGTGCGCACGAGCACGGCATGGCCCGCCAGACCCTCGAGCTCTCCCTGCGTGATCTCGATCGTCTCGATCCCGCGCCGATCGAGCACGACCGCGGGCAGGCCCGCAACCTGCTCGAGCGCCAGGTCGGCGAGATCGTGACCGTCGGCATAGCGATGGAACGGCACGTCGATGTAGGTGCCCGTGTTCGTGCACAGCGTCAGGAGCCCGATGTGGAACGTGATCCCGGGGCCGTACAGCTCCTCGGCGGCCTCGCGTGAGAGGTGCGTGCCGATGACCGGGGCCGGGAGGCCAGGGTAGGTGATCATCCCGTCGGTGATGCGGTGGCTCAGATCGATCAACATCCGGAGACCCTACAACCTCGTCGCGGGATCGCCCTCCGTGCCGGGCTGCCGCCACCTCGGATCGGCCCGATCGAGGGACGTCGCGCTGACGCCGAGGTCGCGGAGAAGTCCGTCGTTGAGCCCGTAGATGACGCCGTGCACGGTCAGCTCCTGTCCGCGTGCCCACACGTCTTCGACGATCGTCGTCTGACAGATGTTCATCGCCTGCTCGATCACGTTCAGCTCGCAGAGCCTGTCCAGGCGCTGGCCCTCCGGAAGTGAGTCGATCTCCTCGGCGTGCTTCTCGTTCACGTCCATCACGTGACGCAGCCAGTTGTCGACGAGGCCGTGACGGGCGCCCTGGAGTGAGGCCTTGACGCCACCACAGCCGTAGTGGCCGCAGACGATCACGTGCTTGACCTGGAGGATGTCCACCGCGAACTGGAGCACCGAGAGACAGTTGAGGTCGGTGTGGACGACGACGTTCGCGACGTTGCGGTGCACGAAGACCTCGCCCGCTCGAAGCCCCACGATCTCGTTGGCGGGGACGCGGCTATCGGAGCAGCCGATCCAGAGGTACTCGGGGGTCTGTGCCCCGATCAGCCGCTCGAAGAAGTGAGGATCGTCTGCGATCATCGCCGCGGCCCAGGCACGGTTGTTCGCGAACAGCTCGGAGAGATCACCCATCCCGACAGGCTATCCCGTCGAGGCGACGTAGGATCGCGTCACCATGCCCACCATCACACCGAGGACGATCCGCCACGGCGACTGCCCGGTGATGCCGTGGAAGAACGGGCAGGGATCGACGACGGAGCTTGCCATCGAGCCGCCGGGTGCCGCACTCGACGGCTTCGACTGGAGGATCTCGATCGCCGAGCTTCGCGGATCAGGCCCGTTCTCGACCTTCCCCGGTTACGACCGCATCATCGTGCAACTCGACGGCCCGCCGATGACGCTGACCCATGGCAGCGACCCTCCCGTGGCTCTCGAGCAGCTCGTGCCACATGACTTCTCGGGTGATGACGAGACGGCGTGCGCTGTGGACGGTGTTGCGTACGACTTCAATCTGATCGTGCGCCGCGGCGTCGTGCGGGCGTCGCTCACCGTGCATCGGCTAGAGGGAGGTGAGGAGCTCGCTTGTGAGGGTGGTGGCGTGACCGTGGCGCACGTTCTCGAAGGCGGACTCGACGCGGCGGATGGAGTGCGTCTCAGCGGGGGAGACACGCGCATCGATGGACCGGGGGAGACGCCGACGTACCGTGCCAGCCTCCGCACGCTCGTGCTCGTCGCAGCGCTTGTCTGATCCGGTCTGGTGAATCGGCGCGGTTGGGATCGACGCGAGCCTGGAGCTCGGACAGTTGTCGGCTGGATCGGCCGAGCGGCAAGCCGAACGCGGTAGTGTCGACTGGTGGGATTCCGCGACCTCTGGGCGGCCACCGTCGGCCGACTGCTCGAACAGGGCAGCCGGAGATCGACGCAGCCGCGCGTCCTCGGCATCCCCGTCGCCCACGTTCCGGGTCAGTCGCCGATGTCGAGCGGGGCCATTTCCCCTGAGAAAGCGGCCGGCTGCTCCAGGTGCGGCCGCACGCCTCGACCGGGAGAGGACCCTGCCGACGACTGGCGGGTCGGGTCAGACCCCTCGGGTGGGTTGCTCGTGCTCTGCCGGGAGTGCTCCGAGGATGGGATCTGATGGGCGAGAATGAGGTGGGTCCGGCCTCGGCGGGCGTTAGGACTGGTCGCATGGCTCGTTGTGGGAGCTCGGTCTCGGTGGCAGCTCAGCTTCAGGGCAGGTCGCCGACGTTACGTCTCCTCGGCTGCCGCTGAGCGTGCTATCCGCCCCGCCGTCGGATTGCTCGAGCGCACGGGCGACCAGGGCCACTTTGTCACTCAGGCGCTGGTCCTCGCCGACGAGCGCTTCCTGACTCTGCTCGTCGCGGCCAGCGCCGATCACGGGAGTCCCCGCCTCGAGGGTCGCAGATCTGCTCCTCGAAAGCAGGCCCCGGACGTCCACGAGCCCGAAGCGCGGCGCTACGTGTTCGGGCGTAGACTCGACGCGTGTTGACGTGCCCTGAATGCGGCAAGGAGAATCCGGACGGGTTCATGTTCTGCGGCTTCTGCACGGCGTCGCTCACCGAGGTTTCGCCGGCCCGCGAACAACGCAAGACCGTAACCGTGCTCTTCTGCGACGTCACGGGCTCGACCGAGCTGGGCGAGCGGCTCGATCCCGAGGCGCTGCGCGCTGTGCTGGCCCGGTACTTCGAGCGGATGAGCGCGATCGTCGAGCGCCATGGCGGCACCGTGGAGAAGTTCATCGGGGATGCGGTGATGGCCGTGTTCGGCGTTCCGCTCGTGCACGAGGACGATGCGCTGAGGGCGCTGCGGGCGGCGGTCGAAATGCGCGACGCCTTCCCGGAGCTTGGTCTCCAGGGGCGCATCGGTGTGACGACCGGCGAGGTCGTCACCGGCACGGAGGAGCGCCTGGCGACGGGCGACGCGGTCAACCTCGCCGCTCGGCTCGAGCAGGCCGCCCAGCCGGGGGAGATCCTGATCGGCGAGGCGACGCTGCGGCTTGCTCGAGATGCAGTCGAGGTCGAGCCGGTCGAGCCGCTGGCCCTCAAGGGCAAGGCCGAGCCGGTTCGGGCCTACCGCTTGTTGTCCGTGTCCGGCGATTTAGGCTCCGCCCGTCACCTGGCGAGGCCGATGGTCGGGCGTGAGACCGAGCTGCGCCGGCTCGCGGATGCTTTCGGCCAGGCTTCGAGCGGCCGCTCCTGCCAGCTGTTCACGATCCTGGGGACGGCCGGGGTCGGCAAGTCCCGGCTGGTCGCGGAGTTCCTCGGTTCGCTCGACGGCGCCCTGGTCGTGCGTGGCCGCTGCCTGCCCTACGGGGAGGGCATCACCTACTGGCCCGTCGTCGAGGTGCTGAAGCAGCTTCCCCCGGCGGAGACCGATCAGGTCGCCGCCGAGACGGTCCGCGCTCTGGCCGCCAACGAGCAGCTGGTCTCGTCGAGCGACGAGATCGCCTGGGCGTTCCGCAAGCTGCTCGAGGCCGTCGCCGCCGAGACGCCCGTCGTCTGTGTCTTCGACGATGTGCACTGGGGTGAGGAGACGTTCCTCGACCTGATCGAGCACGTCGCCGACCTGTCCCGCGACGCTCCGATCCTGCTGCTCTGCATGGCCCGCCCGGAGCTGCTCGACCGCCGGACGGGCTGGGCCGGCGGCAAGGTCAACGCGACCAGCGTGCTGCTCGAGCCACTCGCCCCGGAGGAAACCGAGCAGCTGATCGAGAGCCTGGCCCACCTCGACGACGACCTGCGCCGTCGGATCCTCGACGCGGCCGAGGGCAACCCGCTCTACGTCGAGGAGATGGTCGCGTTCGTGGAGGAGTCGGGAGGCGGTGAGATCACGGTGCCGCCGACGATCCAGGCGCTGCTGGCCGCCCGCCTCGACCAGCTGGATGCGTCCGAGCGGGACGTGCTCGAGCGCGGCTGCGATCGAGGGGCGCGTCTTCCACCGCGGCGCGGTGCAGGCGCTGGCCCCCGAGGAGGCGCAGGTGACGGCGCGGCTGACGTCGCTCGTGCGCAAGGAGTTCGTGCGCCCCGACAGGAGCGAGCTTCCCGGCGAGGATGCCTTTCGCTTCCGGCACCTGCTGGTCCGCGATGCCGCCTACAACGGGCTCCCGAAGGCTACGCGGGCGGAGCTGCACGAGCGGTTCGCCGACTGGTTGGTCGAGCACGGGCGTGATCTCGTCGAGCTCGACGAGATCCTCGGCTACCACCTGGAGCAGGCGTGCCGCTACCACGCAGAGCTCGGGGCGGCGGCCGACGGCTCGCTGGCCGGGGAAGCGCGGCAGCGGTTGGCGGCCGCCGGCCGCCGGGCCGTGGCTCCGGCAAGACTTCCCGGCCGCCGTCAACCTGCTTCAGCGGGCGGTCGCACTCGTTCCCTCCGACGAGATCGACGATCGTCCTCGAGTCCGACCTGGTCGACGCCCTCTTCCAGGCGGGCCGGATGGAGGATGCGTTCACGTACGCGGGCGGCGTCGCCGTCCGCGCGGCCGCCGCCGGCGACCGGGCCGCAGAGCTGTGCGCGCGGATCGACGCAGGGGGCCGTTCGCACGTATCTCGTGCCCGGAGGGCGCCGCCGAGCAGCTGGCGGCGACCGTCGAGGAGGCGCTGCCCGTCTTCCAGGCATCCGGGGACGACTTCGGGCTCTTCACCGCCTACCTCGGACGCGCCCAGGTCGCGCACATGCACGCCCGGATGGACGGAGTGCTGGAGGCGGTCGATCGCGCGTTTGCGCACGCGCAGCGGGTGGTCGACCACCCGCATCTGACGGAGCGACTGAGGGATCTGGGGTAGCGCAGCGCGCCTGCACGGCAGCACCCCGGTGGCGGAGATTCTCGCCTGGCTGGACGAGCAGGAGGAGCAGGGCGCCCGCCGGCAGAGCTCTCGGGATCCAACGCGCGCAGGCGCTCGCGATGATCGGCCGCTTCGACGAAGCGCGGGCGATTCTCACCGACCTGCGGGCGCAGCTCGCCGACCAGGGCTCGGTGATCCCGCTGGCCATGGTCGACCGGCTTCGCGAGCGTCGACGTCGAGCTGCGGCCGGCGACCCTGCCGCCGCCGCCGCATTCGCCGAGGAGGGCTGCCGCCTGTTCGAGGAGGCCGGCGACCGCGCGTGGCTGTCGAGCGTCGTCGGAAAGCTCGCGCAGGCGCTCTACCAGCTCGACCGGCTCGACGAGGCGGATGCGGCCGCGGGCCGGGCGGCCGAGCTCGGCGCCAGCGACGACGCGCTCACCCAGATGCTCTGGCGGCAGGTCAGGGCGAAGGTGCTCGCCCGGCGCGGCGATCCGGCCGAGGCCGAGCGGCTGGCACGGGAGGCGGTCGCGATCGGGACCGCAACCGAAATGCCCGACACGCTCGGCCGACGCCTACTCGGATCTCGCTGAAGTGCTCACGCTCGGCGGCAGAGCCGACGAGGCTCGTGCTGCGCTCCAGGAAGCGCTCGCCCTCTACGAGCGCAAGGGCAACGTCGTCATGGTCGAGCGGACGAACACCAGGCTTCGCGAGCTACGCGAGGTCGACCGGGGGCAACCGCACTGACCGAGCGCCCAGCCTCGAGGCTCGGAGCTGTAGCAGGGCCGGCACTGACGCGGGATCGGTGCTGTATAGCTCGGTGTCGGAGCTCAGAAACCGCTTCATAGACGATTCCGATGATGATGGGCGCACCTGGGATCGAACCAGGGACCTCTCGCGTGTGAAGCGAGCGCTCTCCCGCTGAGCTATGCGCCCGGGAGGGATGTAAGGCTAGCGCACGCCGCGAAGCCGGGGCGAGCTACGACAGCTGCCACTCGTTCGCACGCAGGATCGGCACCGCCGTGCCGTCGGCCTCGATGCCGTCGACGTCGACCTCGGGCCCGCCGATCATGAAGTCGGTGTGCACGGTCGAGTCGTTCCAGCCGAGCTCGACGAGCGCCTCTCGATCAGACCCGTCGTGGCCCGCGACCGCCGTCGGGATGCCCTGGCCGTAGGCGATGTGGCATGACGCGTTCTCGTCGAACAGCGTGTCGAAGAAGACGAGGCCCGTCTTGCCGACGCGCGAATCGCCGTCGACGAGCGCGACCTCGCCGAGGAACGACGCACCTTCGTCACTCGCGATCTGCTCGCGTACGACGTCCGCTCCGCTCGTGGCGCTCACGTCCACGACCCGCCCGGCCTCGAACCGCAGGGTCAGGTCGCGAACGACCTGGCCGTTACCGCGAGCGGCAGCGTGGAGCGAACAACGCCTTCCGTGCGGAGGCGATGCGGCGTCGTGAACACCTCCTCCGTGGGCATGTTCACGACCTCGACGAGCGCCCTTCGCCGTCACCTCGGCTCCGGTCTGCCAGCGCGACTCGGGCATCAGGCCCACCGTGAGATCGGTGCCCGGGCCCGTGAAGCGGAACGCGATCGAATCGGCGCTCGTCGAGCAGCTCGGCGCGAGCCTGCAGGCGCGCGATGTGCTCTCGCCACGCGGCCACCGGGTCTGGCTCGTCGAGACGCGTCGCGAACGCAACCGCCTCCCAGAGGCGCTCCACGTCCGGCTCGCCGAACACCATCTGCGCCCAGCCCTCGTTCGGGTAGCCGACGATCGTCCAGGCGATCCGGCCGTCGCCCATCGCCTGCAGCGACCGCTCGGCGAGCAGGCGCGGGCGGGCTCGCGCGATCCTGCCGGGATCGAGGTCGCTGAAGAGCTCGGGTTCCGGATCTCCGGTAATGCTGATCACAGCGCCGTTTGTGTCAGCGAGTTCGTCGACGAGCGCAAGCCCCCACGGTGGCGACCAATCGAGCGTGTCCTCGGGAGCATGCGTGATTCGCGACTTCCGCACGTGGGGATCGACGAAGGCCGTCTCGACGTAGCGCGCGCCAACGGAGTACGCGACCTCGGCGATCGCGCGGATGAGCGGAAGGTGGTCCGGGTGGCCGCCGATCCGCAGCAGCTGCCCGGGCTGGAGGTTGACGCCGACCTCGACGACGAGTCGGGCGTACCTCGCAATGCGCTCCTCGGGCGTCACGGGCGCGAGCCTACACCGCCGATCGTGCGCGTTCTCGGAGAACTCACCTGCGGCGCCGTGGTAGCGTCCCATGCCGTGCTCCTCACGATCACGACAACCGGCAAGGTGACGCTGCTGATCGTCGCCGGCGCGTTCATTCTCTGGGCGCTGATCACGGCGATCTGGATTCCCAAGCGGAACCCCGACTTCCCGATTACCCTGACCGGTTTCGTCCTCGTCTCCTGCGTCTTCTTCGCCCTCCAGATGGGAGCCGTCTACTGGGTCACGGACACCCAGGAGGTCGAGACGGAAGCCGTCGGGGAGGCGCCGGGCGAGGAGAAGCCGACCCAGACCGAGACGAACCCAGGCGACCCGCAGGCAGGTGGCGATGCTCTCGTCGTCGCCGGGAAAGAGGTGTTCGTCTCTGCCGAGGCGGGATGCGGCAACTGCCACACGCTCGCGGACGCCGGCGCGGAGGGACCGTCGGCCCGAACCTCGACGAGAAGAAGCCGTCGGCAGAGCTCGTGATCGACCGCGTCACGAACGGCCAGGGCGTGATGCCCGCGTTCGAGGGCAAGCTGACCGAGCAGCAGATCGAGGAGCTCGCGCGTACGTCTCCACGGTCGCCGGCTCGTCCTAGCCGCGCCTCCCCGATCTGGACCCGTCCTCGCACCGGTAGCCGGTAATCTTCGGGTGCACGGAGAGGTGTCCGAGCGGCCGAAGGAGCGCGACTGGAAATCGCGTAAGCGCTGAAAGGTGCTTCGCGGGTTCAAATCCCGCTCTCTCCGCTTGAAAGGGGCCCAGGAGTGGGCCTCTTTCTTTTTCATGAAGCGCACGCGACCGAGGGATGGAGCCAGCAGGTGAGCAGTAACCACACACAGCGTCACCGCAACGTCGGCGTCGTCTCGGTCGAGGCAGTCGAGGCTCCCGAGGTCGTCACCTCCGCGTGGATCGACGAGCAGCTCGCAGAGGTCTTCGAGCGCTGCAACATTCGTCCCGGGCTGCTCGAGGAGATCGCCGGGATCACCGAGCGGCGCTGGTGGCCCGAGGAGATGCGCTTCGACACGGCGGCGGCGCTCGCGGGTGAGCAGGCGATCGAGGCTGCGGGGATCGACCGCTCCGAGATCGGGATGCTCATCTCGACGTCCGTCTGCCGGCATCACCTCGAGCCGTCGGTTGCCTGCGCCGTCCATCATCACCTCGGCCTCGCTCCAGGGTGTCTCAATTTCGACCTCGGCAACGCCTGCCTCGGCTTCGTCAACGCGATCCATCTCGCGGCGACCTCGATCGACGCGGGCCAGATCAAGTACGCGCTGATCGTGGACGGTGAGGGAGCGCGTCAGACGCACCTCGCCACGATCGCCCGCCTCAAGGCGGAGGCCCATGCCACGGCCGACGTGTACGACGAGTTCGCAAGCCTCACCCTCGGTTCGGGCTGCGGCGGCAATGGTGCTCGGCAGCCTCGATGTCGAGCCCGCAGTGCCCATCGTCTCGTCGGCGGCGTCTCGCGGGCGGCGACCCAGCACCACGACATCTGCGTCGGTGATCTCGACCGGATGCGCACCGATACGAAGGCGCTCCTCGAGGGTGGGCTCGCGCTTGGCCGCCGAGGCCTGGGCCGAATCGGCCGACGATTTCGGCTGGAACGACGGCGTCTCCTGGTACGTGATCCACCAGGTCAGCAAGGTGCACACGAGCCTGATGTGCGCGACGCTCGGAATCGACGAGGCGCGCGCGCCGCTGACCTTCCCGACCTACGGCAACATCGGCCCCGCGTCGATCCCGTTCACGCTCGCAGGGATGCAGAACGAGATCGCCGCCGGTGAGCGCGTGCTCTGCATGGGCATGGGCTCCGGCCTGAACGCCAGCGTCGCCGAGATCATCTGGTGAGATCCGTGCCCGCGCCACTCGAGGCGGGCCTGTTCGAGCGACTGGGGATCGATCCAGCGTGGTCGCGGCGCGTGGCGCGTCACGCTCGGCGACGGCACCGAGGTCGACGTCCACGCTCTCGTCTGCCGACCCGGCCGACGGCGTGCAGTCGCCGCTGACGGTCGTCTGCGTGCACGGAAACCCCACGTGGTCGATGCTCTGGCGCTCGTTTCATCGCCGCCTCGGTGACCGCTACCGCGTCGTCGCGATCGACCAGGTCTCGATGGGCCTCTCCGAGCGGACGGGCCCGCGGCGCTACGCCCAGCGGGTCGACGATCTCGGGCGGATCATCGAAGCTCTCGGCGTCGACGGCCCCGTCGTCCTCGCCGCCCACGACTGGGGCGGTCCGATCGCACTCGGGTGGGCCGTCGAGCACCAGGAGAGGGTGCGCGGGATCATCCTCTGCAACACGGGCATCGCGATGCCGGCGACGGGCGTGCCGTTGCCGATTCGTCTCGCCGGCTCGAGAGTGCTGCGCGATGTCGGCTGTCGCCAGACCTCCGCGTTCGTTCGCGGCACCCTGCTCACGGGGCACGGGCGGATCTCTGGTCCGGTTCGCTCCGGCTACCTCGCGCCGTACCGCGCAGCCGACGATCGGCGTGCGATCGCCGACTTCGTCGCGGACATCCCCACGACCCCCGCTCACCCGTCCTACGCTCCGCTCGCCGGGGTTGCCGCCCGCCTGTCCGAGATCGACGCGCCGGTCCTCCTTGCGTGGGGCGAGCGCGATCCCGTCTTCCACCTCGAGTTCGCCGCCGATCTCCGCCGTCGCCTGCCCCAGGCGGAGCTGCACCGCTTCCCGCTCGCCGGGCATCTCGTCGTCGAGGAGGAGGACGTCGCGGCTCTCGCCGACGCGTGGATCGGGCGCCTCGGCGTCGCCCGCGGTCGCGCGCTCCGGCGCCGGCCGGCTCGACGCCGGAGGCGCCGTGGGCGGCGCTCGTGCGTCGCGAGGACGACGAGGCGACGGCCGTTGCGCGTCGGCGGAGGCGGGACGCTCTCCTTCGCGTCGCTCGCGCAGCGTGTCGCCGGATCTGGCCGCGGGCATGCGGAGCGCGGGCGTCGCGTCCGGGCGACCGCGTGGCGGTGCTCGCGCCCGATCCTCCGGACTTCATCGCGGCCGCGTATGCGTGCTGGGCGATCGGCGCGATCACGGTCGTCGTCGACCGCGGGCTCGGCGTTCGCGGGCTCGCGCGCGCGCTGCGCAGTGCGGAGCCGCGATGGTTGCTCGGGACCCGGAAGACGCTCGGCGTCGCGCGTGCGCTCCGCTGGGTGCCGACCGCGGGCCGGCTCGACATCGACTCGCTCAGCGGTGGCGGCGCGAAGCTCTCGGCCCTCGTGGCCGATCGCGTCGTCGATCCCGATGCGACAGCGGCGGTCGTCTTCACGTCGGGCGCGACCGGGCCGGCCAAGGGTGTCGTCTACAGCGGTCGCCAGATGGCCGCGCAGTTCGATGCAGTGCGCGCGTGTTACGCGATCGGCCCGGACGATCGCCTCGTCGCGGCGTTCGCGCCGTTCGCGCTCTACGGGCCGGCGCTCGGGATTCCGGTCGCCGTTCCCGACTGCGACATCACCGCAGCCCGCGTCGCTCCGTGCCGAGGCGCTCGCCGACGCCTGCGCCGCAATCGACGCGACGATCCTCTTCGCTGCGCCGGCCGCCCTCGACGGTGTACTGGCCTCGCAGGAAGGGCTGTCGCCTGAAGGGCGTGAAGCGCTCGGCGCGCTGCGGCTCGTGCTCTCCGCCGGGGCGCCGGTGCCGCGACGTATCCTGCGCGCGTTCGCGGGGCTCACTCCCCGAGCCGAGCTGCACACGCCGTACGGGATGACCGAGGTCCTCTCGGTGGCGGACATCGAGCTGGCCGAGCTCGACGAGGTCGGAGCGGGGCAGGGCGTATGCGTCGGGCAAGCCGCTCCCGGGCGTCGGGATCGGGATCGAGCCTCTCGAGGGCGGCGACGGCGTGACGGGCGAGATCCTCGTGAGCGCGCCGTGGCTCTCCGTCGGCTACGACGGGCTCTGGGCGACGAACGATCACGCCCGCTCGTTCGACGACGACGGCACGCAGTGGCATCGCACGGGCGACGTCGGGCACGTCGATGCCGATGGGCGTCTCTGGGTCGAGGGACGGCTCGTCCACGTCGTCTGGACGGCGGACGGCCCCGTCACCTCCGTGCCGCTCGAGGTCGCGCTCGAGCCGGTGGTCGGATCGCGGTGCGCCGTCACCGGGGTCGGGCCCGAGGGATGTCAGCAGGTCGTGGTGGTCGTCGAGGCCGACGGCAAGGCCGGGCTCGCGGCGTCTCCTCTCGACGCCACGGTGCGCGATGCTCTCGCGCCCCAGCCGGTCGCCGCCGTTCTCACCGTCCCGAAGCTCCCCGTCGATCGCCGGCACAACTCGAAGATCGATCGCACGCGCCTCGGTCGGTTCGCCGAGAAGGTGCTCGCGGGCGGACGGACGCCGAGGCGGGTCTAGAAATGCGCGTTCTCGTCACGGGCGGCTCGGGACTGCTCGGGCGGACGACGATCGCTGCGCTCACGGCGCACGGCCACGAGGTCGTGGCGCTGCAGCGGAACCGCAGCGCAGAGCTCGCGTGCGAGCAGGTGCTCGGCGACGTCTGCGATCCGACCGCGGTCGCCGCAGCTGCGGCCGGCTGCGAGGCCGTGATCCACGGTGCCGCACGCGTGGGCGTCGTCGGCACGCGCGAGGAGTTCCGCCGCGTGAACGTGGGGGGGACGGAGGCTGTCGTCGCCGCGTGCCGCGAGGCAGGAGTGGGGCGGCTCGTGTTCGTCTCCTCGCCGTCGGTCGGCTACGAGTCGGTGCCGACGGTGGGGGCAGGTGCGCGGGCGCCGATCACGACCCGCCACGACCGCTCGTGGTACTCGGAGTCGAAAGGCGAGGCGGAGCTCGTCGCGCTCGCCGCAAACGGCCCGGCGCTCGCGGTGACCGCGATCCGGCCACATGCGATCTGGGGGCCGGGGGATACGCAGCTGATCGGGCGGATCGTCGAGCGGGCTCGCGCCGGGCGCCTGTTCGTCGTCGGCGGTGGGACCGCGCTGATCGACACGACGTATGTCGACAACGCGGCTGACGCACTCGTCGCGGCGACGGAGAAGCCTAACGCCCGAGGAGCGATCTTGCCGGTCGCGCGTTCGTGATCTCGAACGGCGAGCCGCTCCCGGTACGCGTGCTGCTCGAGCGGATCTGCGAGGCTGCGGGTGCCCCGCCGCCGAAGCGAGACGTCCCGCTCCCGCTCGCCCGTGGGACTGGCGGGCGATCGTCGAGCGCCTGTGGGCGCGCGCGCGTCCCGATGCCGAGCCGCCCGCAACGCGCTTCCTCGTCGATCAGCTCGCCCTCGCGCACTGGTTCGACCCGCGCCCGTTCCGTGAGGCGACGGGGTGGCGGCCGGCGGTCAGCATCGACGAGGGGATGAAGCGGCTGGCTGCCTGGTACGCAGGCCCGGGCGCCTGAGATTGCGCCTGGTCTGCGGCGGCAAGAGCAGCGGCTACCTGGGCCGGGAGCGACTGCTCGATCTGCCAGCAGGCGAAGTCGGTAGTCCCGGGCAGGTGCGATCAGCGGCCGCGCGGATGCGGCCCACGACGTGTTGGTGGAAGATTGACGGTGAGAGGAGCGTGCGATGCGCGCGTTCACGGATCAGCGTCGTCTCTGGCGTGTCACCCTCATGGCGGGCTGTGTCGTACTCGTGGCTGTCGCCGGTGTCCTTTCGGTCCAGGCTCCGGGGCTCCCTTTCAGTACATCTCGAGTCGTGGAGGAAACCGAAGGACTCGACGAGCGGGAACCCGTTTCGGGTCGGCCGACGGTGGAGGCGGCGTTCGCCGCGGAGAGTTACCGTGCCGGTGCGATTGCCGGACTCATCTTCTTCGACTCTGCCCGGAGTGTGACGCTTCGGCTGCTCCGAGTCGGTGATGAGGTTGGCATGCTCCGCGAGCGGGATGTCATGCGCGGAACGCAAGTTGGCGCCACTCATCGTCTCGCCAGTGTCTCGCGCGGGCAGATCGTCCGGTTGCGCCTCGACACGCGCTGGCAGAGCGGCCTCTACTACGCGGAGTTGAGAGCGCCCGGGGGTCGGTGTGGGTATGCGCCATTCGTCCTCGCGCCGCGCCATCTCGGCCAGCACCGGATCGCCGTTGTGCTGCCGACTCAGACCTGGCAGGCGTACAACTTCCGTGACGACGATGGCAACGGGACAGCCGACACGTGGTACGCCTCCGCCGATACCGACACCGCTCGACTGATTCGCCCGTTCGAGAACCGTGGCGTGCCGCCCCACTACCGATATTACGACGAGCCGTTCCTGCGCTGGCTCGCACACAATCATCGTGGCGTCGATTTCCTCAGCGACGCCGAGTTGAGAGCAACGAGTGGCGCGACTCTGGCTCGCGCGTACACGCTGCTGATCTTCGAGGGTCATCACGAGTACGTGACCGAGCACGAGTACGACGTCGTCACCGGGTTCCGCGACCGCGGGGGCAACTTGATGTTCCTCTCGGCGAACACGTTCTTCTACAAGATCACGATCTCGGAACAGGTGATGACGCGTATTGGCAAGTGGCGCAACCTGGGCCGCCCGGAAGCCGCGCTCGTCGGTGCCCAGTACTTCGGCTATGACTCGGGGGGCCGCGGTGGCGCCCCTTGGGTGCTCCGTGCCAGCCCTGCTGGTAACATGGATCTTCCGCGGCACGGGCCTCTCGCCCGGTTCACCGTTCTCGAGCGGGGGCATCGAAGCGGACCATACGTCCTCCGTATCTCCGCGAGGGACGCAAGTCATCGCCGAGATTCCAAATGCCTTCGGCAGTGGCCACAGCGCTCAGATGACGTACTACGAGACCGCTGCGGGTGCCAGGGTCTTCGCTGCGGGTGCGTTCTCGCTCGCCTGCTCCGTCTGGCAGCCACCCGTGCAGCGAGTGATGGCGAACATGATCGACGCGCTCTCGCGGCCCTCTAAGGCTGCTGTGCCGAACGTCGCACGAGCCCGTGACGCCATGAGGGACACGTAGGCACGGAGTACGGTGCAGCGCTGGAGCGCTGCTCGTAATCAGGGCGATGGACTATTGCGGGCGCGGAAAGCGACGAGGATGCCGTTGAGGGTCATGTAGTAGCGCTCGCGGGTCGCGATGGTCGGAGAGTACTTCCCCATGCCGATCTTCCAGACCGGCTTCCCGTCGACGGCGCGCACAGCGTAGGTCTTCTGCTCCAGAGTGGCGAAGAACACGAGTCCTCCGATCTGTACGGGTGCCCCGAGAACGCGGCCGCCAACGGTTCGAGTCCATAGCGTGCGCCCCGAGCGTGCGTCGTACGCGTGCAGTGCGCCATCGAAGCCGCCAACGAACACTCTTCCCGACGAGACGGCAGGCGTCGTGTACCCCAGTCCCTGCTGAACGCGCGTCCAGAGGATGCGCCCGTTTGACGCAGATAGCGCCACGACCTTGCCCGACCTGGCGATACTGAAGAGCCTCTGCCCGTCGGACGAGGCGCTGGCATAGAAACTCTCGAAGCGGAGCGAGTCGCGGCGCACGTAGGTGCTCCACTGCTTCTTTCCATCGCTGCGACGAAGACAGAAGATCGCGCCGGAATAGTTCGTGATGCACACGCTGTTACGGACTGCGGAGGGGCTCGAGTTGATCTCTCCCCCCGTGTCAAAGGCCCACCTGACGCGTCCTGTTTCGGAATGAACCGAGAACAGCCGACCGTCAGCTGAACCGACGTAGACATCGTCGCCCACGACGAGAGGCGAGGACTCCACGCGCGAGCCGACCTGCAACCGCCACAACCTGCGTCCGTTGAACCGATCGTACGCCGTCACGGTTCCGTCGTTCGAGCTGACGATCAGCCTGCTCCCAGCGATCGCTGGCGAAGACGGCTTCGCTCCGCCAGCGGGGGTCCTCCAGACCTCCTTCCCCGTATCAGAATCAATCGAGAGGGTCACCCCCTTAAAGGTGTTGAGGTACAGCAACCCACCGCAATAGACGGGCGGGTACTCGATATAGCTTCCGAGGCCGCGCGCCCAGACCGACGTTGTTGGACGGCCCAGACGGATCGTCGGTCTTGCGAGAGAGCGCTGCGCGTCACCCCCGAACTGCAGCCAGCACGGACCCTCCTTCGCGGGCGCTGGTCGGGGCGGTGTCGGCTTGGAGGCGGTCGACGTCGTCGCCGTTGGTTGTGTGGTCGAGTTCTCCAATGAGACGCCCGAAAGATCCGTATCGAGGCTGCCAGACGCTTGGCGTCGAGCATCGAGCACGAACGCCACACCGGCACCGAGCAAGGCGATCACGATGGTCGCACCGCCGATGACAATCCACTTTCGCATCAATCCTCACAACGGACCGTAGCTGTCTAATCGGCTACCCACGATTGGCGGCGAGTTGCTGGTGTCTTGCCTCGGGTGGGATGGTGGGATCGGTAGTTCCGGGCAGGTGGCGTCAGCGGAGGCACGGATGCGCCGCCGGTGGGGGTGCGACAGCCTGCTGGGACGGGAGGCAGTTAATGCGTCGGGCTCTACCGATAGCGGTTTGGTTGCTCGCGAGTGTCGCGCTGCTCACAAGCGCGCCTGGCGCGGAGTCGGAGCAGGCGCGGGGTGCGGCGGAGATGGTTGTTCCTGCGGAGCCGAAGGTGTCGATAACGAGTTTCGTTGCGCTGGTGTCGCACCCCCTGAGGATCATCGCAGGGCCTGACGGTGCGCTCTGGTTCACCAACGCGGGGAACAACTCGATCGGGCGGATCTCGCCCCGCGGCAAGGTTACGCGCTTCACGCATGTGAGCATCGACAAGCCGCGGGGGATCACCGTAGGGCCTGACGGCGCTCTCTGGTTCACCAACCGCGATTCGATCGGGCGCATTTCCACCGGCGGCAAGGTTGCGGGCTTCAGGCACGCGAGCATTCGCGGGCCGCACGACATCGCGGCGGGGCCTGACGGCGCTCTCTGGTTCACCAACTGGACCGGCGATTCGATCGGGCGCATCTCGACCGGCGGCGCTGTCACGAACTTCAAGCACGCCGGCATTCACGGCCCGCGGGGGATTATCGCGGGGCGGGACGGCGCCCTCTGGTTCACCAACAGCGACTCGATCGGACGCATTTCCACCGGCGGGACCGTCACCATCTTCTACGACTCGAGCATCTTCGGTCCGCGGGGGATCTCCGCGGGGCCGGACGGGGCCCTCTGGTTCACCAACTATCGGGCTAACTCGATCGGACGGATCACCACCGGCGGCACCGTCACGAGCTTCAGGGATGTGAGCATCGCCGGCCCGCAGGGAATCGTTGCTGGGTCGGACGGCGCCCTCTGGTTCACGAACTTTCGCAGCGGCTCGATCGGGCGGATCACGACCGGCGGCACCGTCACGAACTTCAAGTACGCAAGCGCGAGCATCCGCGGCCCCGACGGCATCGCCAATGGGCCGGATGCCGCGCTCTGGTTCACCAACGACGGCAGCGACTCGATCGGGCGGATCACCACCCGCGGCACCATGAAGAACTTCCTGCCCGCCGGCATCCGCTGGCCGATCGGGATCGCGTCCGCGCCCGACGGGGCCCTCTGGTTCGCCAACGAGGGCAGCGAGTCGATCGGGCGGATCACCACCGGAGGGACGGTGACCAACTTCAGGCACGCGAGCATCCACGGGCCGTGGGGAATCACTCTGGGGCCGGACGGGGCCCTCTGGTTCGCCAACTGGGACGCCAGTGGCAAGAGGTCACACGGTGCGAGAGGCGGGGAAGGAAGCTCGATCGGGCGGATCACGACCGGCGGCACCGTTACGAGCTTCAGGCACGCGAACATCCGGGGGCCGTTCGGGATCGTCGCCGGCCGGGACGGAGCACTGTGGTTCACCAACTACCGGGGCAACTCGATCGGGCGAATCACCACCCGCGGCACCGTCAAGATCTTCAGGCACACGAGCATCCGCGGTCCCCAGGACATCACCGCGGCGCCTGACGGCGCCCTTTGGTTCACGAACCGCGACTCGATCGGGCGGATCACCACCAGCGGCAGGGTCAGCAGCTTCAGGGATGCGAGCATCCACGGGCCGTGGGGGATCGCCGCGGGGCCGGACGGCGCCCTCTGGTTCACGAACTATCGGGGCAAGTCGGTCGGACGGATCACCACCAACGGCAAGGTCAGCAGCTTCAGGGATGCGAGCATCCGCGGTCCACGGGCGATTGCCGCGGGGCCGGACGGCGCCCTCTGGTTCACCAACAATCGGGGCGACTCGATCGGGCGGATCACCACGGGCGGCAAGGTCGGCAGCTTCCGGCATGCGAGCATCGACGGGCCGTGGGGAATCACCGCGGGGCCGGACGGCGCCCTCTGGTTCACCAATGATGGCAGCGACTCGATCGGGCGGATTCAGATTCTGGCGCGCTCATGACAGAATCGACAATCGAGTAGGTCATGGGCGCATTCTCCCGCCCCGAAGATGTTGCAGTGTGGCTGGCGGCGTCGTGCTCGCGCTCCACGACGACTGGCAGTTCGCTACATGCCGCTTCGGGCCGCAGGGTTGCGACAGGTCGCGGCCGTGAGGAGCCCTGCGCGGCATAGTTCGGGCACCGGCGCGTGGACGGCAAACGCGCTGCGGAGATCGTTTGTGAACCATACGTGCAGCATCTCGCTGCCCTGGGCCTCTCGCGCCCCTTCCGGGCAGTCCTTGCCAGTGGGAGGCGCAAGTCCGCGCTTGTTCCCCTGAACGCAGATGAGATGCGAATGCCAGCGGCCGACTGGGCCAGCGGGCGTGGGGCCGGGTTTCCCGCGCGGCAGGCTGAACATCACGCCAATGAGCACCAGTCTGTGTCCCTCCTGGTTCGCGTAGATGAGCGCCTCGGGTCGCCGAGGGTCGAAGTATCGCCGGTCGTTGCTGTAGCGGCGGCTCTCAGCGTGGAGGTATCCGACGACCGGACTCGAGGCTGTCCGCTTCGCGAGATGCGTGTCGAACCCCGCCCGCGCGGCCATTCGTGCATCAGCAAACGCTGCCGAAGCAGTACGGGTCAACTCGAGGATACGTGACGCCGAGGCTCGCTCCGCCTTCGTTGCCAACGAGAGGTCGGGATACTGGCGCAGGTGGGCTGCGAGGCCATGTGTGGTGCTCGCAGGCAAGGCGGTCTGACCCGGGCGAAGCGCGCAGACGATCTGAAGAGGCGCCGCCGGAATCCCTGCCGGGACAACCGGGACAAAGAGCAGACCAATGCTCGCGACGAGGCTTGCGAGCACCAAGCGACTGCGACGAAACATCGGGCGAGCGTAGCATCGGTGCAGACGGGAGCAGGACCGGAGTCCGGGTGCATGCAGCGGGAGATCGGTAGTTCCGAGTAGTCGGATTCAGCGGCGCCGCGGATGCGTCACGAACGTGTTCTTGGCAGCGTTTGGGTGAAGGGAGTTGCTGATGCGCCGGCCTGCTACACATGTGGGCGCTCGGGTGCGATGTCCGCCCACGGCGCGGGGACGTGTCGTAGCAGATCGGCCCGCGGCTGGCGCAGTGGATCGTGCTGCCCCACGGCCGGCCGGCGGGCCCTCCAGCCGAAGGGGGAACGCGCCCCGCCGCCTCGTCCCGCGCCGCCCACCGTTCAATCGCGGAGAGGGTCGTGCGTGCGCATCGCCGTGGACAGAACCCACGTCGGCGACGCCGTACGTACCGGCCCCACATCGAGCCGACATCCAGGGGCTCCGCGCCGTCGCGGTGCTTTTGGTCGTGCTTGGTCACACGGGTATTGCATTTCTGCCCGGCGGGTTCGTCGGCGTCGATGTCTTCTTCGTCCTGTCGGGCTTCCTGATCACCGGACTCCTTCTCGCCGAGGCCCGGGCGCATGGCTCGGTATCGCTCGTCGACTTTTACGCCAGGCGAGCGCGTCGGATCCTCCCGGCCGCAGCGCTCACGTTGCTCGTCACGAACGTCGCCTCGTTCTATCTCCTGAACTTCGTCCGGGCCGAGGACGCGATCGGGGACAGCCTGTACGCCGGCGCGTTCTCCGCCAACTTCCACTTCGCGGAGCGGGGTGTCGACTACTTCGCCCAGGGTGAACCACCCTCGCCCGTGCTGCACTACTGGTCGCTCTCCGTCGAGGAGCAGTTCTACTTCGTCTGGCCTCTGCTGCTGTCGCTCCTGCTCTTCGGAGTGGTGGCGTATCGGCGGCGCGGCGCCACTGTCCGACGGGAGGGGCGCCTTCTCGGAGTCATGCTCGTGCTCACGTGCGCATCGCTTGCCTATTCGATCTGGTTGACGTCCACCGCGCCGACGGCTGCATACTTCTCGCCGTTCACGCGTGCCTGGGAGCTCGGGCTCGGCGCCACTGTTGCGATCTGCGCTTCGACGCTCGGGGGGATCTCACCGGTCGCGAGAGGCATCATGGGATGGGGCGGCCTGGCGGCGATAGCAGCGGCCGCTGTCATCTTCTCCGAGGGAACTCCGTTTCCGGGTTCTGCAGCACTCTTGCCGACGGTGGGAGCTGCGCTCGTGATCATTGCCGGTATCGGCGGGCAAAGCCCGAGGTTCGCCGTCGGCCGTCTGCTCGCGGTGCGGCCGATGTTCATGATCGGAGATCGTTCCTACGCGCTCTACCTCTGGCACTGGCCCGTGCTCATCCTCGCCGGCGCCTACGTTGGCCACGAGCTCTCGGTCGCGGGTAGCCTCGGCCTCGTGGTCGGTGCGTTCCTCCTCGCGTGCATCTCATACGCGTTCGTGGAGAATCCCATTCGGCGCAAGGTGCGCAGCCGGAAAACGACCGCCCTCGTCGTTGCGATCTGCGCAGTTGCGCTCGCCGGAACGTCCGCGGCCGCGCTCGCGGGAACGAATCGTGCGGAGCAACGCTTCGAGGGGTCGGCCGCTGACCGCGCGTCGATTGCCGCCCAGGCGCCGGGACGCGCGGAGACGAGTACCGCGAGGGGAGCGCTTCCTTCCGTCATCGCCGCGGTCAGAGCTGCGCGTCGTGGTGCGCCGATTCCCTCGGGTCTCTCACCTGCGATCAGCAAGCTCGGGCCGCTGCCACGCGAGTACGCGCCTCCCAATGAGTGCATCGGCCACGACAGCAGCCCGCGGATTTCGACCAGGGTCTGCCGCGTCGGCGACCCGACGAGCAAGAAGGTGCTCGTGCTCATGGGCGACTCGCACGCGATGATGTGGCTGCCGGCGATCATCGAGATGGCCCGCCGCGACCACTGGGCCGTCGTGCCGCTCCTGCGGCTCGGTTGCACGCCCGCCAACTGGACGGCGGGGAGCGGCGAAGGGGGATGCCAGGAGTGGTACCGCTGGGCGATCCGACAGGTTGGTCAGCTTCGGCCGCAGGCAACGCTGATCGGGGGAAACATCTCCGAGCAGCAGACGCCCTTCGCGCTCGCGGGAGTCGCCGGTGTGGCTTCCGCTGCTCAGACGCTCAAGCCGTTCGGCAGCGTCGTCATCGGTGATCCCGAAGGCCTGGATCGGAATCCGGTCGACTGTCTGCTCTCCCGGAAGGCGTCGATGGCAACCTGCATGACGACGTGGCCGGCGCAGTCGTTCGCGATGTACGACGAAGCGGCTCGACGCGTGAAGCAGGTGGGCGCAGCCTTTCTCGGGACGCGCGGTTTCGTCTGCTTCGAGCGGCAATGCCCGGCGGTGATCAGCCGGACAATCGTCTGGGCCGACAACAATCACCTGACTGGGACATACGCTGTGCGGATCGCACCTGCATTCCGCGCCGCCTTTCGTTCGACCGCAAAGGATCGTCGCTGACGGCGCGGCCGCGAGTCCGCCGGAACTGATTTGCTGTCTGCGATCCTGGCACGTCGCTCTCTCACCCGCATTCGGCAGTGCGAACCTGTCTCGACGAGAGGGCGGGCGTACCGGTTCCGAGCGCTCTTGCTGCTCGTCCTCGCCGGTTCCCTGGCCGGAGTTCCTTCCTGCAGGACACGCCTGCGCCCGGCGCTTCGGGAAAGGCGCGCCGGGTCTTTCCCCGATTCGATGCCGCGGTTCCGGTGCTGCTGTACCACCGCGTCGCACCGGCGCCGTTCGACGCGCAGATGCGTCGGCTCCACGAGATCTGGGATTCGAGGCGATCACGCTCGCGCAGTACATCCGCTTCATCCGTGGAGAGTCAGTCGAACTCCCGCAGCGGCCAATCCTCGTTACCTTCGACGACGGATACGTCTCTGCCCTGGAACACGCCGACCCGGTGCTTGCCCGCTACGGCTGGAATGCCGTCATGTACGTCCCCACCGGTGCCGTCGGTCGTCCCGGGTACTCTGACCTGGGATGAGCTCCGCGAGATGCGGGCGTCCGGGCGCTGGCAGATCGAGGAGCACGCAGGCGAAGGCCACGTGACTCATCCCCGCCGACGGTGCCGGGCGGCGACTTCCGTTCTACGCGAGCGAGCTCTGGTCGGACGGCAAGAAGGAGAGCTTCGCCCGATACAAAGAGCGAGTGAGCAGCGACATCGAGCCGGTGCGGCATTGCTCTCGAGGAACCTCCCCGGCTGGAGGCCAGATCTCACCTTCGCTGTTCCCTTCAACAACTATGGGCAGAACGGCTCGAATGATCCCCGCATCGAGCAGTGGTTCAGGAGCTACCTCGAAGCGAAGTTCACCGTCATCTTCGTGCAGAGGGGTGACAGCTTCACGAAACCGAGCCAGGGCCTATCGAACAGGATCGCCGTGTCATCGCGTTGGGGCGGGGACGAGCTCGAGGCGCACCTTCTCGCGGGCGTCGATCGGTGAACCCGACCGTGGGTGCCTGGTGCTCCGAGCGTCACTGAGTATGCCCGATTTCGGCAAGCACAAGAAGGTTGCGCGGAGCTCCGGCGCTCACCGTCGGTTCCTCGTGTCCCGCGTCACGAAGTTGGCAGGGTTTCGGGCCGCGGTTCGCTGGCTGCCTTGACGCGGGGAGGGCTCAAGGCGCTCCGCCGAGCGCAGGTGATCCATCACGCGACCGTGCGGGAGCTGTTCGCCGGGCGGCTCACGACGCGCGAGCTCGAGCGCCTGACGCAGCTGTACGAGAAGGCCATACCCGGAGTGGGCTGCTTCGACATCTGGCAGCTCCCGGCGTCCGACTGACGGAGGGCACCTCCAACGACGAAACCCGCCGTCGCAGGCGGGTTCCGGTTCGAAGAGCGGAGAGGGAGGGATTTGAACCCTCGACACGCCTAACGACGCGTAACGGTTTTCGAGACCGCCGCATTCGACCGCTCTGCCACCTCTCCGGGTCGAGCGGATGAAAGCGTAGCGCCTGCGGTCAGGCGGCTGTTGTCTCGGCCGCCGTCGAGAGGGTGCCCGTGACGGTTGAGTCCTCGACGACCCAGTCGGCGTGCACCGAGTTGGCCCGGCCGTCCGGAAGCTCGCAGGTGCCGGAGAAGCCCGACGCATCGAGAGCCGTCAGAGTCCCCTCGCAGAGCGACCCGTTCGGGAACCGCATCTGGAGTGCACTGTCAGTCACGCGCCCGTCGCTCTCCAGGAGGTCGATGCGGAACGTCGCGGAGGCTGCGCTTCCGTTGATCGAGACGATGTCGGAATCGGTCGAGTCGATCGTGCCCGTCAGGGCCCCGCTCAATTCGGGAAGGGACACCGCCGCGGTCTGGCCGGTCTTGGTCGTGCTCGCATTCGGCTGCGGTGTGAGCGCGAGCCCGAGGATCACGAACGCCGCCGCGCCCGCGATTGCGAGGCCGGTGACGTACCTCGTCGCTCCCTGTCGTCGCCCGAACCGCAATGCGGCCGAACCGGCTACGGTCGCGACGGTCAGCGAGTACAGCCAGAGCAACCACGACTCGTGGCGATCGGTCCCGCTGAGGATGCCGTGTACCGTGGCCAGGAGCCACACGACGATCGTTGCGTAATGCGCCCGTCGCCAGATGCGGTACGGCAGTCGCGAGCGGAGGCGATTCGTGACGGCCACGGCGAGAAGAAGCTCGACTGCCACGATCCCGAGCCCTGTGGCAAGAGGCCGGTAGTCGGCGGAGAACGGGACGACGAGCTGCGTCGGCGAGAACGGCACCACGGTGTCGAGTGCCACGGCGCCGACGTGCACGGCGATGAACGTCCCGGCAAGGATCCCGAGGAACCGGTGAACGTCTTCGACGGCGAACCGGGGCAGGCCGGGCACGCGTCGCTTACCCGCGAGGAGCAGGCCTGCCAGGACGCACGCGGACACGAGAAGGTAGGAGACGACACCGCCCGCCCGCGCGGCGTACCACGTCGTCGTCGAGGCGACTAGGTGCACTGTGCAACCTCGCGACTCTCGGGCCAGCCGCCCGCGAGGACGACGTCGTCGTTCGAGAGGAAGCGGCCCTGCAGCCCTCTCTGCTCGATCCAGTCCGGTCCGTCGCCTCCCAGCAGGAACGCTGTCTTCGCCGCGACGTCTGCGGCGAGGCACGTTGCCGCGCACACCGTGACGGACTCCCAACGAACGGATGCGGGAGCGCCCGTCGCCGCGTCGATGAGGTGATGCTGGCTCTCGCCGTCGACGCTCGTCCACGAGCGCGTCGTGATGCCACTCGTGGCGAGGGCCCCGGACTCGAGTGTGACGGTCCCGCCCTCGGGCAGCGCAACGACGAGTTGGCCGCGCGTTGCGAGATCGCCGCCGGCCGAAACGAACCCGTTTCCTTCGATCAGGGCCAGAGCGTCGTCGACGGCTCGTCCCTTGACGACGCCGTTCAGATCGATTCGGAGCCCGGCGGGTCGGCGGACGAGCGTCCCGACGAGTTGGATCTCTCGCCAGCGGCCGGCGGGAACGGGCGACCGCCGCGGCGTCGGGGCGACGCTCGTGAACGTGCGGTCGTAGCCTGCTGCGACGAGCGCATCGGAGATCGTGGGATCGAAGACGCCGTTCGTCGCGGCGGAGGCGCGGAGCGCGTCGTCGAGCGCCGTGGCCAGCATGGGGGAGACGATCACGACGTCCGCAGGTGAACGATTGAGACGTTCGAGCTCGGAGTCGGAGTGGAAGCGGCTGAGCGAGAGCTCGAGCGCGACGAAGAGACGCTCGATCGCAGCTCTCTCGTCGGGCGTCGCGCCGCCCACGACGATCTCGCAGCCCATCGCACGGAAGCGGAAAGAGCTCATGACGTGCGGGTCTCGGCCTGGGGCGGCGCCGACTCCCTCGAGGGAGCGACCGAGCCACCCTGGAAGAACGAATCCGACTGCTCTGCCTCCTGTGCGATCCGCGCCGAGACGGCGAGGGCCCGGGTCGCGGAGTCCGGCGTCCCGTCCGTTCCGGCGTCGTTCACGGTCGTGCTGCGCGCAGCCAGCGAGAGAACGCCGAACCCCGCCACGGCCACACCCGCCGACGCGACCTTGAGAAACCGGGCGCGTCGGCGGGCGGGTGCGAGGCGAGAGGAGGAGGACACAGCTCCATGAAAGCGGGCCTCACTGAGAGCGCCCTGTGATCCCGGTTGCGCCTGTGTTAATGAGGCCGCGCGGGCTCTTCCTGGTGGCGCCACGGGACGTGCGTCGCACTTCGACTCTCGAGCTCCGGCACGTCGTCTTTCGGGTGCGACTCGAACCAGGCGGCGTAACGATTTGCGAGGGGTGCGGCAGTCAGGCCATGGGCCAGGATCGAGAGGCCGACTGTGGCCACGATTGTCGTCACGAGGAGATTCTCGTGGGGTAGGTCGCCCTCCTCGACGAGGATCACGGCGAAGACGATCGATGCGAGGCCGCGTGGCCCGAACCAGCCGAGGAAGCCGACGGTGGGCCGCCGTGCCCCTCTCCCGACCATCGCGACGGCGACGGGCAGCATCCGCGCGACGGTAAGGCTGAGCACGGCATACACGGCCACGGCGAGCGTCACCTCGCCGAGCGTCGGCCCCAGCATGACTGCGCCGAAGACGATGAACGTGGTCGCGCCGAGCACGCCGCCGAGCTCCTCGATCAGGTAGCCGACCTCTCCGCCGTGACGGCGTCGGAGGGCGCCGAAGACCATCCCGCCGACGAACGCGGCGATGAAGCCCGAGCCGCCCATCCCGTCGGCGAAGTGTGTACGCCAGCACGGCGGCAGCGAGTGGCACGACCTGGAGCCACGGCCCGTCGATCAGACGGCGTTTGCCGGCGAGCACGACGACGCCCGCGGCGAGGACGCCCGCGATGACGCCGCCCAGGACGCCGTACCCGATCTCTTCCACGACGAGCCTGAGGGCTGCGATGTCGGTGGCGTCTCCTGCCTGCGCCTGTGCGACGGCGAGAACGATGAAGAAGACCGGCACGCAGATTCCGTCGTTCAGTCCGCTCTCGACGTTGAGGCCCTGGCGGACGCGGGACGGCAGCCGGGGGAGCGTAACCACGGCCTGTCCGAGCGCCGCATCGGTGGGGGCGAGGACGACCGCGAGGAGCAACGCCTCCGGCCACGATAACGCCTCGAGGAGCACGAGTCCCACGCCGAAGCCAACGAGAATGGTCAGCGGGAGACCGATCCCGAGCAGCCGTGCAGGGATCGAAACCTCTTCCCTGAGCGCGTGCAGATCGATACGCGAGGCGTCTCCGAAGAGAACGAGAGCGAGCGTCGCCTCCGCGAGCAGCTTGACCGGCTCGCCCGAAACCGACGGGTCGACCAACCCGAGGGCATCCACGCCGACGAGCAGTCCGACCGCGGTGAACACCATCGGCGCGGTGATCGAGCGTTCCGTCGAGTCGCCCGGAGACCGCCGCGTAGGCGAGCAGCGCGATCGCGATGGTGGGCAGGGCCCAGGACACACCGTGACACTATTGGACGTGCAGCGTCTCCTCCTCGATCATCCGCGCTGAACCGACGCCTGCCGAGTCGACGAGTATCCTCTTCGCCATGACCGACCGCTGGATCGGGGTGATCTGGGCGGCCTTCGCGGCTGCGATCCTCGGTGTGTGCGTCGCAGCTGCCACGAGCGGAGAGGCGCCCTCGACGACGCTCCTCGTTGCCCTCGTCGTCATACCGCTCTTGGTGACGGTGTCCGCACGCCTCTCGCGGTCGAGGAGGTCGCGCAGGAAACGAGAGCCACACGACGCGGCCACTGAAGCCAGCGGCGCCCGGTCGGTTCGCGATCCCGCGCGTCGTATCGTCGCGCTCGCCGGAGCCTCAATCCGCGATCTCCAGGAAACCGGACTGGGGGGCCGTGGCTTCCATGTGCTCGGCTCTGGACGTTCGGCACCTGGACTGGCTTCGCGTCAACGATTTCGCGATGCCCTGGCTCGACGTTCGCGTTCGGCCCGTGATCGAGCTGGAGCCTCTCCTCGCCGCGGCGGCCGACCAGTCGTTCGAGGGAGAGCTCAGATCGACGCTCCACGTTCTCCTGGGGGCAGTTGGGCCGTTCGTCGCGTTCTACAACGAGAGCACCGCTCCGGATCCTCTGCTCCTTGGCGAGGAATGGCGGTTCTTCGAGCGAGACGAGGCCGTCATCGAAGCCGAGACTGGTGTGGGGGAGGATCTGTGGGGTGGGCGAGCCGCCCATCTGCACGAGCTTGCGGTCCAGGTTGCCGACGCGTACGCGCAGTTCGTCTCCGTGGCGTCGCGGGAAGCACGGGTGAGACGGCAGGTCGCCCTACCCGCTTGAGGATGGCTCCAACGGAGAAGGAGGGATTCGAACCCTCGATCAGGGTTGCCCCCGATACTGCCTTAGCAGGGCAGCGCCTTCAGCCACTCGGCCACTTCTCCCGGTCGGCAGAGGATATCGGACGGATTGGATATGCCTTGGGAGACACGACGCGGAGGAGGACGCGGTGGACGAGGGCGACGCTCCGCCTCGCCTGAGGCTCGGCTCCGCATAGCCCCTACGGTTCGTCGAGGCGACGGTTCGGTGCTCAGTCGTGGATGCGGCCGATCAGCTCGCTGCGCTTCAGCACCTTGACCTCGATCCCGCCAAGACGCACGTCGTACCCTGCCTCGTGGGGGTACAGCACCTTGTCGCCGCGCTCGATCCCGTTCGGCTCGGAGCCGACGGCCGTCACGATCCCCGTGCGGACCGCGACCGTGGCGAGTGCCGACGCGGGCAGGATCAACCCCGCGCGCGTCTCCGTCTCGTCGCTGACGGGCTGGATGACGACGTACTCGTCGAGCGGCTCGAGCGACGAATCGATGTTCTTGGACTGATCCAACACACTCAAATCATAGGTCAGACAACCATCTACAGGCGGCCGGCGTCCACGATCCGCTGCAGGAACTGCTGCGTGCGCTCCTCGCGCGGGGCGCTGAAGATCTGCTGCGGCGGTCCCTTCTTCGAGGATCGCGCCCGCGTCGAGGAAGCAGACGCGGTTCGCGATGTCGCGGGCAAAGCCCATCTCGTGCGTCGCGATGATCATCGTCATCCCGCCCGCCGCGAGCTCGCGGATCACGTCGAGCACCTCGGCGACGAGCTCCGGGTCGAGCGCGCTCGTCACCTCGTCGAGGAGCAGGAGCTCCGGCTGCATCGCGAGCGCGCGCACGATCGCGACGCGCTGCTGCTGGCCGCCGGAGAGTCGATCGGGGTACTCGCCGGTCTTGTCGGCGAGCCCGAAGCGCGTCAGCAGCTCCTTCGCCGTCCGCTCGGCATCGCCACGCGACTGCTTCAGCGCCTTGCGTGGTGCGAGCGTCACGTTCTCGAGCACGGTCATGTGGGGGAAGAGGTTGTACGACTGGAAGACGATCCCGATCCGACGCCGGATCGCGTTGAGATCCACGTTTCGCTCGGTGATCTCGATGTCGCCGACGAAGATCCGCCCGGCCTGGATCGGCTCGAGCAGGTTGATGCACCGCAGCAGGGTCGACTTGCCCGAGCCCGACGCGCCGATCAGGCAGACGACCTCGTGCTCATTCACCGTGAGGTCGATCCCGCGCAGCACCTCCAGCTTGTCGAAGGCCTTGTGGACGCCCTCGACCCGTAGCGCCACACCCGAGTGGCTCGTACTCATGCGGCCCTCCCCGCCTGCTGCCGCTTCTTGTCCCGCGCCACGAGCCAGTCGACGAACCGGGCGAGCGGGATCGTGATCAGCACGAAGAGGGTCGCGGCGACGAGGTACGGCGTGCCGTTGAAGGTTGCCGACTGGTCGATCTGCGCCTGCTTGAACGCCTCGACGACGCCGAGCGTGCCGACGAGTGCAGTGTCCTTCTGCAGCCCGATGAAGTCGTTGAGGAGCGGCGGGATCACGCGCCGGACGGCCTGGGGGAGAACGACGAACCGCAGGGACTGCCCGTGTGAAAGGCCGAGCGAGCGAGCAGCGGCATCCTGGCTCGCGTGCACCGAGTCGATCCCCGAGCGGTAGACCTCGGAGACATACGCGGTGTAGACGAGCACGAGGGCGACGACGGCCCAGAAGAACTCCGACGTCGGCAGCCACGAGAGGCCGAGCGCCGGCATCCCGAAGCCGAGGATCGAGATCACGAGGATCGTCGGGATCCCCCGGAACAGATCGGCGTACGCGATCGCGAGTGCGCGGATCGGGAAGAACACCGGCCCCGGCAGGGAGCGAAGGACGGCAAGGAAGAGCGCAGCCGGGAGGATGAACGCCTCCGCGGTGAGGAACAGCTTCACGTTCAGCCAGAAGGCGTCGAGGATCTCCGGGAAGCTGTCCTTGTAGATCGACCAGTCGAGGAAGTACGCCTTGAACGCTTCCCAGCCGGGCGAGCGCGTGACGATCACGACGACGGCCGTCACGAAGACGGCCGTCGAGAGAAGCGCGATCCCGACCGCCCGCGCCTCCTTCGAGACGCGGGCGGGCGAGCCGCCGAGGATCCGCGAGTTGCGGCCTTCGTTCAGGTGCTTACTTCAGGACGGGCGCGCCGGTCGCCTTGGCGAGCCAGATGCGCTGGAGGTTCTTGATCGTGCCGTTCGCCCACAGCCGGTCGAGCGCCTTGTTCACGCACGCCGTCAGCGGGCTGCCCTTCGGCAAGACCATGCCGAAACGCTCCTTGGCGCCGACTGCCCTGAACTGGCCGACGACCTTGCCGTCGGAAACCTGAACCGCTGTGACGTAGAACGCCGTCGGGAGGTCGACAACGAGTCCGTCGATCTGGCCGTTCTTGAGTGCCTGCACCGCCTGGTCGTTCGTGTCGTAGACGCGGGGCGATGAGTCGGGCCTGATCTGCCTGACGATGAAGTCGTAGCTCGTCGTGCCGACCTGGGCGCCGAGCCTGTACTTCTTCAGGCCGTTGATCGAACGCACGGAAGCGATCGGGGTGCCCTTACGACCGACGATCGACTGGTTGACGAAGTAGTAGGCCTTCGAGAAGTCGACCGCCTTCGCGCGCTCGGGCTTGTACGACACCTGCGTGATGTAGAAGTCGAACGACTTCTTGCCCGGGCGGAACGAGTTGTTGAACGGCGTCACCGTCCACTTGACCTGATCCTTCGTGAAGCCGAGCTGCTTCGCGACTGCGTAGGCGACTGCGGACTCGTAGCCCTTGCCGCTGTACGGATCGCTGAACTTCCACGGCTTCGTCTTCTCGTCGCCGCCGAACCACGGCGGGAAGGCCGGGTTGTCGGCGCCGATCGTCAGGTTCCCGGCGTCGTCGAGCAGGCCGAGCTTGTCCTTTGCGCAGCCGGGAATCGCCGCGGCGGCGGACGGTGCGGTCGAGCGGCCGCTGGCGGAGACCGCGACGACCAGTGCGGCCACGGCTGCCAGAGCCAGGCTTGTGACGAGCGCTTTGCGCATGTGTATCTCCTCTTGTCGGATCCTCGAAGCGAGGGCGAGCGTACCACCAGTCTCGCATAGCTTTACTTTCAATAGTAAGAGACGAGAGCGAACGGGATACGGTTAGCACATGGCGTCGCCGTTCATCGAAATCGAGGTCGGGGAGCGAACCGTCAAGGTGACGAACCCCGACAAGGTGCTGTTCCCGGCTGCCGGGTACACGAAGCGCGATCACGTCGGCTACTACCTCTCGGTGGGCGAGGGGATCGTGCGTGCCTTACGCGAGCGCCCGACCCAGCTGCGTCGCTTCCCGGACGGGATCGAAGGCGAGCAGATCTACCAGAAGCGCGTGCCCGAGAAGCGGCCAGAGTGGGTCGAGGCGGCGCGCGTCACCTTCCCCTCGGGACGCCACGCCGACGAGCTCTGCGTGACGGAGCTGGCCCAGGTCATCTGGGCGGCGAACCTGGCCGTGATCGACTTCCACCCGTGGCCGTCCCGCAGGGCCGACACCGAGCATCCCGACGAGCTGCGCATCGACATCGATCCGCAGCCCGGGACCGACTTCGGCGACGCGAAGAAGGTGGCTGTCGCTCGTGCAGGAGGTGCTCGCCGAGATCGGCTACACGGGTTGGCCGAAGACCTCGGGCAACCGCGGCATTCACGTCGCGTGCCGGATCGAGCCGCAGTGGGAGTTCCCCGTCGTGCGCCGTTGCGCGCTCGCATTCGCGCGCGAGATCGAGCGGCGGGCACCCGACCTCGTCACGACGGCCTGGTGGAAGGAGGAGCGCGGCGAGAAGGTGTTCATCGACTACAACCAGAACGCCCGCGACCGCACGATCGCCTCGGCCTACTCCGTGCGCGCCCGTCCCGACGCGGCGGTCTCGGCTCCGGTCACCTGGGCCGAGCTGCCCGACGTCGAGACCGAGGACTTCACGCTCGTGACCATGCAGCCGCGCTTCGCCGCGCTCGGTGACGTTCAGGCGGCGATCGACGACACCGTCTGCGACCTGCGCGTGCTGCTCGAGTGGGTCGAGCGGGACGAGGCTGCGGGCGTGGGGGAGGCGCCGTACCCGCCGAACTTCCCCAAGATGCCGGGCGAGCCACCCCGGGTTCAGCCGTCGCGGCGCCGTCCGTCGCCGTGAGAGACGGGTCCGCCGGAGCCGTGCGTTGCTAGTCGACGTCGATGATGCGCGCGGTCTTGAGAGTCTGGACAGCGATCTGCTTGAAGACGTCGATCAGGTGCTGCGGCGCCGCCGGCGCTGTTGTCCGCCGTGCAGAAGTAGTGGTCGCCGTCCGCGTTCTCGCTCGCCGGATCGCAGCCGCCCGGCGGTGTTGTCCGCTGACGACGTCGCCATGTCGCGAGCGCGGTCGTGCCGAAGGCGTTCCGGTAGGGGCTCCCGAAGGTATCCCGGTTGCACCGTCACGGTGCCGAGGCCGTATCCGATCGTATACACCTCGGTGTGGATCCCGTTCGCGTCCTGCGTCGCCTTCGCCGTCGCGGCCTTGTTGACGGCGTAGCTGCACGGCTGCAGGCCGTCCGGCTGGTTCGCCTGTCCGTCCGTCATGAAGACGACGATGTCGGGCACCGCGGGCCGACCGGTTGCGGCAAGGAACGATGCCGCTGCAGCCATCGGGTCGCCGAGGTTCGTGTGACCGGCGCTCGTTCTGTTGTTGCCGCTGACGAAGATGCTGGGGTTCGCGGCACGATCGAGACACTCGATCGTGCTCACGAGGGCGCTCGACGTGTTGAGCGTGCCGTCGGGGTTCTTGTAGTTGTTCGAGAGCCCGACGATGTCCCAGTCCGTCGAGTTCGGGTAGTTCTGCGGGCTCGCGACTCTGCACTGGTTCGGTGCCGGCTGCGCGTAGGGGAGCGCGAGCAGCGCAACCGGCTGATCGACCGGGTTGTACACCTTCAACAGCTCGTACGCCGCGTCCTTGACGGCGCGAATGTCGGCGATGCTCCATCGACCCAGTACGGTCGAGGACGATCGCCACGTCGAGGGGGCTTCCTCGTCGCTTACACGCACCCTGGCAGGTGACCGACTGCACAGCCCCGGTGGAGCCGGTATCTGATGCCGATGGAGGGAGCAAAGAGGTAATCGATCGTCTGAGATGTCTGAACCTTGATCGCGTTACAGAGATCGCCGGCGTACGGGTTGCACGTGTGTGTCATGCGCTTGCCCTTGACCACCCAGCCGGCAGCACTGTTCCAGGCGCCGTTCGTGGCCGGCCCGCATGCAGATGCCAGGTCGTTCCCGAGGTCGGGCGTCGGCCCACCGGGCGTGTTCTGCCCGCCCGGCGGAACGAGGAGAACGCAGTAGAACGACGTCGTCACGGCTCCTGGTGGAAGCCCGACCGTACTGTTCGACGTGATCTTCGCCGCCAATGCCCTGACCCTGTCGGCGTCAACGATGCCGTCGAGGGGGTCAACCGTCCCGTTCACGGGCAGGTAGGCGGCCGCGGAGATGGACCCCGAGTCAACCGCATCCTGCACCTGCTGGCGAGCGTGCCGCGTGCGTCCGAGGTCGATCACGAGCGCGGCGACGCCGAGGAGAACGACCAGCATGAGCGCGACGATGATCGTGACGACGCCGTCGTCTTTCGCGAGTCGAGCCGTGAAGCGGTGCGGCATTACCCCTCGAACCGCGTCTGGATCGACGCCTTCAGGTCGATGGTGCTCCCAAGGCCGATCAATCGAGGCAGGGGCGTGACGAATCTGTACGCATGCTTGACGTTCACCTGAACGATGTCGCCCTCGAGCTCGGCCCACGTGCCAGGCGTCGCGCATGGCCCATTCGTGCACGTCCCCGTGCCCTCGAGGTTCTGGGTGCAGTCATAGAACGTGTTGTTGATCGAGGGGCGGTTGCAAGAGATCGTGACGTCGGTGGGTAGCAGGTTGATCGTTCCGCCCGTCACCTTGGCCCGGTTCTTGATCGTCGCCTCGGACGTGCTCACCGCCGCGATACGAGCTCCTTCACGCGCAGCATTCTGGGCCGTGTTCCACTGGTTGAACGCGAAACCGAAGTCGATGATGCCCATGACGAGGAGCATCAAGATGGGAAGGACGAGCGCGAACTCGACGAGCGCTTGCCCCGACTCTCGTCGAAGCCGGCGCGCGCGGAACACGCCGCGAACTCCGGGTCGGAGCGGTCGGCGTCGGTCTGTGACTGGGGTCGTTTCGAGGTGGATCATGGCAGCATGGCTCCCTGCATTTGGACGCCTGTCGTCGGACTATACTGTTCTTTTTCCCGATCTCAATCCCTTCTTTCAGGGATCCGGAAAGCCTTAACGTGCAGGGAATTCGCTCTGGTCGGGTTTCCAGCCCGGATTACGGCAGGAGGAGGCCCGCAACCGTCAGGCTGCCCGCCTCCCGCGGGGGCCGCAGTTCGGCCCATGTGCACTGTGCAGGATCCTTGTCGGGGCGGAACCGCAGCAGCTTCGTGCCGTGCCGGAACCGCCGTCCCTGCACCTTGTCGTAGCGCACCTCGGCAACGAGCTCGGGCCGGAGCGGCTGCTCTTCGAGCCCGCTGCCGCCCCAGCGGTTCGGCTCGGAGAAGCGGCGGTCCGAGGTGTCGTCGAGGAGTGGAAGCACCTGCTCGGCGATCGCAGCGTGCTTGCCGGCCGCAACGGCCGCCGAGCCGACGTAGGTGGTCTCGCCGTTCTCGTCGTAGAGGCCGAGGAGCAGGGTGGCAATCACGTCGGGCTTGGACTTCCAACGGATGCCGACGACGACGCAGTCCGCCGTACGCACCGGCTTCACCTTGACGACGGCTCCGCGCGCTCCGGGCTCGACGGGCCGCTCGAGCCGCTTCGCGACGACGCCGTCGAGGCCGAGAAGCTCCAGCTCCTCGAGCCAGGCCGTCGCTGTCTCGGGGTCGGCCACCGACGGTGAGAGCGAGAAGGCCGCGGCGTCGCGCTCGAGCGCCGCACGACGCTCCGCGAACGGCAGCTCCCACAGCGGCTCGCTGTCCCAGGCAAGCGTGTCGAAGGCGATGAACCGGGCGGGGATCTCGGCCGAGAGCTTGCGGATCCGGCTCTCGGCCGGATGCAGGCGCGTCTGCATGGCGTCGAAATCGATCGCACCGTCGATGTCGATCACGATCTCGCCGTCGAGCGCCGACCGTGGGGGAAGCAGGTCGCCGAGCGGCTGGAGCTCCGGGAAGTAGCGGAGCAGGGGCCGGCCGTTCCGCGACCAGAGTCGTAGCTCGCCACTCGCGTTCTCGAGCACGCCGCGAAAGCCGTCCCACTTCGGCTCGTACGCCCACTCCTCCCCGAGCGGCAGCTCGCGCACGAGCTCGGCCTCCATCGGGGGAAACGGGACGAGCGGATCGAGGTCAGCCGGACGTTCAGGTGCGCCTGCCATCCCTGCAAACTACTACTCTCCCCCTTCATGCGACGCGTCGTCATCACCGGCTTCGGGGCCGTCACGCCGATCGGGCTCGATGCGCCCTCGACGTGGGAGGCTGCGCTTGCGGGCCGGAGCGGGATCGGGTTCATCGAGGCGTTCGACGCGAGCGAGTTCCCGGTTCGGATCGCCGGCGAGGTCAAGGGCTTCGATCCGTCCCACCTGATTCCGGCGAAAGAGGCGAGGCGGATGGATCGCAACGTGCTCATGGCCGTCGCCGCCGCCGTCGAGGCGTGGGAGAGCGCCGGCATCGAGGAGTACGACCCGACGCGTGTCGGCATCCTCGTCGGCTCGGCGATCGGCGGGATCGCGACGATCGCGGAGCAGCAGCGCGTGTTCATGGAGCGCGGCGCCGACCGCGTCTCGCCGTTCTTCATTCCCTCGGCGCTCGTCGACACGGCGAGCGGCCAGATCGCGATCCAGCTCGGCCTCACCGGCCCGAACTACGCGCCGGTCTCGGCCTGCGCGACGGGCTCGACTGCGATCGGCGAGTCGGCCGCGATGATCATGCGTGGGCAGGCCGACGTCGTGCTCGCGGGCGGCACCGAGGCTGCCATCACGCCGCTCATCCTGGCCGGCTTCTGCGCCATGCGTGGGCTCGTCGCGGAGGAGGTCGATCCGACGCTCGCGATGCGGCCGTTCGACGCGACGCGCGCCGGCTTCGTGATGGGGGAGGGGGCCTGCATCCTCGTGCTCGAGGAGCTCGAGGCGGCGAAGGCGCGCGGCGCGACGATCTACGCCGAGGTACTCGGGTACGGCGCCTCGAACGATGCGCATCATCTCGCGCAGCCCGAGCCCGAGGCAACCGGGGTCGCGGGCATGATCTCGGCGGCGCTCGCGTCGGCCGGAATCGCGCCGGAGCGCGTCGGCTACGTGAACGCCCACGGGACATCGACTCCACTCGGTGATCTCGCCGAGACGCGCGCCCTACGCCAGGTCTTCGGCGATCACGCATACAGGCTGGCCGTCTCGTCGACGAAGTCGGTGACGGGTCACTGCTTCGGGGCCGCCGGTGCGGTCGAGGCGATGATGTGCGCCCGCGCGATCTACCACCAGGAGCTCCCACCGACGATCAACTACCGGAACCCGGACCCGGAGCTCGACCTCGACTACGTCCCGAACGAGTCGCGCAAGGTCGATCTCGACGTCGCGCTCTCGAACGCGATGGGGCTCGGTGGGCACAACGGGTGTGTGCTGCTCGGGCGGTATGTCTGAAGGTCGATCGCACGACCCGTGGCTCGTCCTGGTTCGAGGATTACTTGGAACGCGGCCCCCGCCGAGTCCGAGGCGCCGATGACCGTCCGCCTACGACGCGCAGTCATGTTGCTCGCCCCGTGGATGTTCGCACGGGCGGCGCTTGCGCCAGAGCTTGCGAGACGGTCGCGGGCGCAGGCTCAGTTTCGCAGGGCGTACCTTGTGGCGTACGCGATTGCAGTGACGCTCCTCGGCTTCCTGGTTCCGTTGCTCCTCATTCCAATCGGGGTCGCGGCCTGCGCGGCAACTCTTGTTGCCATGTGGTGCTCGCGCCGGAGCTTCGGCGTCCGACGGGGACTTCCGCCGGGGCGTCTTCCTCTCGCACCCGTCGCGCCGATCCGCGATCAGGAGTTTTACGCGAAGCAGGCAGAACGTCTCGGTCCTGTGTTCAAGACAGTCAGCCCTGTGTTGCCACGGCCCACCGTCTGTGTTGTCGGGCTCCGAAGGGGTCTCTCCGTTCTCCGGGATAACGAGCAGCGACTCGGCCCGATCAGCATCTCGTTCGAGCCGATGATTCCGAGGAAGTTGCTTCGTCACATGGCGCCCGACGACCATCTCTACTACCGTCGACTGTTCCAACGGGCGATGCGCAACGATGTCGTGGACAGCGTTCTCCCTGACATCGACCGGGTCATGGTCGATGGTCTCGTCCGGACCTCGGATGCAAGCGCGGCCGTTCGACCAGAGGGCGTTGCACCGCGTCCCTATCTCGAGCGGATGGTGTTCGCCGCGTTGCTGCGGCTGTTCCTCGGCGTGGCTTCGACTGACCCCGCGGCGGTGGAGGCGGAAGCGCTCTTGCTGACGATTGGTCAGGAGGTCGGAGCTCCTCGAGACAGCCCTCGCTATCGCGAGGTCGAAGAGGCAGCGAACGCGTGCAGTGACCTCGTGCGCCTCGAAGGGCTGAAAGTCGCATCGATGCTCGAGGAAGGCTTGGAGGTTCCGGCGAGCTTCCTGTCCGCGCTGATCCGGGACAGGAGCGATGCGCTCGTCGACCCAACGGTCGTCGCGAACATCGTCTTTCTCCTTCGAACCGGCGGGACCGACCTCACAGGTCTCTTGCATTGGGTTGTCAAGCTTCTCGGCGACAATCCCCGCTGGATTCGACGCACACGCGAAGCCGCCGACCCGGAGGGCCTCTCCAAGCGGGTCGTGATGGAGACGCTCCGCCTCGCGCAGAGCGAACTCATCTTCCGGACGGTTCTCGACGAGATCGAGGTAGACGGACGGAGGGTTCCGGCGGGATGGAACCTACGCGTGTGCGTCCGCGAGAGCCACCGGGATCCAGCGGTGTTCACGAATCCGGGACTTTCGACCCGGATCGTTTCGAGCAGCGCTTCAACCGCTCCGAATACTCGCCCCTCGGCATGCTCGGTCGCACCTGTCTCGGGGCTCACACGGTGCACGTTGTTGCCGGGTCGTTCGTGCGCCATCTCGCCTCGTACGATCTCGAGGTTACTGGAGACGGTCCCGTCGAGTTCGACCTGCACTGGAGACCCAGTGCCGCCCATCGGATCGTTCTCGTGCCGACAGCCGAGATTCGAGCGGCGGGTGGAGAGCCCCGGTACGTCCCGGAGGCGTGAGAGAGCCAACCCAGATGACTGGCACAAAGCTTCAATCTTGAATAGGCTCCGAGCACGATGAAAGCGATGCAGATCTTGCTCACCGGCAGCTCGGGGTATGTTGGCTGCGTCGCCCGGAGAACACTCGAACGGGCCGGCCACGACGTCGTCGGACTCGACACTGGGCTCTACGAGGGATGTGACTTCGGGGAGCGACCACCGGCGACCGAAATTGGCCTCGACATCCGTGACGTCGGACCCGAGCATCTCGAAGGAATCGACGCCGTCGTTCATCTGGCCGCGCTCTCGAACGACCCGCTCGGCGATCTCGACGAGAACCTGACGTACGCCATCAACCACGAGGCAGCGTCGCGCTCGCGCGACTCGCGCGCGAGCGAGGTGCCGAGCGTTTCGTGTTCGCCTCGTCGTGCAGCATGTACGGCGCCGGGGACGCGGCTGCTGTCGACGAGCTTGCGCCGCTCGCGCCGCTGACGGCGTACGCGGAGTCGAAGGTCCGCGACGGAGCGATCGCTGGCCGAGCTCGCCTCGGACGACTTCTCGCCCGTCGCCCTGCGCTACGCGACCGCGTACGGCATCTCGCCGCGGCTGCGCCTCGACATCGTCCTCAACAACCTCGTCGGCTGGGCGCTGACGACCGGCGCGGTGCGACTTCAGAGTGACGGAACGGCCTGGCGGCCGCTCATCCACGTCGAGGACATGGCTCGCGCGATCCTGGCCGCGCTCGAGGCGCCGCGCGAGGCTGATTCACGGGGAGGCGTTCAACGGCGGCGAAGGGCGCAAACTACCTCGTCCGAGATCTCGCGGAGATCGTCGCCGACGCCGTCGGCGGCGTCGGAGGTCGAGGTGGCCGAAGGCGCCGGCACCGACCCGCGTAGCTACCGGGTCGATTTCTCGAAGATCGCAGGACTGCTCTGCCAGAATTTCGGCCGGCGTGGGATGCGCGCGGCGGGCGCTCAGGAGCTCGCCTCGGCCTATCGACAGGCAGGAATGGACAGGCGAACGTTCACGGGTGATCGATTCACTCGCGCTCTGCGCGAATCCGACACGCTCTCTCGATGACGGGTGCGATCGACGCCGCGACCTCGTGGCGACGCGGCCTGGGGGCGCAGCGTGATCTTCACCGAGACCAAGCTCGCCGGCGCGTTCGTCATCGACCTCGAGCGGCGCGAGGACGACCGGGGCTTCTTCGCCCGAGCGTTCTGCCAGCACGAGTTCGCGGACCACGGCCTGAAGCCGGTGATCGCCCAGGCCAACATCGCCTACAACCGCGTCGCAGGGACGCTGCGCGGCATGCACTTCCAGTTCCCGCCGGCGGCCGAGACGAAGCTCGTCCGCTGCACCCGCGGCGCGATCCTCGACATCATCGTCGACCTGCGGCCCGAGAGCCCGACGTACCTCGAGCACGTCGCGGTCGAGCTGACCGCGGACAACCACCGCGCGCTGTACGTGCCCGAGCGGTTCGCCCACGGCTACCAGGTGCTGGTGGACGCGACCGAGACGAGCTACCAGGTCGGCGAGTTCTACGCGCCGGAGCCGAGGGCGGCCTGCGCTACGACGACCCGCGGCTCGGGCTCGAGTGGCCGCTGCCGGTCGCCGAGATCTCCGACAAGGACCGCGCCTGGGCGTTGCTCGACGAGGTCGAGGCCGAGCTGCAGACAGCGGATGACGCCCGATCGAGGCAGCGTCGATGATCATCGTCGACACCGCGCTGCGCGGCGCGGGAGGCCGAAGGACGCCCGATCCGCGTCGGCATGGTCGGCGCCGGCTTCATGGGCCAGGGCCTGACCAACCAGATCGTCAACAGCGTGCCCGGCATGCGGCTGGCGGCGATCTACAACCGGCAGCTCGAGCGGGCCGCCGACGTCTATCGCGTACGCGGGCGCTCGAGACCGGTGGCCGTCGACGCTCGCAGGCGCGAGTTCGAGGACGCGATCCGCGCGGGCGCGGCCGGTCGTCACCGAGGACCCGATCCTGCTCTGCCGCAGCCGAGCAGATCGACGTCGTCGTCGACGTCACCGGGTCGGTCGAGTTCGGCGCCCACGTCGTCCTCGAGGCGTTCGCCCACGGCAAGCACGTCGTGCTGATGAACGCCGAGGTCGACGCCACGATCGGGCCGATCCTGCAGGTCTACGCCGAGCGAGCACGGCGTGATCCTGTCGGCCTGCGACGGCGACGAGCCGGGCTGCAGATGAACCTGTACCGCTGGGTCGAAGGGCCTCGGGCCTCGACCCCGCGCGTGATCGGCAACGTCAAGGGCCTCCAGGACCCGTACCGCAACCCGACGACCCAGCAAGGCGTTGGCCGAGCGGTGGGGGCAGAACCCGGCGATGGTCACGTCGTTCGCCGACGGATCGAAGATCAGCTTCGAGCAGGCGATCGTCGCCAACGCCACCGGCTTCAAGGTGCTGCAGCGCGGCATGTCGCGCGGCCTCGAGTACGACGGCGACTGATGGACCATCGGTCAGCTCTACGACCTCGACGAGGTCCGCGAGCTCGGCGGCGTCGTCGACTACACGGTCGGGCCGCCGCTGATAAGGTCTACTGCCTCGCCGAGCACCCCGACCCGAAGCAGCGCCACTACCTCGAACCTCTACAAGATGGGCGAGGGCCCGCTGTACCCGTTCTGGATCCCGTACCACCTGGTGCACTTCGAGGCGCCGAACGCGATCGCCCGCGTCGCGCTCTTCGGCGACAGCGTCGCGCCGCCGCTCGGCGGGCCGGTCGTCGAGGTCTGCGCGGTCGCCAAGCGCGACCTGAAGGCCGGCGAGGTGCTCGACGAGTACGGCATGTACATGACGTACGGCGAGGCGGTCCGAGTCGACGAGATGAGCGCGTGCGCTACCTCCCGAGGGCCTCGTCGAGGGCTGTACGCTTCGGCGCGACATCGCGCAGGACGAGGTGCTCAGCTACGACGACGTCGAGCTGCCCGCCGGACCGCCTGGCCGACCGGCTCCGCGCCGAGCAGTACCGGCACTTCCGCGGCGAGACGTGGCTCGAGGACCTGCTCGCCGGGCAGACGTCGATCGTCGCGGGATTCTCGGCCTCGGATGAGCGCGTCGAAGGCTGTGTCGGGCGCAACTCCTGAGTACGCGCACGCCGATCCTCGCGTGCATGCAGCTAGCTGTCCCGTCCGAAGGGCGTCCATGACGGAGCGTCCGTGAAGGTCGTCATTTTCTGCGGTGGGCTCGGCGTGCGCATGGGCGAGGAGACCCAGCGGATCCCGAAGCCGATGATCCGGATCGGCAACCGTCCGATCCTCTGGCACATCATGAGGTGGTACGCGCCTGGGGGCATCGACGACTTCATCCTCTGCCTCGGGTACAAGGCCGAGGCATCAAGGAGTACTTCCTCGAACTACAACGAGGTGCTGTTCAACGACTTCGTGCTCGGTCGGACGGCGAGTCGACGAACGTCGAGCTCACTCGCGCGGAATCTCGACGACTGGCGAATCACGTTCGTCGACACGGGCGCGCAACTCGACGATCGGCGAGCGGCTGAAGGCGGTCGAGCGTCATCTCGATGACGACGAGGAGTTCCTCGCGACCTACGGCGACGGACTGACCGACGCGCCGCTCGACGATCTGATCGAGACCTTCCATCGCGAGCGGCAAGCAGGCCATGCTCCTCTCGGTGCGTCCCGAGTTCCATGCGCACATCGTCAAGGCCGACGACGACGGCGTCGTCGCTGAAGTCGAGGACATGAGCCAGTCCACAATCTGGATCAACGGCGGCTTCTTCGTGTTCAAGCGCGAGATCATCGACCTGATCGAACCAGGAGAGGAGCTCGTCGTCGAGCCGTTCGCGCGGCTGATCGAGCGCGGCGAACTGCTCGCGTACCCGCTACGACGGATTCTTCGGCCCGATGGACACGATCAAGGACAACAGCGTCTCGAGGCGCTCCACGAGTCCGGCATGGCACCGTGGCGGACATCCGTCCCCGCGTGGCACCCGAACGGTCGTCGACCGCTGATGCAGAGCCTGAAGCTCACCGGCGGCGTGGAGCCGCTGGAGCGGCTCCTCGTGATCGGCGCCCACGCGGACGACATCGAGATCGGGTGCGGCGGCACGATCCTGACGCTGACGCGAGCCATACCGGGCATCGCTGTCGACTGGGTCGTGCTCGCGGCGGCGGCTGACGCGCGAGTCGGAGGCGCGGGCGAGTGCCGCGGCATTCCTGGCCCACGCAGGGAGCTCGCGGATCGAGGTACATGCTTTCGTGACGGTTTCCTCCCGTACGTGGGAGCGGAGGTGAAGGACGTGTTCGAGGAGCTGAAGCGCGGGTCGACCCACAGCTCGTCTTCACCCACACCCGCGACGACCTCCACCAGGATCACCGGCTCGTGTGCGAGCTCACGTGGAACACGTTCCGCAACCATCTCGTCCTCGAGTACGAGGTCCCAAAGTAGACGGCGAGGTCGATTCGACCGAATGTGTTCGTTCCACTCGAGGCCGGCTGTCGCGGAGCGAGAAGATCGAGCTGCTGCACCGTCACTTCCCAAGCCAGTCCGGGAAACACTGGTTCGACGAGGACGTCTTCCTGGGCTGATGCGGCTGCGGGGGATGGAGGCGAACGCGCCGGAGCGACTTGCCGAGGCGTTCGTGGCGCGCAAGGTGCAGCTCCTGCCCTGACGGGGACTCGGCGCCGGCCAGTGGTCATCGGACTCTGAGCCGAGCCATCTCTGAGTTCCGTTCGGCAACGTGCTGAGTCGCGCGTGCGCGAGCCCCCTCGATCGGGTCAGTCGGTCGTCGCGTCCAGCTCGGCCGTTTGGCGGTAGTCCTCTCCGAGCGACATGGCGAACGGTGATGCTTCGGTGCTCCAGCCGGCAGCCTTGGGGTCGCGATCGGAGGGCTGATCTGCGGACTTGTAGAGCGTGAAATGCGGCTCGACGCCCGGTTCGTCGTCGCGCGCCGAGGTGTAGTAGTAGAGGTTGAGTACCTTGCGGTACACCCCTGGGGGACAGGCATTCGGGACGGGTTGGCCATGGTTGGAGCCTTCACTCGTGCTGAAGATCAGAAGTCGATTGAACCGGGGATACGTCACAACCTCGGGTCCGCTCATGTCGAGGTCCCAGAGCTCGTTGGCGCCTGCCCACTCGTCGTGCCATTCCTCGGGTAGGAAGAGAAGTGCGTTCGCCCTGCGGAAGGCCTGGAGCTTGTGGTGCCAGTTGAAATCGGCATGAACGTTGAGGAAGTCTCCCGCTTCGCTGACATGCACTCCGCCGCCGATGAAGTACGGATCGGGGAAGAGATTGTCGATACCGGTGATCGTCTCGAGGAACAGGACGAACTGCCGCGAGTTGAACTCGCGCAGCATCTCGCGCAGGAGCGTTGGGATCTTGGATCTCGTCGTGCTGGTAGCGCCGCCGGTTGTCGGCGTTGTCGCGCACGATCCAACCCTCGTCCGTGTCGACGGGGAAGGCGGCAGAAAGGTCGTGGGCAAGCGGCTGCGGAAGGAAGTCGTCGATGACGATATGCGGGAACGGCTGGGCGTTCTGGTATCGGCTCGCCGAGTCCACCGCGAGACGCGCATACCGAGGGTCGTCGAACGTTCCCGTTGGACTGACTCCGACGACGTCCTTCATCTGCTTCCTCCCTCTGGGATCAATCTGCGATGAACGGTGCACATTGGGACGCGTACCCGGATCGCGGGCGCGCTCCAACCGACGTACTATATGCACATCAGGCAGATAATGCCCATCGCGTGAAGCCTGTCCGCCTACTGCTCCGGGACGCATTCTCGAAGGGTGTCGGCGGCAGGGACTGTACAAGGAGTGGAGGTCGCGGGCGGTGAGTGGTCGCACTGGGACTATGCGGGAGACACCGGAGGCGGACGGGCGTGAGGGCTGAACCGACGGCGCTCGGAGGCCTGCAGGTGGAATCGTCGCAACCGGTGGTCGATCATCGGGGCTCGTTTATTCGATGCTATTGCCGGTCGGACATGGGCGATTTTATCGGCGCTCGGGAAATCGTCCAGATGAACTACTCGCGCACGCTCCTCGTAGGCGCCGTCCGCGGCCTGCATTTCCAGTTCCCTCCCTGCGCCGAGATGAAGATGGTTCGATGCGTGAGGGGGCGGGTGTGGGACGTGGCGGTCGACGTGCGCCAGGGGTCCCGACGTTCTTGCAATGGCATGCAGAGGAACTAAGCTCCGAGAATGCGCGGATGATGGTGATTCCCGAAGGAATCGCGCATGGCTTCCAGGTGTTGGAGGACGACAGCGAACTTCTGTATCTCCACGACGGAGTACTACACGCCGTCATACGAAGGGGGGAATTCGCCATTCGATGACCCGCTTCTTGCGATCGACTGGCCGCTCCCGGTGACCGATGTCTCCGTGCGGGATCGGTCTCACCCACTGCTGACCGACGCCTTTCTCGGGGTCACGGTGTGAGTCGTCGGCGGATCCACTACACGAAGCCCTCGATCACCGATCTCGAGGTGAGATACGCGAGCGATGCAGTCGAAACGGATGGGGTGAACGCTGCTACGAGTACCTCGATCGATTCGAGGGCGCCCTCGCGTCGCATCTCGGCGTCGAGCACGCCATCGCGACGTCGAGCTGCACGGGCGCGCTTCACATGGGCCTCGCGGCGCTCGGCGTTGGCCGGGGTGACGAGGTGATTCTGGCCGACATCAACTGGATTGCGTCCGCGGCGCCCGTGACGTATCTCGGAGCAACGCCGGTTCTGGTGGATATCAGCCCGGGCACGTGGTGCATCGACCCGCAGCGCGTGGAGGAAGCGATCACAGATCGAACCAAGGTCATCATGGCCGTACACCTCTACGGAAATCTCTGCGACATGGAGGCCCTCCTCGACATCGGAGAGCGGCACGGAATCCCTGTCATCGAGGACGCGGCCGAGGCGCTCGGATCGACGTACGCGGGCAGAGCGTGCAGGCTCGCTCGGAGCGTTCGGGACATTCTCGTTTCACGGCACGAAGACGATTACGACAGGCGAGGGTGGGGCGTTTGTCACGAGTGACGCGGATCTCTTCGAAGAGGTGTTGACGCTGAGTAACCACGGGAGGGCGCGTGGCCAGACGAAACAGTTCTGGCCCGACAGAGTTGGGTTCAAGTACAAGATGTCGAATGTTCAGGCGGCGATCGGCTGTGCCCAGCTCGAGCGGATCGCCGAGCTGATCGACGAGAAGCGCCGGATATTCGAAACGTACTGCGAGGGCCTGCAATCGTCGGGAATCACCTTGAATCCCGAGCCGGACGCAATTGCGACACCCGGATACTGGATGGTGAACGCGCTCTTCCCCGAGGGTGCCATGGACGTCGTCGAGGCGTCAGCGATTGGTCGACGCGCTCGGTGCCATCGGTGCCGATGCCCGAGTGTTCTTCTGGCCACTGACCGAGATCGGGCACTTCGAGGCACGACATCCGACACCGGTCAGCTATGAGGTCTCACACCGCTCGCTCAATCTCCCATCCGCCTCTGGCCTCACCGAGGCGGAGATCGGCGCCGTCTGCGAGGTCGTGCTCGCGTATCTCGATGCATGAGACCGACGCGCGCATCCAGGCATCCCGTGAGCCGACGCGAGTCAGAAGACCTCGAGCCGTGGAATCGGCGTGACGAAGCTCCCGCCCCACTGCCGCACAGCCGCCATCTGGCTCGCGATCTCCTCGCGGAGATTCCAGGGGAGCAGGAGGACGTAGTCAGGCTGATCCTCGAAGATGCGGTCTGGCGAGAAGATGGGAAGACGTGAGCCCGGCAGAAACAGGCCCTGCTTGTGCGGTGACCGGTCGACGGTGTAGGCAACCGAGGCGGTGTCGACGCCCGCGAAGTTGAGGAGCGTGTTCCCCTTCGCCGGTGCGCCATAGGCCACCACCGTCTTTCCCTCGCGCCGCGCCTCGGCCAGGAAGTCGAGGAGGTCGGCTCTCACCTGCCTGGCGCGTGCGCCAAGGCTCTGGTAGGTCGCGACGTTGGTCAGTCGATGTTGTCGCTCGAGTTCATCCATCGCAGCGACGGAGTCCGCTATCGGGGTCACCGCGGTCGCCTGGTGCGCCGTCACGCGGAGAGAACCGCCGTGCGTCGGCAGCTCCTGGACCGCAGTGACGGTGAGGCCGTGGCGGAGAACAAGCGTTCGTACTGAGAGGAGCGAGCAGATAGGAGAAGTGCTCGTGGTAGATCGTGTCGAACTGCGACTCCTCGATCAGCCGCAGGACGTGTGGGAACTCCATCGTCAGCGTGCCCTGCGGTGCCAGGAGGGTCGCGAGGCCGGCCACGAAGTCGTTCAGATCGGGAACGTGAGCCAGGACGTTGTTGCCGATCAGGAGGTCCGCCTGGAGCCCTTCTCGATCGCAGCCGCTCTGCGGTCGCGCGCCCCAAGAAGATGGTCTCGGTCGGGATTCCGCGTTCGATGGCGGCTGCTGCGACGTTCCGCGCCGGCTCGATTCCCCGCACGGGGATACCCCGTTCGACGAAGTTCCGCAGGAGATACCCGTCGTTCGAGGCGATCTCGACCACCATGTCGGCGGAGCCGAGTCGGAGCTCGGAGATCATCTGCTCGCTGTAGGCTCGGGCGTGATCGAGCCACGAATCCGAGAAGGACGAGAAGTACGCGTAGTCCGAGAAGATCTCGTCGGGCGGGACAGCGTGGTCGATCTGCATCAGCCAGCACGCGTCACAGACGTACGGGTGGAGTGGGTAGACGGGATCCGGGCGCTCGAGGTCGGTCGGGCTCGGAAAGGCGTTCGCGAGCGGCTGTGAGCCGAGATCCACGACGGAGTAGCGAAGGAGATTACCGCACGAGCGGCAGGGGCTCACGGGTCCGTTCGCCACGGCGCAGCACCGCTCTGCCAAAGCTCCTCGAGACGGCGCTTGTCCCGGAGCGAATCCATGCACTGCCAGAAGCCGTCGTGACGGAACACCCTGAGTTCACCGTCGCTCGCCAGACGCTCGAGAGCCACGCGCTCCCACATCCCGTCTCGTCCCGCAGGTAGGGGGCGATGCCTGGCTCGACCACGAAGAAGCCACCGTTCACCCAGTCGTCATGGTGATGAGGCTTCTCGGCGAAGTCGACGACAACGTCGCCGTCGAGTTGCATCCTCCCGAAGTGAGACGGGGGCCGAACCACGGTCATCGTCACGAGCTTCCCGTGACCACGATGGAACTCGAGGACGGAGCGCAAGATCGACGTCAGATACTCCGTCGCCGTAGGTCATCATGAACGTCTCGTCACCGATGAGCGGGAGCACCTGCCGGATCCGTCCTCCCGTTTCCGTGTCGAGACCGGTGTCCACGAGGTGAACCTTCCAATTCAGGCACTGGCTGTCGTTGTGGATCGAGATGTCGCCCGTCCGTAGTGTCGATCGAGAAACTGCTGGCGACCGTGGGCATGTCGAGGAAGAAACGCTTGACGACGGAGCCCTTGTAGCCGAGAGGCAGAACGAATTCCTTGAATCCGTAGTGTGAGTAGTGCCGCATGATGTGCCAGAGAATCGGCTGCCCGCCGATCTCGACCATCGGCTTCGGGATCAGGTCGGTTTCTTCGGCAAGGCGGGTGCCGAGGCCGCCGGCGAGGATGACCGTCTTCATCCGCGCTCCGCGGCCGGGCGAGATGCACAGGGAGGACGGGACAAGCGGGGTCGGGTTTCGCATGGGCAGCACCGTCGCATCATCATCAAGAACGGCCGGTTCGTCTACCCGTGAGTCGACTTCGCACGAGGCTCGCGATTGCCGCTTACGGCTCGAGGTTGGCACTGACGCGGTCACGCGGCGAGACGGATCGCCGTCAGAATTGGAGGGAGGGCGCGGTGACCCGAGCTCGGTCTGCGTACACCAGTAGTCGTTGGGTAGCGAAGAACCGAGGGTGGCAGGCCTGGAGAACGATGATCTCCCGCGTTGCCTGGCTGGAGCACGGAGAGGTCGTGGGCATCGACGATCCGGGTTCGGGTCACGCGGTATATGAAGACGGCGTAGGGAAGTTCGAGCGGATCGAGTCGCCGGGGACGAGACGATCGATGTTGGCGAACGGTGCTCCATAGGTCGTCCGGTGGCCCGCGATGTAGACCAGCCGATGCTGCCCCGGCAGCCCCGTCCGTTCATCCCGCCCTGGTCCGGCTCGTAGATCGTCGGCGTGCGTTCCGTTCACGAACGTGACTTTCAGCCCGAGCCGGGGAATGCTCAGCCTCCCGAGCGGCTCGCCCGCTGGCGTGCTTTCTGCGTACGTGGCCGCGAGGCGACGAAGTGATGCAGCGGACGGGGCTCCGCGCCGCGGTTCTGTCGCCTCGGGGCGCTTCGCGACGAATTCCTTCGCGGTGGCTCGAAGTTCGGATCGGAGCTGTGATTGGCGGTGAGCCGCGTACACTGAGGTAACAGGATCCTGCCAAAGCCAGACGGTCGCAGTCCAGGCACCGAGAGCAACACCGGCGACGATGAGAGACCAGGCTGCGAATCGGATAAGCCGTTTCATCGATTCGAACTGTAACGATCGCCGCTCGATGCGCTAGCTCGGCGCACCGGTATGGTCTCGTCCGACGCACGGCGCGGATCCACGGAAACCATGGACCAGGCGAACCAACTTTTCACCGAGGAAATCCGAGATCCAGGTACGTCGCTCGCGGCGGATGGGGGTGACCGCTCGCTTCTCCGTCGACGTGTCCCCGCGCAAGGTGAGGACATCGCAGCCTTCGTTTTCGCCTCGACGACGGTGGCGGTCGCGAGCACCCACAATGGCTCGTACTTCGATGCTTCGTGGGGTTGGCAGGCGTTGGTTTTCCTCGCGCTCTCCGTCACGGGACTGATCTTCCAGGTCTCGGTTCGGATCCCGAGGCTGCAGATGCTGTTCTTGGCCGGTGTCGCCGCGTTCGTCGCCTGGGTGGCCCTGAGCGCTCTCTGGAGCGCCAGCGTCCCTGCGTCGATTCGCGAAGTGGAGCGTGACGTCGTCTATCTGAGCCTGGCCCTTGTGCTTGCCGTTTATGGGCGGCACATTCTCGGGCGCGGGCTAGCGATCGGTGTTCTTGGTGGGATCCGGTCGTGAGCGCGTACGCGCTTACGACGAAATTGTTCCCGACACACTTTTCACCGCCCGACCCGGTGTTTGCCGACCGGTTGTCGGTGCCGCTCGGCTACTGGAATGCACTGGGCATCTTCGCCGCAATGGGGGCGGTCCTCGCAGTCGGCTGCGCGGGTCACGAACGGTCGCGCATCGTCAGAGCAGGTTCGGCCGTCGCCGCGTGCGTGGTCGTTCCGACCATGCTCTTCACGTTCAGTCGGGGCGCGTTGGCCGCGATGGTGATCGGCGTTGTCGCGATGGTCATTCTCGATTCGCGTCGGATAGAGCTGCTCGCATCTGCGGTCGCGTTGGCGATCCCGGTCGGGTTCCTCGTGTGGCTGGGACTTGCTTCCGGCCCCTTGACGGAGCCGGGGACGCCGGTGGTCGAAGCCGCCGAAGCGGGCCGTGGCTACGCGGCCTGGGTGGCTGCTCTCGCTTGTGCTGCCGTACTCCTCAACGAGGCCGCCCATCTCGTCGTTGTCCGGCTGAACCCGGGTCGCAGCGCCGAGCGCCGATTCGGTATCGCTCTCTGTAGTTGCGGGCCTCGCGCTTGCGATCGGTCTTGTGACCGCCCTCGGCGGGCCAGTCCCGGGTCGCCGATCGCGCGTGGTCGGCATTCCGCGCCGACTACTCGATCGAGTCGTCGAGCTATCGAGATCGCTTTCGGAGTGTATCCAGCAACTACCGGCTCGACCACTGGCGCGTCGCGGCAGTCGAAACCCGCAAACATCCCGTTGTGGGGGGCGGCGCAGGTACGTTCGAGCAGTCGTGGTATCGGCTGCGAACGATCGATCTGAATGTTCGCGACGCGCACAACCTGTACATCGAAGTGCTCGCGGAACTGGGAGTCGTGGGTCTTCTCCTACTCGTCTTTGCTCTTACGGTGCCTCTCGTCGGCCTGCTCCGGTGCCGGGCAGGTCCCCTTGCGCCCGCCGCGTTCGGTGCCTACGTCGCCTTTCTGGTGCATGCCGGGGTCGATTGGGACTGGGAGTTGGTGGCGGTCACGGTTGCCGCGATTCTGGCCGGGTCGGTCGGATTCGTCGACCCGCCGCCCACGCTCAGCCCGCTCACTCTCGGTCGGTGGCCGAAACGGATGCTCGTGGCCGCGTCGGTTCTGGTGGCCGTGTTCGCGTTCGTGAGCTATTCCGGGAATCGGGGCGTCTCCGAAAGTCGGAATGCACTCGATGCCGGGCGGCTCGAACTGGCGATCAGGAGCGCCCAGCGAGCCACCGGTTTGGTTCCGTGGTCAGTAGCGCCCTGGATCGCTCTCGGCGACGCTCAGCTGGCGATGAAGGATCGTGCCGGTGCCCGGATGAGCTATCGAGAAGCCGCCGTCCGCGATCCTCGGAATTGGCGCACGTGGCTCGCCATCGCTGAGGTGTCGACCGGAACAGAGCGTCGTGAGGCGTTAGCCAAGACGCGTCGCCTCAACCCCCGGATCGTCATCCCTGGCGAATGAACTCAGCGCCCTATGGTCGATGCCGCACAGCTTGGGCGACATCGACCACACAAGAGCCTTCGCGCGATCAGGATTTGCGGTCGTGGCGCCGCAGGCCGATGCCGAGCCCCACGAGGGCGACCGCACCGACCGCGGTCCAGATCAACGAGACGCCGGTGAACGGGAGCGTGCCGCCGGTCGACGCCACTCCTTGGCTCGACGTGGTCTTGGGACTGGATCCCGCGGTCGTCTGGCTGGCCACCACGGGGGGGTACTGATCACTAGCTGCGGACGGCTTGTTCGTGCTGGCCGAAGCGATCCCGGTTCCCACAACGCTCAGAGCGGCGATGACGATCACGGCGATACTGCAGAAGGTGATTCGGCCGAACTTGTTCACGTCTCTGCTCATTTCCCCCAACCCCTTGTTCTCCCATTCAGCAAACGGGTCCGTTGTGCTGCACTGTCCCTCTAACGATACCTGCAATGCCGAGCTCTGTACACCCCCGGCGCGATTGAGACAGGGGTACCGGCTTGAGAGGGAATCCGGCCGGGGCGAGGATGCAGTCCGTGGCCTCGGCTCGAGGTTCCTTTCGGGAACCACCGCGGCCTCCGTCCGTTCACTCCGCTCCGCCGCGGAAGATCTCCGGCACCGTCCGAAGGATGATCTTGACGTCGAGCCAGAGCGAGAAGTTCTCGATGTAGTAGTTGTCCCACTCGACACGATCGGCCAGTGAGGTGCGGCCGCGGAGCCGATGGATCTGCGCCCAGCCGGTCAACCCACCCTTGATCCGGTGGCGGTCACCGTATCGGTAGACGCTCTGGTCGAAGTGCTCGGCGAACTCGGGGCGTTCAGGTCGTGGCCCCACGAAGCTCATATCGCCGCGGGCGATGTTGAGCAGCTGTGGAAGTTCATCGAGCGAACTGCGGCGCAGCGCGGAACCGACCCACGAGCGCCTGTCCGTCCCCTCGACTCCACCGGGCGCCGTGTCCGGCGGCAGGTCGACCGACGTATCGTCCGAAGGGCTCGCTGGACGCATGGTGCGGAACTTCAGCATCTCGAACGGGCTGTTGTCACGCCCGACGCGCTGCTGACGGTAGAAAATCGGGCGGCCGAGGGAGACCAGCACGGCGAGAGCTATCGCCAGCAGGAATGGGGAGAGGATCACGAGCGCCGCGATTGCAATTACGCGATCCAGAACGTACTTGATCGCGTACTGCGTGCTGTGGGGGTTGGCGGGGCGAAGGTGGAGCAATGGTAGGCCGCCGACGTGCGTGACGTCGACGCGTGAAGGCATGCGCTCGAAGAGGCGAGGGACGATCGAGACGCGGATGCCCAGGGTCTCGCACCTCGCGACCAAGTCGAGCATCACCGCGTGTGGTGCGCTCGAGAACGCGAGGACGACGTGCTGAATCCCATACAGATTCACGACTCTCTCGAGATCCCAGCTCGCCCCGAGCAGGGGAGCTCCGCTCTCGGAGGCGTCGTTCTGCGGCACGACGACGGGGTCTTTGTCCAGGAATCCGACCGGAGCCAGCCCGAGCTCTGGATGCTCCTTCAGTCGCGAGCAGACGAGCGAGCCGACGTGCCCGGCGCCAACGATCAGGGTGCGCTCCAGCCCCTCGCCCCTTCGGCGGGCGCTCCTCTGGGCCATGACCAACCCGGTGCGACCTGCGCTCAGGAAGACGGCGCTGAAGAACCAGAGCCGAAGCGAATTCCCCGCGATGAGATCCTGCGTTGTGATCAAGGACTCGAGTGATGTCACCATCATCACTGCGACGGCACTTGCGCCGAAGCAGGCAACGAACTCGTCTGGGAGTTCGACCTCGAAGCGATGACGGTATCCACCCGTGATCGCGAAGAACGTCAACGTGAGGAGGCAGGAAAGCGCGAGGTACTGCATCGGGATTGGCGCCTCAACTGCGAACGCGGAGGCGACGACCGCCGCGATCGCGAGCATCGTTGCGTCCATGAGCAGCTTCCCGTACGCCCACCTGTTCCGGCTGCGCGCTGCCCGCGCCCGGCCGTCGGAGCCGATCCTGAGGTCTACGGCCGATGACTTCCACGATCCGCGATCTACCCCAATGGGGCCAACAGCTCCCGTAAGTGTGCCCGCGCCTTCTGTTTCCTGGCTCTGTGTCACGCTGTGACCTCGCGGGTGTCAGGCGGTGGCGTGGATCCGTGAGCCGACCGACCGGCACAGGATCGCGGTAGAGGCAGCGCGGCGTGCCCGCGGTGCGATGTCAATGGCATCCGTTTCAGCGTATTCCCCTTGTATTGGCCGAGCCTACCCACAGTCCTGTTTCCGCTCTGACCAGCCGCCAACCCCAGTGTACTCAGTATGTGTCGTCTCGGCGATACGTCAATTCCGGGTCGGGGGCTCGCGCCCGGTGTATCGGGCCGCGGGGTCTTCCCGCTCGTCGCTAAAGGGTGTCGCGCCCGTTTGTGCCGTACGAAACGTCTGAGGTTCGTTCGGCGCGGATCAGGTGCACGTAACGGGATCGGCTCGAGGTCACGGCCGACACGGTGGTTCATAGTCCATCGTCGACAGCGTCGAATGGGACATCGACTACGTGGAAAATCCGCTCTGCCTCGAATGCGACATCACCTACGAGCGGTCGTTGTTTGGCTCCCTGAATCCGCTTCGTGAGCGCGGATTAACGAACCCACGAACACGTCACGAGCTGTGTGGCTTCGACAGCAGGTCTAATCGAGCTCTGGGTGCATCGTCCGGCTTCCGGCACCCGCCAGTCTGACGAAACCCGAAGGCGTGCGCGCGCCTACGGCTCTCGGTGCAAACACAACGAGTGCGGTGTTCACCGGAGCTGCCCAGATCGAAACCGGCGCAGTATTCGACGCCCCTTCCTGTCAGACTTCTATGGCCTCGCTGCGTCCTTGTACGCGTACCAGGCAGCACGGGGTGACCAGTCGGCGTTAACGAGGTTGAATCCGCCGAGATTCTGGCGATATGAGTAGACCATAAGAGGGCCCGCCCACGGATAGCTTCGCCAAAGGTTGAAGGCGTCCGTCATATGCTGCGCTTGGGCAGACTGAGAACCTCCAACCCAGCCCAGGTCGGTTCCGAACTCGGTGGCCCAGATCTGCTTCGAGCCGTCGCCCTGTGCCCGCATCGTGCTCAGGAGGCTCGGCGAGGTTCCGAACATCTGGTACCAGGCGTTGCATCGGTGGGTTCCGGTTGGTCCCTGCGCGTCGTACGGGTGGTGAGAGAGGGCGTCGAAGAAGCCGCTGCCACCGTTCGCGTATATCTGCTCCAGGAAGTTGATCGGGTTGATACTCTGGTCGTCGCGCCGGACCCGCCGCATGTTGGGTCGTCATGGCCGCCGACTGGCGCGAATGCGCCTGCGAGCACCGTTACCGAGGGGTCGGCTGCCTTCGCGTTCACATATGCCGTCTTCAGCAGCGCCGTGTACTGAACTGCGTTCGGCGCTGGCTTCCAGAAGTCAATATTCGGCTCGTTCCAGATCTCGAAGACCTTGACCCCTCTGGGTGAGAAGCGGGCGACGGCAGCACGCACGAACGGGCCGAAGTCGTCCGGGTTGGCAGGGGCGTACTTGTCGTCGTCGGGAACGCCTGCTGGTCGCGCCCACTTCGGTGTGTAGCCGAGCATGAAGGCAATGTTGATCCCGCGTGCCGTGGCGGCGGCGACGAGCCGGTCGTACGTCGACCAGTTGAACACACCACGGGTCGATTCCACCACCGACCACTTGAGATCCGAACGGAGCCAGCCCGCGCCAATCGACTTGTAGCCGTCGAGCTCGCGGGCAAGATCAGCGTCATTCGCCCACTCGATCCCACCGCCCGAGGCGACGCCGAACTTCGCCGACGAAGTGGGGACAGGAGCTGGGGTGGGAATGGCCGCGGTTGCGTTTGCCGACGAGGCGCCCGTTACCGCCCCGGCTGGCGCGCCGGCCGCCGTCCCCGCCGAGCCCGTGGGAGTCGGTCCGACCGCGGCCGGTCCGGAGTTGCTCGGCAACTGAGTAACTGGGGGCGCGATCGTCGAGCCGCCACCGCCCGACGCCCCGGTCGGCGGACTGCTCGATGAGGCCACCGGACCAACAGCGTTCGAGGTCGCTGAGCTGAATGCGTTCCGGTTTCGCACCGTGACCACGGCGCGAAGTGTGCTGGTCACATCGGCACTCTGCACCGTATAGGTCTGCGAGGTCGCACCGCCGATCGGCGAGCAAGGGGTGGTCGAGGAGCAGCGCTGCCATTGGTATGCATAGCTCAGCCCTTCCGACGGGCGCCAGCTACCGCTTGAGACGGTAACGGCGAGTCCTACCTGACCGGCTCCGAACGCGGCCGGGGCCGTCGTTGACTTCGGCGCCATGCAACGGCGGTCCCGACACCGTTGCGAAAGGGTGAGAGCGCCAGGCCCAGCGTTCCTGCTCAGGGCGCGCAGAGCGGCAGGGTGCTCCTTCGCCCAACGCGAAAAGTTCCCCCCGGCGCGTTGGTGCCAGCGTTTCATTCCGGAGGGGGTGTAGAAGGACTTGCCATCCCAACGTATTGCCGTCAGACCGAACGTCTCAGCCACGGCCGGGTGGATGGCAAAGAATCGGTCAGGATCGACCCCCCGCGCCAACAGATACGACGAAAGAGCGGTCGCGGTCGTGAACGTGCGCTGATCCCAGCGGACTGAAGCCGCGTGTTTGTCGCTCGACGAGGCAGGCGAGGCGCCGTCTAGTAAGACGACGATCAGCGCGACGAACATGGCAACGGCGAAAGTCCGTCGCGTCGAGGCGCGGGTGGGCAGCTGTGTCTTTGGGAGCGTCAGCACGGTTCCTCCGGAGGGTCGGCGGCGGGTTCTCCAGAGATCGGCGCTTCCCCGTCTTTCACGTCCCCCAACAGAGTGATCATGCTCCTTGGGTAGTCCTTCCAAGGGGGGAAATCGAATGCCATGACGAGAGCCGTTCCAGATTCGTGCCACGCGCCGGCGTGGATGCCTGACGTCGATGGGCGGTTCCCGCCGCTCCTCCAGCCGAGACTGCGGGTACTCTTCAACCGTTGTGGAAACCGTCCAGCGCGAGCGGGTCAGGTGAGCCAAGACGCCGCCGAAGCGCTCGTCGGCGCTGTTCGCCGTGCGATCCCCCTGATACTCATCTGCGCGATCACTGCGGCCGTTGCCGTGAACCTGCAGCGACAGCTGAACGGGCCGGTGTATTCGGCGACCGCATCGGTCTATGTGTCGGCGCGTGATCTCGCCTCGATCCTCACGAACACCCAGGCGCCCTACGTCGATCCGCAGCGGGAGAGTCAAAACGCTGTTGCGCTGGCTGCGGTCGACGGCGCTCCTGAACACCGTTTCGCGCCTCAACCCGAGCCTTGGCACAGTCGACGAGATCCGCTCTCACGTGTCGGTCTCCAGCAACCCGGACAGCGACGTGATCAGTTTCACCGCCAGGACGAGCGACGCATCCCTCGCAGTCTCCACCGCGAACGCCTTCGCCAATCGTTACGTCGATTTCCGCTCTACGGTGTCGGGGATTTCGATCGAGCAGGCAATCACGAAGCTACGTGACCCGCCTTGCCGAGGGGCCCGTGAACAAGGGCGAGATCAACCAACTCCTCCGGAGACTCGAGCTCCAGCAGACGCTGAACTCAGGTGACGCGATCGTGATCGACCCAGCGCGGGAGGCAGAGAAGATCGCACCGGCGCCGATGCGCGACACGGTGCTCGGCGTCGCGATCGGGATTGTCCTCGCGCTCATGATCTCCGGGGTTCGCGAACTCCTGAGCACCCGTGTGCGGTCGGAGGGCGACGTCGAGGACATCCTCGGCCGCCCGATCATCGCGGCAATTCCACGCCTTCCGAAGTCGACGCCGATCGTCGCACTCGGACGACACGAGGCGAAATACGCAGATACGTACGCGCTGCTTGCGGCGAACGTCCAGCAGGGAGACACCGAGGATGACGGGCGCGATGACACCCACTCAACAGTGTTCGCAGTCACGAGCGCCGTAGCGGGCGAAGGGAAGACGACGACCGCCGCGAACCTCGGCGTCGCGATGGCCAAGCGAGGGCTTCGTGTCGCCCTCGTCGATTTCGACCTCCGCAAGCCTAATCTGGGACGCGTCTTTGGGTTGCCCGCAGAAGCCAAGGGCGTTCTGCAGATCGTCCGTTCGAACCTGAGTGTCGATTCGGAGCTCTGGTCGTATCCGATCTCAGGAGACGGCTCGCTGGCGCAGCCGCTCCCGGGGGAGGGCACCATTCGAGGAAAGACTTGGGTCAGCCTCCCGCTGGTCGTCGTCCCATCCGGAGGATCCGATCGATCGGGCGTCGCGGCACGGTCTCCGCGTTCCGTCGCGATGATCGAGCGCCTCCGCAAGGAATTCGATGTGATCATCATTGATACGCCGCCGGCCCTCCTCACAACCGAGATGGCCGAACTCTCCCCATCGTCGACGGCGTCATTGTGGTCGTCCGCTACGGCGGGCCGACCCGTCGCGACCTTACCCGTCTCGCCCGCCAAGCGGCGACCTGGAGGGCAGGAATTCGCGGTGTAGTGCTCACCGCGGCGCCGACGTCGTCGGATCGCCAGCAGTACTACTACCGCAACTAGGGGCGGACGATGTCCGGGAATCGCATCGGGCGTGAGCACTATGGATCGCTTCTCGCCGCTTTCGGCCTCGCGCTGCGTCATCGGGACTCATGCGGGGCAGCACCGGTACTGCAACGGATCTGGCGCTGCTCCTAGCGAGGGGTGTTTTCGCCACGATCGTGCTCCTCACGATCGCCGCCCCCCATGTCCTGATCGCGGTGGTAATCCCTGTCTTTGCTGCCATCCCCATGATCAAGGTGCTCGTCATTCCGTCGGTTGGCCCTCTGAAGGACGCGATCATCGTTGGGGCCGTGATCGGGGCAGCCATCGTTACTCTGCAGCGTCGCCTCGCGGGTGAACGACAGCCAGTGGACAAGCCCCTGCTCATCCTCGTCAGCGCGTTCCTCGGTCTCTACGTCGTGAACCTCGGTGCGGGCTTCGGGGCCACGGCCTATGGGGCTCAATGGCAGCATGGCTTGCGACTTGCGGCCGAACCGCTGTTGCTGCTGCTCGTCGGGCTCAGCGTGCGTGGGCCGGTCAAGGTACTCCGTTGGGCGCTCGTGTCGTTCATCGTGACGGCCTGCTTCGAGGCACTCTACGGGCTCTACCAGCAGAAGGTCGGCCCGTTCGCTCTCGTTGGGATGGGGTACAGCTTCGACGCCAACGTCCGGACGATAGGCGGACATCTTCGCAGTTTCGGCACGCTTGACGAGCCGTTTGCATACGCCGCATTCCTCCTTGTTGGCCTCGCGATCATGACCTTCGTGCGCCCTAGTCCGTGGGTGGCGGTTCCGGTTTGGGTACTGCTGCTGTTGGGTCTCGCCGCCTCCCTCGTTCGTACCGCAGTGCCCATCCTCGTGGCCCTCTTCGGCGTTTGGCTCGCGCGGAAGGGACAGGCGGTCGTCGCGGTGCTCCTGCTAGGAGCGACCAGCGCTGCGTTCATGGTGTTCCTTGTGAACCAGGGCGCGTACGAGACCCGCACCATTCAGGCTGCGCCGAGCACGTACCTCTCGATCAACGGGCGGACCGACGTGTGGAACAGCGTGCTCGGCAAGAAGCGGCAATGGCCGCTGGGGAAGGGAGTTGGTGCCGTCGGTACCGCTGCAGAGAGAGCGGCGTTCGGCGTGTATCGGACGCCCACGGCCACGCATGGCCAGTCGACGCTCGCCGTTGATTCCGGCTACCTCGCAGCAGTTGCGGACGTCGGCTTCTTGGGCCTGGCCGTCCTTCTCGGCATCCTCGGCCGACTCGGCCAGTTGTGCCTCCGATTCGGTCGCAACGGAAGCGCAGCAGGCTGGATTGGAGGCAGCATTCTGCTCGTGATGATGCTCGACTCCGCGACCCGGAGTTCCTTCATAGGGTTTCCCACCGCGTTCCTCGGCATGCTGCTCGTCGGGATTGCGATCAGCGCTGCCTCGAGTTCCGACGCGGCGGCCGCCACATCCCGGCGCGGAGTTTGAAGCCCCTGAAGGCGAAGGTGTGCCTGGTCGGCTTGCTCGCGGGAGGCTACGCCGGGAGTGCCGCGCTACGCAGCGGTGCTGACCTCCGCTCTCGACGAGGTTGCAGCCGAGTCGGGCTCTGCTCGTGCAAGCGTGACTACACGCGCGCCCGTGGCCGTGATGATGCGGTGCGAGTTCCTTCGCAATCGTGCACATCATCTGCTCGTTTATTGGGGAGGCGTCGGGCGGACCGCAGCTAACTTCCGGGCATGATCCCTCAAGATCACGCTCCGCAGGCCTGTTACGGTGTGCGCGGAGATCCTCGACCCTGTCATATGGCGTGCGGCGGTCGAGGTTGCTACGTTCGGCGTCGGCGCCGAAGAAGACAACGGTTGCAGGCCCGCCGAGCATCTCCGCCGCCACGAAGGAAATAGTGCGCGCCACGTGATCGATACGCATTGCCATATCTTGCAAGGTCTCGACGATGGCCCAGCGACGGTCGACGAAGCCGTCGAGCTCGCGGTCTCGATGGCCGAGCAGGGCATCCGCCACGCCGTGTGCACGCCGCATCTCTCGCGGCAGTTTCCGACCGAGCGCGCCGCTGCGCAGGTCGCGCTCGTCGTTCTCGAGCGGGAGCTCGCTTCGCACGAGATCGCGCTCTCCCTCACGTTGGCCGCTGAGGTCAGCGAGCCAAACACGGTCGGGTTAGGTGGGTTGGTGTTGCGGGAGCGCAGCATCGGGGGCCGCTTCCTCGTTGTCGAGCTCGAGCAGGCGTCGACGGGCACCACGGTGGAGGCGACCGTGCGGCGCCTTCACGCGGTGGGGCTCGTGCCAGTGATCGCCCATCCAGAGCGACTCGCCGTCTTCCAGCGAGAGCCGGACCTCGCCGGGAAGCTGCGGCGGCGCGGGGCCCTCCTCCAGGTGGTCGCTCCGAGCCTGGTCGGGCGTTGGGGTGAGAACGTCGAGCGCACCGCTTGGTCGATGCTGACCACAGGAGTCGTGGATCTCGTCGCAAGCGACGCGCACGGCGCTCTCCGGCGTCGGTGTCATATGGCCGACGCCGCCGAGGCTGTCCGCCGTCGCCTCGGAGCTCCGGCGTGGCGAACGGTTGCCGAGGACGGGCCGGCGAGGCTCCTCGGGGACGCCTGGTGGAGTTGATGGTCGTCAGATGTCGTCCTCTCGCGGCGAGCCTGGTCAACTGGCGGCCGCCCGAGCTGACGATCCGCGCCGTGGAGGCGCCCTTAGTGCCCGGGGTTTGGTGGAGTCGGGTTTCTTGGCTCAGGCCGCCTCGTTGTGGTGTTCTGTAGTTCATATTCGATCGGTATGCGCATGCCGAGGCTGGAGTGGCGCCGGCGACGGTTGTGGAAGATCTCGATGTATTCGAAGATCGCGTTGGCGAGCTCGACGCGGGTCCTCCAGCGGCGGGTGTCGAGAAGTTCGACCTGCATCCGCGACCAGAACGCTTCGATCATCGCGTTGTCGTAGCAGTCTCCGACAGATCCCATCGACGGCACGAGTCCCGATTGCCTTGCCCGTTCGGTGAACGCCCATGAGGTGAATTGCGTCCCGTGATCCGAGTGGATCACTGTCTCGCCACGCTGTGCCGTGCCTGCTCCACCGCGAAACCAGGGTTGCACCACGTCGAGAACGGCGTCGACCGGGGTGAAAGTAATCGTCGTCGACAACGCGTCAGGAGACGGAAGCGCGGCCCCTTTGGACCGTCCAACTTGGCCGGCGAGCGCACACCGCGTTGAATCTTGCCGAGATGAGTGACGCGGATCTTCGACCTGCACGCGAAGTACCGGTCATTGGGGCCTACTCAGCGGCAATCACGCGCTTGTCGACGTCGTGGTTGGAGGAAGGCTCTTCATGATGTGCCAGACGACAGGGCAGCCGCCGATCGAGATCCGTGTGTCAAACCCGCCCGCGAATGATGGCCTCCATCTCCCGTCTTCGGACTGCACTTAAGCGCACGACCCGGGGGTTGCGGGCACCGGCACTCACCCGCCCCGCTCACGGATCCGCTCCACCAGGTTGCTCGTCGAGACACCGCGCGAGATCGGAGTAAGCACCACGTGCCCGCCCCAGTCACGCACCTCTGTGGCGCCCACCACCTCATCCTCGCGATAGTCGCCACCCTTCACCAGCACATCGGGGCGCACCGCGCGAATCACCTCGAGGGGGGTATCCTCGGGGAAGATCACCACGGCGTCTACGCATTCGAGCGCCGCCACTACCCGCGCTCGTTCTGCTTCACCTACCACGGGGCGTTGGGACCCCTTGAGTCGCCGCACCGAGGCGTCGGCGTTCACACCCACGACCAGTCGGTCGCCCTCCGCCCGGGCCTGTTCTAGAGAGTCGACGTGCCCGTGATGCAGCAGGTCGAACACCCCGTTCGTGAAGGCCACCCGCTCGCCGCGCTTCCGCCAGACCTGCACCCGTGCCTGCAATTCTGCTAGCTCGAGCACCTTCGCCGCACTTCCGCCCGTCCGTCGCGCGAGAGCAGCACTCAGCTCCTCACGGTTGACCGGCACCGTACCCACGCGAGCAACCACGAGCCCGGCTGCAGCGTTGGCTAGCGGCAGCACAACGTTGGGCTCGAGCCCAACGGACATCCCGGCGGCAAGTACCGCGATTACCGTGTCGCCGGCGCCGGAGACGTCGAACACGTCGCGCGCCTGAGCTGGGAAGGTGTTTTCCCCAGCGTCGTCGAGGAGGGTGATGCCGCCCGCTCCGCGGGTGACCGCGAGAAACTCCAGGCCCAGGCGGCGGCGTAGGTCTATCCCCCCTGCCATTAGAACGGCCGAGCTGGCGCCGGGGGTCCCCAGGGCCATGGCCAGTTCGCTCAGGTTCGGGGTGAGGGCCGTGGCCCCGACGTAGCGGTCGACGTCCGTGCCCTTCGGGTCGACCAGCACACGAACGCCCGCATCTCGTGCTTGCACAATCAGCGCCTGGCAGACGTCACCGACAAGCACGCCCTTGGCGTAGTCGGAGAGCACAAGCACCGCCGGGGGGTCTTCGAAAGCCCGGCGCACGGCCGCCATCAGCGCCTGTGCCACCTCGGGGGCCAGCGCGGACGTCTCCTCTGCGTCCAGGCGGATCATCTGCTGAGCAGCCCCGAGCACCCGCGTCTTGGTCGTGGTGGGACGCATAGGGACGCTCAGGACGCCGTCCACGCCGAGACCCGCATTCCGCGCCAGGTCATTGAGCCGCACGGCGTCGGCGTCCTGGCCGGTCACGCCGATTATATCGACCCGCAGGCCTAGCTCTGCGAGGTTGAGGGCCACGTTCGCGGCGCCCCCCAGATGCTCCGCCTCGCCCGTTACGCTCACCACCGGCACCGGCGCCTCGGGCGAGATACGTCCTACGTGGCCAGTCAGATAGCGGTCGAGCATCAGGTCGCCGACCACAATCACCCTCGTCCCACCGAAGCCGTCGGCAAGAGCCATGAGCGCCGCCTCGGACACGAAGCCGTCACTCATCGAAGGCCTCGTCAATGCGCTCGCAGACGAGATGCCCGATGAGTATGTGGCCCTCCTGCACGCGAGCCGCGGCGCGGAACGGGAGCACCAGGGCAATCTCGGCCAACTCTGCCAGACGCCCGCCCTCGCCTCCCGAGAGCGCCACGGTGAGGGCGCCGATCCCGCAGGCGAGCTCCATCGCCCGCACGACGTTCGAGCTCATCCCTGACGTTGAGATGCCGATGACCACATCCGCGGGGCCGCAAAGCGCTTCCAGCTGTCGCTCGAAGACGTGCTCGAATCCAAAGTCGTTCGAGATCGCCGTGAGCGCGGACGTGTCGGTAGTTAGGGCGACCGCCGGCAGCGCGCGCCGGCGACGCATGAAGCGGCCCACGAGTTCGGCTGCAATGTGTTGACTGTCGGCCGCGCTTCCTCCGTTTCCCATCAGGAGCACCCGCCCGCCCGCCCGAAGCCGCTCAACGATGCTTCCAGCCAGATCCTCGATCACCGGAAGCAGCCGCTCCACCTCGTCGACGACGCGACGGTGCTCGGCCAGGTCCTCGGCGAGAGAGCGACTCATGCCACGATCCAGTTGGCGAAGGCGGCCAGGTCGGGGAACTCCGGCACCCCGTCAGGCAACTCGGTTTGCGCGCCCTTTCCAGTGCGCACCAGGGCCGGGCGGCAGCCAGCGGCCAGCGCGGCCTCGAGGTCGCGGGGGGCGTCGCCCACCAGCCAGGTGGTTGCCAGGTCGAACCCGTACTCGCGCGCCGCGTCGAGTAGGAGGCCGGGCCGTGGCTTGCGACACAGGCACCCCTCGTCGGCTGTATGCGGGCAGACGTAGATCCCCATCAGTATCCCGCGGCGCTCGGCCAGCAACTCCTGAAGCCGGTCGTGCACCGCGTCGAGTGCCGCCCGGTCGATGAGCCCACGGCCGATGCACGACTGGTTGGTCACTACCACCACCCCGATACCCGCGTTGTTCATTCGCGCCACAGCATCGGCAGCGCCGGGGAGCAATTCGAGCTGCGAGGGTGTCAAAACGAACGGATCGCCCTCTATGTTGAGGACGCCGTCGCGGTCGAGGAGGACAAAGCGCCCGTGCGGGTTCGGATGTGAGGGTGTGCGGGGCAACAAGCCTTGAGCGAGGATATCGGACCACAGTCCGATCCAAGGGACGACGGCGAGTTCTGCCATGCTATGTGGAATTACCCCGTTTCCGCTGACACACGGTCAACATATCGATCAAGTCCAACTGTCACTTGCTCCTCTGTCAAGTTCTGGGGTCATGCGGCTTCAGCGAGTGTGGCAGCGAGCAAGTCCCGCTCGAGGCGGCGCGAGGTGGCGGCGGTCCTCCACCACCCACAGACGCTCGCTGCCGCGCTGGGCCGCCCAGGCGAGCAACCGCAGATGATCGTCCGAGGTCGTGCTGGGCTCGTCCGTGAGAGCTGCCGGCCCTGCTCGTCAACCACAACGACCGTGTTGCTCCGGGAATGTTGCTGGCTTCAGTCCTTGCGAGGGTGGAGTCATGTCAAGTACACCGCGGAGGTATTCGTCGGAGGTTCGTGAGCGGGCGGTGCGGCTGGTGTTCGAGCACCAGCACGAGTATCGCGTCGCAGTGGGCTGCGATCGTTTCGGTCGCTGCGAAGATCAGTTGTACGCCGGAGACGTTGCGGATCTGGGTGCGCCGGGCGGGTCGACGAGGGCCGCCGGCCGGGGTCGAGCGAGGAGCGGGCACGGTTGAAGGAGCTTGAGCGTGAGAATCGTGAGCTGCGGCAGGCGAACGAGATTTTGAAGTCGGCGTCGCTTTTCTTCGCGACCGAGCTCGACGGTGGAACCAGGAGGTGATCATTTACATCGACAAGCACCGGAGTCGGTTCGGGGTCGAGCCGATCTGCAGTGTGTTGCAGTTCGCCCCGCGTACCTACTACGCCGCGAAAGCAAGGCCGCTCTCGGTACGGGCGATCCGTGATGCCGTGCTGAAGCCCGAGATCGCACGGGTGCACCGGGACAACTTTGGCGTCCACGGCGTCGACAAGGTGTGGGCGCAGCTGAACCGCGAAGGCGTCCGGGTCGCACGTTGCACCGTCGCCAGGTTGATGCGCGAGCTTGGGCTCCGTGGCGTCGTGCGTGGCAAGCCCAAGTTCACGACGATCCCTGGGGACGGGGCTGACCGGCCACTCGCGTCGATCCCGATTTGCCACCATCTCGCTGACTCCTTCCAGCACTTGAGGGAGCTCCGGTACCCGGCCGGGGGGCATATCCCAGTTGGGGTGACGCCACGCCTTCTCGAGCCACGCCGGCCGGTCCTACAAGATCGTCGAGCGGCCGCACGACTGGCACCAGCCACGAACGCAATTAGCGATGTGGAGCGAGCCCGCACGACGAGCACACTCTGACACTGGGACTTCCGGTGTTCATCCCAGACCCGATTGTCCGGGTGGTTTTCGGCATTAACCTCGGAAAGGGTGCTACGCCGGTATCGCGCACTACCGGACGCGTGAGTCTATCGTCAGGACGAGCTTGCCCCGATCACGGCCGAACGGTAGATCGACTCGTGCGTTCTGATCCAGCCGTCGTATGCGTCTGGGACGATCGGCCTCACCTGGGAAACCTCCTGCCTCCAGGTCGAGTCGAAGGACAGCCGTCTGATCGCAGTCACGATCCCCTCGGCGGTGGGTTCGATGGCGATGACACCGCCGAATTCGTCGGCGACCTCCGCGAGACCGCCCCTCCGTGAGACGATGACCGGACGGCCGGAGAAAAGCCACTCGATCATCGTGTACACCGGCCCACCCGGTTCCGCCCAGATGGAAGGGATGACGCCCACGTCGCAGGCCTCGAAGAAGTCTTCCTTCGCCTTGCCGGTGACCAGACCGTGGTAGTGGACAGTTGGTTGGCTCGAAGCCACCGCAATCACTTCGGGGACAAGCTTTCCCGCACCGGCGATCCTCAGTTCAAACCCAAGCGCGGCGAGTGTCGGAACTGCTCGAGAAGGGGTCTAGACCCTTGATCGCGTTCAGGCTCCCAATGTAACCGACTGTGCGAAGCGTCTCCCTTGGGGGACGCAACGCTCGCCCGTGAGGCATTCCCATCGGCGAACGGACGAGAAGGTGGTCGGCCGTCGGGAAGAAGTCCGAATGGCGACCGAGAACGTATTCAGATACCCCCAGGACGGCTGAGACTGCGTCCGACCATCTGGTGATGCGGCGCGTTCGATGACCGCAAAGGAGCGGGTGCGGTGAACAGGGCGTGGTGCCATCCCTCCGCATCAGCGTCACCCTCGGGCATAACAAGTAGTAGTCGTGAAGGGTGTGGACGACGGGTATCCCTTGGCGTCGGCAGACCTCCCAGATTCCTGTGCCGATGCCCGGGAGATTGTGGGTATGTACGATGTCCGGCGCGTGCATTGCGACCGCGCGCGCCAATTCTCGACGAGGAAGCGACAACCAGTCTCCAGCATGGTTCTTCACGCGTCGGAGGTGGCTTTGGCGCCAGTCAACGGTGTTCAACACCGTGATGTCCTGCTCATTGTCGGCCGCTCCCCCGGGAAATGCCGCCAGCAGCGAGACACTGTGTCCGCGCGCACCAAGGCCTCTATAGAGCAGATCGACCGCCTTCTCGGCTCCTCCCGCGGTCAGGTCATTGCCGTGACCGTTCACTAGCAGCACTCGCATCGATCGCTCCGATCTGTCTCGGCGAGTATGTGCACACCTTCCCTCAGCGTAGAGTCTTACAAAGATGCTCGCGCGCGCCGTCCTGGAACGACGTACCGAAAGTACCGTCTTAGCCGGGCCTGATCTGATCGACGCGACAGCAGGACCGCCGCCGGAGCATAGAGAACCAGCCCCCATGGAAGACCGATTCCGGAAAGGAGGCCGGCGGCATCGACGCAAAGAGCCAGGGGCGAAGCGGGCGTAGTCGATTGACACGTTACGTCGCGCAGCCCGGGCGACGAACCACAACCCCACCATCGACAGAACCTCTCCTACCCCGTCGCCAGTCGCCGAGTCGGAGGTTCGATCGCTGCGGCAGTCCCCCGTCAGCAACGCCAGGCTCACGATGCCGCTCAGCACGATTTCGCTCGAGCGTCCGAGCACGAAGAGCAGTGACACAGGAAGGCTCATGAAGGCGAAGACCATAAGCGAGCTGGCGTCCTGCGCCGAACGTCGTCACAAGCGTGGAAGACGCGCCAACACGGAACATCTCGCGGACGTCGGCCCAACACCCGGCGAGCCCGATCGAGGCATTCGAGACGACGTGGTTCCGGCAACGGTGAACACCTGCGCGCGACGTAGCCTGCTACATGAGACCACACCTACGGCGACGCGATCGCCCAGAGCACTGCGACGCCGTAGGAGACGAGGGATTGAGAGCTCAATGGAGGCGACGCGCCGTAACCTCATATCAGGGGCTGGCAGACCAGGGGACGTATGATGGGCCCAATGACAGACGTCATCAACTCCGTCGTGAACGGGCGGACTCGCGGTGCCGATCAGGCTGAGCTTGGAGGCGCTCTCCGGCTCCTCGCAAGCGAGAATCGTCCACGGACCGTGGGCTTCGACCGCGGCGAGATCGCCTCGTCTCCCCGGGAGCGCGCGAAGTGAGCGTCTGGGTTCGCTGGGCGGAATCGCGGACGAAGAAGCTCATACACGGCGCGGGGTCCTGCGGAGCCTCGCCGGGGCGGCGGCGATAGGCCTCACTCCCGGCGCCGGCGTGTGCGGATCCGGGAGAACTTCCTGCCCCGGGTTCGGTGGTCATCCTGGGAACGGGGTATATCGGCGACCTCGTCCTCGCGACACCCACCCTCCGGACGATCCGAGACGCATTCCCCCAAGCGTGCATCACTCTGGTGGTCGAGGAGCGCGTAAAGGAGCTGTTCGCTGAGGCAGACGTCTTCGACCGCCTGCTCACGGTTCCGAGCGACAGTCGGGGCGATCTTCTCGCGCTGGCGGAAATGCTTCGAGCGGAGACGCCCGATGTCGCCGTGGTTCTTCCGCACACCGTGACGGCGGCGCTTTTCGCCTTCGCGACGGGCGCTCCTATTCGAGTGGGGCATGGTTCGCAGGGTCGGCGCTTCCTCCTCACGCGCACCGCGCCCAATGAGAAATCTATCCACGAGGTGCGGCGCCTCCTCGGCCTCGCGCGCGCTCTCGGCATCCTCGCGATAACTACCGGGTTGCCACGCGTCTGGCCGCAGGCGTCGGCACGAGACGGAGCGCGCCGCCATCTCCGGCATCTCGCGCCAACAAGCGGCCCGGTTGTAGCGCTCACAATCGGCGCGACCAACCCAGCGCGACGCTGGCCGCCCGCGCGTTGGGCAGCGCTCGTCCGGAGCCTCGCCGAGACCCGCGACGCCCGGTTCCTCCTCATCGGGGAAGAGGCTGATCGAGCGGATGCCGCGGAAATCGTCTCCCGCGCGGGGGATCGCGCGACCGGCGACGCCAAAGCGCTCCCCTACCCGGCCAGGCTCCTGGATCTGACGGGTAGAACATCTCTCGCTGAGGCAGCCTGGCTCCTCGACGTGCCCGACCTCGTCATCGGCAGCGACTCCGGTCTTCTTCACGTCGCCGCGGCCCGCGGCACCAAGGTCGTGGGGCTCTACGGCCCCGGAGACCCGGTGGCATGGGGACCGTTCGGACGGGGCATGCGATTGTCCGTCTCCCCATGGCCTGCAGCCCGTGTGCGAACCATGTCTGCTCGTCGGTTGCGTGCATCCGCAGCCTCCCAATGGAGACCGTTGTCCGCCATGCGCTCCGGATCTTGGACGGCCGCAGCGCCGCGCGATGATCGCTACGGGCTGGGCGGTCATTCGGCGGGAAACCGCGGCTTCGTCCGTGCTCGTGAAGGGGGTCGACTATCATGAGGACGAGGTCGTTGGAGCCACTGACGTGCGCGGCTGGACTGGGCGTGTGGTTCTTGCCGCGATCGCACGCGACGTCTCCACGACCCAAATGGTGAAGCGGATCCGAGGAGGAGACAGGTGAGTGCCGATGGCCGCGGCGGACGGGCGCTGCGTGTTGCCGACCGGGGTGTGGGGGTTCCAACGCTCGCGCTGCTGGGGTTCGCCCATCGGCGGCGGCGCCCGCCGAGACGCCCGATGTCCATTGGCGTAATCAGGACAGCTGCGATCGGTGACACTGTGCTGCTTTCGGGCCCGGCACGAGACCTCCGCAGCACGTTTCCGGATGCGCGCCTCCTGCTCTTTGCTGGGCCGTCCAATTGGGCCTTGGGACCGCTGCTTCCTATGTTCGACGAGGTCGTCCCTCTTCCCCTACGGCCCGCATCGGCGGTGCGCACCCTGCGCGCGCGGAACCTTGACCTGGTTATCGATACGGGTCAATGGCCGCGCTTCGACGCGCTCGTGGCCGCACTCTCGGGAGCTGTCACCGTAGGGTTTCACACCCCCCGCCAGGGGAGGCACTGGGCCTTCGACGTGCCAGTCCGCCACTCCAACCGCGTTCATGAGCTAGCCAATTTCCGCGCCTTGCTGCAAGCCATTGGGGTTCGCGCTGCCTGTGACCCGCTCCTGGTCGTCCCTCACGATGTCGCACCGCCTCGCGGGACAGCGAGCGGTTTCGCCGTCCTTCACCTGTGGCCCGGGGGCTTCCGCGCCGAACTGAAGGAATGGCCGCTCGAGCGGTGGACGGAGGTGTCCGAAGCCCTTCGCGCGGATGGTCTGAGCGTTGCCCTTACCGGAGGTTCGACCGATGCGGAGCGCTCGCGCTTCGCCGCCGCTGCCTTAGGGGCCGTGAACACTGCCGGCTGTCCGCTTCCCAGCACCGCTCGGCTGCTGGCTGACGCGGAGGTGGTCGTCAGCGTGAATACCGGGGCCATGCACATGGCCGCGGCGCTCGGAGCACCAACGGTGGGGCTGCACGGTCCAACGGCGTCACATCGGTGGGGGCCGGTTGGGCCCGGCTCAGTCTCGGTCGACTCGGCCCGGCCCGGATGCGGCTTTCTGAACCTCGGCGCTGAGTACCGTGGGCGTCGGACCGACTGCATGGACGGGATCGGCGTGGAGGATGTGCTCAAGGCCGTGGCGCGTGTGCGCGCGCGCAAGACAGTCGTGCCCCACGAGTGAGCGCTGCGCCAGTGAGCGTGGTGGTGACCGGCGCGGGTGGATGACTTGAGGGCGAATCCGGCTGGCGTACCCTTACGCACGACCATGAGACCCGCGGATTGCCGCACAGCACACTCGTGCTGAATACCCGGCAGTCCAGGACGGGTTGGCCGTACCCGATTCCTTACGAAGCAGCCACTGTCGTTCCTGATGCGATTGGGCCGCGGGTGTTGCGTGCCGCGATAGGCCCATAGCCAGCAAAGGTGCGCCACCTGGCTCCGCGTGAGACGGCCGGGGGCACGGAGACGGCGGGCGCGGACGGCGTCCGGACGGCGACGAGGCGGCCGTGGATCACGAACTCTACAACGTAATAGTCGGCTGCCGGGTCGGCGTCCCAGGTAATCCGCGAGCGGGCGCTGGGCGAAGCAGTTTCTCGTTCGACGAGGCTCGGCTGCTGGCGCGGAGGCAGAAACGCTAGACACGGCAGGGCGATAACGAGTGCTGCGATCGTCGTGAGTGCGGCAAGCTCGGCAGCTGGTCTAAACCGCGTCCGGTGCGCCCGCTGCGCGGTTGTAATTGAAGGTGTCGACTTCCGCGGGAGTGAGTCGACGTTGGTTGTCGACGCGGCGTAGATTGTCTCGTGGAACAGGTCGCTCAGCGCCACGTCGAGCACCCGCCTGCGGAGTTCCGGGTCGACGAGGACGAGTTCGGGTGTGATGGCCTCGCGCCCTGCCATTTCGACATGTTCGGGACGGGATTCGTTGGCCCTCCTGCCTCTCGCGTCTTTGGGGCCTTCTCCAATAGGGGCGTAGGGTCGGGACGGCGGGTCGCGAGTTGGGCAAGGACGCGGGGACCGTTCGCAGTAGTGCTGCTCGCGCACCCGGGACGCAGCCCGGCGAAGCGGCGCAGCTGCAACCGGCCCGCGAGCCCTACGCGGATAGGCCGTAGGCGAGCAGATGAGTATGGTGACCGTACGAGTGATGTCGCCCAAGTCAGGATGATGCTTGGACCGCTCCGGGCGTTCATACAGCCCGTTTGGTTTGACTGTCGGCGGCGCTGTTGGCTCGGTCAGGCCCAATGGCGACTCGGCCGACAACGCGCTCGCGGACGCATTGATCCGATTCTACAAGACGGAGCTGACGTCTCTCGATCCGATATGGCCGTCGACGGTGGGACGTCACACGACGGAGAGCGACCGCCACAGTATCGTGTATGGATCGTCACTATAGTATCGTCGTGCTGACGATCTTCGCTGTCCCGAAGCCGTTCGAGGGTCACGTCGGGCGTATCCAGCGGAACGCGATACGGAGTTGGGCACGGTTGCACCCAAAGTGCCAGATCATCCTCTGCGGCAACGAGCCCGGTACGAACGGCGTGGCGGCAGAACTCGGTGCTGAATGGATTCCTGAGATCGCAAGAAATCAGTTTGGTACTCCTCTGCTGAACTCCGTCTTTCGGGCTGCGGAGGAGCGCGCGGTGTTTCGCCTCCTCTGCTATGTAAACGCCGATATCCTGCTGCTCTCCGATTTTGTCGCTGCCGCAGCCCGGGTGGATGCCGCGAAGCGTCGGTTCCTCATGGTCGGGCTACGCTGCGACCTCGACGTGACAGTGGAGCTTTCCTTCGACAGCGGCGACTGGGAGTTGGAGATGCGGCGCAGAGCCTTGGAAGTGGGCGTGCTTGACCCGCACGATGGGATGGATTATTTTGTCTACCCGAGAGGCACCATCGGTCCGCTCCCGGCCTTCGCAGTGGGACGTCCCTCGTGGGATAACTGGATGATCTATCGGGCACGGGAGCTACGGATCCCCGTGGTAGATGCGACCGCGGCCGCCCTCGTAATTCATCAGAACCACGGCCATTGCCACGTTAAGCACGCGATAGGCACTAAGTGGGAAGGTCCTGAGGCTGACGCAAACCGGGCGCTGAGCAGACCCGGGGACGTTCTATTCTCGTTGGGCGACGCAACCCATCGCCTCACTCCTCGCGGCATCGACCGCGCCCGGAGGGGGACCGACCTCAAACGACGAATACGCAGACGGATGATTCTTGGGCCGCCTGCCTTGCAACTCGCGTTGCGCGCCCGGCGGGGCGCGCGTGCAGCCTGGGCGCGCGCTAGGTTCGATTCCGACGCACTCTCCTGAAGGCGCGCAGGATCAGCAACAGTGGAACTCGATGCGGCAGCCGTTCCCACGGGGAGGTCATCTCCACGGTCGACGCGCTCTCACGGTTGATCGCTGGCGACCTGCTTCAGCACTCCACCGACGCCCGTCTCTCGGAGTTCTGACAGTCGAGCTCCCTCAACCCGCCTCTCTTCCGTATTGACCGGAGGGCGGCGGCCATCGTCGACCTCGCTCCGACGCGCCCAAATGTGCGCCCCGACTCCAACCTACAATCGGTCTTCGCGGCGACCGAGACGCCTACGACCCATGCCCGTCCTGATACTCGAACACTCGCCGCACCGCACGGTCACGAACTTCCGACGGGTACGCCTCGCGACGCGCCTGCAGCCGCCATCCTCTCACGGGAGGAGACTGTCGCACTCCCGAAGGGGTTCAGCTGCCGGTCAGATCACTAGTCTGGACCTGTGACTGGATTGCCACCGGAGGTCAGTCTTCGCGATCTCGCACTCCGTGGCAGTGCGTACATGGCGGCGCGTCAGGCTTTCGCAATAGTGGTGGGAGTCGCGGGTTTCGTCGTCTTGACCCGCGAGATCGGGCCGTCAACCTACGGGCGCTATGTGGCCGGGCTCGGAATCGTCGGATTTCTCACTTTGCTGGGTCGCTTTGGGGTAGAGGTCTACCTCATTCGCCGACCTGAGCAACCGGATGCACGGATGTATCGCACGGCGCTCACGATGATGCTCGTCAATGGAATCGCTATCGCGGCTTTGAGTGTCCTGCTCGCGCCGGTGACGATCGGTCCTGTGGTCGGTGAGATCTTCGTGCGCCCCTTCCAGGTGCTCGTGCTGGCACTTCCGCTTTCGCTGCTTCTCGCGCCTGGCCTAGCCTCTCTCGAGCGTGCGATGAGGTATCGGCGGGTCGCGCTCATCGGACTTGTGAATCCACTCGCCTTCTACGCAGTCGCTGTGCCCTGGGCGATTGGTCTCCGTCGGTGTGGGCTCCTGTCGCCGGCTACCTTGCTGCACAGGCATCCACGCTTATCGCGACTGCCGTCGTCTCGGACGCCCCGGTCGGATTCTCCTGGTCGTGGGCTGACGCCCGCGGAATGCTTAGCTTCGGCGCGCCCCTCACGCTTCTGGGTGCGGTCGGCGAAGCCCGCCTGCTTGTGAACCCGATCGTGGTCGGGAGGTCTGCTCGGACCTGCCGCTGTCGGGAATGTCGGGATCGCTCTTCGCTTCACCGAGATGCTCGGTTTCATCGCGTCGGCCGGCTCTCGCGTCTCGTTTGCCGCCATCCCCCGTCTCGTGGCCGAACGGGAACGGCTCGGGCGCGCCGTGTCCGAGGGGATGTTCCTACAGATTCTCGCGGTAGCGCCGCTCTACGCTGGCTTTGCGCTTCTCGCCGGATGGGTCATCCCGATTCTGCTTGGTCCTCAGTGGGACGCGTCCGTGACCCTCTTTCCGATGATCGCTGCGGCGGCGATGATGTTCGCCTTCATGAGGCTGCCGGTGTCGCTGCTCATCGTACTCGGCCGTTCGAGCAAGGTGGCCGCAAGTAGCTTGGTAAGCGTGGCCGTTCTCGCTGCTGCTGCCGCCGCCGCAATCAAGACCTTCGACTCGCCGACTGGCTACGGGGTAGGCGAGGTTCTCTCGATCGCGGGACTCTGGATCGTCGTCCGAGCTACTCGACCCTACGTGTCAATTGACTACGCTAGCTTCGCACCGTGGCTCGTCGCCTTCACTCCAACCTTCTTCTATCCCTGGGTGGGTCTCCCCTGGGGCCTTTTGCTCTATGCCCCGCTCGTCGCACTTCTGTTGCGCCGATCAGAACGATCTCGGCTCGGACGGTACATCCCGTACCTCCTGCCACGGAGCGGCCCGCGGGCATCCGCGGAGGCCTCGCGCAGTGACGGATCTCCGGATGATAAAGGCTCGCCATGATCGGAGCGAAGCATGCGCGTGATCGTCAACATCCACGGCAATGACCTGACCGTGGGAGGGGCAGAGAGAGCGGTTGACTTGCTTTCGAGAGGTCTCGCGGCGCGCGGTCACGAGGTTTCTCTGTTCCTCACGCGGTGCGTCCTGCGCGGTACCCGCGCAGAGACCCACGTACCACTGCGGCTCGTTCATGCCATCCGAGAGCGGTAAAGATTATCGATCGCACGGCTAGGCCGATCTCGATTGAGGAGAGCGTTAGTCGCGCCGATACCCCTGGGAGATTGCGACGGATCTCCGCCGCTTCTGAATAGCCGTACAGTTCTGCGCGCTTCGCCACTCCGAAGTGACGGCCTATCGTCGCTGATCCGAGGTGGACAAACTCAGCATCGGTCGTGAACCAGATCCGCCACCCACAGGCGCGGGCGCGCCTAAACAAATCGACTTCCTCCGCACCGGTGGAGCCCTCATGGAACCCACCCAGCGTTTGCCATGCCTCGCTGTGAACGATGGTTACCACCCCGGCTGCAGAGATGATGGCACGTGATTCAGAGTGATCCCAGTGCGTGCTCCAGCGAGGCTGCCACCGGTTCGGAATGAATCGGCTCAGTCCAGATGTGGTAACGAGGGCCACGCCTGGGGTGTACGCAGGGCCTACGGTTGGTTGCGTTGTGAGGTCCTCGTTTAGGATCCGAGGCAGGACGACGCCCACCGAGTCCCTTCGAAGCTCCCGCGCGAGAGCGCTTATCGACCCCTTCTTGTGCACGAATGCGTCATTGTTGACGAACAGGTAGGCCTTGCCCTCTAACGCGCGCGCGCCAGCATTTGCAGCGCGTGCAAAGCCGATGTTCTCCAGGAGGTGGACGAGCACGCAGTCAGGTAGCTCGGTCTCGAAGCGCTCGTAGCTGTCGTCGTCAGAGCCGTTGTCGACTACGACGACGCGGTTCGCCGGCACGCCGTCATCGAGCAGTGCGCCAACGCAGCGAATTGTCATCTCCGGTGTGCCCCAGTTGAGGACGACGACCGTCAGATCGTGTGGTACCGAGCCTTCCGTGGCAGCACCGGCCAATGTTCGCTTCCGCACGGCGAGTCATCGTAGATGGCAGTCTAGATGAGTCCTCCCGGGTTTCGCGGAGGCTGCTTTGATTGGTTCCCTCTATTGATCAAGAGGGTGGTTCTCCTGACCGCATCGTCTCGCATGCTGCTTTCTCGCTTTCGACTGGGGGAACGGCTCCGAGCGAGGTGTGGAGCCGCTCGGTGTTGAACCAGGCGACGTACTCGACGACGGCGAGCTCGAGCTGTGATCGGGTGCGCCAGACGCGGTCGCGGATCAGTTCGGTCTTGAAGCTGTCGACGAAGCTCTCGGCGAGCGCGTTGTCGTAGGCGTCGCCGACGAGCCGATCGAGCTAGCACGCCGTGGTCGTCGAGTGCCTGGCTGTAGTCGTTCGAGGTGTACTGGGTGCCGGCGTCGCTGTGATGCACGAGCGCGACGTCGGCGCCCTGAACACGTTGGGCGAGTGCCATCCGCAGCGCGTCGAGGACGCGGTCGGTGCGCATGTGGGAGGCGAACTGCCAGCCGACGACCGCGCGGCTGAAGGCGTCGAGCACGAACGAGAAGAAGACGACGCCTTCCCAGCAGCGCAGGTAGGTGAAGTCCGCGACACCAGAGCTCGTCCGGGCCGTGAGGCTGTGAAGTCCCGCTCGACGAGGTCGGCCGGCAGCAACACGTCAGCGTTCGGGGAAGGTGGTGCGCTACGGCTTGCCGCGCCGTTTGGCGCCCTGGATGCCGTTTGTACGCATCAACCTTTCGACCCGGCCGCGGCCGACCTCCTCGCCGGCGCGCCGGAGCAGGGCCTTCCACATCCGCCAGGAGCCGTAGGCGAAGTAGTTGCGCCACGTGGATCTCCCGGATCGGCTCCAGTAGCCGCTCGTCCTCGACCCGGCGGGCCGACCGCTCTCCTGTCGCACGCTGGTAGTACGCGGACGCCGACACGCCCAGGCCCCCGGCAGATCGGCTCGACTCCCGGCGACAGTTCAGAGGCCGGAAGCGAACCCGCGTGCAGGACTGAGAATGGCCGAAGAGAAGACTTCCTCATTCCCTATGGATGATCCTACCGAGTCGAACATCACGATTGCTCTCGCGGCGGACGACAACTACACCCACGCGGTAGCTGTGGCGGTACGCTCCGTCATGGCGAACCTGGACTCCTCGCGGACACTGACGTGCTGCGTCCTTGACATGGGAATTTGCACTGCGCACCGCCGGGCGCTGATGGAGACTTTGTCCCATCCGAGGGTCGAAGTGATCTGGGACGGGTCCCTTAAGGATCAAGTTCAACACCTTCCGGAGACCTGGCCGACCATCACGCGCGCGGCCTATGCTCGGCTGTTTCTCCCTCAGATCCTCCCGTCCAATCTCGAAAGGGTGCTCTACCTCGATTCGGACGTCATGGCTCGACGGTGCGTCGGCGCCCTGTTTTCTTCCGATATGGACGGACGCGCGGCACTCGCAGTTCCTGACACACAATCACCATTCGTCTCCTCGCTGGAGGGTGTTCCCCGGTGGTTCGAGGGCAGCCGCTCAGCGGCCGAACCGAACTTCAACGCAGGAGTCCTGCTTATCGACCTTGCACAGTGGCGCGAAACGGACGTGACTGGCGAAGCCATCGCCTACCTCACGGATGGTCGCCATCACTTCGTCATTGATCAGGAGGCCCTGAACTCGGTGCTGCCGGGGCGCATCGGCGCCGTCGACCCGCGCTGGAACCAGCAGGCCGAACTGTTTCAGACGCGGTACGAGGTCATCCTCCCGTACACGCGCGAAGTATTGGAGGAGGTGAAGCGCGACCCGTGGATCGTGCATTTCTCCAACTACCCCAAGCCATGGACGCCCGGGTACGAACACCCATTCGCGGACGAGTGGTTCATGTACCTTGACCAGACGCCTTTCGCGGGCTGGCGCCCGCCCGCTCGCGCCCGGCTGGCAGCACACGTTCGCAGCGGAACACGTCAGGTAGCAAAGCGGGTCGGTTTCATGGGGTGGCTTAACCGCGGGTGACGGGGCGGGAGAGGATCTGGTGGGCTGGTTCATCCACCGTCGGCTCTTCGAAGCCCGCTGGTCTGCCCCGGCTTGGGTCTGTCCGGCTGTTTTCGCCCGCGAATCGGTGGTAGCCTTCACCGATGCGTTCGGGGAGACGTACGCCTGACGGCTGGCGGTCGGGTCACTCACGGTTCCCTCGGCGCGTGTTAGCCGGGCTGTCGGCGGTCGTCCTGCTCGTACTGGTGCTCGGCGTCGGAGCCGGGCCGAACTCGGGCGCGGAGCCCTTGCGCCTCGTTCTCTCGTCGTCGGCCGCTTCCTCTCCTGCCCGGGCAGTGACGACGAGAACGCTGTACGTACGGAACGGTGCGTGGAGGCAGTACCTCGCGAGCGAGCAGGTGTGTCCCGGGGGCGAGCGGACGGATCTCTCCCCGAGACGCCAGGTGCAAGCAGTGGCCTGCCTCCTGAACTTCGCGCGCGAACGGCGCGGGTTGCCGCGGCTCGCTGTCGTCTCGATCCTCAACGGCGCTTCCGCCACGAAGGGGAGGCAGATTCTCCGGTGCCACCGGTTCGCACACAATCCCTGCGGGGGCGACTGGGCCGCCTCGATCAGGGCGACCGGGTATACCGGCTCGTTCGGCGAGAACCTGTACCTGGCCAGCGGGCCGTTTGCGGCTCCGCGCCCCGCCGTGGACGCCTGGCTCAACAGTGCTCCGCACCGCAGGAACCTGTTTCGGGCCGACTGGCGGGAGCAGGGGCTCGCGGTCGTCTCGGTTCGGAAGTTCGGCGGCTCGGGGCGTGTCGTCGTCTGGGTCAACGTCCTGGGGGATCCGAGCGCCTGACGGCGAACGAGAGCAGCAATGACACGCACGCACGGAGGGAGGTCGAGATGTTCCGGGTCGTGAAGCTCCCGTGCGTCGCTGCGACTCTCGCGCTCGCGGCCGTCCTCTGCGCGGATGCCCAGGCGGTCGGGCATGACCGCTCTCTCGCAGGAATCTCCGAGTGCGTGCCCGGCTCGATCCACGGGATGCGAACCGCCCGGCTCTCCTTCGCCGTCACCGCCGTCAGGCCCCTCAACGCGCGCCGGGCGCTCACCGCACGCGCTCGCACCCGGTTCGAACCGCGGAATGTGAACGGCGTCGCGACGGTGTTCGCCGTCCTCGCGGAGCGTGTGAACCGTTCGTGCCGCGCGACGCACTACAAGGTACTGCTCCCCGTCCGCCCGAACGGCTCGACCGGCTGGGTGCGCGCGGTCGACGTCCGGCTGAGAGCTATCCGAACCCGCATCGCCGTTGACCTCTCCGATCGGCGCATCACGTTGTTCCGCGACGGTCGGGCCATTCTCGTCACGAAGGCTGTGATCGGGGCCCCGTCGACGCCGACGCCGACGGGGCGGTTCTATGTCAACCAACGCCTGCTCGCCCGGAATCCACTCGGCGGCTATGGGCCGGGAGCGGTGGGGATCTCGGCCTTCTCTCCGGTTCTCCTGAACTGGCCGCAGGGTGGGCCGATCGCGATCCACGGCACCGACGCTCCGAGCCTGATCGGCTACAGCCGTGTCGCACGGCTGCCTGCGAGTTCACAACGGCGATGCCCGTCGCCTGCTGCGACTGGCCGAGGAAGGAACTCCGGTCGAGATCAGGCAGTGAGTGGGTGATCGGGAATCCGGGCGAGCCCCTCGCCCGCGTCCCGGCTCGCCGTGACGGTCGGGACGAGTTGGGCGAGCGAGTCGATAACGGCGTGGGCCAGCGCCAGGACGTTCGCAGCCGGGGGGTAGACCCGATTCGGGTACGCGATCACGCTCATCCCCGCTGCCGCCGCCGCGCGGATCCCGTTCGTGGAGTCCTCGATCGCAATGCACGCAACCGGATCGACGCCGAGCCGCCGCGCGGCTTCCAGGTAGACGTCGGGGCTGGGCTTCCCCCGGGCGACCTCCTCGGAGGAGATCGTCGCCGCGAAGCAGTCGGTGATTCCCGCGGCATCGAGCACCGCATCGATCAGCGGACGATTCGAGGATGACGCAACGGCGAGCGGCAACGAGCCGGCCAGCTCGCGGATTGCGTCGACCGCCCCGTCGACGAGCGGCAGGTCGACGCGATACCGCTCGAGCATGCGCCGGACGACCTCGTCGTTGATCTCCTCCGGGCTCTGCGGCAGCCCGACGACGTCGTGCATGTACGCCGACCACTCCACGCGAGCTCATGCCCATCATCGCCTGCTGCGCACCGGGTGAGTAGGTGCCGCCCCAGTCGGCGACGAGCACCTCGCGCACCTCGTCCCAGACGTGCTCGGTGTCGGCGATGACGCCGTCCATGTCGAAGATGACTGCGGAGACCATGTCCCCCGCGATCCTACGGATCAGGCGGCTCAGACGGCCTTGCAGAGGCGATCGGTCGAATAGGTCTCGCGCTGCCTTTGTGCGAGCTCGCGATCGAGGAGCTCGTCGTACTCACCCGGCGCCTTCGCCCTGCCACATCACGTCCGGCGTCACGCCCGGCCCGATGATCGTCGCGCGATAGCGCTCGCCGTGGCCTGCCGGCCGGTTGCCGTGCGGGTAGAAGCCGTAGCAGAACGTGCCCGTGCCCTTGTGCATGAGGAAGCTGTTCTCGCGCTTCCAGCCGGCGCCGTAGGCGGAGTTGAACGTGTCGACGTAGAGGTTCCGGCCGAACGTGTCGAGTGGGTTGCCGCCGGCCGTCGAGCGGAAGCCGTGGACAGGTGTTCCGTCGTACAGGAACGTTCCGAAGAGATGGTCGAACTTGCGGTAGGCCCAGTTCGTGTTCACAGTCAGCGTGGGCAGATCGCCGCGTCCAGTGCGAGAGTCGGAGCTCCCACACAGCCTGCTTCGAGGTCGGGTTCAGGCCGTAGTTCGGCAGCATCCGCTGCCAGGCCTGCAGGGCCCAGTGGCTGCCGTCGGGGGCAGTGCACGCGCTGACCTTCCAGGGGAGCGGGGGCCCCGAGTAGCTCTTGCAGGAGTTCCCGAACGTCTTCCAGACGTTACGTTTGTAGGTCCCCCAGCCGCCCGAGTAGTCGAGCTTGAAATCGACCTGCCTCTTTCCCGGCGTCGGCGCGATGGCGTTGACCGCGCCCCAGGCGAGCACGTTCCAGCGCTTGCCTCGGGCGGTGTACGACACGAGCGCCTGACCCCGCTTGTCGACCTTCAGCGTAACGCCGGCCGCGTTGCGATCGATGATGGTCGAGGCGCTCGCGCTCATCGGCGCAAGGAGGGCCACGAACAAGGGTGAGGAGGACGAGGTGCCGCACACGCATCGCCCCTCAATCGTCGGGCGAGGCGCCTTTCCGAGCCATTCCCGTTTCGGGGGAGTCTCGCTCCCGATCGAGGGATCTCCACGCGCGAGAAGCTCAGACGGCAGAGCGGCGAATCAGCGTCATCCCGTCGCGAACGGTGAGGAGCACCTGAGCGCTCCTCGGGTCGGCCGCGACGTGTGCGTTGAAGGCCGCCAGCGTGTCTCCGGCGTCGAGCACGCGGCCACCGTGCAGGGTGTTGTCGGCGACGATCAGGCCGTGCTCTGAGAGGCGTGGGAGCACGGCCTCGTAGTAGTCGACGTAGCCGGTCTTGTCCGCGTCCATGAAGACGAAGTCGAACGTCCCCGTGAGCGCGTCGATCGACTCGCGCGGCAGGGCCGACGTGGATCGTGATCTGGTCGGCCCAGGGACTGCGGTCGAAGTAGGAGCGGGCGACGGCTGCGCGCTCCGGGTCGAGCTCGCACGTGTCGATGTGGCCGTCCGCGGGCAGAGCCGCAGCCATCGAGAGCGTTCCGTGACCGCTGAAGGTGCCGATCTCGAGGATTCGGCGCGGCTGTGCGATCGCGACCAGGAACTCGAGGAACCTGCCCGCGACGGGGCCGGTGAGCATCTGCCCGGACCCGAGCGAGCGCTCCGTCTCGTCGGACAGCTCGACGAGGAGCGGATCGTGCGGTGAGGAAACCTGCTCGGCGTAGTCCTGGAGCTGCTCGGTGATGTCCATCGCGCCAGCCTAGATGATCGATGACGAGCCTCGCGAGTTGCGCCGGGTCACTGTGCACGCCACGATAGGGCGATGGACAGCTCCGTGATCGGAATCGAAAAACGAGGCCCCGTCTGCGTGCTGACACTGAGCCGTCCCGACAAGCTCAACGCACTCTCGTACGCGGTCGAGGAGGCCCTCTCAGCGGCGCTCTCCTCCGAGGACGTGCGGACGAGCCGCGCCGTCGTCATCGCCGGGGAAGGTCGCGCCTTCTCGGCGGGTGCGGACGTGACCGAGTTCCGGGAGGCAACGCCGGAGTCGATCCTCGCGTACTACCGCGCCACGGGGGCGGTGTACGAGCAGTTCGCTTCGCTGCCGCAGCCGACCCTTGCCGCGATCCACGGCTGGTGCGTCGGCGGTGGGCTCGAGCTCTCGCTCGCAGCTGACTTCCGCATCGCCGACGAGTCCGCACGGTTCAAGCTGCCCGAGGTCGCGATCGGGATCATCCCGAGCTCCGGCGGTACGCACCGGCTCGTTCGCCTGCTCGGGACTGCCCGGGCGAAGGAGCTCGTCTTCCTGCGCGAACGCATCGACGCGGCCGAGGCGTTTCGCATCGGGCTCGTGACCGAGGTCGTAGCGGAGGGCACGGCGCTCGATCGGGCCGTCGAGCTCGCCACCGGTCTTGCCGAGCTACCCGCGCTGGCGCTTTCGCTTGCGAAGGAGGCGATCGACGCGATGGCGGAGTCATCGCGCGATGCCGGTCTCCTGATCGAGCGCGTTGCCTACGCGGCGCTCGCACAGACGCCTGACGCGCAGGGAGCGGTTGACGCTTTCGTCGCGGGTCAGTCTTCGAGCGACGGGGGCAGCTCCGCCTGACCCCAGGCGTCCGCGCCGCCGTCGACGATGACGGTCGTGCCCGTGACGTAGCCGCCTCCGGGTGAGCAGAGGAATGCGATCAACGACGCGACCTCCTCGGGCGTGCCGAGTCGCTTCATCGGGATCGCGCGGGCCCACTGCTCGAGGTCGGCGCCGTACTGGTCGAGGCCCTCAGTCGCGATCGTGCCCGGTGAGACGCAGACCGACCGGATCCCGTAGCGGCTCCATTCGAGAGAGAGGCCGGACGCAAGATTCTCGAGTGCTGCGCGGGCAGAGCTTGCGTGAGCAAAGCCCGGGATCCCGCGCCGCGGGCTGAAGCCGATGAACACGACGACTCCGCTTCGCTGCGGAATCATCGACCGCTCTGCGACCAGTCGCGTGATTGCCCACGATGCATCAACCGCGAGTCGATGGACGGCCCGCCAGCCGTTCGGCGAGATCGCTTCTGCGGGCGCCGTGAACTGTCCTCCCGCGTTGTTGACGAGGATGTCGATCGTGCCGAACCGCTCGACGGCAGCGTCGACGAGGGCCTCGATCTGGTCGAGCTCGCGGACATCGGTCGGGACGGCGAGGCACGCGCCACCGCCGACTTCGATCTCGCGTTGCACTGCGGCCAGCGGCTCCTCGCGCTTCCCGCAGACGACGACTGACGCTCCGGTGCGGGCAAGCTCGAGCGCTGTCGCCGCGCCGATCCCCGTGCCGCCGCCCGTGACGAGGGCGACCTTGCCCGCGTTCGCGTCGGATCGCAGCACCGAGTGGCCCGCCACGAGGCTGTGCAGCATGTCCCTCGGCGCTCACACGAGGAGTCTGCCCGAAACGCGGGCTCGTTGCGCCCGGGACGATCCGCGAGCTGCAGCCGGTTCTGGACCAGCCGGAGACCGGGGCTCAGTCAGCGAGGCGTCGTCACGCCACGACGCTTCCCGGCTGCGGCCCCGGTGGGTCCGGCGGAGTGCTAGTGGCCGTCGAAGTAGCCGCCGGCGAGGCTCGCGAGGGAGGCGAGCGCGGCGAACGAGACGACGAGACGGAGGAGGGTGCCCTTGTTGATCATGACCGCATGTCCTTTCGGAGGGTGGGTGCCCGCACGGCTCTTGCGAGCAGATTGAACTCCCTCTTTCTGGACGTTTCATGACGGCGCGTCGTCCCCCAAACGGGGGCTTCTCTCCCTCGGCGGAGCGACGGTGGGCAGCCTCTCGGACGCGTGTTAGCCGTCTGGCGGCTGAAACGCCATGGCTGCTTCGCGATAGAGGCGTGCCGCTTCGGCGTCGTTCTCGCGGAGGAGCTCGAGCTCGCCCCGCGCCATCCACGAGCGTGCCTGGTGGGCCACGGACTCCGTGGCGGCGTAGCTGTCGTCGACGGCGGCGAGAATTCTCTCGGCCTCGTCGAGCTCTCCCTGTTCGAGGTGGGCGCGCGCGAGGACGAGCTGCGCTGTCCCGATCTCCTGAACGTGGTCGATCCGCCCTTCGAGAAGTCCGAGCGCGCGTTCGGCGACGATCTCTGCTTCCTCGAGGTCGCCCTGCGCGCGGTGAATCTCGGCGAGGGAGCTCAGCACGTAGCCGGCTTCCGCTTCGAGGTCAGCATCGACGAAGATCGCGAATGCCTCGCGGAGCTGCGCGATGGCCGCCTCGTCGTCCCCGAGCTCGTGGTTGAGACCGGCGATGTTGTTGATCACGCGGCCCTTCGTAATCGTGTCGCCGACCTCGTCGTACAGATCCCGTGACGTCTCGGCGTAGCGTCTCGCGAGCACGAGGTGCCCGAGTCGAGTGGCGACGAGTGACGCCTGAAGGTGCACCTCCGCGCGCGGACGGATCTCGGCGATCGCCTGGCAGAGCTCCAATGCGCGGTCGATGTCCTCGCGCGCCGCTTCGAAGTCGCGGAGACGCCGGTAACAGCGCGAGCGCCACTGGTGGATGTCGAGGCGGAGCCGATCGTTCGACTCGTCCGCCTCGTCGAGGAGCGCGAGGGCTCGGCCGAACTCGGCCACGGCAGTCGAGATCTCCGAGAGGGAGTAGCAGCAGACGGCGGTGAGGTAGGCGACCTCGGACTGCTCACCCAGGCTCCCTGACGGCCCACCGGCGACGGCGCGCGCTTCGCCCAGCAGATCGGCTGTTTCCCCGATCCGGCCGAGCCTGATCAGCGACCATGTCTCGCCGCGGATCGCACCCTGCGCGGCCCAGCGAGGCGCGCCCGGTGCGAGCGAGCCTCGTAGGTCGCGAAACACGCCCAGCGCGGCGGCGTACCGGTGCTCGTCGAGGTGCTGCTGGCCGAGGTCGAGTTGCCCGGAGATGCGCTCGATGTTCGCAGTGCTCAGCCCGGTCTCGAGAACGATGCGCTCGACGCCGAGCCTCGACGCCAACCAGTCGAGCAGTTCGCCGGTCGGAATGATTTCCCCGCGCTCGATCTGGCTGACGTACTGCTTCGTGAACCGGCCATCCGCGAGCCCATCCTGGGTCAGCCCGGCTGCCTTGCGGAGCGTCCGGACACGACTCCCGATGTCGGGCACCGCCGCAATCGTCTCCGCTCCACTCACCACAGTCCCACCGCCATCCCCCACGAGGTCGCCAGGTCTTTTCCGCAGTATGCAGCACAATTGCGGGTGGGCGGTAGCGCCCTCCGAGCTTGATGTCCGCATGGGAGAAACGGATTGCTGACAGACGGCACGCAAGGGAGTATCGTCGCGCGTGTGACGAGCGAACGCAGAGCATCCGCTACCCGGCGCTCCCCGATGTTGCACGTCTGCACGACCGAGGGTTGCACGACGATCGTGTTCGGACGCGGCCCGTGCGTCGAGCACGACCGCCGACGCGTCCCGCTCACGGAGCGGTTGCTGGCCGAGGCCGTGGCGCTGGCGCAGCAGGAGCAGGCGAACGCCGAGGCGGGAGTAGAGCTGCAGAAGTAAAGAGGCGGCGGGGGTGGGATTCGAACCCACGGAGGAGTTGCCCCCTCAACAGTTTTCAAGACTGCCCGATTCGACCGCTCTCGCACCCCGCCGAGCCGTCAGTGTACGCCGCGATCGGGCCGAATCGGTTGTCGAGCCGCGCTACCACGGCTCCTCGGTAGGCTCCGGCTGGGATGGGAGCTGCTGACGTGACCTGGGAGCTCGACGAGCAAGAGGTGTCACCGTCCCCTTTTCGCGAGGCGTTCGATCGGGCACGAAACGAGGCTCTTCAAGGCTCCGGCGGCCCGATCGCAGCTGTTGAGGCGCCAGGATTCGAGTATCGCCTCGTCAAGCGGAGCGGCAAGCGCGCGGCAGACGAGGCCGACTGGAACGCGCTTGGCGGCAGGGGCTGGGAGCTTGTCGGCGTGACGCGCAAGCACGCGGCCTTCAAGCGGCCACTCCCGCGCGACCTCAGCCGCTGACGCGCTCGGGTGCGCCGTAGGCGCGAAGCACGTCGGGTACCTCGCCCTGGAAGTTCTCGAGGATCGCGAGCAGGGCGCGATCGGTGACGACGGTGCCGTTGAGCGTGTGCGGCGTCTCGAGTCCGTCCTCGGTGCGGAACCGGATTCCGAGTCGTCGCGCCTGGAAGTCGGTCGTGTTCGAGCACGACGTCACCTCGCGGTAGCGCTCCTGCGTCGGGAACCACGCCTCGATGTCGATCTTCTTCGCGGCCGGCGCGCCGAGGTCTCCGGCCGCGACGTTGACGACGCGATAGGGGAGACCGAGCTGCGTGAGGAGATCCTCTTCGAGCGCAACCATGCGGTCGTGCTCGGCCCAGGCGTCGTCGGGTGTCGTGAAGACGAACATCTCGACCTTGTTGAACTGGTGGACGCGGAACATCCCGCGCGTGTCCTTGCCCGCGGCTCCTGCCTCGCGACGGAAGCATGTCGAGAAGCCGGCGTACCGGATCGGCAGCTCCTCGCCCTCGAGGATCTCGGTCATGTGCATGGCCGCAAGCGCGACTTCCGAGGTGCCGGTGAGGAACAGGCCGTCCTGCTCGAGCTCGTAGATGTTCGACTTCTCGGTGGGGAAGAACCCGGTGCCGATCATCGCCTCCTCCCGGACGAGAACCGGCGGGAGCACGGGTGTGAAACCCGCGGCGGCGACGTGATCGAGCGCGAAGCGGTAGAGCGCGAAGGCGAGGAGTGCGGTGTCGCCGACGAGGTAGCCGAAGCGCGAGCCCGAGAGCCGTGCGGCGCGTTCCAGCTCGAAGCGGCCGACCTCGCTCGCCTCCTTCGCTTCGGGGAGCACAGGTTGCTCGCCGACCCGGCGCAGCTCCTCGGCGTCGTCCTCGGAGTCGCCGTCGGGGGCCGACGGATGCGGCGGGTTCGGGACGAGGGCGAGCGCTGCCTCGCGGGCGGCCTCGGCCGCGGCGAGCTCCTCCTCCGCGGCGCGAAGCTCCTCCTTCACCTGCTGCAGCTCCTCCAACTGCTCGGGCGTCGGCTTCCCCTTCAGCTTCGTCCTGCTGCGGAGGTCGTCGACGCGCGGCACGAGCGCGCGCCAGCTCTCATCGGCGGCGAGCAGCGCGTCGAACGCCTCGCCGGCGCCCTTGCGCGCAAGCGCGGTGCGCCAGGTGTCGGGGTCGGCGCGGGCTGCCTTGAGGTCGATCATGCGATGGATTCTAGGTACGCGTCGATGACGGTGGCGACGCCCTCGACCTCGGCACTCGGGCAGACCCAGTCGGCGCGCTCCAGCAGCAACGGGTTGGCATCGTCGACGGCGATCCCGAAGCCCACCTCGTCGATCAGCTCGAGGTCGTTCTCGCCGTCACCGAAGGCGACGATCCGATCGAGCGAGATCCCGAGGCGCTCGGCGACGAATGTGATACCCGAGCCCTTGGAGGCGGCCGGATTGCCCATCTCGAGCAAGTGCGGGAGCGAGGTCGTGAGGTACATTCGATCGGCGAAGCGCTCCGCCACCGCCGCGCGCAGGGCCGGGATCTCCTTCGGGTCGGCGACGGCGACGAGCTTCGTCGGCGCCTCCACGAGCCACGCCACCAGGTCGCCGACCTCCTCGACCGGAAGATGCTGGAACTCCGCGTATCGGCGGGAGTACTCGGTGTGGCGATCGACGTAGAGCTGGTCGTTGACGTAACAGTTCGGCGGATGCCCGAGCTCTGCCAGCAGTGCGATGACCTCGCGTGCCGCTTCGAGCTCGAGCGGCTCGTGGAGGAGGAAGGTGCCACTCGCGGGATCGACGACCGCAGCACCCTGGTAACACACGACCGGCTCCTCGATTCCTGCCTCTGCGAGGAATGGCCGCACCGAACGGAACATGCGCCCGGTTGCCACGATCACCGGGATGCCGGCTGCCTGGGAGCGCGCAATCGCGGCGCGGGTTCGCGCGCGCAGCAGCGCGTCACGACCGACGAGCGTGCGGTCGAAGTCGCAGACGAACGCCTGGACGTCGGACGGGAAGGAAGGTGGGAGTCTGAGCCTGGTTCCATCGGCTCGCGCGACCGCGGGGCGCTCGTCCGGGTCGTCAGGACGCGCGGGGAGGGGGTCGTCAAGGCCGGTGGCCTTCATGACCCCCTCCCCGCGCGGAGCGCACCGACCGGGTAGTGCCATGCCGCGTGACAAGCCATGCCCCGCCCGGACGGTGCGCGGCCTGGCGGGCCGGACGAGATGCAACGCCCGCGCGAGACGGTGGAACCAGGCTTAGCCGCCGGTCGACTGCGTGATGTACGCGGCGACGTCCGCGATCTGCTGGGGTGTGAGCTGCTCGCCGAAGGCGGGCATGCCGCCCTGGCCCTTCGTGACCCGGGTGACGATGAGCTCGTTGTCGGGCTTGGTCTCGTCGAGATTCGGGCCGACCGCGCCACTCGCACCGGCATCCGCGAGCGTATGGCAGCCGCCGCAGCTCGACGCGCCCGTGAACACGGCCTTGCCGGCGACCGGGTCGCCCGTCAGCTCGAGCGCCGGCAGCGCCTCGGTATCCGGCTCGGCGATCGGTACCTCGCCGACGACCTTGTCGGGCGTCGCGGTCTGGTCCTCGCCCTGAAGGCAGCCAGCGGTGAGGAGGCCGATCGCGAGGATGAGCAGTGCGGCTACGACGTGGGTGCGACGCATCGGAGTGCAGTTTAACCAGCCGCGCCGGATCGCGTAGGGTGTACCCCATGCTCGTCGCACGATCGATGCACGACCAGTGGCTCTCGAACGCCTACGTCCTCGGCGATGCTCCGGGTGGGATCGCGGTCTTCGTCGACAGTGGAGCGCCGCTCGCGCCTTTGCTCGAGCTCGTCGAGCGCGAGCGCCTGACTCCCACGCATCTCCTGCGCACGCATGCCCATGGCGACCATGTCGAGCACGAGGATGAGCTCTGCGATCGCTACGGGATCCCGGTCGTGATGGGTGATCTCGTCACAGGCGGCTTGACGGTGCGGGCGCTCGCGCTTCCCGGCCACTCCGACGACGGGCTCGCTTTCGTCGTGAACGACGAGATCTGCTTCAGCGGCGATGTCCTCTTCAAGGACGCGGTCGGTGGTGGCCCGGCCGATGTCGTCCGGCACTCCGTGATGGAGGGCCTGATGACGCTCGCACCGGCGATCCGCGTGCTTCCAGGTCACACCGACGAGACGACGATCGAGCGCGAGTGGGAGCACAACCCGTTCGTCACCTACTGGCGTGGCGCCGCGCCCTCGCTCGGTGAGGCCGTGACCGTTATGGGCGAGGAGGCCGAGCTCGTCGTCTGGTCGCCGGACTACGACGGCAACGGCAAGGCGCTCGTACGCTTCCCCGATGGCTCGGAGCGAATCGTCGGCGGCTCGCGCGTCGCGCGAAGTTCGTAGGGGCGAGGCGCCCGCGAGCCCTGCGAGCGAAAGCCTCGCCCGCGGTCGACGCCCGCGTTCGTACATGTCCTCTGCGGACGCTACGGTGCCACGATGCGCCTGATCGTCGCTCGCTGTGAGGTCACCTACTCCGGCCGTCTCGACGCCGTCCTGCCGGAGGCCGTCCGCCTCCTGATGCTCAAGTCCGACGGCTCCTTCCTCGTCCACGCAGACACAGGTGGCTTCAAGCCCCAGAACTGGATGACGCCGCCCACCGTGATCGAGCACGAGGGTGAGCCGCCGGAGCGGATCGTCGTGCGCAAGCGGGCCGGCAAGACGGAAGATCGCCTCGACATCCGCATCGTGGAGATCCTGAGCGACGTCGAGCACGACATGGGGGAGGCCGCGGCGCTCGCCAAGGACGGCGTCGAGCGTGACCTCCAACTCGAGCTCGCCGGCCGCCCGGACGTGCTCGGCGACGGCCTTCATCTCGTCGAGCGGGAGTGGCAGACGGATATCGGCCCTGTCGACCTGATGTGCCGCGACCGGGACGGCGCCTGGGTCGCGGTCGAGATCAAGCGCATCGCGACGATCGACGCCGTCGAGCAGCTGTCCCGTTATCTCGAGCGCATCCAGACGTTGCCGGGGATGGCCGCCTGTCGCGGCATCCTCGCGGGCCAGAAGGTCGTAAAGCAGGCGCGCACGCTTGCCGAGTCGCGCGGGCTCGCCTGGGTCGAGGTCGATCTCGGCGTCGCTCCGCGGTGAGAAGGAACCAGACCTGACGCTGTTCTCTGTCTGAGCGAGACATGTCGCTCGTGGACACTTGCGGTGCTTCCGCGTACACTTCATCGTATGAGAGTGGAAGTCGGTGTTCGTGAGCTGAGGGAGAATCTGGCCGAATGGCTCGATCGTGCGGCAGCGGGTGAGGAGATCCTCGTCACCGAGCGCGGTCAACCGAAGGCTTTACTGACTGCGGCCGAGACCGCCTGGGATCGAATGATTCGAGAGGGGCGGATCACGCCGCCGACGGGGAATCCGAAGCCGCTGCCGCCGCTGATGAAACTGGTCGGTGAAGGCCCAACGATGCTGGACTACCTGATGTGGGTGCGGGGAAGGCCCTGGCCTGGCCCGGGCCCCGAGCCGGGCGAGGGTGACCCGGTGTGATCGCATACCTGGACGCCTCGGCGCTCGTGAAGCTCTTCATCGATGAGGCCGGCTCGGATGTCGCGCGTGATGTCTGGGAGAGTGGGGCTCCACTTGCAACGAGCCGGGTTTCCCACGCGGAGCTCGCGTGCGCGCTCGCGGCCGCAATCCGGTCGGGGCGGTACGCGCGCGCTGCAGTGGATTCCGACGTCATCGACGGAGCGTTTCTTCGTGGTCGGGCGTACTTCGTCGAGGTCGACGGTGACGTCGTCGACTCGGCTGCTGTGATCGGAGTGAGACACAGCCTCCGCGGGATCGATGCAATTCACGTTGCGAGTGCGCTCGGTCTCCGTGCCTTTGACCCGCTGCTCGTTTCGTGGGACGACCGTCAGCGTCACGCAGCTGATGCTGAAGGCATCGCTGTTTACCCCGAGACGACGACCGCAGCCTTGAGGTAGTCGGGCGGCGGGTCCGCGAGCAGTCCGGCCACTCCCTCGAGCCCGACCTGGTGTGTGATCAATCGCTCGAACGGGTAGGCGCCGCTGCCGAGGAAGGCGAGCGCCGTGCGCGTCTGGAGCGGCGTGTGGTGGAAGGCGCCGCGGAGCGTCACCTCCTCGTAGTGGATGCGGAACGGATCCACCTCGACGCGGCTCTCGCGCGCCAGCCCGCCGAACGCAAGGACGGTGCCGCCGGGTCGCACGAGCCCGAGCGCGAGCTGCCACGCCTCGGCAGTGCCGGCGGCCTCGATCACGATGTCGGCGCCTTCGCCCGTGCCGGTCTCGGCACCAAACAGGGGTGCGAGGGCCTGCCGCTCCGGGCGTGAGCCGACGCCGACGGGCCAGCCGCCCGCATCCGCGATGCACGCGCAGAGCATCAGGCCGATCGGGCCGAGCCCGATCACAGCGACCGTGTCACCTGCCGACACGCCGGCGCGTTCGACACCGTGGAAGCAGCAGGCGAGCGGCTCGACCATCGCTGCGATCTCCGGCGGCATTCCCGGCGGGACGGGGAGGAGGTTCGTGCGCGCGATGCGCTCCGGCACGAGGATGAACTCGGCGTAGGCGCCGTTGAGGAGCGGGAAGAGGCTCTCGCAGAGGGTCTCCTGGCCGCGTGCGCAGGGTGGACAGGCGCCGCAGGGGGCGGAGTTGGCGGCGACGACGCGGCGTCCGGTGGCGGTGTCGACGCCGCAGAACTCGTGCCCGAAAGGGCTCGGCGGCGGCCCGAGCAGGACCGGATGGCCGCGCCTGAAGGCCTTCAGGTCGGTGCCGTCGGTGAGCGCGACCTCGACCTGGACGAGCACGTCGCCGTCCGCTCTCGGTTCCGGCCGCGACACGTCCTCGAGCCGCAGGTCGCCGGGGCCGTGGAAGACGAGGGCCTTCACCGGCACTCCGTTCCGGCGCCTGGCTGAAGCCAGGCGCCAGCCCGGACCGCCCTCGTGTGCGCTGGGCTCCTCGCTTCAACCAGGCGCAGGATGGTGGGCTGGGGCGCAACAGTTCGCGTGGCCCTCGTGTGCGCCTGGCGCCTGGCTTCAGCCAGGCGCCGGATCGTCTCAACGCTCACGGAACAAGCACCACCTTCAACACCGCCCCCTCCCGCTGCAGCGCAAACCCCTCCTCGAACCGCGCGAACGGGAGCACGGTCGGCTCGGGCACGTCCAGCGTGGGGAGGAGCGCCACCGCCTCGGCCATGTGCGTCGGCGTCGCCGACCGCGAGCCCACAACCGTCAGCTCCCGCCGGTACACCGCATCGGCCGGCAGCGTCCTCGCGTCGGCGAAGAGCAGAACCGTCCCACCCGGCTCGACTGCCGCAAGCGCCACGTCCGCACCCCCGGGCGCGCACAGCACGACCGCGTCGACCGGCCCGTCCGGCTCGACCCCCGACCGGTGCGGGATGTGCGTCGACGGCGAACACCGTGTCTCCACGCGCCACGAGCACGGCGCCGAACAACCGCCCGATGAAGCCGTTCCCCACGATCAGGACGCGTCCGCGCGGCACCCTTTCCGAACCACGCAGCACGCACGCGAGCGGCTCCACGTACGTCCCGCGCGCGTCGTCTACCCCGGGAGGAAGCTCGACCCACCCGGAAGCGCGAACCCGCTCCGCAAACCCCCCGGGCACGATCGTCGGATCGGGAAACCGCTCGCAGGTCGACTCGTGCCCCGCTCGGCAGCGGTTGCACTCCCCGCAGCCGGTGTGGTGGATCAGGGCAATGCGACGGCCGTCGTCGGTAAGAGCGACGACCTCGTGCCCGAGCACCGAACCCTCGGGCCACACGCCGATCTTCTCCACGTCCGATCCGCACAGTCCACACGCGAGCACCCGAACGAGGTCGCCGGCTCCCTCCGGCTCCGCGACGTCGGCAAGGCCGGGATTGCCGTCTTCGCCTAGGACAACCGCGCGCACGGGCATATCGTAGGTGTGGGGTTCCGCGAAGGAGAGAGGAACGAGATGGCCGTCAAGCTCCACCGCTGTCCGCATCTGTGGATCAAGCTGCATTCGCATCCGTGCTGGAGGGTGCAGAAGGCGCTGGATGATGCAGGCGTCGAGTATGAGGTCGTGAAGGAGTCGTGGCCGGGCCGCAAGGGCCGCACCGCGGTGATCGAGGCGACGGGCCAGAACGCCTTGCCGGCGATCGAACGCGAGGACGGCACCTGGTATCGCGAGGAGTCGGCCGCGATGGCGAAGGCCATCGCTGCCGGGAAGTTCGGTGCGGCTGCAGGCAGCTGACCCCGACGCCGCAAGGCGCTATCATGAGCCGGCATCGGGGCCATAGCTCAGCTGGGAGAGCGCTACGTTCGCATCGTAGAGGTCGGCGGTTCGAGCCCGCCTGGCTCCATTCTCCACTCGCCCGCTTCGCTTTCCGCTCGTTCGGAGGCGGAGCGAGGGGCCGTCAGGTTCGGCGCGTCAACGCGCCCTCCGCTCAGCTCTCCCACACCACCTCGATCTCCCGCTCGAGCCCGGGGAGCGGCAGCGACCGGGCCTCGACCTCCGCGGCGTCGCGTGCATCGCGCGAGAGGCGCTTCCACGTGTCGATCCGCACCGTGTGCTGGGCGCGTCGCCAGGTGCCGCGGATCTCGCCGTCGACGAGGAGCGCTCCGGGCCAGACGCGCGGTGTCCACAGCCGCTGCCGCTCGTCGGCCCGCGGGAGGAGAAGCTCGCGTTCGGCTCCGTCGAGCAGGAAGGTGGTGTCGCCGCTCGGCAGGAGCCTGACACCGCTGGGGCCCTCGTTGGTGCCGCGGCTCGCCGCCTCGTCGGCCGCGAGCAGCCACTCGTCCCCGAGGGGCGTACGTACCGGCACGAGCTCCGGCTCGAGCGAGGCGTGGGTCGCGCCCGCCGCCCGCCGCCCGACGCCGGCCCAGCGCGCGAATCGCTCGGCCGTCGTCGGCCCGAAGACGTGAAGGTGGCGTCGGGCGAGCTCTCGACGTGCCGCTGCCGGATCGACGTCGCCAGGGTCGACCACCCACACCTCGGGCGCGCGGGCGCCCTCCCAGCGGATCGCGACGGTGCCGGTCGTCGTGGCGTAGCGCATCGAGTTGCCGATGCCGAGCGCGCGGCCGATCTCGCGGTCGGTCTCCCGCCCGTCGCCGAGATAGCGCTCGGATCCTCGCGGCCGTACGCTCGGCGCGGTCACGACCTCGAGCGTCATCGGGAAGCCTGCCCAGAGAGAAGATTGCGAAGTCGTCTGCGGCGACGACGTAGGTCGAATAGCGCGGCCCCCAGAGCTGGGCGAGCGATGGGTGGTCGAGCGCCGAGTGCCCGACTCCCTCGAGTCGCGCGTGAAGTGAGAGGAGCGCCGCCCTCGGCATGCTGTCCTGCAGCCCGGCCCAGGCGGCTCGCCGCAGTGTCGCGGGGCCCGAGGGCGCACGCTCGTCGAGCCCGGAGGAACGACGCCGGAACGCCAGGATCTGTTGCCGTGTGAGCTCGAGTGGGGTCACGTCATTCGCGGTCGTCAGTCTCTCCGCGCGATCTTCGCACAGGCGCTGCGCGGGCCGACCGGCTTCCGTCCGTTCGCTCTGGCGCCGACAGGCTCTGGTCGGAAAACGAAGCAGGGCCCCGGCTGCACGAGGCCCTGTTTCGGTCCAGCTCGTCCGGCCGACCTACGCCCAGAACGCGTCCCACGCGTGGAGGTCGAAGAAGGACTCACGCCCGTCGATGAGCCGGCCGTCCTTGATCGGCTGCCCGGTCCCGAGGTCGGTAGCGAGCGAGAGCGCGCCGACGACCTCTGCCGCGCGAATCGGCTCCTCGACGACCGTCCGTTGCGTGCCCCTGTCGGGGTCGACGGCCGCCATCGCGCGATTTCACGCTGCACGCGGTCGACCGGGCTCAGGAGGTGCCGTCCTCCTGTCGATGAATAGTGGGTCAGCGGTTTGGATGACTGGTACGACGTCTCTCGGGAGGTCGATCATGAAGTCAGGCAAGGTCCTTCGCCACTCGGTGAGCATTCACGAGGAAGAGGTCTTCGCGCTCATCCACAGGCCCGTCGAGCTGCACGAGCTGCAGCCGAGCCGCTTCACGGGGCGTGTCGCGAGCTGGGCCGAGCATGCGGCCCATCGCTACGGCGACGCGATCAACCCCGTCATCACCTACGTCGAGAACGGGCCGCACCGCGTCTCCTGGATCTACCACGAGGGGGTGGATTGGCGGTCGGGCGAACGGTTTGCCGTTTACCACCTCGTTTGCGACTGCATCGCGGGCGTGGAGGGCAACGCCCCGCGCGACTGCGTCGATTCGATCCTCGGCTGCAGTGCTGTTCTGCGGGCGCTCCAGAGGCGGGCGGCCTTCGTCGACCACACGTATCGAACCTGTGAGATCCTCTCCGCGCTCCGCGACCCGAGCACAGGCGACTTCGAGCAGCCCAACACGTTCCACAAGTTCGCCGTCCAGACGATCGCGAACGTCCTCGAGCTCGACGCACGGCACCCCGACGAATGGCCTGCCAACGTGATCAGCGGCGAGCACCGGGTCAGCGTGCTCGCGACCCTTTTCCAGCTCCACCCCGAGGTCGTGAAGTGGTACGGCCGGATGCTGGAGGAGAGCGGCGTCATCGAGGAGTTCGACGGGGAGATCCTGAAGCTCCGTCCGCAGGCGCTCGCGGCCTAGTGGTCGCTCCGGGAAATCCTGTCACGCTTCGCGTGGCTGCAAACACATCGCAGGGCTTCGTCCTCGGTCGCCCCGGTACAGCCCAGTATCGAGGCTCCCTGCGTCCTCGCCCTGCTCGGTTTTCGCCGGCGAACCACGTCAGGATTTCCCGGAGAGACCACTAGACTCCGGCGTGCATCCAGGTGAGGCTCGACGCCGAGATCCGATCGCCGACCTGGTACGGAGTGGGCGAGTTGATCGACCGGGCAGGGGGTGTGTTCACTGCGGACGAGCACCACCATGCAATGATGGCGGGAAGCAGCGCGAAACCACGAGAGGAGAGCAGCATGCCCGGTCAGATCGTGCACACGGAGATCCTGGTGGACGACACGGAGGCGGCCCGTGCGTTCTGGGGCCCACTGTTCGGCTGGGAGTTCGAGGCCTATCCGCCCGGCTCCGAGTACCACATGTCGCGGATCAGCGAGACGAGCGGGATTGCGATCTCCGGAATGGAGTCCGGTCGCAGCGGCACGCGCTCGTACTTCGACGTCGACGACATCGACGCCGGCGTGGCGCGAGTCAGGGAACTCGGCGGCGAGGCCGACGACAAGCAACCCGTCCCCTCGATGGGTTGGTTCGCGACGTGCCGCGACCCGCACGGCAACGACTTCGGGCTCTGGCAGTCGGACGACAACGCGTCGATGCCCGGGTAGCGGCGCGCCCGCCGCGACGGAACCGACCGACCGGCTCGCGAGGAGCCTTGGCGCCGGGTCTGCCGCGTGACGGCCGACATCTCGCTCGGCCCCGGCGAGTTCGCCGCGCACGACGGCGCCTCGCCCGGTCTCTTCGCACTGCTCGACGGCCACGCGCCCGAGGCTCCGATGATCAGGCTCCGATGATCAGAATCCGTGCCCCGTCGAGCGTTCTGGTTGGTGTCGGGGCGACGCTCACGATGAAGGCGTGGCGGTCGGGTCGAGTCTGCGCAGAACGGTGACGAGCTCTTCCGGCGGCGTGCGGTCGGCGGCGTCCGAGGCGAGGTGGAGGAAGGCGATCTGGCCGGCCCTGTCGACGACGACATCGGCTCCGAGCTGCAGAGTGTCGTCGCCCTTCGTCACGCCGGGGCGGTCGCCGGCGAGAATCGCGCGCAGGCCCACCGCCGCAACACGAGGACGGAGGATCCAGAGCGGCTTGGGTCGACGGGCACCGAGGGCCTTGTAGAGCGTGCGCTTCGGATCGGCGATGACGAGTGCCTCGCCGAGCGAGACCTCGTCACGCCAGGTTGCCGCCCGGTCGGCGCTCTGGGGCGTGACGACGACCAGCCGTGCACCTTCGGCCTCGATCTCTGGAGCGGCCTCCACGACACGGTGGAGGTAGGAGCGGCAGACGTTTCAGCCGGGGTGCCGCGCGAGGTACACGACGGCAGGGTGTCCGAGCAGGTCGTGTTCGCTGACCGTTCTGCCGTCGGCATCGACGAGCTGGAAGGCGGGAAACGGATCCATCGCTCGAGTCTACACGATATTGGACATAAGCTGGACAATACGACGTGATCAACGGCGCGACGGTAGTGCGGTGTCTCGCAACAATCATTTCCCGGGCTAACGGTGCGAGACACCGCACTAGACGAGCCGGTGCTGCGTGGCCCAGCGCGTCAGCTCGTGGCGGCTCGAGAGCTGCAGCTTTCGCAGGACGCTCGACACATGGCTCTCCACGGTCTTTACGGACAGGTTGAGCCGGGCCGCGATCTCCTTGTACATGTAGCCGCGCGCGATCAGCTGGAGCACCTCGCGCTCCCGTGGGGTCAGCTCGTCGAGCTCCGCGTCGCCGCCGACTCGCTCGCCGTCTCTGAACGCGTCGAGGGCGAAACCGGCAAGTCGCGGCGAGAACACCGCGTCCCCTTCGGCGACGCGCTCGATCGCGCTCGTCAGCTCCTCGCCCGAGATCGTCTTCGTCACGTAGCCGCGCGCACCCGCGCGGATCACGGCGATCACGTCCTCGGCGGCGTCGGAGACCGATAGGGCGAGGAACCGCACGCCCGGCCGATCGGGCGCGACCGCGTTGATGATCGCGTCGCCACCGCCGTCCGGAAGGTGCACGTCGAGCAGGACGACGTCCGGGTCGAGCTCGCGGATGAGCGGAATCGCGTCGGCGACCGTCCCGGCCTCGCCGACGACCTCGACCGTGTCGCCGAGCTCTGCCCTCACCCCGGAGCGGAAGAGGTGGTGATCGTCGACGAGGACGACGCGGCGCTTCACGATGCGCTCCTCGACAGGCCGAGCTCGACCTCGGTGCCCTCACCCGGTGCGCTCGTGACCGTGGCCGTCCCACCCGCACGCACCATCCGTCCAACGATCGAGTCGGAGATTCCCCGGCGATCGGCGGGGACGGTTGCCGCGTCGAAGCCGACGCCGCGGTCGCGAACGAACACGGAGACCTTGTCGTCGCTCACCTCTGAGTAGACGTCGACCAGCTGGGCGCTGGAGTACTTGGCGCTGTTCGTCATCGCCTCGCGGGCAGCGAGGCCGAGCGCGCCGATTCCCTCGTCGGCGGCGCAGTCGCCCGAGCTCGCGAGCTCGACGCGGACGCCGTACAGTTCCTCCACGTCGGCCGCCGCAGCCGCGAGGAGGCTCGACAGCGAGTCGGAGTCGTCGGGCGCCCGGTCGCCGTAGAGCCAGCCGCGCAGCTCGCGCTCCTGCCGCCGCGCATAGGCAGCGACCTTGCGGGGCTCCGAGGCGTGGCGCTGGATCAGGGCGAGCGTCTGCAGGACTGAGTCGTGGACGCGCGCGGCGACCTCGTCGCGCTCCTCGCTGCGGATGCGGGCGGTGCGCTCTGCGTCGCGGTCGACGGCGAGGCGCCACAGCCACGGGCCTGCGATGAGGAGCAGCGAGCCGGCGACCGCGCCCGGGGCGAGCACCGACTGGTCGACGCCTCCGCGGGAGAGGACGAGCACGGCGCCGGCCGCCGCGAGCGTGACGCCGAGTGCGGAGAGCGGCGCGTTCCTCGCGAAGGTCCCTCCGCGGCGCCAGATCAGCGTCAAGCCTCCGGCGACGAGCGCGATCCCGATGACGACGCGATCGTTGAGCCCGAGCGCGTGGAGCACGGCCGAGATCCCGAAGAGCCCGAGGATCGCGACGATCCAGATGCTGCGGGAGTCGCTGTAGGCCCAGAGCGCAAGGTAGAGGAGGACCCCGGCGCCTCCGGCGAGCGCGAGGATCGCGAAGATGAGGCGGATCAGCGTGGGATCGACGCCGAGGGTCTGCGCGATACCCGCGCAGACCCCCGCGACGACCCGGTCGTCGGAACTACGGGCGAAGGAGCGAAGTGCCACAGGCGGTCATGGTAGGGCGCGCCGGATGTGCACCGTCCCGAGCCCGACCTTCGCGTCGAGCACGAGAACACGCAGCCCGGGCGTCGCGATCGAGAGATCGGCATTGCGGCCGTCGGTCGCGCGGCCCAGCACCACGACCTCGCCGGCCTGGGAGGTTGCCGTCGCGCGCAGGGCGACGTCGGGAGGGACGATGATGTTCAGCTCGCCGATGCCGACGCGCGCATCGATTCGCGTCTCGCCGACGGGAAACCGTGTTCCTGCGAGATCCAGGCGGAGCTCCCCGATGCCGAGCTTGTACTCACGCTGTACGCCCGCCGCGAGAGCCGGCTGGTAGGTGCGCTCGCCGACGCCGTTGCGGACGTCGACGTGGAAGACGGTCGCCACCGTCGCGGCCGCCGTGAGGATCGCCACGACGAGGACGGCGAGCACGATCGAGATGACGGCGATCACGTGTCCGCCGCGTGAGGGCCGCTCGACCGGTGTGCCGTCCGCTGCGAGGACGATCTCCGTCGACGGAGTCCGCGAGGAGCGCTGTGTCCACAGGATCACGGCCCCGGCGAGGAGCACGAGAACCCACGCCGCGTCACCCTGCGGCCACAGCGTTGCCCGCGAGAGGAGCACGGCGGCTGCGACGGCGATCAGGCCGACACCGATCAAGGGCCACGGACGCTCTCGCCTGCCACGCAGGGCCTCGGCCGCGATCGAGTCGGGCTTGCCCTCCTCGGGAATCACGAGCACCGCGGCCAGGTAGATGAGGATGCCGGCACCGCCGAGGAGCGTCAGGACGACGAAGCCGACCCGGTAGAAGGCGGGATTGAGGTCGAAATAGCGGGCCAGGCCCTCACACACACCGGCCACCATTCGGTCTGAACGACTCCGCTCGAGCCGCTTCACTGCTGTTTGGTCAATCGCATCTGTTGTCATGGCTGCAGCCTCGCTGACGCCCATTGTCGCGTCTATCGGGAATGACCCTGAATCGACCCCTAGTGCGGCGTCTCATAACGTTGACAGGAAACAGCATCGTTATGAGACGCCGCACTACTGAATCAACAAGGTAGTGCGGTGTCTCGCAACAATCATTTCGGGTCTAACGTTGCGAGACACCGCACTATGTGGTGTGGGTGACAGTCTCCGGGGTGGCCGTGCCGGTGCGACCGGCAAGGGGGTACATCAACGCCCACCCGAGCAGTGGGAAGAGTCCAGCGATGAGGAATGCCACCTGCCAGGAAGCGGCCGACACCATCGCTGCGATGAGGATCGGTGCGGCGATCCCGGCGATTCCCAGGACGGTCTGCTGGAAGCCGAGGGCGGCTCCACTCGCACCGGCTCCCGCGACCTCGGCGGCCGCGACGAACGAGAGCCCGTTCCAAGAGAGCCCGATCGCTCCGGCGAGAACGAGAACCGGCACGAGCAGCCACGACGGAGCGTCGGCGACGAGGGCGACGATCACGAGCCCGACGGTGACCCCGAGCGCGAGGCGGCAGAGGGGCACGATCCTGCTGCCGAGCCGATCCGACCAGCCTCCCGCGACGACGCGAAGAACGCCTCCGAGCAACTGCGAGGCGGCAAGGACGAGCGCGGCGGAGCCGATCGAGAAGCCGCGCGCCTCGTGCAGGAACAGCACCGTGAAGCTCATCGTTGCCGTCTGGCCGACGATGATCAGCCCGCTTCCCCAGGAGATCCGCCACAGGGCCGGGCGTCGCAGCGTCACCGACGACGTGCCCCGCACGCGCGGAGCGATGCCGCCAGCGGGATCTCTGAGGAAGACCGCGCCGGCGACCGCTCCCGCGAAGCAGACGGCGCCGAGCGCCGCAAACGTCCAGCCGAGCCCGACCGCGGCTGCGAGAGCGGGCAGGAGCAGCGCCGCGAGGAGACCTCCGATCGGGACGTTCGCCTGGCGGATTCCGAGCGCGAGTCCGCGCTCGCCGGGGGCGAACCAGTGCATCACGGCCCGGCCGCTCGCGGCGTTGACGCTGGCGCTGAGCGCGCCGGCTGCCGCGAGGAGGACCACGAGCGCGGCGTAGCCGGGTGCGATGCCGACGCAGGCAAGCGCGCACGCGGACAGTCCGAGGCCGACGGGGAGGACGACTCGCTCCCCGATCCGGTCGGCGAGCAAGCCCCACGGCAGCAGGGTCGGCGTCATCCCGATCGTGAATGCGGCGAGGACGACGCCGATCTCGGTGAGGCTGAGATCGAACTCCGAGCGAATGTCCGGCGCGAGGATGGCGATCGCAAACCACGACGCCGAGACGGCGGCTTGGGCTGCGGTCCCGACCGCAAGCACGATCCAGCGGTACCTGTCACCTGCCACGATGCTCGCTTCCACCGATCCGGCCGGGAACGAAAAATGCACCGAGTCGGTGTTCCCCTCGAGTGCCAGGGCCGACTGACCTGTCGCCGAAGCGACCTGCCTGTTGGCCGGCTCTCTGGCGCTTCAGTTGACTTGCGTCGCCTGGGCGCTGGAGACTCCGTGCTCGGTGCTCACCAACATAGGCCCGGGGTGTCGGTGACGTCAATGGTGGTGCACACGGAAAATCCGCACGTTGCGGACAAATGTTTCGGAACGCGTCTGCCCGGCCGGGCGCGAAAAACTGTCCCGACCGGACAGGTACGCCGGATGATTGAATGGAGGCATGGCAGCACGGCCCCGGATCCGGATCGAGTACTGCGTTCCCTGAAGCGCGTTGCCGAACGCCGTCGGTCTGGCGGCGCGGATTCTCGAGGAGATGGAGCACGAGATCGGAGCGATCGAGATCGTGACCGGCACAGGCGGCATCTTCGACGTTCATGTCGACGGCCAGCTCGTCTTCACGAAGTCGATGCTCGGGCACTACCCGCAGCCCGACGACGTGTTGCCGCTCGTGCGCGAGCACCTCGAGCGCGCGTAGCTCCTACCGCCGGAGGGGACACGTCCGAAAGGGCGTCTTGTGCGCCCCGGTGTCGCGATCTAGCGTCGCCGGCATGGCGATTGCGGTACTCGAACGACCGGGCGAGCGGCGACTCCGCACGCTCCCACCACTCGTCGTCGACGACGGCTGCGACGTCCGGGTCCGAGGCGGGGTGGAGGACGCCGTGCGTGTGGCGCTGCTCGAGTGGCTTCCACTGACGACCGACGAGCTCCGCGCAGCGGAGGACGGTCTTGCGTGCGACCTACCGGTGCACGCTCTCGCCGCCGTCGTCCGGCCACCGACGATCTGGACGACGGAGCGAGGCGCTCGCGGCGACCGCATGGGTGCTCCTCGGAGACGAGCACCGAAGAAGGCTGTGCGGTGCCGCGAACCGTCTCGGACGCCAGCTGCCCGTCGCGGGGTTTCCGGAGGCAAGCGCGGCGATCGCACGAGGGTGCGCCGCGGTCTCGGCCAACGACGACGCCGTGCGCGGCCGTCGCACGCACCGTGCTCGCCCGCTACGCCGCGAGCGCCTTCGTCGCGGCGAGACGAAGGGAGGCTGCGCCTACCATGACGTGATCGCCACCTCGAACTCCCGCACGTTCGTTCGCCTGCTGCAGTTCCTGCGGCCGTACCGCTCGTCGCTGATCGTCTCGACGATTCTCGCGATCCTCTCGCAGGCGGCGGCGATCGCGGTGATCGTACTGACAGGGTTCGTGATCAACGAGCTGAAGGGCGGTCAGGACGGCAACTATCTCGCGTTCCTGATCCTCGTCATCCTCGGCGTGGGTCTCCTGCGTGCGCTCCTGATGCTGGGGCGCCGCTTCATCTCGGGGAAGCAGGCGCTCGCTGTCGAGTGGGACATGCGCGACGCGCTGTACGCGCGCCTTCTGCGTCTCTCGTTCGGCTACTACGACCGCCACCAGACCGGGCAGCTCATGTCGCGGGCGACGGTCGACCTGCAGACGATCCGCTTCTTCCTCGGCTACGGCCTGATCTTCTTCGCGCAGCACGTGATCACGATCGTCTGCGTCACCGCCGTTCTCTTCTTCTACGAGTGGAAGCTGGCGCTGATCGCCCTCGCGATCACGCCGGTGCTGATCGGAGTTGCGTACCGCTACAGCCACGTCTCTCATCCCGTGCTCCGGGATGTCCAGCAGAAGCTCGGCGAGGTGGCGACCGTCTCGGAGGAGTCGATCGTCGGTGTCCACATCGTCAAGTCGTTCGCGCAGGAGGAGCAGGTCGAGCGACAGTTCCGGAAGGCATCCGACGACGTCTTCGAGGCGTCGGTGCGGGCCAACACGCAGCGCTCGCTCTACGTGCCGCTGCTCACGTTCCTGCCCATGCTCGCCCAGGCGGGGGTGCTGCTGGCAGCCGGCCACTACGTCGTCCAGGGCGACCTCACGATCGGCGGTTTCTTCGCCTTCAACCTGCTGCTGATGATGCTCGTGATGCCGCTCCGCATGCTCGGCATGTGGGTCGGCCAGGCGCAGCGTGCGACCGCGTCGGGCGAGCGGTTCTTCGAGGTGATCGACGAGCCCGAGGAGATCGCCGATCTTCCGGACGCCGCTCGAGCTTCCCTCCGGGCCGGGGCGTGTCGTGCTCTCCGGCGTGGCGTTCGGGTACGACCCCGAGCGGCCGGTGCTCGAGGGAATCGATCTCACGATCGAGGCGGGCAGCACGATCGCGCTGATCGGCGCTTCGGGCTCGGGGAAGACCACGCTCGCGTCGCTCGTCCCGCGGTTCTACGACGCGCAGCACGGGAGCGTGACCATCGACGGCATCGACGTGAGAGACGTGACGCGCCGGTCGCTGCGGCGCGAGGTCGGCGTCATCTCCCAGGATCCGTTCCTCTTCTCCGCGAGCGTGCGCGACAACATCGCCTTCGGCGTGCCCGACGTCCTCCCGGAGCTCGTCGAAGCAGCAGCGCGCGCCGCGCAGGCGCATGCGTTCATCGAGGAGCTGCCGAACGGCTACGACACGGTGATCGGCGAGCGGGGGATCACCCTCTCCGGCGGTCAGCGTCAGCGGCTCGCGATCGCGCGGGCGCTCGTGATCGACCCGCGGATTCTCATCCTCGACGACGCAACCGCCTCCGTCGACGCGACGACGGAGTCGCTCATCCGCGCCGGCCTCACCGAGGCGATGAGAGAGCGGACGACGATCGTGATCGCCCACAGGCTCTCGACGATCGCGCTCGCCGACACGATCGTCGTGCTCGAGCACGGGCGCATCGTGGCGCAGGGAGACCGCGACCAGGTGCTCGAGCGAAGCGCGATCTTCCGCGAGATCCACGAGTACGGTCTGCTCCAGGAGATCGGGGTCTCGGCATGAAGGTCTGGCAGGCGGGCTCGCACCTCTCCGAGGAGCGGGGCGGCAAGGTCGGCGACTGGTCGTGGAAGCAGTCGCGGCGGCGGATCCGGATGCTGATCGGGCTCGTGACGCCGTACCGCGGGCGTACCGCGGGAGCGGTCGTCACGCTGCTCGCCTTCACGCTCGTCGCCCTCGTGCCGCCGCTGCTTGCAAAGCTCGCGGTCGACCAGGGGATCAAGTCCGGCGATCTGCAGACGCTCGTCTGGATCGTGCTCGCATTCGTCCTCGTCGGCCTGCTGACGTTCGCGCTCTCGTCGGTGCAGACGTACCTGACGGGCTGGGTCGGGGAGCGCGCGCTCGCAGACCTCCGGATCCGTCTCTTCGAGCACCTGCAGCGGCTCTCGCTCGGCTACTTCGAGCGCAACCGAACCGGGGCGATCATCAGCCGGATCACGAACGACGTCGAGGCGCTCGACACGCTGATCACCGACGGCGTCACCTCACTCGTGCAGAACGTGATGCTGCTCGTCGGTACGGCGGTCGTGCTCTTCGTCCTCGACTGGCGCCTCGCCCTGGCAACGCTCGCGGTGATCCCGCTGATGGCGCTCGCCACCGTGTGGTTCCGCGTTCGCTCGAACCGCGCCTACCGGCGCGTGCGCGAGCGCATCGGCCTCGTCACCGCGACGCTTGCCGAGGACATCGCCGGCATGCGCGTCGTGCAGTCCTACGCGCGTGAGCCGCAGAACCAGTCGAGCTTCCGCGGCATCAACAGCCGCTACCGCGACGCCAACTACGAGACGATCGTGCTCAACGGATTGTACTTCCCGGCCGTCGACTTCCTCGCATCGCTCGCCACCGCGATCGTGCTCGGCTACGGCGGCTACCTGCTCGTCAACGACCAGATCTCGATCGGGACGCTGCTCGCGTTCTTCCTCTACCTCGCGAACTTCTTCGACCCGGTGCAGCAACTCTCCCAGCTCTACAACACGTTCCTCTCGGCGACGGCGGCGCTCGACAAGATCATCGAGGTGCTCGACGAGGAGCCCGAGATCGTCGACACGGAGGCCGCGGTCGCGCTAGCCCGGATCGACGGCCACGTACGTTTCGAGAGCGTGAGGTTCGGCTACGGGGAGCTCGCCGAGGTGCTTCACGGGATCAGCCTCGATGTGCCTGCCGGCACGACGGTCGCGCTCGTCGGCCAGACGGGTGCGGGCAAGTCGACGATCGCGAAGCTGATCGCGCGCTTCTACGACGTGCGCGAGGGACGGATCACGATCGACGGACACGACGTCAGGGAGGTCGAGCAGAAGTCCCTGCGCCGGCAGCTCGGTGTCGTACCCCAGGAGGGCTTCCTGTTCGCGGGCACGGTTGCCGAGAACATCGCCTTCGCCCGGCCGGATGCGACGATCGAGGAGATCGAGCAGGCGGCGGCCGCGGTGGGGGCGGATGGCTGGATCCGCGAGCTCGAAGACGGGATACGAGACGCAGCTTGGAGAGCGCGGCTTCCGGCTCTCGCTCGGGCAACGCCAGCTGGTCGCCTTCGCGCGCGCGTTGCTCGCCGACCCGAGGATCCTGATCCTCGACGAGGCGACCTCATCCGTTGACATCGGCACGGAGCGCGTGATCGAGGAGGCGCTGCAGAAGCTCCTTGCCGGCCGTACGGCGTTCGTCATCGCCCACAGGTTGTCGACGATCCAGAGCGCTGACCTCATCGTCGTGCTGGCACACGGAGGGATCGTCGAGCAAGGCACGCACGCCGAGCTGATGGCGAAGGGCGGCGCCTACCGGGGTCTCTACGGCGACTGGGCCGAACGCGTCGCCTGAGACCCGGCCGCAGCCGCTTGACGCTCACGACCAGCGTGCCTATCGTCGACAGGAGATGCCGGCCGCCGACGAGAGGGGATAGCGGAGACATGCAGATCGGCAAGACCGGCGATCCTGTCACCTCGATCTGCGCCGCCTACCCAGACCGGGTCGACGTGCGGGGCCGCGATCTCTGCGCCGACCTGATGGGGCGGGTGAGCTTCACCGAGTACTTCCACCTGCTCCTCACAGGCAACGATCCGACGGAGGAGCAGCGCTACTTCCTCGACCTCCTGCTCGTCTCGATCGCCGAGCACGGGCTCACTCCGACGAACGTCGCGGCGAGGATGACCTATGCGGCCGCGCCAGACTCGCTCCAGGGTGCGGTCGCTGCGGGGATCCTGGGCTGCGGGACCGTCGTTCTCGGCACCTCCGAGCTGTGCGCCGTCCTCCTCGAGGAGGCGCAGGCGAAGGTCGCGGCCGGTGCCGACGCCGCCGACGTCGCCCACGAGACGGCCATGGCAACTCACGCCTCCGGTGCCAAGATGCCGGGCTTCGGTCATCCTCTTCACCGGCCCGTCGACCCGAGGGCAGTGCGGATTCTCGAGCTCGCCGACGAGCGCGGGGTGAGCGGTGCGCACGTTCTTCTTGCGCGTGAGCTCGAGACTGCCGTCGCCGACGCGTGGGGACGACCGCTGACGATGAACGTCCAGATGCCGATCGCAGCAGTCCTCCTCGACCTTGGCTTCCCCGCGAGCGCTGCGAAGGCGATTCCGTTGCTCGCTCGCACGGCCGGCCTCCTTGCGCACCTCGCCGAGGAGCAGCGGAACCCGACCGGATTCGTTATGGCGGCGAAGGCCGAGGCGGCGATCGACTACGAGCCCCACCCCTCCGCCGGAGTGTGATGCTCGAGCCCGAGGTCGAAGCGCGTCCGCCGGACGAGCAGCTCGCGCGTGATGACGTGAGCTATCGCAAGCAGATCGCGTATCTGCTCGAGCGATCACCGTTCTATCGGGCCAAGCTCGCAGATGCTGGGATCCGGTCGCCGCTCGAAGCCGGAGGGCTCGACGCGATCGCTGGGCTGCCTCTCACCGAGAAGGACGAGCTTCGCGCGAGCCGCACACCGGAGAACCCCGTTGGCGCACACCTCTGTGCGGAGCGCTCGGAGATCGTGAGGATCTACTCGACGAGCGGAACGACCGGAGCTCCGAGCTACGTTCCGCTCACGGCCGGCGATCTCGACAACTGGGTGCAGGGCTCCGCCAGGTCGTACGCGGCCTCCGGTGTCGCGGCGGGCGAGCGGGCGGTGTCGACGTACAACGCAGGGCCGTTCGTGGCGGGAGCCGCGCTCGCCGCGTTCGACCGGCTCGGCCTCTGTCACATCCCGGTTGGCACAGGGGGCACCGAGCGCGTCCTGCGTGCGATCGAGCTGTTACACCCGGAGGCGGCGGTCATGACCCCGTCGTATGCCGCGTACCTGATCGAGGCGGCCGCCGCCGCGGGCTTGGATCTTCCCGGTTCGAGCGTGCAGCGGGTGCTCGTCGCAGGAGAGCCCGGTGGCGGAGAGAGTGCGCTTCGGGCAAGGCTCGAAGCGGGTTGGGGCGCCAGGGTCACCGAGGCGATGGGCGTCGGCGACATCGGCGTATCGCTCTTCGGCGAGTGTGAGGAACAGGCGGGCATGCATCTCGGCGCGCGCGACTTCGTCCACGTCGAGCTGATCGACCCTGCGACGAGATCTCCCGTCGAGGTTGCCGACGGCTCGAGCGGGGAGCTCGTGCTGACCCACCTGCGCCATCGTGCGGCACCGCTCCTGCGCTTCCGTACTCGCGATCACGTGCGCGTGTGGACGAGCCCGTGCCACTGCGGCCGCACGAGCCTTCGGCTGCGGTGCGTGGGGCGCACGGACGACATGCTGATCGTTCGCGGAGTGAACGTCTTCCCGTCCGCGATCCGGGAGGTGGTAGGGGCGTTCGCGCCTGATGTGACCGGCAACGTCCTGGTTCGGCCGGCGCTCCCCGGTGTGAAGCAGGAGCCGCCGCTTCCCGTTCGCGTCGAGCTGGCAGAAGGGGTTCCTCCCCGCGACGACCTCGCCGGGGCGATCGCTGCGCGGCTGCGTAGTGCTCTGGTTGTCACCACTCGCGTCGAACTTGTGCCGTGGGGTAGCGTGCCTCGGAGCGACTACAAGTCGAAGCTCGTCGAACACACCATGGGGGAGAGCGGCTGATGAGGAAGATTCAGAGCCAGGGGGTCCACCACATCACGATCTGCGGCGCGGACCGGCAGACGTCGATCGACTTCTGGGAGGGACTCCTCGGTATGCCCTTCATCTTCGAGCAGCCGAATCTCGACAACGAAGGCGAGAGCCACCTCTACTTCGACCCGGGTGACGGGCGGCTGATCACGATCTTCACCGACGAGTCGCGCACGCCCGACCCGAGTCGCACGCCGACGGATCCGGGGTGCGTCCACCACGTGGCATTGGCGATCTCCAAGGCGACCTTCGATCTCGTTGCCGAGCGGCTCGACGAGCGCGGGATCGCGCACAGCGGCGTCAAGGACAGAGGATTCATGGACTCGATCTACTTCGACGATCCGCTCGGCCTCACGATCGAGCTCGCCGCCTACCGGTTCGAGCCGCCCGCGGGATTCACGCATGCCGAGGTGCTGCTCGAGGCGCACAAGCTTCGCGTCGCACGCGGCGACCACCATATCGGCCAGGTACATCTGACCGATGCGATCGAGGATCTCGTGCTCCGCTCGCAGGCGTCCCTTTCCGAGGATCGCACGCCCAAGAATCCGTACTGATATCTCAGCTCCGACAGAAAGGGCCCCTCATGTCCTCGATCACACTCAACATCCTCAAGCCGAGCGTCAACAACCTCACCGTGCGCGTCTTCGTCCGCGCCGCCGGGCTCGACTTCGAGGAGGTCGACGTCTGGGGTAAGACCGGCGAGCCCGAGTTCCTCGCGAAGGACCCGGCGCACCTGACGCCGATGATCGAGGAGTCGGGGCTTCCGAAGGGATCGCTCTGGGAGAGCTGCGCGATCATGCAGTACCTCTGCAACACACACGGGCTCGGCCACCTCTATCCCGAAAACGCTGGTCGGCGCGCGATGGTGGACAGCGCGATGTTCTACCTCATCGGCACCCTCTACCCGTTGATCGCGCGGGCGACGTACGGTGCGCTGTCGTTCCCGCAGTATCCGGGCGAGGTCGGGTCATCCGACGCAGACGCAGACGCGAAAGTGGCAGCGCAGCAGGCGGCCGAAGCCGCGATTGCTGAGCCGCTGCACGTCTTCCACGCCTTCTTCATGGACGGCGAGCCCTTCATCGGGGGCCTGACGCCGTGTATCGCCGACATCCGCCTCGCGGCCTCGCTCGAGTTCCTGCGTGCGGTGGATTACCCGTTTCCCGTCTGGGCGGAGGCGTACATGGCTGCGGTCGAGTCGGCGTTCGGAGACGCGTATTCGGAGCCGGTCGCCGACGTGCGTGGCTACATCGATTACGCGCGCTCGCAGTAACGCCACTCCGGGGGTGGAGTGCAAGCTCGACGATCTGGAGCGACGACGTCAGGGATGAACGCCGAGTGAACGGTCGAGGAACGCGATCACACGCCGTTCGTAGGCGGCGGGTTGTTCGACGATCCCTCCTGTGTGGCTCGCCTCGGCGATCTCCCAGAGCTGTGTCCCTGCACCGGCGCGCGCCGCGTACGTGCGGTTGAGCTCCTCGCCACCCCCACCGTTGCCCGCGAGAATCAGCAGAACGGATCGAGGGGCGATCCGGGGAACGAGATCCTGGAGCCCCTGGGGCGGGCGATCGCCGCTGAAGATGGCGACGGCGGCCGTCTGAACGGCCTGGAGTGGGAGCACGAGCGCCGCCGCGGCGCCGCGCGTCACCGACTCGCGCACGGAGCGCTCGCCGGCTCCGTCCGACACGACGGCCTCGAGGCTCCGAGTTCGTCGCTGCCGCCTCGAGGAGCACCTCGCCCCCGACCGAGAGCCCGAGCCCGCCGATACGATCGGCCTGGACATCGGGGCGACCGGAGAGGAAGCCGACCGCTGCGTCGACGTCAGGCGTTGCTCCCCAGCCGAACGCGTTCGGATCGCCGTCGCTCGAGCCGTACCCCCGCATGTCGACCGACAGGACGCCGTAGCCGTTTCGGGCGAGCATGCGTGCGTGTGCGGCTGTGCCTCTCCTATCGGGAAAGAGCACGACGGCTGCCCGGTTGCGCGACGGAACGTACGACGCGTGGAGCGTGAGGCCGTCACGCGTCTTGAGCGTGACCTCTCGGGTCGACGGCCCGAGCGACGGAGGCGCTGTCTCTCCGCGAGGCCGATGGGTCGCGATGATCGCAATCGACACCGGAACGACGAGCCAGACGACAAGGAGCGCGGCCAAGAGTCCGAGCCCAACGCGGCGGGCGACCCAACGGCCGCCGTGGTGGCGGGTTCGCCAGAGGAGGCGAGAACCGGTAATCATGAGCGAAGCCCCGGCCGCAGCGAGCACGAGGCCGGTAGCTGCCGCGGCGTCCACGTGACCGTTGGCGACCTCGGTCGCAGCGACGCCGGCCCCTACGAGGGACCAGACCCCGAGCACGAGCGCGGTCACTGCAGTCCCGCCCGAGCGTGCGCGGAGTACCACCACGATCGCGAGCCCGAGTATGGCGAGGGGGATCACGGTCGGGACGACGTGGTCGCGCAAGCCCGTCCCGGCCGACGGTGTCGCCGCGATGGCGACGACGTGGAGAGCGATGGCCGCAATGGACGCCACGAGGACGGAGCGCTCCCGCGGCGAGGGCCTGCTCATGCACCCAGGGTAGACGAGCTGTTCGTCGCGACTCGCCGCGCAGCTAGGTGGATTGGTCGACGTCGACGTCGTCGAGGAGCGCGAACGCGGGCGGAGGCCGAGGCTCTTGTTCTCCAGGTAGTCGCGGAGGGACGCGAGCGCGGGATCGGCCGGATCGAGCGCCCGATAGAGCGACTCCCACGTGACGCGGTGGAACTCGACATCTGCCGAGCCGGCAAGGCAGCGGTCGATTCGTCGCTCGAGGTCGGCAGTGTCGCTCTCGCGCACGAGCGCGATCACGAGCGCACGCTCGTCGTCCGCCCTGAGCGAGTGAGCGATCGCGATCGTGCGGAGGAGGAGCTGGCGGGACGTCGCGGAGTCGCGTCGTCCGGATCCTCTCCTCGTCGAAGAGCCCGGGACACGCAGCTCCGTAGCCCACGAGGAACTTCTCGACCGCGGCGGCGTCGTCGAAGGCATCGGAGCTCGGGCCGAAGCTCGCCTCGATCACGACCCACCCGAAGCCCGGCACGTGCAGGCACACGTCCGGCGCGACGTGCTGTGTCACGTCGGGCTCGAGCGCGTCGAACGTGGCAGCGAGCTCCTCCCACACGGTTGCAGCATCGAGCGTGATGCGCCGACCCCAGTAGAAGAGCTCCGGCTCCACCGCTGGCTCGAACCCGCTGAGCACACTCGTGACGACGCCGAGGCGCCCCGCCTCCTGGAGCGAGCGGAAGACGTTCCACGTGAGCGCGGCCTCGCTCGACTCGTTCCCGAAACGGCTCGCTTCGGGGTTGCCCCATCGGCCCGCGATGGCTTCGGCGATCAGCTCCCGTCCGGCGATCGCGTTGTCGATTGGGCGGTCGAGCACGTAGGTCGGCGCGGCGCGGAAGCTCACGGGCGGATCGCCGACTGGGACGCTGCCCTTCTTGAAGTTGTCGTCCTTCCAGGCGAGCTGGGTTGTCGTAGTGGCCGAGGAGTGGTGACGCGATCCAGCCGCCGGCGCGCCGGTTGATGAACCGCGAGTCGTTCTCGGCGAGACCCTCGACGACCTCCTGATCGAAGTCGCTCCAGCCGAACGCGCGTCGCGTCTGTGCTCCCTCCGCCTCGCTCACGAGGAACGTACCAGCTGCAGCACATCGGCTGCCGCGCGCTCACCGCTGCGGAGGGCGCCTTCGATCGTGCCGCTCCAGTCGGGTGAGGTGTGCTCGCCTGCGAACACGATCCGACCGACGGGCGTCGTGAGGAGCGAGGGCTCGTCGGGGTCGCGGCTCATGAGGACGGAGTACGCCCCCTGTGCCCACGGGTCGTCGAGCCACGTCGTCACGACCGCGCCGGCCTCGTCGAGGTCGAGCTCCGGCCAGAGCTCCCTGATCCCGGCGATCCACGTCGCCGGGCCGTCGGTCGCCTCGAGGGCTGCAACGACCGGGGCGGAGCCCGCCCACGATCCGACGGTGCGGACTCCGACCTCGTCGCACGGCGTCGTGTAGGCCCAGTAGCGCCCGGGCACTGACATGACTGCGTCTGCCGCTACGGGCGCGCGAAGCGGGACAGCGAGCTTCGCCGCAACCGACATGCGGATGCTCGCGAGTGCCTCGACGACCGCTCCGGGGAGCGGAGGGTCGAATGCGAGCGCCCGCAGGAGCGGCACCGGCACCGCGACGACGACCACGTCGGCCTCGACCTGTCCATCTGCCGTCGCCACGCGGACGCCCGATGCGTCGCTCGTAACGGCGGTTGCAGGTGTGCGCAGGTGGACGCTCGCTCCGAGCCTCGTTGCGAGGCCGTGGGCGAGCTCCTGGTTCCCGCCGACGACGCGCCGGCACTCGTCGTCGTTCATCAGGTACGAGACGCCGAGCAGGAACCCGGCCTCCAGGTCGTCGATCGGATGTGCCGTCGCGCTCTGAATGCGGCTCGCGAAGAGCTCGCGAATCGCAGGGTCGGCCACCTGCTCGTCGAGGACGTCGATCGCAGCCCGCTGCGGCTCGGCGCTGGCAACAGCCTCCACGGCCGCCGCTGCAACGAGCGCGGCATCGCGGTCGATGCCCGGGTCCGGGTTGAGTCGTCGGTCGGGATAGCGAATGCCCATGCCGATGAGCTCGCAACCGACGAGGGCAGCGATGCGCTCCGTGGCGTCGTAGCCGTTCGTGAGGAACTCGCCGCCGCGCTCGACCAGGGCTCCGCTCTCGAGTCGATCGGACCACACACGTCCGCCGACCCGATCGCGAGCCTCCAGGACGTCGACCTCGAGGCCTTCCTCGACGAGCGCGGCGGCGGCGGCAAGCCCGGCCAGACCCGCCCCGATCACGCAGACACGGGTCATCGAGCAGCCCACCGCGTGCGGAGCGTTGCCCCGTCGAGCTTCTCGGCCGCGGCGAGAGCCTTGGCGGCCTGCTTCGACGTGTTGCGTCCGAAGGCACCACTGATGATCCACTTCCGCGTCAGCCGGAGGAGTCGCAGGCGGTCGCCGCTGAGATCGGGGGAGTGCTTGGGGTCGAGATAGAGCTCGACGGCGACGCGCTTGACGAGCGCAGGGTCGGGCTGCACACCGTGAACCGTTTCGAGGCGGTGGTTGACGAGCGCGGCGATCACCTGCAGCTCGCGGACGCCGTTACGAATCGCGATTCCGACGGAGACCGTCGTCGACGCCACCATCACCCACGGGACCCGCGTGAACCGCGCTCCCTTCGCGAGGGTGCGGATGACCGGGACGGCGAGGACGACGACGCGCTGGATGTTGTCCGCGAGCGCCTCGGTCTCGGCCTCGCCCGCGAGGAGGCGTCGCCCCTCGGCGGCGGAGGTGACGCGCTCGCCGGTCAGGAGGACGCGGTCGATGGCGGCATCAGCGAGACCCTCGACTGCCTCGACGAGCGCAGCTGTCGGTGTGCGGGGAGTCATGACCGCACGGTAGCCGGCGCTACCAGTCCGTGGGCTTGTAGTCCTTGAGGAACTTGCCCCACATGTGGGTGCCCGTGATCGTGCCGTCGATGATCGGGTCGACGATCCGCGCGGCGCCGTCGACGATGTCGAGCGGCGGCCGGAACCGGTGCTCGGCCGTCTTCTGCTCCGCTATGTGCAGAGGATCCTCGTCCGTGACCCAGCCCGTGTCGACGCTGTTCATGTGGATGCCGTCGCCGTGGTAGTCCGTCGCGGAGGTGCGCGTCATCATGTTCAGGGCCGCCTTGGCCATGTTCGTGTGCGGATGGCGGGTCGTCTTGAAGCGGCGGTAGAACTGACCCTCGACCGCCGAGACGTTGACGATGTGCTTGTCGCGATTGTCGGTGCGGAGCATCATCGGCTTCAGGCGCGCGTTCAGCACGAACGGCGCAACCGCATTGACGAGCTGCGTCTCGAGGAGCTCCACCGTGGACACCTCTGAGAGGAGGAAGCGCCACGAGTTGCGGTCTCTGAGGTCGACCTGCTGCAGGTCCTGATCGAGATGACCCTCGGGGAAGAGATGGCCCTGATCGTTCGACTCCTCGGGCAGGAGCCGAACCTGCGAGAGAGCCGCGGACGTCGTCGGCTCCAGGACGGCCGGCGCGGTGTCGGCAAGAATCGGCACGTCGCTCTCGAGCATGTCGTAGCGCCGCAACCCTGAATAGTCGCCGAGCAGGCGTTGCAGCTCGGCCGGGAGCGATTGCTCCGACGCGAGCTCCGCGTCCATCATGTGCCGGTAGAAGTCGGGCGGGCGACGGACTGTCTGGCACGCGTTGTTGATGATGTAGTCGAGCCGGTCGTGGGTCGTCTGCAGGTGGTGGCAGAACGCCTCGACGCTCGGCGTGTGACGGAGGTCCAGACCAAAGATCTCGAGCCGATCGCTCCACTCGTCGAAGTCCGGCTCCTGTGCGTAGCGTGCCGCCGAGTCGCGCGGGAACCGTGTCGTGACGACGAGGTGCGCTCCTGCGCGGAGCAGCTTGATCCCCGTCTGGTAACCGATCTTGACGCGGCCGCCGGTGAGAACGGCGACGCGACCCTCGAGGTCTGCCGTCTCGGAGCGCTTGGCGAAGTTGAACTCCGCGCACGGCGGGCACATCTGATCGTAGAAGTGGTGCAGCTCGCGATACGGGCCCTTGCAGACGTAGCAATGCTGCTCCTCCGTCGTCTCGCGCGGACGCCGCGACGTCGTCCGCCGGCTCGAAGTCCCTCGGCGGATAGACGTTCGGGGTGGTGAAGACAGGCTTCTCCCGCAGGACGCGGATACCCGTGTCGGCGAGCTTGGCCTCGTCCTCGCGGATGCTCGCGGCGCGCTCCTGCTTGCGCTTCTCCTTCGTGTACCGGCGGCGCTGGACGGGGTCGGGATCGAACACGTCGGCAGCGGCCGTGAGAAGTCGGGTCCTCTCCTCGACCGTGAGCGACCGGAGCATTCCCCGGTCGCGCGCGATCGACTCGAGGAGCTCGGTGGCCGCGCGTAGGACCTCGGCCTGATCGGCCGGCGTTCGTGAAACGTCCTCGTGATCCGGTGTCGACATCGCCGGGCAGGGTATCTGGCGGCGGCTGCCCGATCGCCTCGACTACTCTGCAGCGGAGCAATGACACCAGAACTTCCCGATAGCGATCCCGTCGAGACGCAGGAGTGGCTCGACTCCGTCGAGGCCGTCGTCGAGACGGACGGCCGCGAGCGCATGGGGTACGTGCTCGACCGGGCGATCGACCACGCCCAGGAGTACGGGGTCAAGGTTTCGGCCGGACTCAGCACCCCCTACGTCAACACGATTCGCGTCGACGAGGAGCCGCCGCTTCCCGGGCGACCCGGAGCTCGAGCGGCTTGCGACGGCGCTCGTCCGCTGGAACGCGATTGCCATCGTGCTGCAGGCGAACGCCGAGTCGACCGAGCTCGGTGGCCACATCGCGAGCTATCAGTCGGCCGAGACGCTGTACGAGACGGGCTTCAACCATTTCTGGCGGGCGCGGTCGGACGACCACGGCGGCGACCTCATCTACATGCAGGGCCACTCGTCTCCCGGGATCTACGCGCGGGCGTACCTCGAGGGACGGTTGAGCGAGGATCAGCTCCGCCGCTTCCGCCGCGAGGTCGACGGCGACGGGCTCTCGTCGTACCCGCATCCGTGGCTGATGCCCGAGTTCTGGCAGTTCCCCACGGTCTCGATGGGCCTCGGCCCGCTGATGGCGATCTATCAGGCCCGTTTCATGAAGTACCTCACCGCGCGCGGCGCCGTCGACACGGGCGATCGCAAGGTGTGGGCCTTCATGGGCGACGGCGAGATGGACGAGCCCGAGTCGATGGGTGCGATCTCGCTCGCCGGGCGTGAGAAGCTCGACAACCTCGTCTTCGTTGTCAACTGCAACCTGCAGCGACTCGACGGGCCGGTGCGCGGCAACGGCAAGATCATCCAGGAGCTCGAGACGAACTTCACCGGGCGCGGGATGGAACGTGATCAAGGTGATCTGGGGCTCCGGCTGGGATCCGCTGCTCGAGGCCGACACCGAGGGTTGGCTCCACTTCCGGATGGAGGAGGCCGTCGACGGCGAGTACCAGACCTTCAAGTCGAAGGACGGCGCCTACGTGCGCGAGCACTTCTTCGGCAAGTACCCGGAGACGCGCGCGATGGTCGAGGACTGGACGGACGAGCAGATCTGGCAGCTCCGGCGCGGCGGTCACGATCCGCAGAAGGTCTATGCCGCGTATGCCGCGGCGATGAGGACGACCGGCAAGCCCACCGTCATCCTCGCGAAGACGATCAAGGGCTACGGCATGGGCGAGGCCGGCGAGGGCCGGAACATCACGCACCAGCAGAAGTCGATGAACGACGAGGCGCGGCTCGCGATCCGCGATCGGCTCGGCCTCCCGCTGACGGACGAGCAAGCGACGGGCGCGTTCTTCCACCGGCCGTCAGAGGACAGCCCGGAGCTCCGCTACCTGCTCGAGCGTCGTGCGGCGCTCGGAGGCAGCCTGCCGGCGCGCCACACGGACGCCGATCCCCTGCCGACCCCCGCGCCGTTCGACACGGTGCTCGAGGGCAGCGGCGAGCGCGAGAACTCGACGACGATGGCGTTCGTCCGCATCCTCAACACGCTCGTCCGCGATCCGGCGATGGGGGAGAGGATCGTTCCGATCGTCCCCGACGAGTCGCGCACGTTCGGGATGGAGGGGATGTTCCGGCAGCTCGGGATCTTCTCCCAGGTCGGGCAGCTCTACCAGCCCGAGGACGCAGACGACTTCATGTTCTACCGCGAGGACGAGCACGGCCAGATCCTGCAGGAGGGGATCAACGAGGCCGGCGCCTTCTCCTCGTGGATCGCAGCGGCGACGTCGTACGCGAATCACGGCGTCACGATGGTGCCGTTCTACATCTTCTATTCGATGTTCGGCTTCCAGCGCATCGGCGATCTCGCCTGGGCGGCGGGCGACAGTCGCGCGCGCGGCTTCCTGATCGGTGCCACCGCCGGACGGACGACGCTGAACGGGGAGGGGCTCCAGCACGAGGACGGCCACTCGCACCTGCTCGCGTCCGTCGTCCCGAACTGCCGCGCGTACGACCCGACCTACGGCTACGAGCTGGCGGTGATCGTGCGCGACGGGCTGCGGCGGATGTGCGAGGAGCAGGAGGACGTCTTCTTCTACCTCACCGTGATGAACGAGAACTACGTCCAGCCCGCGCTGCCCGAGGGCTCGGAGGAAGGGATCCTGCGCGGGATCTACCTCCTCCGCGAGGGTTCCGGCGACGGCCCGCGGGTGCAGCTCCTCGGCTCGGGTGCGATCCTCCGCGAGGTGATCGCGGGTGCCGATCTGCTCGAGGCCGACTACGGCATCGCGTCCGACATCTGGAGCGTGACGAGCTTCACCGAGCTGCGCCGCGACGGCCTCGAGGTCGAGCGATGGAACAGGCTGCATCCGACCGACGAGCAGCGCGTCCCGTACGTCGAGCAGGCAGTTCGCGGGCCGCGTCGGGCCGTTCGTCGCGGCCACGGACTACATGCGTTCCTTCGCCGACCAGATCCGGCCGTTCGTGAAGGGCCGCTATTCGGTGCTCGGCACCGACGGCTTCGGGCGCAGCGACTACCGCGTCAAGCTGCGCCAGTTCTTCGAGGTGGATCGGTTCCATGTCGCAGTGACAGCGCTCAAGGGGCTCGCCGACGACGGGTTGATTGCACCCGAGGTCGTGCAGGATGCGATCGAGCGCTACGGGATCGACGCCGATCTCGACGCTCCCTGGCACCGCTGAGCTCCCCGAACAGCTCGTGCCGAGTGGGTGTCGATCGCTCCACACAGCCGCTTGAAACAGCGGTTTTCGCCCGGCCTGTCCTGAACGGACACTAGGCGGCGAGGGCCGTTCGGCGTACTCCTTCCGGTCTATCAACGACCGAAGGAGGTTCGACGTGACAAGACAGGTGATCGCAGCCGCGGGCGCCGCGCTCGTCGTGCTCGCGGGAGCCGTCGCATACGCGACGGCCGCGGGTGATGCGCCGACGACGATCGAGGCCTGCCGCAACATCCGGCACGGCCTCGTCCGCATCGTCGTCGATGGCAAGGGCTGCAAGAGCAACGAGGCTCCGCTCTCGTGGGATCTGCAGGGCCGTGAAGGCCCAGCCGGTCCCGCCGGCCCGGCCGGCGCAGCCGGCCCGGCAGGACCGAAGGGCGATCCCGGCGGTGGCATCGTCTCCGTCGACAGCCTCGACGGCACGGCCTGCAAGACGTTCGACGGCAAGACCGGCAAGATCGACGTCGGATCGACGGCCACGGATCTGATCACGCTGACGTGTGAGTCGGAAGCGACGCCCCCGCCGAGTGGCTCGTCTCGGCTCGTGATCAACGAGGTCGACTACGACCAGGTCGGTGCCGACGCCGGCGGGTTCGTCGAGATCGCGAACACCGGCAGCACCGCCGCAACGCTCGACGGAATCGCGCTCGTGCTCGTCAACGGTGGCGACGGTGCGGAGTACGCCCGCAAGACGCTCACCGGCAGCCTCGCGGCAGGAGCGAAGTTCGTGATCGACGTCGACCTCCAGAACGGAGCGCCCGACGGGGTCGCGCTCGTCGACACGGGCGAGGACGCACTCCTCGACGCGTTGAGCTACGAGGGTGCGATCACGGCAGCAACGATCGGGACGAAGGTCTTCGACCTCGTCGAGGGAACGATGCTCCCCGTCGACGTGACGGACTCGAGCACGGTCGATGGGTCGCTCTCGCGGATTCCCGACGGCTCCGACTCGGGCAACGCGGCGGCGGACTGGTCGTTCACGACGACCTCGACGCCCGGGGCCGCAAACGTGAAGACCCCGTGAGGCGCGGTGGGGGTGGGGCCGTCGTGGCACGACTCCACCCCCGCGGCGCGCTAGCGATTGCCCTTCAGCCGCATGTTTTCGCGCGCCTCCTTCGAGAGGGCGATCCACTTCTTGCGGGCGGCGGACGCGGCTCGCTTGTCGAGCTTTCGATCGAGATGCTCGAGCTCCGCCTGGAGCTTGAGGTAGCTCTCCCAGCGCTCCGGCGGAGAGCGAGCCGTCGTCGAGGGCAGCGTGGACCGCACAGCCCGGCTCGCGGTCGTGCGCGCAGTCGGAGAACTTGCACGAGGCGAACAGCGCCGTCACGTCCTCGAATGCCTCGTCGATGCCGTCGTCGGCCACCCAGAGCTGCACTTCGCGGATCCCGGGCGTATCGATGATGAGCGCTCCGCCCGGGAGCTGGATCAGCTCGCGGCGCGTCGTCGTGTGTCGGCCCGTCCCGTCGTCACGGATCTCCCGGGTCTCGAGGAGCTCCTCGCCCGCGAGCGTATTCACGAGGGTCGACTTCCCGACACCCGACGAGCCGAGCAGCACGGCCGTCAGGCCCGCAGTGAGCTGTTCGCCGATCTCGGTCGAGCCCGCTGCCCGTCTTGCTCGAGATCGGAATCACCGGGACGCCGCCGGCAATGGTCTCGACCTCCGCCACCGCGGCTTCCGGCATCGCGTGGAGGTCTGCCTTCGTGAGGACGATCACCGGTCGCGCGCCGCTCTCCCAGGCGAGGATCAGATAGCGCTCGAGGCGCCGGAGGCTGAGATCCTCGTTCATCGAGGCGACGAGCAGGGCGACGTCGATGTTCGCCGCGAGCACCTGCTCCTCGGTCGCCTGCCAGGCCGTCTTGCGCGAGAACTTCGTAAATCGTGGCAGGACGGCGGTGATCGTCCCGGCGTTGTCGTCGGGTCGTGGGGCGACGACGACCCAGTCGCCGACCACGGGCAAGTCCGCCGTGGTCTCGGCTTCGTAGACGAGCCGCCGTGGTACGTCACAGCGAAGCTCGCCGTGTGTGGTGAGCACGTCGTATGCACCTCGATGCTGAACCGATACGCGCCCGGCGACGACGTCGTCGCCGGCGAAGGGTTCGAACAGTGTGCTCAGCCGGTCAGTCCAGCCGAGCGATTCCAGTTCAGACAAGAAAACTCCCTGTGAGACCTCGGTTACATGAAAGCGGCGCGCGAGAGTGCGCGCCAGTCGACGAGGCCCGGGCGGGAAGTCGGAGGTGTGATCCGGCTAGCCGACGGACCGCGCGACGCGCGGAGTGGAGGAGCCAATGTCAGTCATCTGAACTACCTCCCGTCGGTCGAGGGGCGAACGCCCGGAAAGCGTATCGCATCCGTGCGCGCTTGACGAGCAAGAATCAGGCGCTGTCCACGAGGATGGCCTCGGCCGCGCGACGCCCAGACGTGAGCGCGCCGTTCAGCGACGGGTGCTCCCGGTGGTCGCCGCAGGCGTAGAGCCCGCTCGCGAGGCGCACGGAGGGCCGGCCGAAGCCCCCCACGGGATAGGCCGGTAACGCTCGCGGGATGCGGTACGACCGGAGGTGTCGCCACTCGGTCACGCTCGCTCCCGAACCAGCCTCGCAGCTGGCGCTACGACAGCATCCAGGTCAGGCTCACCGGCGCCGAGGATCGACAGCGAGACGAGGGCGCGTCCGGCCGGCGCGTAGCTCGGAGCTGCCTCGCTCGGGACGCAGAGGTTGTTGATCGGACCGCCTTCGCCGTTGACGACGAGCCACGGGCCGGGAATGGGTGGGCTCGGGGCGTCGTAGTAGACGCACGTGACGCCGTTCCATCCGTGAACCGGCTCGTCGACGATGCCGGTCGTCGCGACGACGACGGCCTCCGCTCGCAGCTGCTCGCCGGTCTCGAGCGACACGGCGTTCGGGCCGATCGTGGCGACGGCCGTGCCCGTGCGGACGTCGAGCCCGGAGGCGAGCTGGCTCGCGATCGACCCCATCCCGCCACGAGGGAGAGCGGCAGGCCCTTCGGCGAACGCCTCGAGCACGAAGTCGAGGAAGCGACTCGAAGTCGTCAGGCGCTCCTCGAGGAAGATCCCGCGAAGGAACGGAGCAAAGAACCTCTCGACGGTCGCACGCGACACGCCGGCGCGTCGCAGCGCCTCGGCCGACGTCGTCTCGTCGCCGGATCCACGAAGGAGCTTCATCACGGCCGCGCCGTCGCGCACGCCCACGACGCCGCCCGCGAGCGCTCGGAGGCTCCGAACCGGCGCCTGACGTGGGTCGGCGAGCCTCCTGAACCGTCCGTCGGCGCGGATGATCGCACCGCGCGCGAACTCGCCGAGGTCGAGCCGGTCGTAGTCGAGCATCGCTCTCGCCTCGGGATATGCGAGAGGAAGCACCTGGAAGCCGTGGTCGAGCAGGAATCCGTCGACGACGTCGGTCCGCACTCTGCCGCCGACCGCGTCGGAGCGCTCCAGCACGACCGGCGCTCGTCCTGCCGCCGCGAGCGTCTGCGCGCACGCGAGGCCGGCGACACCCGCACCGACGACGATGACATCGTGGACGTCGCTCACGCCTGCGAGCCTACCGCGATCGGATCAGGTTGATGGGGCGAGTGCGCTCGCAAGGCCGGAGTCGATGTCGGGGTGGCTGAACGTGAAGCCGGCCTCGACGATCTTCGTCGGTGTGACTCGCTGTCCCTCGAGGAGCATCTCCTGCCCCATCTGCCCGAACGCTGCCCTCACCGCGAAACCCGGCAGCGGCAGAATCGTCGGCCGGTGAAGCGCCCGCCCGAGGGCCTTCGTGAACCCGAGGTTCGTCGTGGAGCCCGGTGCCGTGACGTTGACCGCCCCCTCCACCGGGTGTTCGAGGGCGAACCGGTACGCCGCGACCGTGTCGGCGAGCGAGACCCAGCTCCACCACTGCTTGCCGCTTCCTACCCTGCCGCCGGCGCCGAGCCTGAAGGGGAGGAGGAGGCGCTGCAACGCCCCGCCCTGCCGGGCGAGAACGATCCCCTGGCGCAGATGAACCGTGCGGAGTCCCGCTGCGCGCGCGGGGTCGGCCGCGGCTTCCCATTTGTCGACGACATCCGCGAGGAACCCTTCGCCCCGGGCCGAGCTCTCGTCGACCTCGTCATCGCCACGGTTGCCGTAGAACCCGATCGCCGAGGCGCACACGAGCACGGGCTTTCCCGGCAAGCTCGCCGCGGTCTCGGCGATCAACCGCGTGCCGTCGACGCGCGAGTCGAGCACCCGCTGCTTGACGCCGTCGCTCCAGCGCTGCCCGATGTTCTCGCCCGCGAGATGGATGATCGCGCCGACATTCTGGAGCGGCTCCTCGTTGATCGTCCCGGCTGCGATATCCCACTGTGCCTCGCCCGTTCCGGTCGGAGCAGAGCGCACGAGGCGCACGATGTCGTGTCCGGAAGCGGCGAGGGCGGACGCGAGCGCAGTCCCTATCAGGCCGGTCGAGCCCGTGATCGCAATCTGCATGGACAAAACATAGCCAAACAGAGCGGCTCCGTGCGGCGGTGAGCGATCGCTAGCGCTTCGGCCAGAACACGACCGCCAACGCGGTCGCCTCGGCGACGACGCTCACGAGCGCGACGACCTTGAGCCAGTCCGATGTTCTCCGCATGGATCTGGTTATCGGCGTGGCGGTGCGGCGCCTTGAGCGCGTCAGCCGATCCAACTCTGGCCGTTCCAGTACGCCCGCAGGGCGCCACCTCGGCCGAGCTCGACCTGAATCTCCTCGGGTTCGACCAGGCCGGGGGTCGCCCAGATCGAGACTCCGTCCTGCTCGTGGACGCGGCGGAATGCCTTGTCGGGTGCGGCGGTGGCCGCTTCCAGCACGTACGCGCGGCCGCCACAGCAGCGGTAGCCGCGCGGCCAGAGGTAGAGATCGCCGCCGTGGTCGACGACATGCTGAAGCGTTCGCGGTTCGGCGACGAGCCTCACGGGAGCAAACGGTACCAGCGGCTGTCGTCGAGCCGATCTCGCACAACGGTCTAGACAATTCGCACGCGCGGGGACTAGGCTGCGCTCGATGGACGAGATCGCCGGATTCGAGCTCGAACGAGGTGCGAAGCCGCTCCACGCGGCGATCGCCGCCCACCTCGCCGGGCTGATCGCGTCCGGGTCGCTCGGCCCGGGAACGCAGCTGCCGCCCGAGCGACGGCTCGCCACGACGCTCGGAGTGAGCAGGATGACGGTCAGGCAGGCACTCGGAGAGCTCGAGCGCGACGGCCTCGTGCGACGCGTCGTCGGCCGGTCGGGGGGAACCTTCGTCGGCGAGACGCCACGAGGCAAGGCACCGAGTGGAGTGGGCGGGGTCTCCGCGGCCCTACGACGTGCGGCCGGAGCCTCTCACGCCGAGCTCGTCTCGGCAGAGATCGGGCCGGCCGGCAAGCGAACCGCGGCCGCGCTCGGGCTCGGGCGCAACGAGCGCGTCACCGTCATCACCCGTCTCCGCCTCGCCGGTGGAAAGCCGCTCGCCGTCGAGCGAACGTCGTTGCCGAGCCGTCGCTTTCCCGACATCGAGGACATGGATCTCGCAGGCTCGCTCTACGACCTCATGGACGTGGGCTTCGGGCTCCGGCCCGTCCGAGCGACCGAGCGTCTCGAGGTCGCCGAGGCCAGGCCCTCCGACGCTCGGACGATCGGCGCAAAGCGAGGAACATCAGTGCTCCTCGTCGAGCGGGTCGGGTACACCGCCGACGGTACGCCCGTCGAGTTCTCGCGCGACCGGTTTCGCGCCGACCGCACGTGGCTCGCCATCGAGTCGGCGCACGTCACCGAATAGCGGCTAGTGCGGCGTCTCATAACGTCTGACGGGAAACAGCTTCGTTATGAGACGCCGTCACTAGGCCTACTCCGGAGGGCGCAGGGTTGCGAACGGGTCGGTGACCTCGAGCGCATGCTCCGAGTAGGCGAACTCCTCGGCCGGTCGGCCGCCTGCCCGTCCTGGATCCCGGCGGCCACCGCTCGGCGTGATCGCACCACGGCGTAGGAGTACGCGCTTGAGGTTCGTCGACGAGACGTCATAGCCGAGGGCCGCCGCGTAGACGTCTCGCAACTCCGTCAGGGTGAACGTGGCCGGGGCAAGGGCGAAGCCGATGTTGGTGTAGGAGAGCTTCCCGCGGAGACGATCACGGGCCGAGTGGATGATCGCTCCGTGGTCGAACGCGGTGGGTGGGAGGTCGTCGACCGGATGCCAGCTCGTGTCCTCGGGAACGGATGGGTCGACGCCGAGGGGAACGAGGCCGAGGTACGCGGTCGCGATCTCCCACTCGACCGGGTTCCGGTCGGGGTCGCCGTAGGTCGAGACCTGTTCCAGATGTGCCACCTCGGCGAGGTCGACCTTCGCTGCCAGGTGTCGTCTGATCGAGGCCTCGAGCGTCTCGTCCGATGCGAGCACGCCGCCCGGGAGGGCCCAGGCGCTCCTGAAGGGGTCGCGCGCTCGCTGCCACAGCAGCACTTGGAGGACGCCGTCGCGGACCTGCAACACAGCGGCGAGGGTGACCTGGGTCGGTCTGGTAAACTCGGGCCGAGGTTTACGACTCATAGTCAAAAACTAGCGAAAGGCGCGGACGATGACAATGCGAAGGAGCCGCTTCGGGTTGATCGCAGGGAGCGTGGCGGCCGTTGCGGTCATCGCGGCGGGGTGCGGCTCGAACGATGACGCCGCCTCCGGCACGACGGAGAGCACGCCAACGGGGATCAAGGTGGGTCTCATCACCGATCTCGGGCAGCTCAACGACGACGGGTTCAACGAGCTGGCCTACAACGGCCTCAAGCGGGCGGAGAAGGAGCTCGGTGTCCAGGGTCGCGTGATCGAATCGACGTCCGCTGCCGACTACATCCCCAACATGACGTCGCTCGCCCGGAAGGGTTACGACCTGATCATCGGCGTCGGGTACGCCCAGGGTGATGCGATTGCGAGCACGGCGAAGGCGTTCCCGGAGACGAAGTTCGCGATCGTCGACGTCGATCAGGCGACGTTGAAGGGCAAGCCCGCGAACGTCCAGGGACTCCTGTTTCGTGAGGAGCAGGTCGGGTACCTCGTCGGCTATCTCGCAGCGCTTCAGGCGAAGCGGGCGGGCGGGAACCTCATCAGCGCCGTCGCAGGCTTCAAGGAGCCGCCGGTCGACCGCTTCATCGCCGGCTACAAGGCGGGCGCGACGGCCGCGGTGCCGGGCACGAAGGTCAAGTGGGGATACTCGCAGGACTGGGACGATCAGGCCAAGTGCAAGGAGCTCGCCCTCAACCAGATCGCCGCCGGCTCGAAGGCGGTCTTCCAGGTCGCGGGCGGCTGCGGTCTCGGAGCGCTGCTCGCTGCCAAGCAGAAGAAGGTCTGGGGCATCGGCGTCGATGCCGACCAGTCGTTCCTCGGCCCTCACGTGCTCACGAGTGGGCTCAAGGGCGTCGACAGCGCCGTGTTCCTCACGGCCAAGGCGGCGCAGGACGGCACCTTCACGGGCGGTGGGAACGCAATCTTCGGTCTCGACGAGGACGGCGTCGGGCTCGGGAAGTTCAGCCCCGACGCGAACGAGGACGACATCGCGGCGACCGAGAAGGTCGAGCAGGAGATCGCCGACGGAACGATCACCGGCATTCCGACGACGACCGGGTAGCGAACGTCGCGTGGGCCGGCCCCCGGAGCCGGCCCACGCCCAGAGCTAGGCCGTGCGCACGGAATGAACGGGCGGCAGGTGGTCGGCAACGGTTGCCCACGTCGCGCCGGCATCACTCGAGCCGAAGACGTCACCCGACGTCGCTCCGAAGTAGAGCTCGAGATCCCCGCCCGCGCCGCGTGAGTCGAACGCCTCGCGCAGGACGGTGAGGTACGCATCCTGCGCGGGGAGGCCGTCCCCGCGCGGCGCCCACGTCGCACCGGCATCACGCGTCTCCCATACCCGAACCGACCCGCCCGGCGTCGTGCGATCCTCGGCGCCGATGAGCGGGATCACGTAGGCGCTGTCGGGGTCGGCGGGGTCGACCACGATCGGGAAGCCGAAGTCCGACGGCAAGGACGTGTCGTCGCCGACGTCGATCCAGGTCGCGCCGGCGTCATCGGAGCGGTAGACGCCGCCGTGGAACTGCATGAAGAGGCGCTCGGGACGCGCGGGGGACCGGCGGACGTTGTGGACACAGTGCTGTGCGGGCACGTCGCGCGCCTCCTCGGGCATGTACTCGGGCACGATGCCGTTGTTCGAGTACCGCCACGAGACGCCGCGGTCGTCGGAGAGCCAGACGCCGACGGCGGAGATCGCGACCATGAGACGATCCGGGTCGCCGGGCCAGGGAACGATCGTGTGCAGGCACAGCCCGCCGCCTCCCGGGGTCCAGTCCGGCCGCGTCGGGTGATCCCACAGCCCCCGGTTGAGCGTCCACGTGAGGCCGCCGTCCTCGCTCTCGAACAGGCACCCCGGGTCACCGCCTGCGTAGAGCATGCCGTCTGCCTCGCCGGCCTGGATCACCCAGATCCGCGCCAGGGATGCGTCGCCGTCCTCCGGAAGGGCGATCCCACTCGCTTCCTTCCACTCGCCCGCGGGGTCATCGGTGACCCAGATCCGGCCGCCGTAGAACCAGGACGTGACGGAGGCGAGGTAGCGCCCCGAGCGAGGATCACGCATGGCGTACTCGACTGCCTGTCCCGGGAACGCGCGCGCCTTCACGTCGAACCCGCTCTCGACGTCGCCCTCCAGGACGAAGAGCCCCTTCTTCGTGCCGACCAGGATCTCCGTCATCTCACCCTCCAGTGATTGCCGGCAGGACATGCACTCGATCGACTGCTTCGACCGGCGTCTCCTCCTGCGCAAGTTGACCGTTGACATAGACGTTGACGTGCTCGCGGATCGCGCGCCGCTCGTCCAGCACCCAGCCGGCGATGGCAGGCCTCGTGCTCTCGAGCGCGATCAGGGCCTCCTTCACGGTTCCGCCGTCGAGGTCGAACTCGCGGCCCCCGGCGAGCTCGGAGAGTGGCGCGCGAAGAAGGACGAGCGGCATGCCGGCATCCTATTCGTACCGCGGGATGGATTCGGGCCTGGGATTCGTTGCTGCGTGTGATCACGACCTCCACCCAGTCGGAGGGGACCCTGCTCCCGGAGGTAGCGCGGCGGCGGGCCGTTACGGATCGAGCTCGAGCACTCCGTGCGGTGAGCCGAGCTCGGCGAGCTTGTCGAGGAACGGCCGGGGCGGGAACGCCTCGGGGCCGAGCACACCGGCACCGCTCCACGCGCCCTCGGCGAGCAGCTCCAGCGCGCAGACGGGGTTCAGCGCCGTCTGCCAGACGACCGCCTGCGAGCCGTACTCCCGCATCGACCACTCGTTGTCGACGACGTGGTAGATGTACGTCTTCCGCGGCTGACCGTCCTTTCCAAGCCCGGTGACGAGCGTCCCTGCACACGTCTTTCCGGTCATCCGGTCGCCGAGGGTCGCCGGGTCGGGGAGGATCGCTGCGATCACGTCGCGCGGCGCCACCTCCACGCCCTTGACCCGCACCTTCTCCTTCGAGTCGAGCCCCAGCAGGTGGATCGTCTTGAGGATCCCGATGAACTCGTCACCGAGGCCGTACTTGAAGGTGACGCGCTTGCAGTCGATCCAGCGCGGCACGAGCAGCACCTCCTCGTGCTCGACGTTCACGCACTCGACCGGACCGATCCCCTCCGGGAAGTCGAACGTCTCCGGTTCCGAGAACGGCGCGGTCGTGAACCAGCCGCGCTCCTTCTCCCAAATCGCGGGCGGATTGAGGCACTCCTCGATCGTCGTCCAGATCGAGAACGTGGGCGCGAAGTCGTAGCCCTCGACGACGAGGTTCGCGCCGTCGCGGATGCCGACCTCGTCGATCTCGGAGAACAGCTCGTCGGCGGCGTAGCGGGCGAAGACGTCGGCCGCACCGGGCTCGATCCCCATGCCGACGACGGCGAGCTGCCCGTTCTCCTCCCAGGCCGCAGCACGCTCGAACTGGTAGTCGCCGAGCTTGACGCCGGCTTGCTCGAAGGGATGCGTGGGGTGCGGCTCGGACAGCGTCATCGCCATGTCCATGTACGTGACGCCCGCGTCGAAGCACGCATCGAAGATCGGGACGTTGAAGATCGGGTCGACGGCGTTCATCACGTGCGTGGCGTTCGTCTCGCGGATCAACTCGGTCAAGGCCCGCTGGCCCGACGCGTCGACGGCGTGCGCGCTGAAGCGGTCGTCGTCGAGCGAGGCGACGACGTCTTCCGAGCGAGTGCGGTCGTAGTCGGCGAGTGCGCAGTGCTCGAAGAACGAGCGACGTTGGGCGATGCGGGCGAAAGCGGCGCCGACGCCGCCGGTCCCGACGACAAGGATTCTCATGACGTGGTTCTACCTGATCGTGCGGTCAGGAGCCTGGGGAGTCGTCACCCGCCTCGCGCTTGACGCAATGCGACGTGAGTGATATGAAACTCCTCGCATTGCGCAGCTCTCAGCTCCAGACAGGTACTCCGACCGGGATCGCACAGCGCGGCCCTGTTCGCCGCGCGCGGCGCCTCGATGCGGTCGACCGCGGCATCATCGAGGCCCTGCAACGGAACGGTCGCGATTCTTTCCGCCGGATCGCCACCACCCTCGGGGTCTCGGAGGCGACGATTCGCGCCCGCTACCGCCGGCTGTGCGACGACCACATCCTGCAGGTGACGGGGGTCACGAATCCGCTCGGGCTCGGGTACGAAGCTCAGGCGATGGTGGGGATCCGCACGTCAGGCCCTCCCGAGCAGATCGCCGACGAGATCGCGCAGTGGGAGGAGGCGGACTACGTCGTCGTCACCGCGGGCCAGTTCGACGTGCTCGTGGAGGTGCTCTGCAAGGATCGCCGCGCTCTGCTCGACGTCACGAACCGCATTCGGGCGCTGCCCGATGTGATCACGACGGAGAGTTTCCTGTACCTCGAGCTGTGGAAGCAGCTCTACGACTGGGGCGCGCGAACGAGCAGCTTCGCGTCTCCAAATCCTGAGGAGGACGCATGAGCGACACCACGTCTCGCTCGGTCGAGATCGTCGAGGGAGAGTTGGATCACGAGGCGCTCGGCTTCACGGACGCGCTCGTGATCGGACTGGCGTCGACGGCACCCGCCTATTCGTTGGCCGCCGTCATCGGAACCGTCGTCGTCACCGTTGCCGTCCAGGCCCCGGCGGCGATGCTCGTCTCCTTCGTCCCGATGTTCCTGATCGCGACTGCGTTCTTCTACATGAACCGTGCGGATCCGGATGCCGGGACGACGTTCTCCTGGGTGACCAGGGCGATGGGGCCGTATGCCGGCTGGATGGGTGGGTGGGCGATCACGACGACCGGAATCCTCGTCGTCGGATCCCTCGCCGACGTGGGTGCGCGGTACCTGTACCTGCTCGTCGGGTGGGATTCCGCCGCCGCGTCGAAACCCGCGGTCGTCGTTCTCGCGGTCGTGATCATCGCGGTGATGACGGCCGTGTGCATCCTCGGCACGGAGCTCTCCGCGCACGTGCAGAACTGGATGATCGTCGGACAGGTTGCGTCACTGCTCATCTTCGCCGGCGTCGCGCTCTACAAGGTCTACCAGGGCGGTGCCCCGGAGGGATCGCTGCGGCCCGAGCTCTCCTGGTTCTCGCCGTTTGCCGTGAGCGACTTCTCGGCGCTCGTGTCTGCCCTCCTGATCGGTGTGTTCATCTACTGGGGTTGGGAGAGCGCCGTCAACCTGACGGAGGAGACGCGCGACTCGCGGCGCGCCCCGGGGCTCGCCGCGATCTTCTCGACCCTGATCCTGCTCGTCACGTACGTTGTCGTCTCGACAGCGGTCGTGTCGTACGCGGGGCTCGAGACGCTGGCCGAGTTCGACGACGACGAGGGCATCTTCAGCTTCCTGGCCGGCGACGTGCTCGGGTCGCCGCTCGACAAGCTCGTCGTGCTCGCGATCGTCACGTCCGCCATCGCATCCACACAGACGACGATCATCCCGGCCTCGACGGACCACGATGTCGATGGGGCGCCAGCACGCGTTCCCGGCTGCGTTCGGTCACATCCACCCGCGCTTTCAGACGCCGGCGTTCTCGACGGCCGTGATCGCCGTCGCAGCGACCGTGTGGTACGTCCCGAGCGCCCTGCTCTCGGAGAACTTCCTCTTCGACACCCTGTCGGCGCTCTCCTTGATGATCGCTTTCTACTACGCCCTCAGCGGTTTCGCCTGCGCCATCTACCATCGCCGAGAGCTCCTGAAGTCGGCCAAGAACTTCCTCTTCATGGGGGTGGCACCTGTCGTCGGTGCCGTGATCCTCATGCTCATGTTCTTCCGCTCGGCCTACGACCTCGCCGATGCCTCCGACTCCTACTCGGGAAGTGCGGTCCTCGGGATGGGCGTGCCGCTCGTGATCGCGCTCGGGTTCTTCCTCCTCGGGCTGATCCTCCTCGTGATCTGGCGTCTCGGCGGCCATCACGAGTACTTCGGCCGGAAGGCGTTCGAGTTCATCGATCCCGACGTCGCCGCCGGGCGTCCGTCGGCACTGGAGGTGGGCACTGATGGGTAGCATCGTCGTGGGCTACGATGGCTCCGAGTGTGGGCAGGCGGCGCTCGACCAGGCGATCGGCTTGGCAGCTGCGCTCGGCGATCGGCTTGTCGTCGTGTACGCGGCCGAGCCACCCGGGCGCTCCGTCGGGGACGAGTGGCAGGAGCACCGGGCCGCCCTGGAGGAGATCGGTACACGCGTGCTGCTGGAAGCGACGGCCACGGCTGAGCGAGCCGGGATTCGGGCCGAGCCCATCGTCGTGATCGAGCGACCGGTGCCGGCCCTGCTCGAGATCGCCGACACCGAGGACGCACGGTTGATCGTCGTCGGCACGACCAGCGAGCGGCCGCTGACCGGGGTCATTCTCGGATCCGTCCCTCACAAGCTCGTGCATCGGTCGACGAGGCCGGTCCTGATCGTCCCGATCACGGACGAGGTCGCGGAGCAACAGGAATGAGCAGCCGCAGCGGAGCTGATCTCCAGCAGAACGCCCGCGACCACCTGTGGATGCACTTCACCCGCATGGGCGGGTTCGGCGAGCACCAGGACGTGCCGATCATCGTCAAGGGCGACGGCTGTCACCTCTGGGACTCGAACGGCAAGCGCTACCTCGACGCGCTCGCCGGCCTGTTCTCGGTCAACATCGGCTACGGCTACGGCGAGGAGATCGGCCAGGCGGCACTCGAGCAGATGCGCGAGTTGCCGTTCTACACCAACTGGTCGTACGCCCACCCGAAGGCGATCGAGCTCGCGACCGAGCTCGCCTCACTCGCGCCCGGCGACCTGAACCGCGTCTTCTTCGTCTCGGGCGGCTCCGAGGCGGTCGAGGCCGCGTGGAAGCTCGCGCGGCAGTACTACGTCGCGCGCGGTGAGAAGCAGGTCAAGCACGCTCTCTCGGAGCCCGAGACCCGGCATGACGCGATCGTCGAGGCCACGCGCCGCGGGCCGCATCGCTACAAGGCGATCGCACGGCACATCGCCTACCACGGGACGACGATGGGTGCCCTCTCGATCAACGGCATCCCCGCTCTGCGGGCAGCGTTCGAGCCCCTCGTCCCCGAGGTTCGGCACGTCCACAACACGAACCGCTACCACCGGCCGAGCGCCGAGACCGAGGAGGAGTTCACGCAGTTCCTGCTCGACGATCTCGAGCAGGCGATCCTCGCGATGGGGCCAGAGACGGTCTGCCTCGTCCACATGGAGCCCGTCCAGAACGCCGGTGGCTGCTTCCTGCCGCCCGAGGGCTACTGGCGCGGCGTCCGCGCGATCTGCGACGAGTACGACATCCTGCTCTCGGCCGACGAGGTGATCACCGCATTCGGGCGGCTTGGTCACTGGTTCGGATCGGAGCGCTACGACATCAAGCCGGACATCGTCACCTGCGCGAAGGGCCTCTCATCGTCCTACGGCCCGATCGGCGCGGTGATCGCGACCGATCGTGTAATGGAGCCTTTCCTCGACGCGACCTCGATCTACTCCCACGGGATCACGTTCGGCGGTCACCCGGTGATGTGTGCGATCGCGCTGAAGAACATCGAGATCATGAAGCGCGAGAGGATCATCGAGAACGTCCGTGACAAGCAGGACGTCTTCCGCGAGAAGCTCGAGACACTGCTCGACCTGCCCATCGTCGGCGACGTGCGTGGGACGGGATACTTCTACGCCGTCGAGCTGGTCAAGGATCAGGAGACACGGGCGACGTTCGACGACGACGAGTGCGAGTCGCTGCTGCGCGGCTTCCTCTCCCCGGCGCTCTTCGACGCCGGTCTGATCTGCCGCCAGGATGACCGAGGCGACCCGGTGATCCAGATCTCGCCGCCGCTGATCGCAGGCGAGGCCGAGATGGACGAGATCGTCGGCATCCTCGGCGACGCGCTCTCCGAGGCGTCGAGACGGATGCATCTCGTGGGGTAGCCCGGCCTGTACAGCCCAAGGGTAGGGTTACCCCCACCACCGACGAACCCGCTGCGTGGCAGTATCCAGATCGGACCCGACGAGGAGGCGCACGTGGAGAACGGAAACGGTTCGGCAGTCGTCGTCGCACGTGACGTGACACGCCGCTACGGCGAAGGTGAGACCGTGGTGGAGGCGTTGCGTGGCGTCACCGTCGAGATCGCGCCCGGTAAGTCGACCGCCGTGATGGGCCCGTCGGGATCCGGCAAGTCGACGCTCATGCACATCCTCGCGGGGCTCGACAAGCCCACGTCAGGCTCCGTCGACATCGCGGGAACGGAGATCACGACCCTGGGTGACAACGCTCTGACGATGCTGCGCCGCGAGCACATCGGTTTCGTGTTTCAGTTCTTCAACCTGCTCCCGATGCTCAACGCGAAGGAGAACATCCTCCTGCCGTTGACGATCGCGGGTACGAAACCGGACGATGGCTGGTTCGAACAGGTCGTGTCGGACGTAGGGTTACAGGACAGGCTTTCCCACAGGCCGGCCGAGCTCTCGGGCGGCCAGCAACAGCGGGTTGCGATCGCGCGCGCGCTCATCTCGAGGCCGACGGTTCTCTTCGCCGACGAGCCGACGGGAAACCTCGACTCGTCCACGAGCGCCGAGATCCTCGAGCTTCTCCGCCGCTCGGTGGAGGAGTACGGGCAGACGATCGTGATGGTCACACATGACGCGCGCGCCGCAGCAGTCGCGCATCGCGTGCTCTTCCTCGCAGACGGCGAGATCGTGCGCGAGCTCGGTCAATCGAACCAGCACGACATCCTCAGAGTCATGGAAGAAGTCGCGACAGCGTGATCAAGGTCGCCCTCCGCGGTCTCGCAGGGCGCAAGCTCCGCGCGGTCCTGACCGCCATCGCGATCGTCCTCGGGGTCGCGATGATCAGCGGGACGTACATCCTCACGGACACGATCGACCGTGCCTTCACGACCCTGTTCACGGAGTCGTACGCCGGGACAGACGCCGTCGTCACCGGAAAAGGTCTCGACATCTCGATCGATGGCGAGACGCCGCCGAAGCCGCCCGTCCCCGACTCGCTCCTCGAGACGGTGCGGGGAGTCGACGGTGTCGCACTCGCGACCGGCACGGTGATCGACGAGCGCTACACGAAGATCCTGAACAGTGACGGCGAGGCGGTCAGCTCCGAGGGGGCGCCGACCTTCGGGTTCGGCATCGACACCGATCCGGCGCTCGCGCAGTTCAATCCGCTGCGCATCCTCGAAGGGCGATGGGCGGCCTCTCCGGACGAGGTCGTCATCGACGCCGGGACCGCGGATGACCGTGGATATCAGGTCGGGGATACGGTCGAGATCACGACGCTCGAGCCGAAGCGACCGTTCACGCTCGTGGGCGTTGCGCGGTATGGGAGCGTCGATAGCCTCGGGAATGCAAGCTTCGCGGTGTTCACGGTTCCGGCAGCGCAGATGTTGCTCGAGCGGGAAGGTCAGTACGACACGATTTCCGTCGCGGCCGAGGAGGGCGTGAGCGAGGACGAGCTCGTCGCTGCGATCGCGCCAGTCCTTCCGGCCAGCGCGACGGTCGTGAGTGCTTCCGCGGAGGCGGCTGAGGCGGTGGATGAGGTCAACGAGTTCACGGCCATCTTCCGCTACTTCCTCCTGGTCTTCGCAGGCATCGCACTCTTCGTGGGTGCGTTCGTCATTTTCAACACTTTCTCGATCACCGTGGCCCAGCGCACGCGAGAGTTCGCGACGTTGCGGACGATCGGCGCCTCTCGGCGGCAGATTCTCGGCTCGGTCATCCTCGAGTCACTCGTCATCGGGCTGCTCGCGTCGCTCGTCGGCCTCGGTCTCGGCATCCTCCTCGCGGAGGGGATCGAGGGGCTCTTCCGCGCTCTCGGAGTCGAGCTGCCGACGGCAGACCGCGTGTTCGCGGTACGCACTGTGATCGTCGCGCTCGCCGTCGGTGTGGGGATCACCCTCCTGGCAGGGCTCTTTCCCGCCGTCAAGGCGACGAGGGTGCCGCCGATTGCCGCTGTCCGCGAGGGCGCCACCCTCCCGAAGTCCAGGCTTGCGCCCTTTGTGCCATGGATCGGAGGCTTCGTCATCGTCGTGGCGCTCGCGGTCCTCGCCCGAGCGATGTTCACGGACGACCTCGGAACGAGCGATCGTCTGCTCTCGATCGCCGCTGGCGTTGTCCTGCTCTTCCTCGGCGTCGCGAGTCTCGCGTCCCACATCGTGCGACCACTCGCCGTTGTCAGTAGTCCCATCGGCCGATGGGCGGCGTTCGTCTTCACCGTCCTGTTCTGGCCGTTCTGGCTTCTCCCGTACTGGTTGCTGCGCTACGGAGCATGGGGCCCGGGAGCGGTTGTGCGCCGCGTGGTCGCGTTCATCGGTGGCGCGCTCCTCAACCCGCTCCTGCTGCCGGTCGTTCTCGTCATGTGGCTGCGACGGGGCGTCACGTCCTGGGAGCCCGAGTGGCCGTCGCAGTTCCCTGGCGTCGTCCCGGATCGCGTGGCCGCTCGCACCGGCGGCGAGAACGCCCGCCGGAACCCGAGCCGGACGGCGGCGACTGCAGCGGCGCTGATGATCGGCATTGCGCTCGTCGCGTTCATTGCGACCCTGACGAACGGGATGAAGGCGTCGAACCGCGAAGCTATCGAGGAGCAGATCGCGGCGGACTATGTCGTGACCTCGCTCGATGGGTACACGCCGTTCGTGAAGGCGGCGGGTGACGCGCTCGCTGCCTCTCCCGTGCCGGAGGTCGTAACGAGCGTGCGCTCCGACGGAGGCCTGGTCAACGACGTGTCGACCGAGGTCGGCGGGATCGAGCCCGACACGATCGCCGAGGCCTACGTCTTCGACTGGAGCGAGGGCGACGATTCGGTGCTCGCCACCCTCGGCACGACGAAGGCGATCGTCAGCTCGAATTACGCCGAGGATCACGACATCTCCGTCGGCGACGTGCTCACGCTTCGCTCGACGGCTGACCGGGCCGCGGAGGTCACCGTCGTCGGGACGTTCGATCCGCCGCCGTTCTACCCGCTGATCGAGAGCGTGAACGTCTCGACCGAGCTGTTCGACAGGCTCTACGACCGCCCTCGTAACCGGTGGACGTGGGCGAACGTTCCTGGCGAGCCGAGCGACGAGAACCGCGCGTCGATGGAGCAGGCGATCGCCGGCTTTCCCGACACCCAGCTCGAGACCCGCGAGGAGTGGATCAACCGCGAGGACGCGGACTTCAACGAGTTCATCTCGTTCCTGTACGTCATGCTCACACTGGCCGTATTCGTCAGCGTCTTCGGGATGATCAACACGCTCGTGCTCTCGGTGTACGAGCGCACGCGCGAGATCGGGATGCTGCGTGCCATCGGAATGACGCGGCGGCAGGTGCGGCGGATGATCCGCCAGGAGAGCATCATCACGGCGCTCATCGGTGCGGCGATCGGCCTGCCGCTCGGGATCTTCCTCGCGGCGCTCGTCAACCGTGCGCTCTCGGAGTACGACGTGCGCTTCGCCGTCCCGTGGGTACAGCTCGCGGTGCTCACGATCGTTGCAATGATCGTGGGGATCCTGGCGGCGATCATGCCTGCGCGTCGCGCTGCGAGGCTCGACCCGCTCGAGGCCCTGCACTACGAGTAGGGCAGTACGCGTCACGCCGACGGTCGTGCGTGAACGGCGCGCGACGACGCCGCTTCCGCGGCGGGGAGTAGCGTCGAGACTACGGTTACCCCTACTGCCCTCTCGCCCGCCAGGTGGCAGTATCAGGTCGGACCCGACGAGGAGGAGCACGTGGAGAACGGAAACGGTTCGGCAGTTGTCGTTGCGCGCGACGTGACGCGACGGTACGGCGACGGAGACACGGCGGTCGACGCGCTGCGCGGCATCTCGGTCGACGTCCCGGCTGGCAAGCTCACCGCGGTGATGGGGCCGTCCGGCTCGGGGAAGTCCACGCTGATGCACATCCTCGCGGGTCTCGACAAGCCGAGTACCGGTTCGGTCCTCGTTGCCAACAGGGAAATCACGACCCTCGGCGACAACGAGCTGACGCGCCTTCGACGCGAGCACATCGGTTTCGTCTTCCAGTTCTTCAACCTGCTCCCGATGCTGAACGCGGAGGAGAACATCCTCCTGCCGCTGACGATTGCCGGGGTGAAGCCGGACAGGGCGCGCTTCGACGATCTGATTCGCGCTGTCGGCCTCGGCGATCGCCTTCACCATCGACCCTCGGAGCTCTCCGGTGGTCAGCAGCAGCGCGTCGCGATCGCGCGTGCGCTCGTCTCAGAGCCCGATGTGCTCTTCGCCGACGAGCCCACTGGCAACCTCGACTCGAAGACGGGCGGTGAGATCCTCGAGCTTCTCCGACACGCTGTCGGCGACATGGGGCAGACGGTGGTGATGGTGACCCACGAGGCGCGTGCCGCCGCCATCGCAGACAGGGTGCTCTTCCTCGCGGACGGGAGCATCGTGCGTGAGCTCTCCGGAGCCTCCGCCCCCGACATCGGGAGCACGATGGAAGAGATCAGCTCGCAATGATCAAGTTCTCGCTGAAGGGCATGGCGGGGCGGAAGCTGCGCACCGCGCTCACCGCGCTCGCTGTGATCCTCGGCGTGACGATGGTGAGTGGCACGTTCGTCCTCACCGACTCGATCGACAGGGCGTTCGACGCCATCTTCTCGAGCGTGTACGAGGGAACGGACGCCACGATCACGGGGAAGTCGGCCTTCGACCTCTCCGACGGCTCGGGCACGACAGCCCCACCATTCGACGACTCATTGCAACCGGAGGTTGCTGCACTGCCGGGTGTTGCGGCGGCGATTGGCGGCGTCGCCGGCGAGGCCCAGTTGATCGGCGAGGACGGCAAGGCGATCGTTTTCGGCGGTGCGCCGAACCTGGGGTTCAGCGTTGATCCGACCAAGCCCGAGTTCAACACCCTCACCCTCGAGGACGGCGGGTGGCCCGCGGACGGCGAGGTCGTGATCGACGTCGCCACCGCGTCGAAGAAGGATCTCTCGGTTGGCGACCCGATCGGTGTCCAGGCAGAAGGGCCGGTCGAGCAGTTCAAGATCTCCGGCCTCGTCAAGTTTGGCTCGGTCGACACGATCGGCGGCGCGACCCTGGCCGGATTCAATCTCGTCACAGCGCAGGAGCTCTTCCGGAAGGTCGGCAAGCTCGACCAGATCCGGGTTGCGGGTAAGCCGGGTGTCTCCCAGGGGCAGCTCGTCTCGGAGATCAACGCGATCCTGCCCGACGGTACGCAGGTTCGAACCGGCACCGAGCAGGCCGCCGAGGACGCGAAGGACACCAATGAGTTCATCTCGTTTCTGCGCTACTTCCTGCTCGCGTTTGGCGTGATCGCGCTCTTCGTCGGCGCCTTCGTCATCTTCAACTCCCTCTCGATCACGATCGCGCAGCGCACGCGTGAGCTCGCGACGCTCCGGACGCTCGGCGCATCGCGGCGGCAAGTGCGCTTCTCCGTCATCGTCGAGGCGCTCGTGATGGGCACGATAGCGTCGATCATCGGGTTGTTCCTCGGCCTCGCGCTCGCGACGGCTCTGTTCAAGCTGTTCGACGCGGTTGGGTTCACGCTGCCGAACAGCGGCCTCATCTTCAGCTCGCGAACGATCATCGTCTCGTTGCTGCTGGGAATCACCGTGACGTTGATCGCCAGCATCCTCCCTGCCTTCAAGGCGACGCGAGTGCCCCCGATCGCCGCCGTGCGAGAAGGAGCGACGATCACCCCGGGCCGGTTCGCCCGCTTCCGGACTACCATCGCTGCCGTAATTACCGTCCTCGGCTTCGCCGGCCTCCTCTGGGGGCTCTTCGGGCCTGATCTCGATACGACCCAGATTCTCCTTTTCATGATCCTCGGGATGGTGCTCGTCTTCATCGGCGTCGCGATGCTCTCGGCCCCGCTGATCCCGGGCCTGACGGGGCTGCTCGGGTGGCCGGGCGCGCGCCTCGGTGGAGCGGCGGGTGCACTCGCTCGGGACAACGCGCGGCGGAATCCGCAGCGCACCGCCTCTACCGCCGCTGCCCTGATGATCGGGCTCGCGCTCGTGACGCTCGTCGCGACGCTCGCCGGAAGCGTGGTGCAGACGTTCACCGGGGCGGTGAACGAGATCTTCGTCGGCGACTACGCGATAACAGCCCAGAACAACTTCTCGCCGATCCCCGTCGACGCCGCCGATGCTGCTGCGAAGGCGCCCGGCGTGATCGCCGTTGGCAACGTGCGCACGGGTGAGGCGCTCGTCTTCGGGTCGGCCGAGTTCGCAACTGCCGTCGACGCGGGAGCGTCGAAGGTGATCAACCTCGACTGGGTCGAGGGCTCGAACGAGGTCTTCGGCCAGCTCGGAGCCGACGGAGCGTTCGTCGACGAGGACTTCGCGAACAAGCACGCCCTCGAGGTCGGCTCACCCGTGGAGATCACGTTCGCCAACGGCACAACGGCAACGTTCGTCGTCAAGGGCATCTTCGATCCACCCTCCGGCGGCTCTCCGTTCGGCGTCGTCACGATCTCGGCGGAAGCCTGGGACGCGCAGACCCCGTCACCGAAGAACCTGTTACTCGTTCGTGCTCATGGAGGGCGGCGAGACGGACGCGAACGCTGCCGCCCTCGATGCCGCATTGAAGCCGTTCCCCAACGCGAAATCGGCTACGCGCGCGCAGTTCGTCGCGAATCAGATCTCGGGACTGAAATCGATCCTCAACGTCCTCTACGTCCTCCTCGGGCTCTCGATCATTGTCAGCCTGTTCGGGATCATCAACACCCTTGTGCTCAGCGTCTTCGAGCGGACGCGGGAGATCGGCATGTTGCGCGCGATCGGCATGACGCGACGGCAGACGCGCCGCATGATCCGGCACGAGAGCGTGATCACCTCGATGATCGGTGCACTCATCGGGATCGTGCTCGGCGTGATCCTGGCGGGATTGCTGATCTTCAAGATCGACCTGATCGACTTTTCGTTCCCGACGTCCCAGATCATCGTGTTCGCAATCGCTGCTGTGCTCGTCGGCGTCGTGGCTGCGATCTTCCCGGCGCGTCGCGCTGCGAAGCTCAACCCGCTCGAAGCCCTGCATTACGAGTAGGGGCTATGCAAGGCGGCGCTTCGGCGCCGTATACCGTCGCCCCGCGCTTGCCGCTTCAGCCGCGCGAACGCCGCGCCACGCCGTCGCGCTCCGCGGCTTCCGCAACGGCCGTCGCGACGAGGAGCGTGACGTCGCGGTTGAACACGCTCGGAATGATGTACTCGGCTCCGCGCTCGTCGTCCGTGATCACGGAGGCAATTGCGTGCCCGGCCGCAACCTTCATCCCCTCGGTGATCGTCGTCGCGCGAACGTCGAGCGCGCCGCGAAAGACGCCGGGGAAGGCAAGGACATTGTTGATCTGGTTCGGGTAGTCGGAGCGGCCGGTCGCGACGACGGCGACCTTCCCCAAGGGCAAGTCCTCGGGTGCGATCTCGGGCGTTGGGTTCGCCATGGCGAAGACGATCGCGTCATCGGCCATTCTCTCGATGCCCTCCCGAGTTACCGCCCCCGGCATCGACAGCCCGATGTAGACGTCCGCGCCTTCGAGGAGATCGTCCGCCGCGCCACGGAGCCCGTCGGCATTCGTGCGCTTCGCGTACGCAGCCTTGATTGCGTTCAGCCCTTCCCGCCCGTCATAGATCGCGCCCTCCTGGTCGCAGCCGATCACGTTCCGGACGCCGGCGTTGAGGAGGATGTCGGTCACCGCGACGCCTGCCGCCCCGACCCCGGTGGTCACGACCTTGACGTTCTCGATCCGCTTCCCCACGACATCGAGCGCGTTCAGGAGCGCAGCCAGGACCACGATCGCGGTTCCGTGCTGATCGTCGTGGAAGACGGGGATGTCGAGCTCGGCACGCAGCCGTTGCTCGATCTCGAAGCACCGGGGAGCCGAGATGTCCTCGAGGTTGATGCCGCCGAACCCCGGCGCGATCGCCTTCACTATCGCCACGATCTCGTCCGGGTCCTTGGTGTCCAGGCAGATCGGCCACGCGTCCACGCCGCCGAACTCCTTGAACAGCAGCGCCTTTCCCTCCATCACGGGCATCGCGGCTTTCGGCCCGATGTCACCGAGGCCGAGAACTGCTGTCCCGTCGGACACGACGGCAACCGTGTTCTGCTTGATCGTCAGATTCCAGGCCGACTCCGGATCGTCCGCTATCGCCTGGCAGATCCGCGCCACTCCCGGCGTGTACGCCATCGAGAGATCGTCCCGGGTCTTGACCGGCACCTTCGAGCGCATCTCGATCTTGCCGCCGAGGTGCATGAGGAACGTGCGGTCGGAGACGCGCTCGACCTCGATCCCCTCCACGCTGCGCACGTTCTCGACGATGCGCGCCATGTGATCGGCGTCGGTCGCCTCGACCGTGACGTCGCGCACCTTGGTGTTCTTCTCGACACGGACGAGGTCGATCGCGCCGAAGGAGCCGCCGGCATCTCCGATCGCCTGGGCGAGTCGCGCGAACGACCCCGGTGCGTCGGCGAGGCGAACGCGGATCGTGGCGCTGAACGACGCGGACAGGTGGCTCATGCTCGGATCACTCCTTCTGCGGCGAGCGCCGCGATCTCTTCGTTGTCGTACCCGGCTTCGCGCAGTATCTCCGAGGTGTGCTCGCCGACGGCGGGCGGTGCGGAGCGGTGGAGCGCTCGCTCGCCGTCGAAGGAGACGGGGAGCGCTGTCAGCCTGAGCTCGGGAATCGTGGGGTGGGGGACTGGCTGGATGATCCCGAGGGCCTCGGTCTGCGGGGCGTGAACGACGTCGGCGACATCGGCCACGGCCGCGGCCGGCACGCCCGCGTCCGAGAGGCGCATCTGCCAATCGGCTGAGTCGCGCTCGCGGAGCGGCTGCTCGAGGATCGCGCAGAGCTCGTCGCGATTGATCACGCGATCACGGTTCGTGCGGAAGCGAGGATCGTCGACCAGTGCGGGGAGTCCGACGACGTTGCAGATCGACCCGAAGAGGCGGTCGTTGCCGCCCGCGATCATCAGCTCGCCGTCCCTCGTCGGGAAGACCTGGTACGGAGCCACCATCGGAAAACGCGTGCCCTGGCCGTGCGGCACGGTGCCGTCTGCCAGGTAGCCGGCGAGGTGGTAGCCGATGTAGCCGAGCGCGGTCTCGTAGAGCGACACGTCGACGATCGATCCCTCACCGGTCTTCTCGCGCTCGAGCAACGCCGCAAGCACGCCGAGCGCCGCCCACGTTCCCGTGCCCTGGTCGATCAGCGACGAGCCGACGCGAACGCCCGGGCGGCCCGGCTCTCCGGTCATGGAGATCAGCCCGCCGGCGGCCTGCATGAGCGCGTCGTATCCGGGTTCGTCCTTCAGCGGGCCTGCGTGGCCGTAGGCACCGACCGAGCAGTAGACGATCCGCGGGTTCCGCGCTCGTAGCGCATCCGCGCCGAGGCCGAGCTCGTCGGCGAGCCCGGGCCGCAGGCTCTGGAGAAAGACGTCGGCGCTGTCGACGAGCCGCAGGAGCGCGTCGCGGCCTCGTGGTTCGCGAAGTGACAGCGCCAAGGAGCGCTTGCCGGCGTTCGCGGAGAGGAACATCGTTCCCTCCCCGTTCCAGAACGGTGGGCCCCAGGCGCGGCCGTCGTCGCCCGTGTCAGGGCGCTCGACCTTGATCACGTCTGCGCCGAGCGCGGAGAGGATCTGGGCGCAGTACGGGCCGGCTATCGACGTCGTCACGTCGAGCACGCGGGTGCCGGTGAGCGGCGTGTGTCCCATCCCTTCCATCATGGCCGTTCCGGTCTCTGCGAGGATGCAGTCATGTTCCAGATGATGGTCGACTGGGTGTCGGGCTCCAACTGGAGCTACGTGGCGATCTTCGCGGTCGCCGTGATCGACGCGTTCTTCCCGGTCGTCCCGAGCGAGTCGATGGTGATCGTCGCAGGAACACTCGCCGGAACCGGCGATCTCAACGTGCTCCTCGTGATCCTCGCCGCCTGGGCCGGCGCGGTGACGGGTGACAACATCTCCTACGGGATCGGCAAGTTCGCGGGAGAGCGCACGGTGAAGCGGCTCTTCAAGCATCCAAAGGCCCACCGCGGCTTCGACTGGGCCGAGCAGCAACTCGAGGAACGCGGGAGCTACATCATCGTCATCGCGCGATTCATTCCCTTCGGGCGTACAGCGGTGACGTTCACCGCGGGATACACGAAGGGCCTTCCCTGGCACCGATTCTTCCGCTACGACGTCGTGGCAGGCGGTGTGTGGGCGACGTACGCGACGATGCTCGGCTACCTCGGCGGCAAGCAGTTCGAGGAGCATCCCTGGAAGGGCGTCCTGCTCGGCCTCGGAATCGCGTTCGCAGTGGCGTTCACGGTCGAGTGGGTCAGGAAGCGCAAGGAGAAGAAGGCGGAATCCATCCCTGGGTGACGTACCTTGTTCGGTGTGAATCGCCTCGCCGCCGAGACGAGCCCGTATCTCCTCCAGCACGCGGAGAATCCCGTCGAGTGGTATCCGTGGGGTGCCGAGGCGCTCGAGCGGGCGCGCGTCGAGGATCGCCCCATCCTGCTCTCGGTCGGCTACAGCGCCTGTCACTGGTGCCACGTGATGGCGCACGAGTCCTTCGAGAGCGACGCGACGGCGTCCGTGATGAACGAGCACTTCGTCAACGTCAAGGTCGACCGCGAGGAGCGCCCGGATGTCGACGCGCTCTACATGGACGCGACGGTCTCGATGACGGGGCAGGGCGGTTGGCCGATGACGGTGTTCCTCACTCCCGCAGGCGAGCCGTTCTACGCGGGTACGTACTTTCCGCCGGAGCCGCGCCACGGGATGCCGTCGTTCACGCAGTTGCTGCTCGCGGTCGCCGAGGCATGGCAGGCTCAGCGAGGCGACCTCGTCGCGCAGGCGCAGCGTCTCGTCGAGTCTGTGGGGCACTCGGCGCGGATCGAGCCGTCGTCAGAGCCGCTCACGACGGGGCTGCTCGACGACGCCGCGCAGGGAATCGCTCGCACGTTCGACCGCACGAACGGCGGGTTCGGTCGGGCGCCGAAGTTCCCTCCGGCCTCGACGCTCGAGTTCCTCCTCCGGCGCGACTCTCCCGAGGCGCTCGAGATGGTGACGACAACGCTCGACGCGATGGCCGCGGGAGGCATGTACGACCTCGTCGGCGGGGGCTTCCACCGCTACTCGGTCGACGACCGCTGGCTCGTGCCGCACTTCGAGAAGATGCTCTACGACAACGCGTTGCTCGCTTCCGCGTACCTCCACGCGTGGGTCGTGACGGGGAAGGAGCGATATCGCACCGTCGTCGAGGAGACGCTCGACTACATGATCCGGGAGCTTCGCCTGGCTGACGGCGGGCTCGCCTCCGCCCAGGACGCCGACACGAACGGCGTCGAGGGGCTCACGTTCACCTGGACGGAGGAGGAGGGCGTTCCGGCCGAGCTACTCCTGCCGTTCGAGCACGGTCGCTCGATCATCCGCGGGGCGTTGCCCGAGGCGTTGCGGGCGAGACTCCACGCCGAGCGGGATCTGCGGCCGCAGCCCGGTCTCGACGACAAGGTGCTCGCCTCCTGGAACGGGCTCGCGCTCGCGGCCCTCGCCGAGGGTGCGCGCCGCTTCGAGCGCTCCGACTGGCTCGAGGCCGCGCGGGGGGTGGGGGAGTTCCTGCTCGGGCCGCTCTCACGCGAGGACGGCCGGCTTTCACGTTCGTGGCGGGAGGGCAAGGTAAGCGGCGAGGGCTTTCTCGACGACTACGCGAACGTCGCGCACGGGCTGATCGAGCTGCATGTCGCGACGGGCGAGGTGCGCTGGCTCCACGAGGCGCACCGGCTCGCGCTGCTTGCCGTTGAGCTGTTCGCCGATCCCGAGAAGGGCGGCTTCTTCCTCGCTCCGACGGGAGGCGAGGAGCTCGTTGCGCGCACGAAGGGCCTCGACGACAACCCGATTCCCTCGGGTAACTCGATGCTCGCGCACGTCTTGTTGCGCCTCGGGCGGATCTGGGGCGACAACGAGCTCGAGCGGCAAGCGGTCTCGGTGCTGCGGCTCGTCGAGCCGATGCTCGGTCGAGCGCCGGGCGCCTTCGGCTGGATGCTGTGCGCGCTCGACCTCTGGCTCGCGCCGCCGCGGGAGGTCGCCGTTGTGGGGCCGGTCGAAAGTGCCGTCGCTCGGGCTGCGCTCGCGCCGTTCGCACCGAACACGGTCGTCGCGGTCGGCCCGGCGAAGGATGTGCCGCTGCTCGAAGGCAAGGGCTTCGTGGACGGGCAACCGGCGGTGTACGTGTGCGAGCGGTTCGTGTGTCGCGCGCCGGTGACAGACCCGGGCGGCCCGTTCGACTAACCTGCTTCGCATGACAACCATCGAGCACACAGGTGCGGAGGACGTCGCGTGGGACCTCTCCGACCTCTACGCCTCAGGCGACGACCCACGCATCGAAAGCGACTTTGCCGAGGCCGAAGCGGCGACGGCTGCGTTTCGTGATCGCTACTACGGCAAGGTGGCGGAGCTCTCACCCGCAGAGCTTGCCGCTGCGATCGACGAGCGCGAGCGGATCGAGTCGATTGCCACCCGCGCCCTCTACTTCGCACACCTCGAGTTCTCGACCAACATGGCGGACACGGCACGCGGTGCCCTCGTCTCCAAGCTCGGCGAGAAGGCCGCCGGCCTCGAGACGCAGCTCCTCTTCTTCGGGCTCGAGTGGGCCGCGATCGAGGACGAGCCCGCCGCGGCGACCCTCGCGGATCCCGCACTCGACCACTGGCGGCACTGGCTCGCCTCGCAGCGCGTGTTCCGTCCCTACGTCCTGACCGAGCCCGAGGAGAAGATCCTCACCGAGAAGTCCGTCTCCGGCGTCACCGCCTGGTCGCGGCTCTACGAGGAGGTGCTCGGCGCGATGCGCGTCGATCTCCCCGGTGCCGAGGAGCCGGTCTCGCTCGAGACGGCGATGGCGAAGCTCTACGCAACCGACCGTGACGTGCGCCGCGGTGCGGCCGAGGCAGTGACCGAGGCGCTCCAGCCGGGCCTGCGCACGCGGACGTCCATCTTCAACACGATCCTCGTCGACAAGTGGATCGACGATCGCCTGCGTGGCTACCCGACCTGGATCACGTCGCGCAACCTCTCGAACGAGACGACCGACGAGGCGGTGCAGGCGCTGATCGACGCGGCGACGTCGCGCTACGACGTGCCGCAGCGCTACTACCGGCTCAAGGCGAAGCTGCTCGGCCTGGACAGGCTCGAGTACTACGACCGCTTCGCGCCGGTCGCCGAGGACGCCTCGAAGACGCCGTGGGACGTTGCCCGTGAGGTCGTCGTCGGCGCGTATGCCGACTTCTCCGGCGAGGCAGGGGACGCGGTCGAGCGATTCTTCGACGAGGGCTGGATCGACGCGCCCGTGCGACCCGACAAGCGCCACGGTGCGTTCTGCGCCACGAACGTCCCGGGCGTGCACCCGTACGTGTTCATGAACTACACGGGCGACCGCCGCTCTATCCTCACGCTCGCCCACGAGATGGGCCACGCACTGCACGGATCGATGGCGCAGCCGCTCGGATACTTCAACGCATCGACGCCGCTGACGACCGCCGAGACCGCCTCCGTCTTCGGCGAGGCGCTCACGTTCAAGCGGCTTCTGGCTGCCGAGGACGACCCGCGCAAGCGGCTCGACCTGCTCACCGGTCAGCTCGAGGACGCGATCGCGACGACGTTCCGACAGATCGCGATGAACCGCTTCGAGAACGCGACCCACACGGAGCGCCGCGAGCAGGGTGAGCTCTCCGCGGATCGCATCAACGAGATCTGGATCGAGTGTCAGACGGCACTGTTCGGCGACTCGGTCGGCGTCGGCGGGTACGAGAGCTGGTGGAGCTACGTTCCTCACTTCACGAACGTGCCGGGCTACGTCTACGCGTACGCGTACGGCTACCTGTTCGCGCTCTCGATCTTCCGCTCGTACCAGCGGGAGGGAGACGCGATGGTCGAGCCGTACCTCGACCTCCTCCGCACCGGCGGCTCGAAGGCGCCCGAGGACCTCGCCCGCATGGTCGGTCTCGACCTCACCGACCCGTCGATCTGGGCGAGCGGGATCGAGGCGATCTCGGACGATCTCGACGAGGCCGAGGCTCTGGCAGCGGAGATCGGCCTGGGCTGATCGTGCGTTTCGCGAGCGCTACCGGTCGGTCTCGTCGGCCGGCCGGTAGCGCTCGAGGTACCTGGGGCTCGCGATCACGAGCCTCGCCTGCGACGTCCGCCTTCAGCTCGGCGAGGTCGGTCTCGCGGATGTCGCCGGCGCGGATCCGGCGCGCCAGCGTCCAGTCGGCCTCTGTCGGGGCCGGCCCCTCGCGCTCCACGATCGAGAGCGCGTTCATCGCGACGAGCGTTCTGAAACGCAGGCGGTGGTCGTCGAGGGTGGGAAGGATCTCCTCCTCGAGGAACTCGCGAACGGCGGTCGCGAGCTCGCCCGCGGTCGGTCGGTCGCTCACGCGGCTCTCTCGATCAGGTCGAGCAGCTCGTACTCCATCTCGGCTGCGAGGCGCCCGAGGATCGCGAGCTCGACGTTCCGCTCCTCGCCCCGAAGATGGCGCCGGGCCTGCGTGAGCGAGGCCATCGCCCACTTGCAGTTGCCAAGCACTTCCCAGACGCGCAGCTCGTCGTCGGGAACCCGGAGCCCGGTCAGCTCGGCGTAGCGGTCGAGGAACGGCCCCACGTCGGCGATTCCACCAAGGTGCTTTGCCTCGTTTCCGAACCGCCACGCGCGGACGAGCGGCCAGGCGAGGTCCTCGGCGGCGTCCGAGATATGAGTGAACTCCCAGTCGAGAACGGCGGCGATCCCCGTACCGTCGACCATGAGGTTCCCGAGCCGGAAATCGCCGTGGCAGACGACGCGAGGACGCTCGAGCGGTAGCCTCTCCCGGCACCAGGCAAGGCCGTACTCGATCGCAGGGTGCGGCTCGTCGACCGAGTCGAGCTCGGCGTAGAGCCGCTCCCAGAGGTCGCCGCCCGTGAGGAAGGGGAGGGATTCAGGATCAATGGCGTGGATTGCGGCGAGTTGCTCGGCCATCTGGAGGTCGAGGCCGGGCGGAGGAGCCTTGACGACCCGGCGTCCGATTGCCTCACCCCGAACGAGCTCCATCACGAACGCCTCACGACCCTCGATGTCACCGAGATACGCGATCGGTTCGGGGACGCGGACGCCTGCTGTGCCCGCAGCGACCAGAACCTCGAACTCCTGTCGGAGCGAGAGCGAGTCGAGGTGCATCACGCCGCCGCCGGCGCGTCGGAGCAGGAGCTCGCTGCCATCGGCGAGCGAGATCGCCCATGCCTCCTTGGAAGCTCCGCCCGCGAGCCGTTTCGCCTCCGTGACGCGCGAGCCGAGGGCCGTGCCGACCGCCTCGCGGAGCTCCTCGGTCACCCCACGAGTTCCGCGAGCGCCTGCAGCGCCTCGGGTTGTCGTGCCTGCAGGACGAGCGTGGTCGCGCCACTCTCGCGCCAGGCGGCGAGACGGTCCGCCATGCGCGCACGGTCGCCGACCAGCGCGATCTCGTCGACGAGGGCGTCGGGCACGGCCGCAGCCGCCTCCTGCTTCCGACCCTCGAGGAAGTGATCCTGGATCTCGACGGCCTCGGCCTCGAAGCCGTACCGCTGCGCGAGGCGGTTGTAGAAGTTCTGCCCACGAGCGCCCATGCCCCCGACGTAGAGCGCCAGCATCGGCTTGAGGAAATCGCGGCACGCGTCGACATCGTCCCCCATCACGACGGGGACGAGAGGTGCGAGATCCCAGTCCGCGGGGCGTCCGCCGCGGCGAGCAAACCCCTCCTCGAGCGCAGGCCCGTGGACTGACGGGGCGCGCTCCGGCGAGAAGAAGATCGGGAGCCAGCCGTCCGCGATCTCCGCCGGTGAGCGCGACGTTCTTCGGGCCGATCGCGGCAAGGTAGATCGGCACGTCGGCGCGCGCCGGGTGGATGATGATCTTCAGCGGCCGCCCGAGGCCGGTCGCGCCGGGGCCCGTGTAGGGAATGTCGTAGTGCTCGCCGTGATGCTCGAGCGGCTGCTCGCGGCGGAGAATCGTGCGCACGATCTCCACGTACTCGCGGGTGCGGGCGAGCGGCTTGCCCCAGGCCTGGCCGTGCCAGCCCTCGGCGACCTGAGGTCCCGAGGTGCCGAGCCCGAGGAGGACGCGACCGCCCGAGAGGATGTCGAGCGTGGCGACCGTCGTTGCGGTCGCGGCCGGCGAGCGGGCGGGCATCTGCATGATCGCGCTCCCGACCTGGATCTGCTCCGTCGTCGCGGCGACCCAGGCCATCGGCGTTACTGCGTCCGTCCCGTAGGCTTCTGACGTCCAGACGGAATGGAACCCGAGTCGGTCGGCCTCCTGCGCGAGGGCGATGCCGCCGAGGGGGTCGTCGTACCCGAGTTGCAGAGCGAGGCGCACGTGACGGATCCTACTGCTGTGAGCACGTCACTCTTCCCCGAGGGCTATCGCGAGCGTCGGGCGCTCTACCGCGCCTTCGTCGAGGAGCACGTGATCCCGGCAGAAGGTGCGCTCAATCGTGAGGACGACGCATCGCCCGGGGTGATCGCCTCGCTGCAGCAGCGCGCCCGCGATGCCGGACTCTGGGCGCCGCACATGCCGGCCGAGGCGGGTGGCACGGGCCTCGGGTTCCTCTACTACGCGTGCATGAACGAGGCGATCGGGCGCTCCCACTGGGCTCAGCTCGTCTTCGGCTGCCAGGCGCCCGACGCGGGTAACGCCGAGATCCTGCATCTGCTTGCCACTCCCGCGCAGAGGGCCGAGTTCCTCGAGCCGCTGATCGCGGGCCGCGCGCGATCATTCTTCTCGATGACCGAGCCGGACGTCGCCGGCTCCGATCCTCGACTGCTCGAGACCCGCGCCGTCATCGACGGTGACGAATGGGTGATCGACGGTCTGAAGTGGTTTTCGACGGGAGCCGATGGGGCGAGCTTCGGGATCGTCTTCGCCATCACCGATCCGGACGCCGACACCTACAGGCGAGGGACGATGATTCTCGTTCCGGCCGACACGTCCGGCCTCGAGGTCGTGCGGCCGATCTCGGTGATGGGGCACGAGGGTCGGGCCTGGAATACGCATTGCGAGGTCCGGTACACGGGCGTTCGCGTGCCGGTGGCGAACACGCTCGGCGGGCGTGGCGACGCATTCAGGATCGCCCAGCAGCGCCTCGGCCCGGGGCGCATCCACCACGTCATGCGCTGGCTCGGCCAGATGCAGCGGGCGTTCGACCTGATGTGCTCCTACGCCCTCGAGCGGGAGGCGTTCGGTGGGCCGCTCGCCGACAAGCAGACGGTGCAGAACTGGATCGCCGACTCCGCGGCGGGGATTCAGGCGTGCCGGCTGCTGACGATGGATACGGCGCGCAAGATCGACGAGGGGTCGGAAGCACGTGTCGAGGTCTCGCTGCTCAAGTTCTACGCCGCGGGAGTGCTCAACGACGTCATCGACCGCGCGATCCAGGTGCACGGCGCCCGGGGACTGACCGACGAGACGCCGCTTGCGCAGATGGCGATGCATGCCCGGGGCGGGCGAATCTACGACGGCCCGGACGAGGTTCATCGCATGGTCGTCGCTCGGCGGATCCTCAAGGGGTATGCCGCGGGGGACGCCTGGGAGTTCGGCTAGACGGTCTTCCGGGCGACGAGCTCGATCTCGACCCGGGCACCGAGAGGTAGTGCTGCGACTGCCACGGTCGTCCGGGCAGGGAACGGCTCCTCGAACTGGAGCGCGTACACACCGTTCATCTCCCCGAAGTCGGCCATCTCGGTGAGATAGACGTTCACCTTGACGACGTCGCCGAAGCCGAGCCCGGCGGCCTCGAGCACGGCGGCAAGGTTGTCGAAGCAGCGCTGCGTCTGCTCGGCAAGGCTGCCGTCGATCAGCACGCCGCTCGCCGGGTCGATCGGCGTCTGGCCGGAGAGAAAGACGTGATCGCCGGAGACGACGGCCTGCGAGTACGGGCCGACGGCCTTTGGTGCATGGGGGCTCGTGACTGCGTTCCGCATCTCAGTGCCCCGTGAAGGTCGGCTCGCGCTTCTCGAGGAACGCGGCGACGCCCTCGGTGCCGTCCTCGCTGACGATGCAGCGGCGGAAGGCGTCGGCCTCGCGCCGGAGGCCCTCCTCGAGCGAAAGATCCCTCGTCGTGCGCGCGAGCTCTCGCAGCACCGCGACGGCATGGGGTGAGCGCGCGGCGAAGGAAGAGGCGACCGCCGTGGCCGACGCGATCAGCTCGGCCGCCGGGACGACCTTCTCGACGAGCCCCCAGTCGTACGCCGTTGCCGCGTCGATCGGGTCGGCGCCGATGTTGAGGAAGTTGGCGCGACCGATGCCGATGAGTCGCGGCAGGCGTTGCGTACCTCCGCCGCCGGGGATGAGCCCGAGCTTCGTCTCGGGCTGACCGAGCTTCGCGTCGTCCGCGCAGATCCGCACGTCACAACACACCGCGAGCTCGAGCCCGCCGCCGAGGCAGAAGCCCTGGATCGCCGCGACGAACGGCTTGCGGGCGGCGTCCATGCGGTGGCCGATCGCGTGGATCCCGCGGGCCGAGCTTCCCTCGCCGTCCGCCTCGCGCGCGGCAGGAAACTCCCTGATGTCGGCCCCCGCGACGAATGCTCGCTCGCCGCCGCCGCGGAGAACGATCGCCCGCGTCCCCTCGTCGTTGTCGAGGCGGTCGATCTCCGCCTCGAGCTCGGCGAGGAGCGCACGGGACAGCGCGTTCAGGGGCGGGTTGTCGATCGTGACGAGCGCGACGACGCCCTCGTGCTCGGTTGTGATGAACGTTCCCACGTGTACCTCCCTTCGTGGCCTCTAGCTGAAGCGCTCGCGCAGCTCGGTCTTGCGGAACTTACCGACCGCCGTCTTCGGGATCTCGTCGACGGCTTCGAACCGGTCGGGCAGCCACCACTTGGCGAAGTTCGGCGCGAGGAAGTCGCGGAGCTCGTCGTCGTCCGCCGTCTGACCCTCGCGGAACACGACGACGGCCAGGGGCCGCTCGGTCCACTTCTCGTCGGGCACGGCGATGACCGCCGCCTCGAGCACCGCCGGGTGGGCCATCAGCGCGTTTTCGAGCGCGACCGACGAGATCCACTCGCCGCCCGATTTGACGAGATCCTTCGCCCGGTCCTGGAGCTCGACGTACCCGTCGGAGTGAATCGTGGCGATATCACCTGTCCTGAACCAGCCGTCGTCTGTCCAGCGGTCGGCGCCCTCGGGCGTCTCGTAGTACGCCGACGCAACCGAGGCGCCGCGAATCTCCAGCTCGCCCATCGTCGCGCCGTCCCACGGGACGAAGCCGTTGTCGCCGCGTGCGCGGATCTCGACGAACGGGATCGGCGGCCCCTGCTGCGCCCGCTTGGTGTACGCCTCCTGCGGACCGAGCCCCGCCTCCTGCCCCGCGACGCCCGAGAGGGTGCCGACGGGTGCCGTCTCCGTGAGCCCCCAGCCGTGCGTGATGTGGAGGCCGTGTCGCTCGCCGAAGCCCTCGATCAGGGCTCTCGGAGGAGCAGCCCCACCGATCGTCATCGTCCGCATCGCGGAGAGATCCCACCGATTCGGCTCGGCATCGAGCGCGTTGAGGATCCCGCTCCAGATCGTCGGCACTCCTGCCGTGATCGTGACGCCTTCGCTCTCGAACGCCTCCAGCAGCGAGGCACCGTCGAGGTGCGGGCCGGGGTAGACGTGCTTCGCTCCCGCAAGCGTGGTGGAGAACGGGAAGCACCAGGCGTTCGCGTGGAACATCGGCACGACGGGTAGGCAGACGTCGTTGCAGGTCATTCCGAGTGCGCCGCTCAGCGTGAGCGCGTGGATCGCGATCGAGCGGTGGGAGTAGAGGACGCCCTTCGGCAATCCAGTCGTCCCGCTCGTGTAACACATCCCCGCGGCCATCCGCTCGTCGAGGTCACGGTCGACCCAGTCGGCAGAGCTCTGGGTCGCGAGCAGCTCCTCGAAGTCGATCGCGCCGTCGGGCGTCGGTCCGTCGCCGATCGCGACGACGTGCTCGAAACCGACGCGATCCTTGAACTGCTCGACGAGCGGCCACAGCACCTTGTCGGCGACGAGGACACGATCGCCGCCGTGCGTCGCGATGTACGTGAGGTCGTCGGGATGGAGTCGGATGTTCAGCGTGTGCGTGACGAAGCCGCCCGCCGGGGCACCGAGGTAGACCTCGAGGTGCTCGTGGTGGTTCCACGCGAACGTGCCGACCCGGTCGCCGTCGACGAGGCCGAGCTCGTTTCGCAGCGCGAGCGCGAACTGCTTCGCCCGACCGATGAAGTCGGCGTACGTGTAGCGATGCCAGCTCCTGTCGGGAAGACGGCTTGCGATCTCGCTGGAGCCGAAGAGCTGCTCCGCGCGGCGCAGGATGGCCGGTACGTTGAGCTGGTAGTCGATCATCAGGCCGTCCATCAATGCGCTCCTTCCAGTAGGTGGTTCGCGATCTCCGCCCGCAGGCGCTCGCCCGAAGTGTCCCACGACTGAATCCCGAGCGCACGCTTGTAGAGCCGGTGCAGGATGTGCTCCCACGTGAACCCGATGCCGCCGTGGATCTGGATCGACCGTTCGCAGGCTGCGACTGCGGCGTCGGCGCAGTGAGCCTTCGCGGCGGCAGCGGCGATACGGCGCACGGTCGTCGCCCTCGTCCACGCACCACGCGGCGAAGAGGGCAAGCGAGCGGCCGAGCTCGAGCTCGACGAGTGTGGTCGCGAGCGGATGCGCGACCGCCTGATAGCTGCCGATCGGCTTCCCGAACTGGATGCGCTCGTTCGCGTGGTCGACGGCCAGCTCGAGCGCGCGCGCCGCGACGCCGCACGCCTCGAGCGCGAGGGAGGTCAGGGAGCGGGTTCGCAGGAGTGGCAGCAGCTCCGAGCTCGCGAGACGGCGCCCGGCACTCCCTCCCGTGACCACCCCGAGCGGGCGGCTCTCGTCGTTCGTGAGCAGGATCTCTCGCTCCGCGCCCTCGAGCTCCCAGATCGAGTCGCCCCCGACGTACGCGATTCGCGTCGCCGCGTCGAGATCCTGGACGAGAGGCCCGGTGGCGAGCGTCCAGCTCGCCTCGCCGCGCGCGACCTCCCCCTGCAGGTCGGGCGGGAGCGCGGGCAGGACGACCGCGACGGTCGACCGGTAGGGCGTCGGCGTGAGCGCCCGGCCGAGCTCCTCGAAGAGCACGGCCTCCTCGAGGAACCCGAGCCCCGCGCCTCCCTCGGCCTCGGGGACGGAGACGCCGGTCCAGCCGAGCTCCGCCAGCTCCGCCCAGGAGGGCTCGGGGTTCCCGGCCAGGAAGGCCCGAGCCTGGGCGCGGAGCTCCTCCTGCTCGGGCGTCGGGGAGAAGTCCATCAGCGCGACCTCGGCAGCCCGAGCACGCGCTCCGCGATGATGTTGCGGAGGATCTCCGAGGTGCCTGCCTCGATCGTGTTGCCCCTGCTACGGAGCTGCTGGTGCTGCCAGTAGCCCCCGTAGGGGGCGTTCTCCGCGAGGAGCTGGGCGTCCGACCCGAGCAGCTCGAGCGCGAGCTTCGTAGCGCGCTGATTCGCCTCCGACCATTGCAGCTTGAGGATCGCCCCCTCGGGGCCGGGGACGCCGGTCTTCATCAGCGCCGAGAGCGAGCGGTGCGCCGTGTGGCGGAGCGCCTCGAGCTCGATCCACTCGCGCGCGATCGCGTCTCGCTGCACGGGCGTCGCACCCCGGTCTCGCGCGAGCTCGAGCAGCCGCCGCACCGACGACCTCGAGACTCGCGGTGAGGGCGAATCCGAGCGTCCCACGCTCGTGCAGGAGGGTCGTCATGGCGACGTTCCAGCCCTTTCCGATCTCGCCGATCACGTTCTCGACGGGAACCTCGACACCGGAGAAGAAGATCTCGTTGAACTCGGCCTCGCCCGTGATCTGGCGCAGCGGGCGAACCTCGACGCCGGCCGAGCGCATGTCGACGATCAGGCACGTGAGGCCCTCATGCCGCTCGGAGGCGGAATCGCTTCGCGCGATGAGCAGGCACCAGTCGGCGATGTGCGCGTACGACGACCACACCTTCTGGCCGTCGACCACGAAACGGGATCCCTCGAGCCGCGCGCTCGTCCGAACCGCGGACAGGTCGGAACCGGCCTCGGGCTCGGAGAAGCCCTGGCACCAGATCTCCTCCGCGGAGAGGATGTGCGCGAGGCGGCTCGCCTTCTGGGCGTCGGTGCCATGGGCGATGATCGTCGGCCCGGCCATTCCGAGCCCGATCACGCCGAGATGCTGCGGCGCTTCGGCCCGCGCGAGCTCCTCGTGGAAGATCGCCTGATAGCTGTACGGCTTGCCGCCGCCACCGTGCTCGGCGGGCCAGGTCAGGCCGCTGTATCCCGCGGCGTAGAGACGGCGACTCCAGTCACGGGGATCGGTCGGGTCGGGGCGGTTCTCGGCCAGCCACGCACGGAGATCGCCGCGGAACTGCGCCTCGTCGGGTGTGTCGCGGAGATCCATGGCTCGATCCTACGTTCGGATGCTTAACCGGGGATTCACCCGGCTCCCACGGCGCCCTGTCTACGCTCCATCGAGCGCCGAAGCCACCGAGAAGGAGGAGCCGATGTCAACTCCCGAGATTCCGCCGTCACCGGTATCCGTCGATCACCGCGGGCAGCTGGAGGAGGCGCTCGTCGAGATCAAGCGCGTCATCGCCGGTCAGGACGAGATGCTGGAACGCGTGCTCGTCTGCCTCGTCGCGGGCGGCCACCTGCTGATCGAGGGCGTTCCCGGTCTCGCGAAGACGCTGACGATCAAGACGACGGCCGCGGTGCTCGGCGGCAGCTTCAAGCGCGTTCAGTTCACGCCCGATCTCGTCCCGAGCGACCTCGTCGGAACGCGGATCTACCGACCGGACACGGGTGGCTTCGACACGGAGGAAGGCCCGGTCTTCTGCAACTTCCTCCTCGCCGATGAGATCAACCGCGCGCCGGCGAAGGTGCAGAGCGCACTGCTCGAGGTGATGCAGGAGCGCCAGGTGACGATCGGCCACGACACGCTTGCGCGTCCCCGATCCGTTCCTCGTCATGGCGACACAGAACCCGATCGAGTCCGAGGGAACGTACCCGCTGCCCGAGGCGCAGGTCGACCGTTTCATGCTGAAGGTCGTCGTCGGCTACCCGACACGCGACGAGGAGCTCACCGTCGTCCAGCGATCGCTCGTCGATCCGGCAGCCGTGCGGCAGGTGCTCGAGATCGACGCCCTCAAGGAGCTTCAGCGCGCCGTCCTCGACGTCTACGTCGACCCCTCGATCGTCGCGTACGCGGTCTCCCTGGCCGAGGCGACGCGCAACCCCGGGGCGTTCGGGCTCGGCGAGATCGCCGGGCTCGTCGAGTACGGAGCCAGCCCGCGTGGCCCGATCTCGCTCGTCCAGAGCGCCCGGGCCCTCGCGCTCATCCACGGTCGCGACTACGTGCTCGGCACCGACGTACGCTCCCTCGCGAGAGACGCGCTTCGCCACCGGCTCGTGCTCACGTATCGCGCCCTCGCGGAGCAGCGGACCGCCGACGATGTCCTCGAGGCCGTTCTCGAGGCGGTTGCTGCGCCGGCGCTCGAGCTCGGGAGGCCGGTCGCCGCATGACCCGCTTGCGGGCGATCGGTGTCGTCGAGACGCCGGAGCGCCCCGGCCCCGGGCCGATGCCGGAGCCGCTGCTTCGCGCGCTCGAGCTCTCCATCGGCCGCCGGGTCGACGGTCTGCTCGCGGGCGACCACCGCTCGAGCTTGCTCGGGCGCGGCAGCGAGCTCGCCCAGGTACGCCCGTACGTGCCGGGTGACGACGTCCGGCTGATCGACTGGAACGTGACTGCGCGCACGCGGGAGCCACACATCCGCGTGCAGCTCGCCGAGCGAGTGCTCGTGACCTGGGTCGTGCTCGACCGCACTCCTTCGATGGACTTCGGGACGGCGGATCGGCGCAAGGCCGACGTCGCCCTGGGTGTCGCGCTCGCCCTCGGGCACGCAGCCAGCATTCGCGGAAACCGCGTCGGCCTCGTCTCGTTCGGCAGCGGCAGCCCCGTGCCGCTTCCCCCGCGACAGGGCCGAGCCGGGCTCGTCGGACTCCTCGTCGCGCTCGGCGACGAGGGATCTGGCAGCGGTGTCGCACCGGAGCTGCAACCGGCGTTGACGACGCTCGGTGCCGTCGCCCGGCAGCGATCGCTCGTGGCCGTCGTCTCGGACTTCCGTGGTCCGCGCGACTGGCGGTCGAACCTCGTCGACCTCGCGGGCCACCATGACGTGCTCGCGGTCGAGATTCGTGATCCGCGCGAAGACCACCTCGTCGACGTGGGAGAGGTCTGGTTCTCCGATCCCGAGTCCGGTGCGCGCCTGCGCGTCGACACGGGCGACGCGGGCCTGCGCGCGCGGTTTGCCGAGGCGGCCGCCCTCGAGCGCCGCAGCGTCGCCGACGACCTTGCGGGCGCCCGCGCCTCCCACGTCGTCCTCTCGACCGAGGGCGACTGGTTGCGCGACCTCGCAGCCCATCTCGGAGGAAAGCGCCGATGACGTTCGGCACTCCGCTCGCGTTGCTCGGGCTGCTCGTCGTCCCGTTCCTGATCGTGATGCTCGCTCTCGGTGAGCGGCGGAGGCGAGCCCAGGCCGCTGCGTTCGGCACGCCCGCGTTGCTCGCCGCCTCGCTCCCTGCGCCGCGCCGCGTCAGGCGCCTGTTGCCCTTTGCCCTCGCCCTCGTCGCGCTGTCCGCACTGATCGTCGGCGTCGCCCGCCCTCGCGCGACGCTCTCCGTTCCCGGATCGCTCGGCCACGGTCGTGCTCGCACTCGACGTGTCCCGGTCGATGTCGGCGACCGATGTGAAGCCGTCCCGTCTCGCCGCCGCGCTGGCGTCCGCCCGCGCGTTCCTGGACGTCGCTCCCAAGGACTTCGCCGTCGGCATCGTCACGTTCTCGACCTCTGCGTCCGTCGCGCTCGCCCCGACAACCGATCGCGACGCAGCGCGTGCTGCTCTCGACCAGATCCGGCTCGGCTCGGGAACGGCACTCGGCGACGCGGTCGATCGCTCGGTTGCGGCTGCACGCTCGGGCCTCGAGCCCCGCACAGCCACTCCCCGCCGACGCTCCACCGGCGACGGTCGTGCTGCTCTCCGACGGGGAGCAGACGTCGGGGTCGCGAACGCCGCAGGCTGCGGCCGAGCGACGCCAAGAAGCTCGGCGTGCCGGTCAACACGGTCGCGCTCGGGACGAGCGAGGCCGTCGTCGAGGTGCCCCTGCAGAACGGCCTCAAGGAGCGCGTGACGGTTGCGCCCGACGCAAAGACGCTGGAGGAGATCGCCGCGTATCACCGGCGGCCGGTTCACCGCGGCTCCCACCGCCGAACGGCTCGAGGAGATCTACCGCGATCTCGGCGGTCGCCTCGGGAAGAAGCGCGAGGGGCGAGAGGTCACGGCGGCGTTCGCCGGCGTGGGCGTGGTCTTGCTCCTGATCGCGTCGGGGCTCTCGGTCGCGTGGACGAGGAGGCCGCTGTGAAGCGCGCGGCTCGCGTTCGCATCGCTCGCGCTCGTGCTGCTCGCCGCGCTTGCCGGCATCGGCGCCGGTGCGGCCGGCGCTGCCGACGAGTGCAAGGGACTCCGCGTCTGCCTCCCGTTCGCCGGCCCGTGGGTCGTCGTTCCTGCCGGCGGCGTCGAGTACGAGCTCGCCTGTCCTCTGCGTGGCTACGTCGTCGCGGGAACCGATGCTCGCGTCGCGACGCGCGACGTCGACGTCTCGTTCCGCGGGGAGTCCGGGAGCCCGGTCGGGCCCGGCGTGACGACGAGGCGGAGCGTCGTCTTCCAGGCCGTCGCGCGCGCGTCCGGAGCGGGGCCGTCGAGCTTCCGGCCGTTCATCGGCTGCATCCCGACGCGTGGCGGGGGGGGACGCGCGCTCACGTCGTACACGGCCGGGACTCCAGGTGTGAAGCCGAGTCAGCCCGTGCGCAGCGTCGTCGTCACGCGTCCCGTGCGCGCACGCGCTCTCGTGCGTGCGCGTCGCGTGCCCCTCAGGCTCGCGGCTCGTCGGTTCGACGCATGCCGTGGCGTTTCGCCAGAAGCTCTCGCCGTCGGCGGCCATGCTCGGCGCCGTCCGCGTCACCCGTGCCGCCGTCGACGGGCGTGCGTCGTCGCGCGCGTCACGTCGACGGCAGCAGCAGGCCCGACGGCCGAGGTTCAGCTCCGTGCGCTGTGCGCGAGGGCGCAATGACCTTCGGCTCGCCACTCCTGCTCGTCTCGCTCGTCGTGCCCGTCGCGGCGATCCTCGGCTACCTCTGGATCGAGCGGAAGCCACCGAGTGGCGCGATCTCGTTCCCGAATCTCGCCGTCCTCGCGGGCGTCTCGGGCAGGACGAGCTGGAAGCGCCATCTCGTCGCCGCGCTGATCCTCAGCACGCATCGCTCTCCTCTGTATCGCCGTTGCGCGGCCGCGCGTCGTCGTCGCAGCTCCCGCCGATCGTGCCACCGTCGTGCTCGTCGTCGACGTATCCGTCTCGATGAACGCCGTGGATGTCGCGCCGAGTCGGCTCGAGGCAGCGCAAGAAGGCGATCGGGTCGTTCGTCGACAGCGTCCCATCCCAGGTCAGGGTCGGCCTCGTCTCGTTCTCCGACGACCCGGTCGTGCTCGCCTCACCCACAACCGATCGGGAACAGCTTCGGAACGCGATCGCATCGCTCTCGCCCGGGTACGGGACAGCGATCGGCGACGCCGTCGCCCGTGGCGTCGACCTCGTGCAGCTCTCGACCGGCGAGGCCGGCGCGACGGTGGGGGCGGCGAAGAAGGCGGGTGCGGTCGTGCTGCTCTCCGACGGCGCGCAGACGCGCGGCGTGCTCGAGCCGCTGCAGGGTGCCGACCTGGCCCGGCAGGCGGGCATTCCCGTTCACACGATTGCGCTCGGGACCCAGCAGGGAACGGTGACGATCAACCGTGGCGGCATCGATCTCCTCGTCCCGGTGCCACCCGATCGAGAGACGCTTGCGAAGATCGCCGAGGCGACGGGAGGAACGACGTTCGAAGCGACGGATGCGGATCGCCTCTCGTCGGTCTACGAGCAGCTCGGGAGCGTCGTCTCGACGAAGGAGAAGCCGCGCGAGGTGACGTCGGCGTTCGTCCTCGCTGCAGCTGCGCTGCTCGCTGCGGGCATCGGCCTCGCCGGGCTCTGGGCACCGCGGCTCCCCTGACCTGCGATGCGTGCGGCGGACGTGAACCAGCTCCGTCCCACTTCACCTCGACCGCGCAGCACAGTAGGCTCCCCGATTCAGTGGCGACATTGCTCTCGGTCGAGGGAATCACCCTGCGCTTCGGCGGCATCGTTGCCCTCGACGGCGTTTCGTTCGACGTCGAGGCCGGGCACATCTCGGGTCTGATCGGGCCGAACGGTGCCGGGAAGACGACCGCGTTCAACGTCATCACGCGCCTCTACACCCCGGACGACGGCCGCCTCGAGCTCGACGGGCGCTCGCTGCTCGACGTCGCCTGCCTCACCGCGTCGTCGAGAACGGCATCGCCCGCACGTTCCAGAACATCAACATGTTCACGTCGATGTCGGTGCTCGAGAACGTTCTCGTCGGCGCGCACAGCCAGGGGCGTGGCACCGGCGAGAAGGAGGCTCGCGCCACGCTCGACTACGTCGGCCTCGGCGGCCGCGCCGACGAGCTCGCCGCCTCGCTGCCCTATGGCATCCAGAAGCGCGTCGAGATCGCCCGCGCGCTCGCCGCGAAGCCTCGCCTGATCCTGCTCGACGAGCCGGCAGGCGGGCTCAACCACGAGGAGGTGGAGGAGCTCGGCGACTTCATCCTGCGTCTTCGAGACGACCACGAGCTGACGGTGTTGCTCGTCGAGCACCACATGGGTCTCGTGATGCGCATCTCCGATCACGTCAACGTCCTCAGCTTCGGGCGCAAGATCGCGGACGGAACGCCCGCCGAGGTGCGGGCGAACCCCGACGTGATCGAGGCGTACCTCGGCAGCGAGGTCGACGCGTGACCGCGCTGCTCGAGCTCCGCAACGTCGAGGCCCGCTACGGCCCGGTGCAGGCGCTTCGCGGCATCAGCATCGAGGTTCCCGAGGGCACGATCGTCGCTGTTCTCGGGGCCAACGGTGCCGGCAAGACGACGACGCTTCGCGCCGTTTCGGGGACGGTGAAGCGCGACGGCGAGATCGCGTTCGAAGGGAAGCCGCTTCGGGGCGGCCCGGAGGCCGTGGCGAAGGCGGGCATCGCGCACGTCCCGGAGGGACGGGGCACGTTCACCGAGCTCTCGGTGACCGAGAACCTCCGGCTCGGTGCCTACACCCGGCGCGACCGGTCGGTGAAGGCCGACATCGAGCGGATGGCCGGCTACTTCCCGTGGATTCTCGACCGCGGCGACCAGCGCGCAGGAACGCTCTCCGGTGGTGAGCAGCAGATGCTCGCACTCGCCCGGGCGCTGATGAGCCGGCCGCGGCTGCTGATGCTCGACGAGCCGTCGCTCGGCCTCGCGCCACTGATCGTGCGCGAGATCTTCCGGATCGTGCGTGAGCTGAACGAGAAGGAAGGGCTCACCGTTCTCGTCGTCGAGCAGGACGCGCGGATCGCGCTCGACTCGGCGGCGACGGCGTACGTCCTCGAGGTCGGGACGGTTGCCTTGTCGGGAACGAGCGCCGAGCTGAAGGGAGACGAGGCTGTGCGGCGCAGCTACCTCGGCTACTAGATGGCTGGCGTTTCTTCCAGCAGGTCGTCTCGGGTCTCGCCTCCGGTGGCATCTACGGGGCGCTCGCACTCGCGATCGTCCTGATCCACCGCGCGACGGGCGTGATCAACTTCGCCCAGGGTGAGATGGCGATGTTCTCCACCTACATCGCCTGGACGCTCACGACGAATCACGGCTTCTCGTACTGGCCCGCCTTTGCTCGTGACCCTGCTCGTCTCGTTCGTCGGCGGCGTCGGCATCCACCAGGCCGTGATCCGGCCGGTCGAGCGAGGGCCGCAGATCCGGGTCGTGATCATCACGATCGGCCTGTTGCTCTTGCTGAACGGCCTCGCGTTCTGGATCTGGGGAGGCGAGGTGCGCGCCGTACCAAGCCCGTTCCCGGCAGGGACGATCGACATCGGTGGGGTCGCGATCTCGTGGTCGGACATCGGCACGATCGCCGTCTGCCTCGTGTCGGTCCTCGTCGTCTCCGCCTTCTTCCGGTTCACGAAGGTCGGTCTCGCGATGCGTGCCGTCGCCGCGAACCCGATGGAGGCCCGCCTCGTCGGCGTGCGCGTGCCCTGGATGCTCGGTCTCGGCTGGGGGCTCGCTGCCATGCTCGGAGCGATCGCGGGGATGTTGACCGCTCCCAACGTCTTCCTCGATCCGAACATGATGCAGGCCGTGCTGATCTACGCGTTCGCCGCAGCGCTGCTCGGTGGGATCGACTCGCCGATCGGCGCCGTCATCGGCGGCCTGATCCTCGGCGTCGGCCTCAACCTGCTCGGAACGTACGTCGACTTCGTCGGTTCCGACCTCAAGCTCCCTGCGGCACTCCTCGTCATCCTCGGAGTGCTGCTCCTCCGGCCTGCGGGTCTCTTCGGCAAGACCGTGGTGAAGAAGGTCTGATGAGTCGCGCAACGATCAAGACGCTCGCCGTGTTCGCCGCACTCGCGGTCGTCGTTGCCGCGCTCCCGGCGTTCGTGAACGACTTCCGCGCCCAGCAGTTCGCCTACGTCGGCGTCTACCTGGTTGCGCTCATCGGACTGAACATCCTCACGGGCTACACCGGCCAGATCTCGCTCGGTCACGGTGCGTTCATGGCGATCGGCGGCTACACGACGTCGATCCTGATGATCGATCACGGGGTCAAGGACATCGCCACGATCCCCTTCGCGATCGTCGTCGCGGGCATCGCCGGTGTCCTGTTCGGCCTTCCTGCCGCTCGGCTCTCGGGCCTCTACCTCGCGCTCGCGACGTTCGGGATCGCTCTCGCGACGCCCGCCGTGATCAAGAAGTTCGAAGGGTTCACGGGAGGGGGAACCGGTGTCAACCTCTTCGGCACCCCCGAGCTGACCGCATCGCTCACGCCGGTGAAGATCCTCGGGCTCGAGCTGAACTTCAACAACTGGCTCTACTACCTCTGCTGGACGGTTGCGCTCGTCGGGTACGTCGTCGCGTGGCTGATTCTCCGTGGTCGCACGGGCCGGGCGTTCCGCGCCGTGCGCGACAGCGAGACGGCGGCGGTCTCGTCGGGCATCAGCCTGACGCGCACGAAGGTGCTCGCCTTCGGCATCAGCGCAGCCTACGCAGGGGCGGCCGGATCGCTCTTCGCGATCACGACCACGTTCGTCAATCCCGACACCTTCCCCGTCACGCTCTCGATCTTCCTGCTCGTCGGCATCGTCGTTTCGGGGCTCGGCTCGCTGAAGGGTCTCATCGCCGGCGCGATCTTCATCCAGTTCATGCCGCTCTGGGCCCAGCACGTCTCGAAGTCGCCCGGCGCACCGGCCGTCGTCTACGGCGTCGTGCTGATCCTGCTCATCCTCGTGCTCCCCGGAGGGGCATCGGGGCTGTTCGTGCGACTGCAGCAGCTGACCCGGCGCTGACAACCTTTCCGAAGCCCTAACACTCAGGGGCTACCATCGTGCGATGAGATTCGACGAAATCGCCGTGCAGGACTATCAAGGAGACCGTCTCCGATGAACCGAAGACTTGTGATGACATGCGCTGCTCTCGTCGCAGCGCTCGCCCTCGGCGTAACGGCCGCGATCGCGGGAACCGTGCGCGGCGGGAGTGACCCGGGCATCACGGACAACTCGATCCTCCTCGGTGGCACCGCGCCGCTGACCGGGCCCGCGTCGCAGTACGCGTCGGTTGCACGGGGCGCCGACGCCTACTTCAAGTACCTGAACGCCACGAAGGGTGGTGTCAACGGCCGCAAGATCACCTACAAGTACGCGGACGACGCCTACAACCCGGCGCAGAGCGTTCCGGTGACGCGGCAGCTCGTCGAGCAGGACAAGGTCTTCGCCATCTTCAACTCGCTCGGGACCGCCCACAACGTCGCCGTTCGCCCGTACCTGAACGCGATGAAGGTACCGCAGCTGTTCGTCGCGTCCGGCGCGACGACGTGGGGGAGGGACTACGCGCAGTACCCGTACACGATCGGCTTCCAGCCGAGCTACCAGGCCGAAGGCTGGGTCTACGGCAAGTACCTCGCGCGCACGGCACCCGGTGCGAAGGTCGCGGTTCTCTTCCAGAACGACGACTACGGCAAGGATCTCCTCGGCGGTCTCAAGCGCGGTCTCCAGCGGTCGAAGGTGAAGGTCATCGCAGCCCAGCCGTACGAGGTCACCTCGCCTGACGTCGCATCGCAGATCGCGAAGCTGAAGGCGTCGGGAGCCGACACGCTCGCGATCTTCGCGACGCCGACGTTCGCGATTCAGGCATACCAGTTCGCGAACAAGCTCGGCTGGAAGCCGAAGCACGTGATCAACAACGCAGTCGCGTCGGCCTCCACGTCGATGCAGATCGCCTCGTCGGCCGGTCAGAACAAGCTCGTCAACGGCACGATCTCGATCCAGTTCCTCAAGGACCCGACCGATCCGAAGTGGAAGAACGACGCCGGCGATGAAGCTCTACCGGACGATCATGAAGAAGTACGCGCCGGGTGCGAACGTCGCCGACCCGCTTCACGTCTACGGCATGGCATCCGCCTGGACGGCGGCGGATGCGCTGAAGAAGGCAGGCAAGGACCTGACGCGTGAGTCGCTGCGCAAGACGCTCGACACGTTCACGGCGACAGGGAACCCGTTCATGCTCCCCGGCATCGCGGTCAAGACGGCGGGCAAGGATCACTATCCCGTCGAGCAGATGCTCCTGCAGAAGTGGCAGAACAACTCCTGGAACTCGTTCGGCGGGCTCTGGGGGTATCGCGCGTCGTAGGCTTCCGCCGTTCATCGGCGTGATGTGGGGGCGGCGAGAGCCGCCCTCACTCGTCTATGCTGAGATCTCCGGCGCGAGGAGACCGCCCGGCGAACCGTTCCACGCGCCGATGACCCACCTCGTCTCCGAGATACTCGCCGCATCCCTCGACGACCTCATGGCAGAGGCGCGGGCGCTCCGTCGTGGTCACCTCGTCACGTATTCGCCGAAGGTCTTCATCCCGCTGACGACGCTGTGCCGTGACGTCTGCGGCTACTGCACGTTCGCCCGTCCTCCCCGGCGCGGCGAGCGGGCGTATCATGCCGGTCGAGGACGTACTCGCGATAGCGCGATCCGGCGCGGCGGCAGGGTGCACCGAGGCGCTGTTCACGCTCGGCGACAAGCCGGAGCTGCGCTACCGGGTCGCGCGTGAAGAGCTTGCGTCGCTCGGATTCGGCAGCACGATCGAGTACCTCGCGTACTGCGCAGGCCGGGTACTCGACGAGACTGGCCTTCTGCCTCACCTGAACCCGGGAGTGATGAGCAGGGAGGAGCTGCAGCTTCTCCGGCCCGTGTCGGCGTCGATGGGGATCATGCTCGAGACGGTCTCCGACCGCCTCTCGGAGAAGGGTGGCCCACACTGGGCTTCTCCCGACAAGGTTCCCGCCGTTCGTCTCGAGACCATGCGCCTTGCCGGTGAGCTCGCGATCCCGTTCACGAGCGGCATCCTGATCGGCATCGGAGAGACGCGCGCTCGAGCGGCTCGAGGCGCTCGTCGCCCTCAGGGATCTCGGTGCGGAGCACGGGCACATCGGCGAGGTGATCGTGCAGAACTTCCGCGCCAAGCCCGGCACGAGGATGGCCGACCATCCCGACGCGGCGTTCGGCGAGCAGCTCTGGACGATCGCCGCCGCGCGCGTCCTGCTCGGGGCCGACTGGCATATCCAGGCCCCGCCGAACCTCGCGTACGACGACTTCCCGCTGCTGCTCGATGCCGGGATCGACGACTGGGGCGGAGTCTCGCCCGTCACGATCGATCACGTGAATCCCGAGGCGCCGTGGCCCGACGTCGAGCGACTGCGCGACGCGGTCGCCTCGCGGGGCCTCGCGCTTGCTCCGCGTCTGCCGCTCTATCCGGAATTCGTTGCCGATCTCGATCGCTGGGTCGACCCTGCTGTTCGTCCTGCCGTTCGTCGAGCGTCAGATGCGCTCGGCCTCGCGCGGGAGGATCGCTGGGCTCCCGGAGAGCCCGTCACGGTGCCGTTCCTCGTCCGTCGCGACGCACTTCCGCTCGAGCTGACGGGGGACGACCTCGGGCCGGCAGAGCTCGAGCGGCTCTTCGCGGCTCGTGGAGCCGAGCGCGAGCGCGTGTTCGCGGCGGCCGACCGGCTCCGGCGCGAGGTCTGCGGCGACGAGGTCACCTACGTCGTGACGCGAAACATCCAGTACACGAACGTCTGCTATTTCAGGTGTGGCTTCTGCGCCTTCTCGAAGGGCAAGCTCGCCGAGAACCTGCGCGGCCCCGCCTTTCTCGTCCCGCTCGACGAGATCGTGCGCCGCTCGGAGGAGGCGTGGGAGAGAGGCGCGACGGAGGTCTGCCTCCAGGGCGGCATCCACCCGGCCTTCACCGGTGACTACTACGCCGGAGTCGTCGCGGCGATCCGTGACGCGCTTCCCGAGATCCACATCCATGCCTTCTCGGCCCTCGAGATCTGGCAGGGCGCGGCGACGCTCGGCGTCTCGCTCGACGAGTACCTCGCCCGACTTCGCGATCTCGGGCTCGGCTCGCTTCCAGGCACGGCGGCGGAGATTCTCGACGACGAAGTTCGGGCGCTGATCTGCCCCGACAAGGTCTCGACCGATCAGTGGCTCGAGGTTCACGACGCAGCCCACCGCGTGGGGTTGCGCTCGAACGTGACGATGATGCTGGGCCACGTCGAGCGCCCGAGGCACTGGGCCAACCACCTCGTGCGGGCGCGCGATCAGCAGCTCCGGAGCGGGGGGTTCACCGAGTTCGTGCCCCTTCCGTTCGTGCCGATGGAGGCGCCGATGTTCCTCAAGGGGCTCGCACGCCGAGGGCCGACCTTCGGGGAGACGCTGCTCGTGCATGCCGTGGCGCGACTCGCGCTGCACCCGGTGATCACCAACATCCAGGTCTCATGGGTCAAGATCGGGCCGGAGGGCGTTCGGCAGGCGCTCGCGGCGGGCGTCAACGACCTCGGCGGGACGCTGATGAACGAGTCGATCTCGCGCGCGGCCGGATCGGATTGGGGGCAGGAGCTTTCGCCCGAGCAGATGGAGGAGCTGATCCGCTCCGCGGGACGGATGCCCCGCCAGCGAACGACGACATACGGCACGCCGCCGGTCGAGCAGGTATCGCGCTCCTTCGCGGCCGCGCCTCTGAGCGAGCCCCTGAATCCACCTGTCCGAGACGCGGGACTCCAGAGGCCGGAACGCCTTGTTCGACCCGGGCTCGTTACGACCTAGTGCGGTGTCTCGCAACGTTAGACCCGAAATGATGGTTGCGAGACACCGCACTACCATGTCGATTCGGTAGTGCGGCGTCTCGGAACGAAGCTGTCTCCCGTCAGACGTTATGAGACGCCGCACGAGCGGCGCGACGGCCGTACCACGCTCGCGCGGATCCCGGACGCGGCGTCCGGAACTCTCACCCGTCCGGTGGACGAGTCATGCTTCCCTGAATGCGGCTCCTGTTTCGCCTCCTCCTGTTGCTCGTCGTTGTCGGTCTCGTGATCCAGGTCGTGCCGTACGGTCGCGATCACAACAATCCGAAGACGGTGCAGGAGATCAAGTGGAACTCGCCCGAGACCCGAACCCTGGCGAGCAATGCGTGCATGGACTGCCACTCCAATCTGACCACGTGGCCGTGGTACACGGACATCGCGCCGGTCTCCTGGTTGACGACCCGCGATGTCGAGGAAGGACGCGCGAAACTGAACTTCTCGGAATGGCAGCGGGCTCAGGAGGTCGATCTTCAGGAGGTCATCGAGGTGATCCGCGAGAAGGAGATGCCTCCGCTGCAGTACCGTGCGATCCACTCCGAGGCGCGCCTGACCGGCACCGAGAGGCAGCAGCTCGAGGCGGGGCTCGTCGCGAGTTGGAAGGCCGACCCCCCTGGCAAGTAGCCGGCGGGGCTCTGGACGCACCCGTGGCACTCATGCAGGAGGCCTCGCCTGAGCACTCCGTCCGAGTTCGGTGATGCCGTCCTCGTGCGCAGCGTCTACCGGGATCGTGTTCGCTGGGCGCTCCCGCACCGCTTCGTCGGAGTCGACGGCGGGAGGCTCGTACTCTATCGTGCCCCCGGCGCGCGCGGGAAGTGGATGGGCCGTGACCCAGACGGTCGCTACCTCGAGCGGTGGATCGGTGACGACGAACCACGCGATCTGATCTGGTCGGAGACGCACGTCCTCCAGCTCGTTCGGCCGGGCGATGCGCACACCGTCGAGGTGTTCTGGGACGAATCGTGGGCGCTCCTCGGGTGGTACGTGAATCTGCAGGCGCCACTCCAGCCGACCTCGTTCGGATACGACACGACCGACTGGGCGCTCGACATCTGGGTCACACCGAACGGCGAGTGGTCGTGGAAGGACGAGGATGACTTCGCGGAGGCGATCTCACTCGGTGTCTTCGACGACGCGAGCGCGGCTGCCGTGCGGGCCGAGGGCGAGCGCGTGATCGCGGCCCACCCGTGGCCGACCGGATGGGAGGACTGGCGTCCGCCGGAGTCGTGGGATCCACTCCCGCTCCCGCTGGGCTGGGCTGAAGGCGGCTCGTCTCCTCACGTGGGCTTCTTCTCGGTACGGCGGGCGCGTTGCGAGCGACGGAATGATCCTCAAGGATGTCCGACTCCGTGCATTGCGTGCGGATCCCGCGTCGTTCACGGAGGTGCTCGCAGACGTCGAGGACGACCCCGACGACGAGTGGGAGCAGTGGGCAGCGGACGTGTCGAGCGCCGACGGCGATTCGGCTGTCTTCCTTGCCTTCGGCGTCGAGCCGACGGCGGCCCTTGGAATGGCGGGTGGGTTTCTGCGCGGCGAGCCGAATCACGATGCCCGTGTTTTCGGCGTCTGGCTCGATCCGGGCGCTCGGGGAGGTGGGATCGCCAGGCGTCTCGTGGAGGAGGTGATCGCCTGGGCGCGCTCATCCGGCCGGGAACACCTCACGCTCTGTGTGATGGAGACGAGCGGGGCTGCGATCGCTCTCTACCGGGCACTCGGCTTCGAGGAGGAGGGGTGCGGCGCCCCGAGTTGTGTGCACGAGGGCGCTACCGAGCTCGCGATGGTGCTGCGGCTACGCGAGGGGTGAGGCGACAGACTGCTCGGCGCCCTACGCGGGACGCGCGAGTCGTTCCCTCGCTTCGGCAAGCGTGAAGCGTCCGGCGAGAAGGGCGCTCCCCGCGATCGCCGACTCGCAGCCGAGGTCGCGGAGTGCGAGAACGTCGTCGAGCGACGAGACGCCGCCGGCTGCGATCACCGGAAGCGACGCTGCGAGGACTTCTGCGAGGAGGTCGACGTCGGGCCCGGCGAGCGAGCCGTCTCGTGTCGTGCTCGTCACGAGGAGCCGCGCGACCCCCGCCGCGGCGCACTCGAGCGCGAAACCCGCCGGCGTCGCCTCGGATGTTCGCGTCCACCCGTCCACGGCCACCTTGCCGTCACGGGCGTCGATCGCGACCACGAGGCGCTCGGCGAACCGCTGCGTCGCGTCGGCAAGGAAAGGCGGTGACAGCGCGGCTGTCCCGACCATGACCCGATCCGCACCGGCATCGAGTGCCGCCGCGATCGCGTCGGCCGAGCGATAGCCGCCGCCCACCTGGAGCGGTAGGTCGCCGGCAGCGGCGACGCGCTCGACGAGATCGAGCGTGGGCACTCCACTGAACGCACCGTCGAGATCGACGAGGTGGAGGCGACCCGCACCCTCGTCGCGGAAGCGGCGAGCGAGCTCGACGGGATCGCCGCCCTCGATCGTCACGGCCGCTCGTCGTCCCTGGGCGAGTCGGACGACGCGCCCTTCGAGGACGTCAATGGCGGGGATGACTTCGAACTCTTGTGTTAGCACGCTATCATGCTATCATGTTATGACATGGCTCGCGCACAACTCTCCTCTCAGGCCTCCGCAGGCTCCTCGCGGGCTCCCGGCCGCCACGATGTCGACGCGGGAATCGCCGAGCTCGCGGTTGCGCTTCGCACTCTCCGCACGGAGAGCGAAGTGACGGCGTTCCTCCGTGATCTCTGTACCCGAGCCGAGCTCGAGGCGCTCGCCCATCGGTGGCAGACGGCGCGTCTCGTCGACGAGGGCGTCCCGTACGTCGAGATCGCAGAGCGCGTTCCGACCTCCACGGCGACCGTCACGCGCGTCGCGCAGTGGGTGCGCCACGGAGCGGGCGGTTATCGCATCGCACTCGATCGGGTGCAAGCGATGAGTGCCTTCACACGTGCGGGCGAGAACGGGCGGTTGACGCTTGCCGTGCCCGCGAAGGGACGGATGGCGGAAACGACGCTCCGGCTCTGCGCCGATGCCGGCCTCTCGTTCGAGACGACCGAGCGGTCACTCGTTGTTCCGTGCGCCAATGCGCCCGTCGACCTCCTGCTCGTGCGTCCGAGCGACATCCCCGAGTACGTGCAGGACGGAGTCGTGCATCTCGGCGTCACGGGTGCAAACCTCGTCGTCGAAGCGGAGGCGGATGTCGTCACGCTCGCCGAGCTGGGCTTCGCGCGCTGCACCCTCCAGGCTGCCGTCCCGAACGATGCATCGGAGGCCGCGATCGAAGACCTCGGTGGACTCAGGATTGCGACGGCCTATCCCGTCTCGACGCGCAAGCTCCTGGGGGAACGAGGCGTGGAGGCAGAGATCATCACGGTGTCGGGCTCGGTCGAAGCGACTCCGAGGCTGGGGCTCGCCGACGCGATCGTCGATCTCGTCTCGACGGGGTCGACTGCGAGTGCGAACGGCCTGCGGCTGATCGGCACGCTGCTCTCTTCGGAGGCGGTTCTGATCGGGGGTCGGTCGGCCGTGGACGAGCAGGCAGACCTGGTCGAGCGGCTCGAGTTGATGCTCTCAGGTGTCGTCGCAGCACGGCGCCGGCGGTACGTGATGATGAACGCGACGGCCGAGACGCTTCCCGCGATTCGTGCGGTGCTCCCGAGCATGGGCGCCCCGACGGTGCTCACGCTTGCGAGTGAGGGCGACATTGCGGTGCACGCTGCCGTCGCCGCGGACGACGTCTGGTCGCTGCTCCCGGCGCTCCGCGACGCAGGGGCGACCTCGATCCTCGTCCTGCCGATCGAGCGGCTCGTGCCGTGAGAGGGGCTGGGCTCGACGACGCGATCTCCGTCGTCTCGCCGATCGTCGCCGACGTGCGAGCGCGCGGTGACGAGGCAGTGCTCGAGTGGACCGAGCGCTTCGACGGTCCCCGCCCGGATGGCTTCAGGGTTCCGGCGGAGGACATCGCGGCTGCCGAGGTCGATGCGGATGTGCTCGAGGCGTTGCGCGCGATGATCCTCGCCGTGCGAACCTTCAGCGAGGCCCAACGACCGCGCGATACGTCCGTCGAGGCAGCGCCGGGGATCGTCTCCGACCGACGCTGGCTGCCACTGGATTCGGTCGGCATCTGCGTTCCGAGCGGCACGTTCCCACTGCCGTCGTCGCTCGTGATGGCGGCCGTTCCGGCGCTCGTGGCCGGCGTTCGGCGGATCGCAGTCGTCACGCCGCAGCCGGTCGCGGCCACGCTCGTCGTTGCGCGGGAGCTCGGCCTCGACGAGATCTACGCCATCGGTGGGGCGCAGGCGGTCGCCGCACTCGCGTACGGCACGGCGTCGATCGAGCCGGTCGACCGCATCGTCGGGCCTGGAAACGCCTACGTCACCGCCGCGAAGCTTCTCGTCTCGACGCGCGTCGGCATCGACATCCCTGCCGGCCCGAGCGAAGTGATCGTGATCGCCGACGCATCAGCCGACCCGGAAGCGTGCGCCGCCGATCTCCTCGCTCAGGCCGAGCACGGGAGCGAGAGCGAGGCCCTTCTGCTCAGCACCGATCCCGTGCTGTCCGACGCGGTCTCTAGCCTTGTTGCTCGATATGACAACGTCAAGATCGAGACGGTTGCTTCTCTGGCTGAGGCGCTCCAGCGCTCGGAGGCATTCGCACCCGAGCACCTCGAGCTTCACGTTGCCGACCCGGAGTCGCTCCTCGCCGGTGTGCGAAATGCGGGCTCGGTCTTCATCGGTGGCTCTGCCGTCGTGGGCGACTACGCGGCCGGGGCGACGCACGTCCTGCCCACGGGAGGCCTCGCGCGCTCCTCCGGAGGGCTGGGCCTCGAGATGTTCATGAAGCCGCTGCAGATCGTCCGGGCAACGGCTGCAGGCGCCGAACGGGCGGCTCGCGTCGTCGGGCCGATCGCGCGGGCAGAAGGACTGCCGCTCCACGCGGCCGCGGCCGAGCGAGCGCTGGGGCGAGCATGAGCAGGGGACGGGCGTGAGCGCGGGCGCAGGGACGCCGCCCGGTCCCGACGCGATCCCGCTCTCGGAGGAGTTCGCACCCTACAAGTGGGCTGCCACGGTGGACGAAGTTGCGGCGCGATACGGGCTCGCTCCCGCCGAGGTGTTGAAGTTCGACCAGAACACGCCGCCGTTTCCCGGCGTCGCACAGATTCCTCTGGCCGAGAGCTTCGCGACGCTCGACCGTTACCCGAGTGGCCTCTACCGCGAGCTCCGCGAGGCGGCGGCGGGCTACGTGAACGATCGCGCCGGTACCGACATCGGCTGGGAGCAAGTCGTGATCGGGGCAGGCGCAGACGATCTGATCATGCTCTGTGCCCGGACCTACCTCGGGCCGGGTCGCGTCGCCGCCATGTTCCCGCAGACCTACTCGTTCTACCGCACCGTGACGTTGCTCAGCGGAGCTGATCCCGTGCTGGAAACCGAGGGCGCAAGCCTGATCTGGCGCTGCAACCCCGAAAACCCGACGGGCGAGGTGACACCTGCAGCCGAGCTCGTCGAGCTCGCTCGACGCCATCCGAGCGCAGCCGTGATCGTCGACGAGGCCTACATCGAGTTCGGCGGCGAGTCGGTCGTACCCTGGCTGGACGAGTGCCCGAACCTGATCGTCCTCCGCACGATGTCAAAGGCGTTCGGCTACGCGGGGCTCCGCGTCGGGTACGGCATTGCGGCTCCCGAGACTGCCGCCGTGCTCGAGGCGCGTCGTGCGCCGGCGCCGATCGCCTCGCCGGCTGCGCGCATCGCGGCGGCGGCACTTCGCGACCCCCGCTACGACCTCGAGTCGGAGGTGCGGGAGCGCGAGCGCGTCCGTGGTGCCCTCGTCACGGCCGGCTTCGATGCGCCGCCGGCCGCAGGCAACTTCGTGTGGATTCGGTCCGACGCCGGTCTGGGTGCTGCACTCGAGGCAAAGGGAATCATCGTTCGCGCCTTCCCGAACGGCATCCGGGTGACGCTCCGCCGACCGTCGGAGAACAACGTCTTCCTCGCAGCACTCGGCGTCGAACCAGGCCCTGCACCGGGACGAGAGGCAACGATCATCCGCACGAGCACCGAGACGGCGCTCCGCATCACGCTCGGGCTCGACGGCAGCGGCCGGTCGCACGTCCGTACCGGGATCGGGTTCCTCGACCACCTCCTCACGCTGTTCGCGTTCCATGCCGGCTTCGACCTCGCCTGCGTTGCCGGGGGCGATCTCGACGTCGACGAGCATCACACCGTCGAGGACGTCCTCGCCGCGCTCGGCGACGCGCTGCAGCAGGCGCTCGGCACCCGCGAGGGTGTCGCCCGCTACGGCTCGGCCGTGGTGCCAATGGACGAGGCACGCGCGACAGCAGCCGTCGATCTCGTCCGTCGGGCACACGCGGAGATCTCGCTCGTCTTCACGAGCGACCGGGTCGGTGGACTGGCCGTGTCCCTCCTCGCCCACGCGCTCGAACGGTTCACGATGCAGGCCGGCTGCACCGTGCACGTCGACGCGGCGGGCGCCGACGATCACCACATCGCGGAGGCGGCCTTCAAAGCTCTCGGACAGGCGCTTCGGCATGCCGTCGCTCCCGGCGACGGCGGCATCCGGTCGACGAAGGGGATCGCGTGAGGCTCGTGCTCGCCGACTACGGCGCCGGCAATCTCCGCTCGGTCGCCTCGGCCTTCGCGCGCGCGGGAGCGGAGACCACGATCACGGTCGACCCGACCGAGGTCCGGGAGGCGCCGCTTGCAGTCATCGCCGGCGTTGGGCACGTCGAGAGCGCCGCTCGCGGACTCGAGCTCCACGGCCTCGACAAAGCGATCCGCGCGCGGGTCGACGCCGGGCGGCCGGTGCTCGGCATCTGCGTCGGAATGCAGCTGCTCTTCGGCGCGAGCGACGAGGGAGGGTCGGGGATGGAGATCCTCGGAGGCGCGGTTCGGCGTGTGCAGGCGGCGCGCGTGCCTCACATGGGCTGGAACACCCTCGAGATCACGCAGCCCGAGGAGCTCGTCGAGGGCCTCGACGGCGAGGACGTCTACTTCGCGCACAGCTACGCCGTCGAACCGACGGACGATGGGGTCGTCGTCGCCGTCGCAGAGCACGGTGGTCGTATCGTCGCAGCGGTCCAGCAGGGATCCGTCGCCGGCGTCCAGTTTCATCCCGAGCGCAGCTCCCTCGCGGGTGCGCGCCTCCTCGAAAACGCGCTGGCATGGTCAAGAAGCGCGTAATCCCCTGTCTCGACGTTGCCGGCGGGCGCGTCGTGAAGGGGGTCAACTTCGTCGACCTGCGGGAGATGGGCGAGCCGATCGACCTCGCGACGCGGTACTCGGAGCTGGGCGCCGATGAGCTCGTCTTTCTCGACATCACCGCCACGCTCGAGGGCCGCGGGCCGATCCTCCACCTGATCGAGCGGGCCGCGGCCGAGCTGACGATCCCGTTCACGGTCGGAGGCGGCGTGACCGGCCTCGAGGACGCGCGGTCGCTTCTCCGCGCCGGGGCCGACAAGGTGGCGATCAACCGTGCTGCGTTCGACGACCCGGCGATCCTGACCGCCCTCGCCGACGAGTTCGGCTCGCAGGCCGTCGTCTGTGCGATCGACGCCCGCGCCGGCGAGGTCGTCACGCATGCAGGGAAGACACCACGAGGGCGCAACGCCGTCGACTGGGCCGTCGAGGCGGTCGAGCGCGGCGCAGGCGAGCTGCTCGTCACGTCGATCGACGCCGACGGGACGCGCGAGGGCTACGACCTGCCGCTGACGCGCGCCGTCGCAGCGGCCGTCGAAGTCCCGGTGATCGCGTCTGGCGGAGCGGGCGAGGCTCGGCATCTCGCCGAGGCATTCGAGGTCGGCGCCGAGGCAGCGATCATCGCCTCGATCGTCCACGAGCGACCGGAGCGCCTGCCCGAGTTGAAGATCGAGCTGAAGGAGATGGGATGGAACATCAGGACATGAGCGCGCCGGAGCTGATAGCGGCGATCGTCCAGGACGCGACGAGTGGTCGCGTTCTCATGCTCGCCTGGATGGACGACGAGGCCCTGCGGAGGACGCGCGAGAGCGGCGAGGCGTGGTTCTGGAGCCGCTCCCGCGAGGAGTACTGGCACAAGGGCGCGACGTCGGGCAACACGATGGCGATCGTCGAGATCCGCGACGACTGCGACGGCGACGCGATCCTCCTTCGCGTGAACCCGGCCGGTCCGGCATGTCACACGGGTGCCGAGTCCTGCTTCGCGCCGTGGCTGTGGCGCGTCGTCGCCGAGCGCGCAACGACCCGGCCGGAAGGATCGTACGTCGTGTCGTTGCTCGACAAGGGCGTCGCCGCGGCGGCCCAGAAGGTGGGGGAAGAGGGCGTCGAAGCCGCACTCGCTGCGGTCGCCGACTCCGACGAGCGGCTCGTCGAGGAGCTCGCAGACCTCTGGTTCCACAGCTACGTGTTGCTCGCGGCCCGTGGCCTCGATCCCGAGCGGGTCGAGGAGGAGCTGCGGCGGAGGCACGGCCACCCCTCGTCAGGCCGCGCGTTATCCGACCCGACGGAGCGCCTGGAGCAACCCGGCGACTGACGCACCGCCGCAGATCTCGCCGCTGTCAATCAGCTCCGCCACGCCGGAGAGCGGGGCCAGGACGACCTCAGGGGTCTCCATCTCGTGCTTCTCGGGCTCGTGGAGGCACTCCGCTCCGACGGCGAGGAACACGTGCCCCTGATTGGCGGCCTTCGAGGCGTCGACGTCGAACGAGCCGAGGTGTTCCAGGAGTGGTGCCACGTAGCCCGTCTCTTCTCGCAACTCCCGCGCAGCAGCAGCGACCGCGCTCTCGCCGGCGTCGATCATCCCGCCCGGTAGCTCGAGCGTGACCCGGCGTACACCCTGTTTCCACTGGCGCACGAGCACCACCTGTCGTGCGGCAGTGACGGCGACGGCGAGTGAGTAGTCCCCGAGCTCGCCGACCGTGTAGTCGTTCACGATCCTTCCGCTCGGCAGGCGCACGGTGTCGCGGCGGACCCGGTAGCGCTCGGCTTCGAAGGCCACGCTCGAGCCCAGTTGCTCCCATCTGTCCGGCGGCATCCCGAGATGCTAGTCGGGCCGCCTGAGGGCTTGGATCCCGGCCACGATGCCGAGATCGGCAAGGCATTCGGCGAGTAAGGGGTCGAGGCCATCGGGCCTCTGCCGGAGGGCGGGTAGCGTAGAGCCGTCGCGACGATCACGACGCTCGGTAGTCGATCTCCAACTCGTCCGCGAGGACACGGAGCGCGAGGGGAGCTGCGGCGCCGGCACGGCGGGTAGCCGGCAGCCGTGGCCGGGTAAGGTCGGGCCGTGACGTACTCCATCATCGGGCGTGATCCCGGGACGGGCGAGATCGGCGTCGCTGTCCAGTCTCAGGCGTTCAATGCCGGCGCGGCCGTGCCGTGGGCATGGGCCGGCGTGGGTGCCGTCGCTACCCAGTCGTTCACCGACCGTCGCTATGGCTCACGCGGGCTCGAGCTGCTCCACGCCGGCCTTGCGCCCGAAGGTAGCGCTCGCGGAGCTGCGAGCCGTCGACGAGCTGGCCGATTTTCGGCAGGTCGGTGTGATGTCCGCGGACGGCCGAACCGCGCAGTGGACGGGGGCGAACTGCGTCCCCGACGCGGGCGGCGCGAAGGGCGTCGACTGGCTCGCTCAGGCGAACATGGTCGCATCCCCGCGGGTGTGGGAGGCGATGGGGGAGTCGTTCGTGTCGACCCGGGGAGCGCTGGCGGAGCGGTTGCTGGCCGCGCTCGAGGCGGCCGAGGCCAATGGAGGCGACTGGCGAGGCCGCGGCGGGGCCGCAATCGTCGTCGTCCCTTCGGAGGGAGCGCGTTGGGATCGCGTCATCGACCTTCGCGTCGAGGAGGGAGACGGGTCGCTGGTCGAGCTCCGTCGCCTGCTCGAACGGGCACTCGGGTATCGAGCCGCCAATCGCGCCTCGGTGGGCGGCCGAGCGGCGATCGGCGTCGAGCGGGGCCTGCCTGACGCGCATGTCCTGCTGCTTCGCCTCGAGGACGCAGTCGACGAGGGCCGGAACGACGATGCGGAGACGATCGTCGCCGAGCTCGAGCGTGCCAACCCTCGCTGGCTCGACTATCTCGATTCTCTCGCAAGGCACCCGGAGATGGAGGCTCTTGCCCGTCTTCTCGCCCGGCGAGAGACCTGATCGCCCGATCGTGACGATCGTCGAAGACGAGCGCCGAGCACAGCGATTCCCATGGCTCGCGCGGGATGCGTAGACGCTAGCCCGGCCACTGGGACCCTAGACCGGCCACTCCCCGGCGAGCAGTCTCGGGACGAGACCGTCCAGCATGCGCAGCGTCATGCCCCAGAGCACGTGACCGTCGACATCGATTCCTTCGACCTCGAGCGCCGTCGAGAAGTAGGTCGATCTGAACTCGTGGAGCCCTCGGCGTTCGGGATCGCCGAGCATCGCGACCGACGGCATCAGGAGCGAGGCCACCTCGGCCGGCTGTGGCTTCCAGTCGAATCCGGACGGGACACGGCCGAGGAAGGGGTGAACTCGGAAGCCGGTTTCCCTCGTCTCGACCGGTGCGAGCGAGGCGAGCACGTCGACGTGCTCGGGTGAGATTCCGACCTCCTCCTCGGCCTCACGAAGCGCGGTCGCGAGGAAGTCCCGGTCGCCCGGCTCCGGTCGGCCACCGGGCAGCCCGATCTGCCCGCCATGGATGCCGCGGTCGGTGCGCACGAGCAGCAGGATGCGGAGGACGCCGTCCGCATCGCGGAACACGGGTGCCAGAACGGCCGCGTCCTCGAACGTCGGCGTGGTCAGACCTCGGCCCGGAGGAGATCGGCGATCGTCTCGCGGGTCCTGATCAGGTGCGCCTCACCGCCACCCACGAGCACCGCAGCCGGGCGAGTGACGCCGTTGTAGTTCGATGCCATGGCGAGCGTGTAGGCACCCGTAGCCGGCACGGCCAGGAGATCGCCGCGCCTCGGTGCCGGCAGTGCGACGTCGTCGATCAGTACGTCTCCCGACTCGCAGTGCATCCCCGCGATGCTCACGTGCTCGTCCGTGGGCTCGTTCGCACGCGCGGCCGAGATCGCCGTATACACCGCTTCGTACAGCTGCGGCCGCGGATTATCGGACATGCCGCCGTCGACCGCCACCCACGTGCGCTCCGGCAACCGCTTCACTGCACCGACCCGGTACAGGGTCACGCCTGCAGCGCCGACGAGTGAACGGCCTGGCTCGAGCCAGACCTCCGGGATGGGCAAGCCGGCCTCCGCGAAGGCCAGTCGCGCCGTCTCGACCGCGCTGACAGCCAGGGTCGAGGCTTCCGGGGCATGCTCACCCGTGTTGTGGCGGATCCCGAAGCCGCCACCGAGATCCGCGACCCTCGGCGTCCAACCGAGTGTGTCACGGCAGCCGGCGGCAAACGACGCGAGCCGGATGATCGTCTCGGCCTGAGCGTCGAAGTCGGCAAGTTGCGAGCCGATGTGGACGTGAAGACCGACCACGTCGAGGCCGCGCGCGAGCGCGTCCTCTATCAGCGCGCGAGCCTGTGTCGTGGGGAGGCCGAACTTCGATCCGTGATGGCCGGTGCGGATCGCCTCGTGCGTGTCGGCGTCGACGCCGAGGGTCACCCGAACGAGCACTCGCTCGACACCGGCTGCGGCGGCGAGCTCGGCCTCGTCTGGCGCGTCGAGGACGACGGTCGCGCCCTCGGCCCCGGCTTCGGCGAGGAGCCCCTCGTCCTTGTTGTTGCCGTGGACGATGATCTCCTCGCCCCGGAAGCCGGCTGCGCGCGCGAACGCCAGCTCCCCTGCAGAAGCGACGTCGACCCCGAGCCCCTCCTCGCGGAACAGTCTCAGGACTGCAACGTTCGAGAAGGCCTTCGTGCCGAACGCGACGTGGCCGTCGGCGACGGCCGAGCTGAGTGACCGTGCTCGAGCACGAAGCGTCTCCTCGCAGTAGACGACGAGCGGGGTGCCGAACTCGGTCGCGAGATCCTCGGCCCTCAGTCCTCCGAGAGTCAGGCCTGCTCCGTCGATCCGTGCCGAGTCCGGAAACAGGCCGAGCACCTCGTCGTCGAGCCCCGCCATCTCGCCCTAGACCGCTGCGGCCGCCGCCGCGTATCCGGCCCGCATCTCGTCGAGCGAGAGCGCCGCGTAGTCCCCGGCATGCCCTGCCTGGCCGAAGTCGCGCATCCGACCTGCGATCAGCTCCTGCATCGCGGCACGCGCAGGCTTGAGGTAGTCGCGCGGGTCGAACTTCTCCGGCGACTCGACGAAGACCTTGCGGATCGCGCCCGTCACGGCAAGCCGGGAGTCGGTGTCGACGTTGATCTTGCGCACGCCATTCCGGATTCCGAGCTGGATCTCCTTCACCGGCACCCCCCAGGCAGGCTTGAGCGCGCCGCCGTACCGGTTGACCTGCGCCACGAGCTCCGGCGGGACGCTCGACGAGCCGTGCATGACGAGGTGCGTCTCGGGTAGACGTCGGTGGATCTCCTCGATCAGATCCATCTTGAGGACATCGCCCGTGGGCTCCTGCGCGAACTTGTAGGCGCCGTGGGATGTCCCGAAGGCGACCGCCAGCGCGTCGACCCCGGTTTGCTGCACGAACTCGACGGCCTCGTCCGGATCGGTCAGGTGCACCTCGCCGGAGCCATGTCCGTCCTCGATCCCGCCGAGCGTGCCGAGCTCACCCTCGACCGTGGCGCCGCGCGCGTGGGCGTACGCGACGACCTCCTTCGTGACCGCGACGTTGTACTCGAAGGACGCGGGCGTCTTCCCGTCTGCCTCCAGCGATCCGTCCATCATCACGCTCGTGAAGCCGAGGTCGATCGCCGAGAAGCACGTCTCGGGCTCGTTGCCGTGGTCGAGGTGGAGCGCAACGGGGATCTCCGGGTAGAGCTCGACGGCCGCCTGCATCAGATGCCAGAGAAAGAGATCGTTCGTGTACGAGCGCGCGCCTCGCGACGCCTGGATGATCACCGGGGAGGAGGTCTCGCGTGCGGCCTCCATGATCGCCTGGATCTGCTCCATGTTGTTGACGTTGAACGCCCCGACGCCGTAGCCGCCGTGGGCAGCTTCGTCGAGGAGTTGGCGCATCGAAACGAGCGGCATCTTCTGGTTCTCCCTGTGTCGTGGACGTCGTGGCTCCAGCGTACTCACCCGCACGCGGAGAGGAACCGTCGAGCAGGTGGTCGCGAGCGGATGGCGGTGGTAGAATCGGCTCAGATGGTGCTGCTTCTTTCGTAGATCAGGAGACATGTGCGGCGGAGGCCGCAACGATCTCCCCTGAGCCTCTCCCGCGAGAGGCTTTTTTGTACCCGGATTTCGAAACCCGACGGCGAACATGACGGAGACGATGGAGCGTTACGAACCCCAATCGATCGAGCTGAAGTGGCAGCAGGTCTGGGCCGACGAGCAGTCGTTCCACGTCCCGAACCCGGATCCGACCACGATCGCCGCGGGCGAGGTCAAGAAGTCCTACGTGCTCGAGATGCTCCCGTACCCCTCGGGCAATCTGCACATGGGGCACATGCTCGTCTACACGATCGGCGATGTCGTCACGCACTTCCGGCGTCGCAACGGCTACCAGGTGCTCCACCCGATGGGCTTCGACGCCTTCGGCCTGCCGGCGGAGAACGCCGCCATCAGGGAAGGAGGTCATCCGCGCCCGATCACCGAGCGGAACATCGTCAACATCCGCGCCTCGATGCGCCGGATCGGCTGGTGGCTCGACTGGCCGCGTGAGCTCTCCACCCATGATCCCGGGTACTACCGCTGGCAGCAATGGCAGTTCCTCCGGTTCCTCGAGCGCGGACTTGCCTACCGCAAGGGTGCGCCGGTCAAGTGGTGCCCGAACGACCAGACGGTTGTCGCGAACGAGCAGGTGCTCGCGGACGGGACGTGCGAGCGATGCGGTGCGATCGTCGAGTCGCGAGTGATGGAGCAGTGGTTCTTCCGCATCACCGACTACGCGCAGGCTCTCCTCGACGATCTCGAGACGGTCGACTGGCCCGAGTCGATCAAGGCGAGACAGCGCAACTGGATCGGCCGCTCGGAGGGCGCTGAGGTCGTCTTCCGGATCGACGAGTGGGACGAGGACGTGACCGTGTTCACGACGCGGCCGGACACGCTCTACGGCGCGACCTTCTTCGTCGTCGCCCCGGAGCACGAGCTGTGTGCGCGGCTCGACTCCGAGGAGGTGCGGGCATACGTCCGCTCCGCCGCGGCGAAGAAGACGGAGGAGCGCGCTGCGGCAGCCGAGAAATCGGGCGTCTTCACCGGCCTGCACGTCGTGAACCCGGTGAACGGGGAGCGATTGCCGATCTACGTCGCGGACTACGTCCTCTCCGACTACGGCACGGGCGCGATCATGGCTGTGCCCGCGCACGACACGCGCGACTTCGAGTTCGCCCAGGCGTTCGGGCTGCCGGTGCGTCAGGTGATCCGCCCTCTCGACGGCCCCGGTGACGAGGCGTTGCCGCTCACGTCCCACACCGAGGGAGAGGTGCTCGTCAACTCGGGCGATGCAGACGGGCTTCCGGCTGCTGAAGGCGGGCGCCGGATCGTCGAGCGGCTCGAAGCGGAAGGCAAGGGGCGCTTCACGATCAACTTCCGGCTCCGCGACTGGGGCTTCTCGCGCCAGCGCTACTGGGGTTGCCCGATCCCGATCGTCTACTGCGACACGTGCGGCATCGTGCCTGTCCCGGACGACGAGCTTCCCGTCGTGCTGCCCGAGGTCGAGGACTACAAGCCGCAGGGCAAGCCGCCGCTCGCGCAGGCGGAGGACTGGGTCAACGTGCCGTGCCCGCGCTGCGGCGAACCGGGTCGGCGTGAGGTCGAGACGATGGACACGTTCGTCGATTCGTCGTGGTACTTCCTCCGCTACTGCGACGTGGACAACGACGAGGCCCCGTTCTCGCGCGAGGTCGTCGATTTCTGGAATCCGGTCGACCTCTACATCGGTGGCGTCGACCACGCGACGATGCACATGATCTACGCCCGGTTCTGGACAAAGGTGCTGAACGACCTCGGCTACGTGGGGTTCCGGGAGCCCTTCGGGAGCTTCTTCTCGAACGGGTGGGTGACGCTCGGGAACACGAAGATCTCGAAGCGCTCAGGGGCTGCCGTCGGGCCGGACACGTTCGTCGAGCGCTACGGCGCCGACGCCGTCCGCATGTGCATCCTCTTCCTCGGCCCGGCGAACGAGGACATGGAGTGGTCGGAGGAGTCGGCCGAGGGGATGAGTCGGTTCATCCGTCGCCTGTGGCGGGTCGTCCACGAGGTCGCGGAGGCCGCGCCGGCCGGCGAGCCGGAGAACGGGCCGCTCGCCCGCAAGGCGCATGCGGTGATCGCGAAGGCAACCGACGATATCGGCCGTCGCTACGCGTTCAACACCGGGATCTCTGCGGTGATGGAGCTCGTGAACGACCTCTCGAAGGACACGGCCGGCGCGGACTCCCGGTTCGCGGCCGAGACAGCCGTGTCGCTGATCCAGCCGTACGCGCCGCACGTCACCGAGGAGCTCTGGGGCGTCCTCGGCCGGGAGCGACTGTGGGAGCAGCCGTGGCCCGTGGCCGATCCGGCGCTCCTCGTGAAGGACGAGGTCGAGATCGTCGTGCAGGTGAACGGCAAGGTGCGCGATCGGCTCACGGTCGCCGCGGCGATCGAGGACGACGAGCTGCTCGCCCTTGCGCTTGCCTCCGAGCGCGTACAGGCGCACGTCGCCGGCAAGGAGCTCCGGAAGACGATCGTCGTGCCCGGCAAGCTCGTCTCGCTCGTCGTCTGAGCGCCTTCCGCGCGTCGGAACCGCTCTAGTGCGGCGTCTCGCAACGTTGCGCCCGTTGGCCCGAGGGGCGAGTGATGGCCGTGTGCGCTCCCGGGAGAGGCTGCGCCATCTCCCCCACGGGTTACCGGTGAAACGTTTGGGGACGGCGCACTAGAGGCTTGAGGTCGGCAGGGGTTCGTCACGGACCCGGCGCACATCCGACACAAAGCCGCTACGAGTCTGTTGCCATTATTGACGACATGATTCTCGAGCGACTCCCTCGCCGACACACCGCGATTCTGCTGATCGTCTGCCTCTGCGTTCTTGGGCTTGTGGGAAAGCGCCTCGCAGCCACGGGCACGGCGCGGGCACCCGCGCCCCAGGCGGTGGCGTTCGATCAGGTGGGAGCCGCGGGCGGGGCGGTCGCCGCTCCGAAGCTCGTTGTCTACGTCGTCGGCGCCGTGCGCCGGGCGGGACTCGTCCGATTGCGAGAGGGGGCAAGGGTCGCCGACGCGGTCGAGCGCGCCGGAGGCCCCACCCGCCGCGCCGACCTCACTCTCGTGAACCTCGCTGCGCCCGTGGCCGATGGGCAGCAGGTCATCGTTCCCGTTCGGGTTGCGGCCGGAGCGGCGGGCGCTGGCGGCGGGCCGGCGAGCGGGGCCAAGGTGAGCCTCGCAAGCGCCACGCTGGATCAACTCGACGAGCTGCCCGGGATCGGGCCGGTCACTGCACAGAAGATCCTCGACTGGCGACAGTCGCACGGTCCGCTGCGCTCCGTCGATGACCTCGATGCGATCCCGGGAATTGGCCCGGCCCGCGTCGAGCAACTCCGGGAGCTCGTCACGCCATGATCCGCGTTCGTCACGCGCTCGATCGCGGCTGGCCGGCGCTCCTGCTCGCCGCCCTCGCCCTGGGCCTGTCGGTAGCCAACTGGTTCTCGTTCTCGCGCCCCGCTGGAGTCGTCGCCGCCGTTGCAGCGATTGCGGCGTCGTTCGCACTCCCCGCCCATGTGCGGCTGGGTTTCGCCGCGCTCGCCCTCGGTGCCGCCGGACTGTGGTGGGGAGGCATGCGCCTGCACGAGCTCGATCGCAGTCTTCTCGTGGCGCGTATCGGTCAGCCGGCGGGCGCTCAGGTGGTCGTCACCGGAGCCGCGTCGCGATCGCCGTTTGCGATCCGCGTCGTCGCCGAGGTGCGCCGCTTCGATGGTGTTGTCCTGCGGGAGCGAGTCCTTCTCGAGCTGCCTGCAGGACGCGCACCGCCTCAGGGATCGGTGCTCGAGCTCCGAGCGCGCCCGGTCGCCCCGCGCGGGCCCGAGACCGGCTTCGACGAGCGAGGCTGGCTCGAACGAAAGGGGATCCACGTCGTTCTCCACGCGAGCGGCTCCTGGCAGATCGTCGGCCGGCGGGGCGGGATCGGAGGCGTCGGCGACCGGCTGCGCACGGCTATCGCAAGCGCGCTCGCCCTCGGAACGACGGGCGAGCGGCGGTCACTCGTGACGGGAGTCGTACTCGGAGCCGACGAGGGGATCGACCCGGACTTGCGCGACGCGTTCAAGGCCTCAGGCCTCTACCACCTGCTTGCCGTCTCGGGGCAGAACATCGTGCTCATCGGCTTCGGTGTGCTCGGGCTCGCCTACGTCATCGGGCTCCCGCGAGCCATCGGTCACTCCCTCGCGATCGCCGCGATCCTCGCGTACGCCCTTGCGGTGGGATGGCAGCCCTCCGTGGTGCGCGCGGCGGTAGCGGGGTGCCTCGCGTCGGTGGCATGGCTCCTCTCGCGTCCGAGCGATCGCTGGCACACGATGGCCGTCGGCGCCGTCGTCCTTCTCGCCTGGACACCACGATCACTGTTCGAGCCCGGCTTTCAGCTGTCGTTCGCGGCCGTCGCGGCGATCTTCCTGGCCATGCCGCGACTGCGACCGATCTACGAGGGATATCCGGTGCCGCGTTGGCTCGTCGAGGTCGTCGGGGTCTCGGCTGCATGTGGGCTCGTGACCGCGCCGATCCTCTGGCTCCAGTTCGGCACGATCCCTCTCTGGACGGTTCCGGCGAACGCCCTTGCCGAGCCGGCAATGCCCGTGCTGCTCGGCGCCGGGCTGGCGGCGGCGATCGTCGCACCGATCGTTCCGCCCGCAGCGGTGGCACTTTCGTGGCTCGCCGGCCTTGCCGGGGCGTGGATCGCCTTCTCGGCGCGTTTCGTCGCCTCACTTCCGTACGCACAGACGTCGTCTCGGCCTCTCGTCCTCACGATTGCCGGCGCGGTCATCGCAGCCGTCGTTCTCCGCGCGCTGCCGTCCTACCGGCGCGCAGCCGCAGTGATCACGGTCGCCGCTCTCGTTCCCCTCGGAGCGGTCGCCTGGTGGGCTCTTCATCCTCCGCCTAGCTGGTCGCCACCCGCGGGGCTCCGGGTCACGTTCCTGGACGTCGGCCAGGGCGACGGGATACTCCTCGAGACTCCCCGCGGAGCAATGCTGGTCGACGCCGGCCCGCCCGAAGCGCGGGTCGATCTTCAGCTACGGCGCATGGGCCTGCGGACACTCGTTGCGCTCGTGGTCACGCATGCTCATCGTGACCACGTGGGAGGCGGAGCGTCCATCCTCCGTCGGATCAGAGTCGGGCGGGTCATCGATCCCTTGCAGCCGGGTGTCGGCACGGACGAGCGTGGGTTGCGCCGGACGGCTCGCCTTGTCGGCGTCCCCATCGTGCCCGCGCGCAAGGGAAGGACGTACGCGCTCGGACGCCTTCGCGTCCGCGTCCTCTGGCCGGATCGCGCCGGTTCGAGCGGCGAGGATCCACACGTCCACGGCACCGTCCTCCTCGCGACGTACGGGTCGATCGACCTTCTCCTCACGGGCGACTCCGAGTCGCCGGTGACCCGTTCGCTGCCGCTCCGTCCGGTCGAGGTGCTCAAGGTCGCTCATCACGGCTCGTCCGACGAGGGGTTGCCCGAGCTTCTGCGTGTTCTTCGACCTCGAGTCGCGGTCATCTCCGTCGGCGCGCACAACGATTACGACCACCCTCGACCCGACACGGTCGCCGCTCTCCGCGAGCGGCAGGGGCTCGTCGTGTACCGCACCGATGTGCACGGTCGGGTCGTCCTCGAGTCCGACGGGAGGTCGTTGATCGTCCGTACGGATCGTCCAGTACGGTAGGCGCATGAGCGAGAGACCCGCGCTGAAGTCCGCCTATCTCATCTCGGGCAGCGATCGCCCCAAGGTCGAGCACGCGGTTCACCGACTTCGCGCGCGGTTCCTCGACGAGGCGGTCGAGATCGTTTCCGCGCTCGAACTCACGGGACCCGACGTCGTCACGCTCTGCAACTCCGGCAGCCTGTTCGGTGACGCCCGACTCGTCCTCGTCACCGACATCGACGGGCGCAAGAAGGAGGAGAATCGCCCTCCGACCGGAGGCTGGAAGGCCGCCGATATCGAAGCCTGCGTGACGTACCTCGCGGCGCCGGCTCCCGACACCGTGCTCGCGGTCGTCGGTCTCGAGGTCAAGAAGGACGCCGCGATCGCCAAGGCCTGCGCGAAGGTCGGAGATCTCCTGATCTTCGACGTCGCGAAGCGCGGCCGCGTGGCGTGGGTGGCCGAGCGATTCCGTCAGGCGGGAGTGAAGGCTGAGACGGATGCCTGTGCCCTGCTCGTCCAGTACATCGGAGACGAGGATCTCCACGCGCTCGCCAACGAGATCACGAAGATCGCGACGTGGGCTCAGGGTGAGCCCGTCGGCGTCGCCGAGATCGAGCAGCTCGTCGCTCCGATCGCCGACATCGCGCCGTTCGCACTCACGGATGCGTGGGCCGAGCGTCGCCAGGGGAGGCTGCTCGATCTCTGCGAGACGATGCTCGAGCGGTCGGACAAGTCGCGTCGCGACACTGCGCCAAGGCTCGCCGCGACGCTCAACGGGCACCTCTCGCGCATGCGTCAGCTCAAGCGCCTGGCCGACGAGGGGGTTGCAGCGAGAGACGCGGCCCTCACGCTCAAGATGCACCCGTTCGCCGGCGAGAAGGCATACCGGCATGCCGAGGGGTTCTCCGACGAGGAGCTCGCGAGCGCAACCGTGAGGTTCGCCGAGCTCGATCTGGCGTTGAAGGGTGGAAGCAGGCTCGCCGCCGACGTCGAGCTACAGCGTGCACTCATCGCGGTGAGCGCGGAGCCAGGGCAGACGTAGGAGCGTGCTAGGCGGCGGTCGTCGCCACAAGACGCGCTGCCTGGGCCTTCTTGCGCCCGGCGGTGTTCTTGTGGATCGAACCGTTCGAAGCCGACCTGTCGATCAGGCGGACGAGCGCGAGATGCTCGGACGCGATGAGGTCGGTGTCGCCGGCAGCAACGGCTGCTTCGAGCCGCTTCGTCAGCGTCTTGATCGTCGAGCGGTAGCGGAGGTTTTCGTCCCGCTGGCGGACGGCGATGAGGACGCGCTTTTTCTGTTGCTGAATGTTCGGCATCTACCCTCGAGCGTAGGAATGCCCGCAGCTTGCGGGCCGATCGATGGTAGCAGAGCGTTACTCGCTCCCGGGCGCTGCCGCGGGAGCTTGCGGTTCGTGCGAAGGTGAGGGGCGTGTCCGCGCCGAATTCGACCGGCATGACCGACGGTGCCGAGCACGGGGATACTCCCGATCCTGCGCTCGACGCGACCGCCTCGCACCATCGGAAGCTCGCGCGCTCGACGATCCTCTTCTCAGTCGCAACCGGCATCTCGCGCGTGCTCGGCCTCGTTCGCGAGATGGTCGCGGCGTACTACTTCGGAATCAGCGGCGCGATCAACGCATTCACTGTCGCGTTTCAGATCCCGAACCTGGTGCGGGCGCTCCTCGCCGACGCTGCTCTCTCCGGAGCGTTCGTTCCCGTCTTCAGCGAGCTCCTCGAGAAGGGAGAGCGCAAGCGCGCCTGGCGCGTCGCGTCCACGATCTTCTGGCTCGTCCTTCTCGTGCTCGGCGCGCTCACCGCGCTGTTCATCCTCGTTGCGCCACTCCTGATCAGGCCGTTCGGCGTTCCGGCCGGCGACTTCGACCTCGCCGTCGGTCTCTCCCGCGTGCTCTTCCCGATCGTCGTCCTGCTCGGCCTGAGCGGGGTCATCGTCGGGATCCTCAACACCTACGACCACTTCACGGTGCCGGCGCTGACGCCGATCGCCTGGAACCTGGCGATCATTCTCGGGCTCTGGCTCGGTGTGCCGCGCGTCTCGGGCGAGGACGCCCAACTCTACGTCTACGCGGGCGCGATCCTCGTCGGCACGCTGATCCAGCTCCTGCTGCCGGTGCCCTGGCTCCGCGGACTCGACGGGCGACTCCAGCTCGTGATCGACTGGCGCGATCCGGCTGTCCGCCGGTTCTTCAAGCTGATGTTGCCGGTGACGTTGACGCTCGGGCTGATCAACATGAACGCCGTCATCGACACGCTCTTCGCATCGCGGCTGCTCGATCCGAATCTCGCCCCGGCGGCGATCAACGCCGCGTTCCGGCTCTACATGCTTCCGCAGGGGATGTTCTCGGTGGCGGTTGCGACGGTGCTCTTCCCGGCTCTCGCCCGGTATGCCGCGCAGAACGATCTCGACGCCTTCCGATCGACGATCAGCACCGGGCTCCGGCAGATCGCGTTCCTGCTGATCCCTGCCTCGATCGTGTCCGCTGTGCTTGCGCAGCCGATCGTCCGGCTCGTCTACGAACGTGGAGCGTTCACGGAGTCGGACGTCACGATCGTCGCGGCATGCCTAGCGGCCTTCTCGCTCGGACTCGTCTTCAACGGCTGGATGCTGATGTTGAGCCGCGGCTTCTACGGGCTGCAGTCGAACTGGATCCCGACCGCGATCGGAGTCGGCACGCTTGGTCTCAACGCGGTGCTCGACGTGGCGCTGTACCGGGTCGGTATCTGGGGGATCCCGCTTGCGACGTCGCTCGTCAACATCGTCGGTGCCGCTCTTCTCGTGTTCTTCCTCCGGCGCCGTGTCGGTGGCGTCGATCTGGCGCGGATCATCGATGCCGTCGTTCGGGTGACGGTCGCGTCGGCCGTGCTCGGCGGTGTGGCGTTCGGCGTCTGGTACGGGCTCGACCAGGCGCTCGGCCGCTCGACGGTCGCCCAGATCGTCTCGCTCGGTGGTGCCCTGGCCGTCGGGGCGATCGTCTATCTCGCTGCCTGCCGTGCGCTCCGGGTGCGTGAGACGGATGTTCTCCGGCAGGCGATTTCAGGGCGTAGGGGCTGATGATCAGGCAGGCCACACTCGACGACAGTCCGCGCGTCGCGGCGCTGCTCACAGTGGTGTTCGATGATCGTGTGATCACGGCGGAGGGAATGCGCTACCGCCGGCTGAGTACACCGCCCGAGGACAGGGTCAGTTCCTGGATTGCCGAGAGCGGCGGCGAGGCGATCGGCTGGGCGATGGGCGGGATCGATGCCTTCGCCTCTGTTCGGACGACGGCGTTTGCTGGGATCGCAGTGCATGCGGATCATCGCGGACTCGGGATCGGCTCGGCCCTCTGGGACGCTCTGTCTGCACACCTCGCTGAGATCGGAGCGCGGCGGATCGTCGTTCACAGTCGCGCCGATGCCGGTACGAAGGCATTCGTCGCCCGACGTGGGTTCAGTCTCGAGGGAACCCATACCGGCCTCGCGGTTGATCCGAGGACAGTCGAGGCGCCTCCGCCGCCTCCGCCCGGGATCGAGGTCGCGACACTCGGGAGCTTCGCGGACGACCCGCGGCGTGTCTTCGTCGCTGACTACGAGAGCTTCCTCGACGAGCCCGGCCCCGGCGACGTATCCGGCATGACGTACGAGACCTGGCGTCGCCTCACCTGGGACAACCCGGAGTGTGATCGCGAGCTCAGCACCGTTGCCGTTGCGGACGGTGCTCCGGTTGGGATCTCGTTCCTGGAGACCGACCGCGCAACGGGCCGCGCGGTGAACGTCGGCACCGGCGTGACTCCCGCCTTCCGCGGCCGGGGGCTCGGACTCCTGATGAAGCAGGCGTCACTCAGCCGAGCTGCCGCTGCCGGAATCACGCGGGTGATCACCCAGAACGACGATACGAACGCGCCGATGGTCGCGATCAACGAGCGGCTCGGCTACACGCCGTTTTCCACCGGGCACAGCTGGGTGCTCGAGCGGTAGGTCTGCGTGTCCTGAGTCCAGCTAGAGCCGAGCGGAAGTCGCGAATCTCATCGGACGACACAGACTCAGCCATCGTCCGAGACCAGCGAATACGCCGGGGGCGCTTGCCGGCGCACTTGAGGTGCCCGCCCCCTGACCTCGGGAGAAGGCCCACTCATCACGTCCGAGCAAGAACCGCTCGAACGCGACGAGCCTCGGGGCAACTCCCGACTCACCACAGGATCAGCGGGTGGGCACCCCTGGCAGAGCCCCGTGATTGCCGAAATCGCCTCCGGCGATCAGGATGGGTGCATGAGGGATCGACGCTCCGCGCATCTACGTCTGGCGGACTGGCGACGGAGTCGACGGCTGTCGGTCGCCTGGACAGCGCTCCCGATCGCAATTGTCATGGCCGGTGTGGCCACGTCGGCGGATGCCGCCACGAAGCTTGCCCTGACCACTCAGCCGAACGTCCCGTTCCCTGTCCGGGTCTACGCCCTCTCACTTCCCGGCGCGGGAGCACCGTCCACGGTCCGTGTGACCGAGAACGGACGGCGTGTCAAGGCAAGTCTCACGCCGATCGGCCGCAAGAGAATCCCATTCAGCGCGGTGCTTCTCCTCGATTCCAGCTTGACGATGATCGGCGGGCCTCTGGTTGCGGCACGAGCGGCTGCGGCCGCGCTGATAGCGAACAAGCCGGTCCGCTCAGAACTAGCGCTAACTGGGTTTTCGGCCCAACCGTACGCCGTGCACGACTTCTCGAAGAGCAGGGCATCCCTCACCTCTTCGCTCACGAAACTGAAGACACGCTATGGCACAGCGGTGTGGAACTCAGTCATCCTGGCCAGCCGACAGCTCCGCGTGCGCAAAGGGTCGGCGAAAGCGATCGTCATCCTTACCGACGGCAGAGCAGACACGACAACCACTGATGTCGGGCGCGCCATCAGAGCGGCCAAGGGGTCAGGTGCCCGCGTATTCGTTGTCGTCGCGGGTTCGGGAGGATCCAAACAACGGACTCGCCTCAACCGGCTCGCTGACACTACAGGCGGCTCCGTACTCCAGGTCAGCTCGATCCCGCAGCTACGACGCGCCTTCACTCACCTCGCGCGTACTCTCTCCCGCCAGTACCTCCTCTCGTATGCGTCTCAGGTCAAAGAGCCCGGGCGGATCGTGCGTGTCAGCGTCCGGATAGACAACGCCAACGCCGCCATGAGCTACACAACCCCACCCGGCCCGGCTCCAGCGTCAAAGCCGAGCTTTTGGCTCTCTGCGAAGGGTGGAGCCGTTCTGGTTCTCGGGTTCATTCTCGTGCCGGTCGTGGCCCTTATAGCGTTCGGGCTGCTTCGCGGCCGGCGCCAACGTGGCTACTACTGAGCGACCCCCTTGCCGGCCATTGGTAGCTTGTGCGCATGCCTCCTCGCCTCGCTCGTAAGCCGCGCTGCCAGCGGCGAAGCCGCACAGCACGTACCGGATACCTCTCGCGGTGACGCTGCCTGGGGTCGCTCGCACCTCCCGAATGTGCAAAGCGGCCCTTGTCGCCTCCACGCCGGCTAGCGGAGCGGATTGCGCGTGAGTTTGCTCGAAGCGATCGTGCTTGGGATCGTTCAAGGCCTGACGGAGTTTCTGCCGATCTCGAGCACCGCGCATCTGCGGATCGTCCCGGCTTTTGCGGGATGGGAGGACCCGGGCGCCGCCTTCACCGCCGTCACGCAGCTCGGCACGCTCGCGGCCGTGCTCCTCTACTTCCGCCGAGATCTGTTCGGGATCGCCCGCGCCTGGATCGGAGGGCTCCGCGATCCCGTTCGCCGCGCCACCGCGGAGTCGCGGCTCGGCTGGTACATCCTGATCGGAACGATCCCGATCCTCGTGTTCGGCTTCCTGTTCAGCCATCAGATCGAGACGGGAGCCCGCAGCCTCCGGCTCATCGGAACGACGATGATCGTGCTCGGCCTCGTCCTGCTCGCTGCCGAGAAGGTCGGCGCTCGCTCACGGCCGCTCGACTCACTCCGGCGGCGTGACGGCATCGTGATCGGGTTCGCTCAGGCAGCGGCGCTCGTCCCCGGCGTTTCGCGTTCCGGCGCCACGATCAGTGCCGGCCTCTTCCTCGGGCTCGAGCGCGCTGCCGCGGCCCGCTACTCCTTCCTCCTTTCCGTTCCGGCCGTGGTGCTCAGCGGCTTGTACGAGTTGCGCGACATCGGCGGAGACTCGAACGCCACGGTAGGCGCGACCGCAATCGCGACATTGCTTGCGTTTGTTGTCGGCTACGCCTCGATCGCGTTGCTACTCCGCTACTTGGCCACGCACACGGTCTATGTGTTCGTCGTCTATCGAATCGCACTCGGCGTCATCGTGCTCGTGCTCGTCTCTGCCGGCACCATCCACTGAGTCACCACCGGGCGCTCGCGTTCCCGACCGTCCGACGACAATTCCGTCCTCACGCGAGACGAGCAGTCTCGGACGCTCGACGGCCCCTTTCCTGACGAGCGCGCGCAGGTGGACGGTACCTTCGGAAGACCGCCGCTCAACGGCCTCAACCATGTCAGGGAAGCCGGCCCATCATGGATGACCTGAATGAGGCCCCAGGTTTCTGCCAGAGCCACGCCCTTCGAGTGTGGCGAGGCCGCCGTGCGGGCGGCGGCCTCGCCGTGCGCAAGGGGCGGCATCGCGACACTGCTATTGCTCACCCTCGACGCCCGGGAGCGAGACCTCACTGGGACGCGAAAACGCGACTTCTACGGCTTCAGCAGCAGGATCAGCGTCTCGCCAGAAGCGCTGAAATCCAGGCAAAACCGCATGACAGCTAGCATCCGGGCCTGATTCCCATGGACCAGAGCCACATCCGCAACTTCTCCATCATCGCCCACATCGACCACGGGAAGTCGACCCTGGCCGACCGGATTCTCCAGCTCACCGACACTGTCGCCGATCGCGACATGCGGGAGCAGCTACTCGATTCGATGGATCTCGAGCGCGAGCGGGGGATCACGATCAAGGCCCAGGCGGTGCGCGTCGCGTGGAAGGGGCACCAGCTGAACCTCATCGACACCCCGGGCCACGTCGACTTCACGTACGAGGTCTCACGGTCGCTCCAGGCCTGCGAAGGAGCTGTTCTCGTCGTCGACGCAGCGCAGGGGATCGAGGCGCAGACGCTCGCAAACGCCTACCTCGCGATCGAGAACAACCTCGAGATCGTGCCGGTGGTGAACAAGATAGATCTGCCCTCCGCAGATCCTGACGGTGCGGCGAACGAGGTAACGCAGCTCCTTGGTGGCGATCCTGCGGACGTCGTCCGCATCTCGGCGAAGACGGGTATCAACGTCGACCAGGTGCTCGACGCCATCGTCGAGCGGATTGCGGCGCCGGAGGGTGATCCGGACGCGCCTGCGCGCGCGCTCATCTTCGACTCGTCCTACGACCAGTACCGGGGTGTGATCGCGTTCATCCGCGTCGTCGACGGCGTCTTCGAGTCCGGCGCGCCGTTGCGGGCGATGGCGCTCGGCACGCAGTTCGACGCCGAGGAGCTCGGCTTCATGTCGCCGTCGCGCGTGCCGGTGCAGGCGCTCGTCGCAGGCGAGGTGGGGTACGTGATCACCGGCCTGAAGGACGTCTCGGCCCTACGGGTCGGCGACACGCTGACCACCCGCAAGGGCGCGGCCGCCGAGGAGCCACTGCCCGGGTACAAGGAGGTCAAGCCGATGGTCTTCGCCGGGCTCTTCCCGAGCGATTCGGACGAGTACCCCGAGCTGCGTGACGCACTCGAGCGCCTCAAGCTCAATGACGCCGCGCTCTTCTACGAGCCCGAGACATCGCAGGCGCTCGGCTTCGGCTTCCGGTGCGGCTTTCTCGGTCTGCTCCACATGGAGATCGTGCGCGAGCGGCTCGAGCGCGAGTTCGACCTCGATCTGATCGTGACTGCGCCGAACGTCGCCTACCGCGTGCTCGAACGAAATGGCGAGTGGCGCGAGGTGCACAATCCGTCCGAGATGCCGGCCGAGCTCGAGGAGGTCGAGGAGCCGTACATCCGTGCCTCGATCATCGTTCCGAAGGAGTACGTCGGCACGATCATGGAGCTCAACAACGAGCGCCGCGGGACATTCGATCACCTCGAGTACCTCTCGCCGGAACGCGTGCACCTCATCTACGAGCTGCCGCTCGCCGAGGTCGTGCTCGACTACTACGACCAGCTCAAGTCCCGTACCCGGGGCTACGCGAGCTTCGACTACGACCTCTCTGGCTTCCAGAGCGGCAAGCTCGTGCGCGTCGATGTGCTCGTCGGTGGTGAGCCTGTCGACGCGCTCTCACTGATCATCCACCGCGAGTTCGCGTACGACCGCGGTCGACTGCTCGTCGAGAAGCTGCGTGAGGAAATTCCGCGGCAGATGTTCGACGTCCCGATCCAGGCTGCAATCGGGTCGCGCGTGATCGCGCGCGAGACCGTCAAGGCACGCCGCAAGGACGTGCTCGCGAAGTGCTACGGCGGGGACATCTCCCGCAAGCGCAAGCTGCTCGAGAAGCAGAAGAAGGGCAAGAAGCGGATGAAGCAGGTCGGCGGGGTGGAGGTTCCGCAGGAGGCCTTCCTCGCCGTGCTCAACCTCGACGGGGACAAGAAGAAGTAGCGCGTGCGGTGACCTGGGACGACGTCGTCGCGATCGGAGCCTCCCTTCCGGCCGTCGAGGTCGGGACCGCGTACGGCACGCCAGCGCTGCGCGTGAAGGGGAAGTTCATGTGTCGACTCCGCGAGGACGGTGAGACGCTCGCGATTCGCTGCGACCCCGAGGAACGGCCGTTGCTCCTCGAGGCCCATCCCGGCGTCCTCTTCCTGACGCCGCACTACGACAACTGGCCGATGGTGCTGGTTGTGCTCCCCCGCGCCGACGCGGTGCTCGTCCGCGAGTTGGTCGAGGACGCGTGGGCAGAGCGAGCTCCCCGGAAGATTCTCGAGGCATACCGTGCGGCCGAAGGCACGTCGCAATGACGCACGACACCGGAGCACGGCATCTGTACGTTCATCTGCCGTTCTGCGTCCACCGCTGTGGCTACTGCGACTTCGTCACGGTCGTCGGTCGAGAAGGTCAGCACGCGGCCTATGTCGATGCGCTGCTTATCGAGCTGAAGCGCGAGAGCGAGTCGCTCGCGGGCGTGGTCGAGACGGTGTTCATCGGCGGTGGAACCCCGACCTTCACGGAGCCACACTCCTTGCGCCGTGTCCTCGAGGCGCTGCCGCCCGCAACCGAGGTGACCGTGGAGGCAAACCCCGAGACGGTGACCGAGGAGCTCGCCGCCCTCCTGCGTGGGTGTGGTGTGAACAGGATCTCTCTCGGAGCGCAGACATTCGCCCCTCGGCTCCTCTCCGTGCTCGAGCGTGTTGCCGGTCCAGACGACGTCCGGCGTGCGGTGCATACTCTTCGTGATGCCTCTTTCGACAACATTTCTCTCGACCTCATCTACGGGATCCCGGGCCAGGAGCCCTCCGATCTCGACCACGATCTCGCGGAGGCTCTTGCACTCGCGCCGGAGCACCTCTCGCTCTACGAACTCGAGGCGAAGCCGGGTACACGCTTCACGCACGCCTGGGGGGACGAGCTCGGGCGCCAGTCGGAGGCGATGGAGGGGTACTTCGAGCGGGTCGTCGAGACGCTGACCGGCGCCGGCTACCGCTGGTACGAGACAGCGAACTTCTGCCTCTCGGGTGATCGGGCGGCCGGTCGCGACCTCCGCGCACACCACAACCTAGGCTACTGGCAGGGCCGCGACTACCTCGGCGTCGGGATCGGGGCGGTGTCGACCCTCGGTGAGCAGCGGCGGCGAAACGGTGCCTCGATCGGTCGCTACATCAGCGCGCTCGGCGGCTCGGCGGGCGGCGGGGCTCTGACGGACGCGGGAGACCCTCCACGCGAGCTGGAGCAACTCGATCCTCTCAACGAAGGCGCAGGAGCGGCTGATGCTCGGGCTTCGCCTCGATGAGCCGCTCGCGCTCGGAGGTCTCGAGCAGGCGATCGATCGAGAGGGCCTCGAGCGGATGGTCGCGGGCGGGCTCGCGGTCGTGCATGCCGCGTCCGACGCAGGCCACGAGCAGTCCCTGTCGCTGACAGACCGCGGCCGGTTCCTGGGCGGTGGTGTGACGGCCGAGCTGATCGCCTGAGAAAGGCTGCGTCGGTCGGGGGCGAGCTGCGGTAGCGTCCGTCCATCGTGCCCGACCGAGCTTTCGTTCCTGTTGACTTCGAGCCGCCGCTCCGGCTCGAGGAGCCCGAGTTCGTTCTGGAGCCGCTCGGGCCGGAGCACAACGAGGCCGACTACGCGGCCTGGACGTCGTCGCTGGATCACATCCAGGCGACGCCGGGATTCGTCGGTGGATCCTGGCCCCATGCGATGACGCTCGTCGAGAACCTCGCGGATCTCGAGATGCACGCGCGCCACTTCCGGGAGCGCCGCGGGTTCACCTACACGGTGCTCGCACACACGACCGGGGACGTGATCGGTTGCGTCTACATCTATCCGGCGGCGACTGTGGACGCCGATCGCTCCTCGGATGCGATCGAGCACGACGCCTCGGTCCGCTCGTGGGTTTCGGTCGCGCACGCACCCCTTGATCGGCCGCTCTGGGAAGCGGTGACGGAGTGGCTCCGCGAGGCGTGGCCGTTCGAGCGCGTCGCGTACGCGCCGCGGGTCTGAGCCGTCGCGCGATCGCGTCCCCGGCGATCGGCATCTTCCCCGGTAGGATCGGTTCTCCATGGAACAGCTCTCCTCCCGCAGGCGCGAGATCCTGCGGCGGGTGGTCGAAGAGCACGTCGCGACCGGCCAGCCCGTCGGGTCGAAATCGCTCGTCGAGCGAGCGGGGATGGACGTCTCCTCGTCGACCGTTCGCAGCGAGCTGGCAGAGCTCGAGGCGCTCGGTCTCCTGACGCATCCGCACACTTCCGCGGGGCGGGTCCCGACCGAGAACGGCTACCGGGTCTACGCGGAGCAGCTCGTCGAGTCGATCCACGAACGGCCCGAACCACCACCGGTGGTCGACGTCGCCGCGGTGAGGAGCGAGCTCGAGGAGGCGCTCCGCTCCACGACCGAGACGCTCTCGCAGGCGACACGGCTCCTTGCCCTCGTCTCCGCACCCGCGCTCGAATCCGCGTCGGTACGCCACGTCGACGTGCTCCAGCTGCAGCCGCGCGCGGTGATCGTCGTCGTGATCACCTCGACCGGCGGAGTGACGAAGCGCGTGCTCGAGCTCGAGCAGCCGGTCGACCCGGGGCTCGTCGACTGGGCCAGGAGCTATCTCGAGGAGCAGGTCGTCGGACTACGGCTCGGCTCGGTGACGCTCCGCCGGCGTCTCGAGGACCCAGCGCTGCCTCATCGCGAGCGCTCGTTCCTGAGCAGGCTTCGCACGGCGTTCGTGGATGCGGTCGCGTCTGACGGCCCGCAACTGTACGTCGGTGGCGCGGCCGGCCTGCTCGGCGAGGCGCGGGGCGCCGAGCTCCAGGCCTGTCAGCACCTCCTCGACGTTCTCGAGCGGCGAGCCGCGGTGCTCGAGCTCCTTTCCGACGCGCTCGACCCGCGACGCACCGTCGTTCGCGTCGGCCCCGAGGTCGACGGCGGGCAGCTCCACGACGTCTCGTACGTCGGTGCGACCTACGGGATCGCGAGCCGGTCGCTCGGCTCGGTGGCACTCCTCGGGCCGCTACGGATGGACTACGACAAGGCGATCCGGGCTGTTCGTACCGCCGCGTTCGAGCTCTCGCGCCTCGTCGAGGACGTGTACGAGGACGAATGAGAGACTGCGACGTTTCACGTCAAGCGGAGGATGAAGTATCGGTGGAGGCGCCCGATCACCTGAAGGTCTCGCGGGTCGTGGCGGAGTGCCTCGTCTCCTTCGCCGCGGTTGCGACCGGAGCCGCTGTTTCCCGCGCACCGGCCGGCAGTCCGACTGTCGGCACCCTGCCCGGTCACGGTGCCGACCCGGCAGCGACACCCGGCGCGGACTTCGGACCGAACGGCTTCAACAACGGCAATCGACGCCGCCTCCGCGTCGAGTTGTGGCCAAGAGGGATCGTGCGAGCCGGAATTCTCCCCGACGGAGGCTCGTACGCGACGATCAATCGCGACGGATCGATTCGCGCGAAGGTGGGGTGGTGGGTTCGCGACCTCGCGAAGCTGGTGATCGTCGGAAAGCGCCTCGATCGCAGCGCGCCACCCCTTCGAGCCCATATCCCGCCAGGGTACGGCCCCGGTACGACATCGGCGCATCGCTCGGATTCCAGCCCACCGGCCTCGCCTTCCCGAGCGTCGGCTGCTGGCGCGTCTCGGAAAGGCGGGAACCGCGAGGCTGACGTTCGTCGTCAGGGTGACGAAGCTGCAGTAGGCCGCCTGCCCGACGTCCTTCCGGTGGCTTCACGTCGGCGGCTGCCGGTACCCTCGACTCTCGTATGGCGACGGCCGAACGCGACTACTACGAGATCCTCGGCGTCGACCGGGGCGCCCCGGACGCCGAGATCAAGCGCGCCTTCCGGAAGCTCGCCCGCGAGATTCATCCCGACGTCTCCGAGGCCCCCGACGCGGAGGAGCGCTTCCGGGAAGCGGCCGAGGCGTACGAGGTTCTCTCCGATCCGGAGCGTCGCGCCACGTACGACCGCTACGGCCGCGAGGGGCTGCGCGGCGGCGGGTTCGCGCCGGCCGACTTCAACCTCGGCAACCTCTCGGACATCTTCGGCGCCTTCTTCGGTGAATCGCTGTTCGGGCAGGCCGACCACCCCGGCGGGCCGAGTCGCGGCGGCGATGTATCCGCCAGTGCCGAGATCACGCTCGCCGAGGCCTTCACCGGCGTCACCGTCAGCGTGGCGACGCGCGTGGCCCAGTCGTGCGACACCTGTGGCGGCAACGGCGCGGCTCCCGGTACATCCCCGCGCATCTGCGACACGTGCAGCGGCGCCGGCCGCGTGCAGCAGGTGTCCCAGAGCGTCTTCGGTCAGTTCGTCCGGACTGGTGCCTGCCCGCGGTGCGAGGGAATCGGCAGCATCGTCGACACGCCCTGCGAGACGTGCGACGGCATCGGGCGCACCTTGCACGATCGCGACATCGACATCGACATTCCGGCAGGAATCGACGACGGACAGCGCATCCGGGTGCGCAACGAGGGCCACGCCGGCGCGCTCGGTGGCCCGAACGGCGACCTCTTCGTTCAGGTGCGCGTCACACCGATCCCGGGGATCGAGCGCGACGGTGCCGACCTGCACACCGCCGTCGAGCTCACGATGACCCAGGCTGCGCTCGGCACCTCGCTGACCGTGCCCGGGCCGGCCGGCGAGATCGAGATCGACGTCCCCGCGGGAACACAGCCCGGTCACATCGTCGTCCTCCGCGGACAGGGAATGCCCTCCCTCGAAGGGAGGCGTCGTGGTGGGTTCCACGCGCACATTCGCGTCCACGTCCCCCGGCGCCTCGACGAGGAGCAGCGCGCACTCGTGGAGCAGCTCGGTGCAGCGCTCGGCGAGGAGCCGTATCGGGATGACGAGGAAGACGGCGGCTTCTTCGGGCGGATCAAGAACGCGTTCCGCTGATCATGACGGCGATCCCTCCGCTCGATCGTCGCACGGGTCTCCTGATTCCCGTGGCTGCCGACGTGCTGGTCGGCGACTTCCGCAGCCGCTACAACGCGGCGACGGTGGCACGGCGGCTACCGCCGCACATCACGGTTCTCTTTCCGTTCGCGCGCGGCGTCGACGTCGCTGCGCACTACGGAGCCGATCTCGCCGCTCATTTCGCCCGGTTCGAGCCTTTCGCAGCCGAGCTGACCGGCGTCGGGCAGTTCGACCGCTTCGTCTGGCTCGCGCCCGAACCGCGCGAGAGGTTCGTCGAGCTGGTCAGGGCCACCTGCGCCCGCTTCCCGGAGTTCCCACCCTACGAGGAAGAAGGGGGAGAGCCCGAGCCCCATCTGACGATCGGGGCAGTCGACGCCTCCGCTCCGACGGAGCCCGTGGCCCGCGTCGCGCGCGCAGAATTGCAGCCGCGATTGCCGTTCGAGTTCACGGTGGACAGTGTCTGGCTGTTCGAGGAGCAGGAAGACGGAACCTTCGCGGCGACGACGCGATATGGGCTCGGATGACCGATCGGCTGGTTCGCGTGTCGGCGCGGGTTCCTCGGGACCGCGCGGAGGAGGCGCGGGCGATTGCGATCGAGCTCGCTCCCGGAGGCTTCGAGGAGTCGGACGACGGGGAGACGCTCACGCTGTCCCTCTACGTCGCCGAGAGTGCGATCGGGTCGATCGAGGCCGTGTTCCCTGGCATCGAGGTCGACGCCGTCGAGCCGGGGTGGGAGGACGCGTGGCGCGCGTTCCACAAGCCTGCACGCGTCGGGGGCCTGTGGATCGGGCCGCCGTGGGAGCAGCCGGGAGCGGGAGAACGAGCCGTCGTGATCGACCCGGGTCGTGCCTTCGGAACCGGCGCGCATCCGACGACGCGGGCCTGCATCGAGCTTCTGGCGCGATCCGAGCGAAGCCCACTCCTCGACATCGGCTGCGGGTCGGGCGTGCTCTCGATCGCCGCTGCCCGCCTCGGGTTCGATCCGATTCGCGCCGTCGACAACGACCCGGTCGCCGTCGAGACCACCATCGCGAATGCCACCGCGAACGGCGTCGGGATCGACGTCTCGCTCCTCGACGGTGAGGTCGACGCGCTGCCCGTCGTGGCGACGACGGTCGCGAACGTTCTCCTCGCTCCGGTCGAGCGCATTCTCGCTCGTCTCGCAAGCGGCGTCGTGATCACATCCGGCTACCTCGACACCGACCATCCCCGGGCGCGTGGGTGGCACTCGACGGATCGCGTCACGCTCGAGGGCTGGGCGGCCGACCGCTTCGAGCGAGCGCCCTAGTGCGGCGTCTCATAACGTTGAACAGGAAAACAGCATCGTTATGAGACGCCGCTATTTGTGTCTCCGTCAGCACTAGGGTATTTCCAGGGCTCAGCCGGATTCGTCGAGCGGCACGACAGCATCGCCCTCGCGCATCGTTCCCCCGCCGACGATGTCTGCACGCAGGCCGCCGCGGCGAACGAGCGCTCGCAGCGCTCCCGCGGGCGAGAGTGCTTGCAGGTGCGAGCACGGCTCGGCGAGACGACGGCCGACGCACTCGACCTCGCCGATCCGGAACCCACGGTCGACGAGCGCGTTCAACCGGATCCCACGCGTCACGACGTTTCGCCGCGCCTCCTCCCACGTGATCTCGATGCCGTCCGCCCGTACCCCCTCGAGCGCCTCGGCCTCGACGAGCGTCAGCTGGTAGCCGCGACCCGTCCCCGAGAACGTCCCTGCACCGATCTCGTAGCGATCTCCCTCGAGTCCTCGGCCTGCGATTGCGCGTGCCTCCTCGACCCGAACGAGCGCGCCGGTCGCGACCGGCGCGACGAGCAGTCCGACGACGACGCCGTTCGCGCCGGGAGCCTCTCCGTACGGCGCAGTCGGTGCGAGGCCGAGGTCGAACGGCGCGATCGCGACAGCCTCGACGAGCGAGTCGTTGCCGCGAAAGCTCCCCGACGGATCGAGAAGTGGGCCCGAGGGAGCGCCGAACATGAGCACGGCATCGCGCTCTCCGGCCGCACCGGTTGATGCCGCGATCCAGTATCCGGGCCACTGAAACGCGGCAGGATCGGCGATGGGCACGAGACCGAGGTTTCGGGCGGCAAGCCAGTGGCGCCAGAAGATGTCCGGGTCGAACTCGGGCTGTGGAAGCTCATCCACGGAGACGCCGAGAGCTCCCGCGAGGCACGCACGAAACGAGGGCTCCGATCCGACCATCCCGCAACCCTAGTCATCGCTGTGAGGACCCATCCAACTCCAACAGAGAACGTCTACGCTCTCAAACCGATGACGACCTTCACGACTCGGTTCCTCGGCTGCAAGGTGTCGTTCGCCGACGAGCAGGCGATCCGGGAGCGCCTGCTCACCGACGGGCATGCCGACGGGGGCGCCGAAGCAGAAGTGGCAGTCATCAACACGTGCTGCGTGACGAACGAAGCAGTCGCGAAATCGCGGCAGGCGGCGGCGCAGGCAGCACGCAGGCACGCACGCGTCTATGTCACGGGGTGCGCGGCGAATCTCTCGAGCAGTACCTTCGCCGGACTGCCGGGGAACATCAAGGTCGTCGCGAGACGGAGCGAGGAGCTCGCCGGAGCGGTCGCTGTTGAGATCGGCCCGATCGGGTGCGTCCAGTGACGATCACCGGGTCGAACGGGTGCGCGCCTTCGTCAAGATCCAGGACGGCTGCTCGTTCTCCTGCGCGTTCTGCGTCATCCCGCTCGTCCGGGGCGGCACGCGGAGCCGCACGGCTGACGCAGTGCTGACGGAGATCCGCCGCCGCGTCGCCCAGGGTCACCGCGAAGTCGTGCTCACCGGCGTCAACCTCGGTTGCTTCCGTGATCGTGCCGCGGGGCTCACGCTTGCAGGCCTGATCAGGGAGGCCGGTGCGATCGAGGGACTCGCCCGTGTCCGGCTCTCGTCGATCGAGATCAATCACGTCACGCCGGACCTGATCGACGCCATGCGCGACACTCCCACGGTGGCTCGACATCTCCACGTGCCGCTCCAGTCCGGCGACGACGGCGTCCTCCAGGCCATGGGCCGCCGCTACTCGATCGGCCAGTACCGCGCGCGGCTCGAGGGCTGCGAGGACTTCAACCTGACGACCGACGTGATCGTCGGCTTCCCGACGGAAGACGAGCGGGCGTTCGAGAACACGCTGGGGGCGATCGCCCAAATCGGGATCACGAAGGTGCATGCGTTCCCGTACTCGCCACGACCCGGAACGCGCACCGCCGGGGACGATCCCGTCGCTCCGCAGGTCAAGCGAGAGCGAAGTGCCCGCCTTCGGGCCGCCTCGGACGCCGCGTGCCGAGATCTCTGGGCGGCGCGAGTCGGTAGCGAGGACGTCGTGCTCGTCGACCGGCCGGGACTTGGCTACGCGGACGACTACACGCCGTGGTTCGTCGCGGCTCCCGTCGGTTCGCTCGTCCGGGCTCGCGCGGTCGGTGTCACCGACGACGGAGTGTTGGCGGAGGCTCTATGACCGACTGCCTCTTCTGTCGACTGGTCGAGAGTGGCGACCACGTTCGTGCCACCGACGACGTCGTCGCGATCCGCGATATCGCCCCTGCGGCAGAGACACACCTGCTCGTCCTGCCCCGTCGGCATATCGACACGTTCCGCGATATCGCCGCATTCCCCGACGACGAGGCTGCCGCAATGCTGCGATTCGTCGCCGACCTAGCGGCCGCCGAGGGGCTCGACGACTACCGCGTGATCGTCAACGTGGGACCCGGCGCGGGGCAGACCGTGTTCCACCTTCACTGGCACGTCCTCGGCGGAAAGTTGCTCCCCGGGTTCCATTGAGTTGAAATTGCGGGCAGACTGTCACCGTGCAACTGATTGCGACCATCGAGGACGAGATCAAGCAGGCGCGGCTCGCGCGGGATAACGACCGTCGCGACGCGCTGACGCTGATCCTTGCCAGCCTCCGTTCGGCCGAGAAGGATCTCCAGCGGCCGCTGTCGGATGACGAGGAGTTGCAGGTGCTGCAGCGCGAGCGCAAGAAGCGTGTCGAGGCTTACGCCGCGTTCGAGGCTGCCGGCCGTGAGGAGCAGGCCGACAAGGAGGACTACGAGCTCGAGGTCCTGGAGGGGTTCATGCCGGAGCAGCTCTCCGAGGATGATCTCGACGAGATCGTCGACGACGTGATCGCCGAGGTGGGTGCAACCTCACTCCGTGACATCGGTCGCGTCATGGCCGATGTGATGCCGCGCATCTCGGGCCGCGCGGACGGCTCCGCCGTGAGCCAGATCGTCCGCGAGAAGCTCGCGTAGCCCGGGGCGGGTTCGTGTCCGAGTGGCTCGACCCGGCATGGCGCTCCGGTGCGGATGCCTGGATCGCGGAGCAGATCGACCGGATCGGGCTCGAGCCGGTCGGCGACGGCGACCAGGTACACGATCGACCCTGGTCGACGGTGATCCGCGTCCCGACGAAGACCGGCAACGTGTTCTTCAAAGCCGTCGCGGCCTCGCTGCGTCACGAGGTGGCGCTCACCGAACTCCTCGGATCGCGGAGGCCCGACTGCATTCCGGCGCCACTCGCGGTCGACCGCGAGCGAGGGTGGATGCTGATGGAGGACGGCGGCCAGACGCTCCGTGAGCTGGTCGCGGCGGAGCGCAGCCTGGGTCGCTGGGCGAGCGTGCTCCCGCTCTATGCGAGCGTCCAGATCGATCTCTCCCGGGATGTCGCCGAGCTCCTCGAGCTCGGCGTGCCGGATCTCCGGCTCGACGTGTTGCCAACGAAGGTCGAGGCCATGCTCGACGAGATGGTCGATCTCCCGGGCGACGAGCGCCGTCGGCTCGTGGAGTCGATGCCGTGGGTTCGCACGGCGTGTGAGGATCTCGCTGCGGCCGGAGTTCCCGGAGACGATCCAGCATGACGATCTCCACGACGCGCAGGTCTTCGTCCGTGACGGCCGCTACCGGTTCCTCGACTGGGGCGATGCGTGTGTCTCGCACCCGTTCTTCAGCCTTGCCGTCACGCTGGACGGCGTGATCGCGTGGGGCGTCGATGACCTCGAGGGCTCGGAACCGACAGAGCCCTTCCGCGACGCATATCTCGAGGCGTTTCGCGGTCGCACTGCGAACGATCTCGTTTCCCTGTCGTCAACGGGCCGTCGCCTGGGGTGGCTGTGTCGTGCCGTCAACGGCAGCGTCGCCGATCCCTCGGCCGAGAGCACGCGGCGACGTCTCGGCATGTTCCTCGACGGTCGCGCGTAGGGGCGATTCGCAGCGGCGTGTCGGCGCCGCGCAGCGCCGCACTGGGGTGCAGTGTCGCCCGCAGCTACGCTCCGACGGTCCTCGCCAACGGAGGTACCAACGTGTCACTCGAACGCCCCCAGATCGACAAGCCGGAAGGCGACATCCCCTTCGACCTCGGGATCGAGGACATCGTCGTCGGCGACGGCGTCGAGGCGACGAGCGGCCACAAGGTCTCGGTTCACTACGTCGGCGTAGCGTTCTCCACGGGCGAGGAGTTCGACGCGTCGTGGAACCGCGGGCAGACCTTCGAGTTCAAGCTCGGCAAGGGCCAGGTGATCCCGGGCTGGGACGCGGGCGTGCAGGGAATGAAGGTCGGCGGCCGGCGCAAGCTGACGATCCCGTCGGCCATGGCCTACGGTGCACGCGGTGCGGGCGGCGTCATCGCCCCGCACGAGCCGCTCGTGTTCGTGGTCGACCTGCTCGCGGTGGATTGACCTTCGCGCAAACGAGGCCGGGCGCCGTTTGCAGCGACCCCTACACTGGGCGGCATGCAAGACGTCATCGTCGTCCCGAACGAAGTTGCCGCCGAGCTCGCCGGCGTCACTGACGGCGTGCTCGATTCGCTGCGCGAGCGTCTCGGGTGCTCGATCTCACTCCGTGGCAACAAGCTCACGCTCGATGGAGCCGCCGACCACGTCGTGGCGGCCCGAGCCGTCGTCGACGAGCTCGTCGAGCTCGTCGAAGGTGGGCACGCGATCGGCCCCGACACCGTTGGTGCCGTCGCCGCCGCGCTCGACCAGTCCGCCGACATCCGCGACATCTTCGACGACGTCGTCTGGCGGCATCGCGGCAAGAAGATCGCCCCGAAGACGGTCACCCAGAAGACGTACGTCGACTCGATCCGCTCGAGCACGGTCACGTTCGGGATCGGCCCGGCGGGAACGGGGAAGACGTACCTTGCGATCGCTCTCGCCGTCGCGGCCCTCAGCGAGAAGCAGGTCGGCCGCCTCATTCTCACGCGCCCCGCCGTCGAGGCCGGTGAGCGCCTCGGGTTTCTCCCGGGCGACATGCTCGCCAAGGTCGACCCGTACATGCGACCCCTGTTCGACGCCCTCTACGACACGATGGATCCGGATCGCCTGACCGCCTACATGGAGCGCGGCACGATCGAGGTCGCGCCGCTCGCTTTCATGCGGGGCCGCACGCTGAACGACTCCTTCATCATCCTCGACGAGGCGCAGAACACGACGCCGGAGCAGATGCAGATGTTCCTCACGCGCCTCGGGTTCGGCTCGAAGATGGTGATCACGGGCGACATCACCCAGGTCGACCTCCCACGCGAGCAGGCGTCCGGCTTGATCCAGGTGCGCGACATCCTCCGGGACGTCGACGGCATCGGCGTCGTCGAGTTCGGGCACGCGGACGTCGTTCGGCACAAGCTGGTGCAGCGAATCGTCGAGGCGTACAAGCTGCACGCCGAAGAGACCGGCACAGCCCGCAAGAAGTGATCGAGGTCGAGCTCGAGAACCGGAGCGGCATCGCCGTCGACGAGGCTGGCGCGGTCGCGCTCACCTGTCACGCGCTTTCCGAGGAAGGACTTCAGGGCGCTGAAATCGGAATCGCATTTGTGCCCACCGACGAGATTCGCGCGTTGAAGTCGGAGCACCTCGGGATCGACGAGGCGACCGACGTGCTCTCGTTCCCGATCGACGGCCTCGACGACCTGCCCGAGGGGGTGCCGCGAGCCCTCGGCGACGTCGTGATCTGTCCCCAGGTCGTGGGCGACGAGTGGGAGTGGCCTCTCGTGCACGGGATCCTCCATCTTCTCGGGTACGAGCACGGCGACGCGATGGAGCGTCGCGAGCAGGAAATTCTCGAGGGAGCAGCGTGAGCCCGGTCCCCGGACGACGGCCGCCATCGATTCTCGAGAGCTTCAACGTCGCCTTCGAGGGGATCATCCATGTCCTTCGCACGCAGCGAAACATGCGGATCCACTTCCTCATCGCCGGAGCCGTCCTGATCGCCGCTCTCGCCGTCGACGTCTCCAAGATCGAGTTGATCGTGTTGTTGCTCTCGATTTCGTTCGTCTTGATCGCCGAGATGGTCAACACCGCAATCGAGGCGTCCGTCGACATCGCGTCGACCTCGTTCGACCCGATGGCGAAGCTCGCGAAGGACATCGCTGCCGGCGCCGTGCTGATCGCCGCTGTCAACGCTCTCGCGGTCGGGTACCTCGTCTTCTCCGGCCAGGTTGCCGATCGCTCGAACGACTTCCTCGACCGGCTCTCGAACACGCCGGCCGAGCTCACGCTCGTCGCGCTCGTTCTCGTCGTCGCTCTCGTGATCGCGATGAAGGCGCTCTCGGGACGCGGCACGCCGCTCCGCGGGGGGTGGCCCTCGGGCCACGCGGCCGTTGCGTTCGCGGGCTGGATGGCGGTGACCCTGACTCTCGACGGGTCGGAGCACCGCTTCCTCGTCTCCTCGCTGGCGTTCATCATGGCCCTCCTGGTGGCGCAGACCCGCGTCGAGGCGGGCGTCCATTCCACCCTCGAGGTCGTCACCGGCGCTACTCTCGGCGCCATCGTGACGTTTGCCATCTTCCAGGTGTTCGCGGCATGACCGACGAGGAGCTCCTCGCGCGGGCGGACGGTATCGCTGCGCGCGCCTATGCGCCGTACTCGAACTTCAACGTCGGGTGCGCCGTGCTCACCCGCGACGGAGTGGTGATCGAGGGGGTCAATGTCGAGAACGCCGCGTATCCGCTCGGCGTGTGTGCCGAGCGAGCGACCTTCTCGCGCGCGATCGTCGACGGGTATCTACCCGGTGATTTCACGGTTGCCGCGATCACGGCGTCGCCGTGCGGCGGATGCCGCCAGTGGCTCGCCGAGATGAAGGTCGAGCGCGTCGTCTTTCGCAACGGCGGCCGGCTCGTGCACATGACCGTGGACGAATTGCTCCCTGAGCAGTTCGAAGCGACCGAGTTGGGCACTGCATGACCTGCGCCGCAAGCCGCAGGGGCGGGGCGCATGCCTCGCCCGCCATGTTCACCGCGCCCTGCTCGGCGACGTCGAGCGCACTGTGAGGTCAGGCTTCGTCGCCGTCGCCGGGCGGCCGAACGTCGGCAAGTCGACGCTCGTCAACGCCCTCTGCGGCGACAAGGTGGCGATCACGTCGAACGTCCCGAACACGACCCGTCGCCGCATCTTCGGCGTCGCGAACGGCCCGGACTGGCAGCTCGTGCTCGCCGATCTGCCCGGGTTCCAGCGGCCGATGGACGCGCTGACCGAGCGGATGCAGCACACGGTCGACTCGTCGTTCGAGGACATCGATGTCGTCCTGCTCGTCCTCTCTGCTCGCGATCGGATCGGCGCCGGCGACCGCTACGTCGCCCGCCGCGTCTTCGGCGCTCGGGATCCCGGTGATCATCGCGCTGAACAAGATCGACAACCTCAAGCTCGGGCACGTCGCCTCGCAGATGAAGACCGCGGCCACACTGGGCGATTTCCACGCACTTCATCCCGGTGAGCGCCGTGACGAAGGACGGGGTGGAGGAGCTACGCGGGGACCTCGTTCATCTCCTGCCCGAGGGGCCGATGTACTTCCCGATCGACCAGACGACCGACCTCACGCTCGAGAATCGGGTCGCCGAGGTGATTCGCGAGAAGGCACTTCATCTCACGCGCGACGAGGTCCCGCACGCGGTGACCGTTGTCGTGGAGGAGATCGGAGACAAGGTCGTGCAGGCGTTCCTGCTCGTCGAGACGGAGTCCCAAAAGGGAATTCTCGTGGGCAAGAAGGGCGCGATGGTGCGCGAGATCGGCCAGCGTGCCCGGCCGGAGGTCGAGCATCTCGTCGGGCATCCGGTGTTCCTCGAGCTGATCGTGCGCGTGCGGTCGAAATGGCGTCGCGACGCGAAGATGATCGAGCGCCTCGGGATGTAGAAGGGCGTTAACGCTCTGCGCCCTGACCACTTCGAAGCAAGAGCACGTATGGCGTAAGCCAGTCCGCGAGCCCAGTGAAGCCCTGGGGCGCGACCTCGTAGATCCGCTGCCTCCCGGTGGCCCGACACGTCACGAGCCCGGCCTCGCGAAGAATGCGAAGGTGGCGCGACGTCGTGGGCTGGCTCAGACCGGTCGCTACGACGAGCTCTCCGACGGAGCGAGGCGCGCCGAGCAGCACGTCCAACAACCGGCGGCGGGAGGGATCGGCGATGACGTCGAACGCACTGTTCACCCGGCGATTCAAGCAAATATATGTACGGAGCGACATATGTTCGTCGATTCCGGCTTCGTCCGTTCGTCATGGTCATGAACAGCCATCCACCAGGGAGGACTCATGAGGTATCTCATCCAGATCTACCAGGGCAACGCCCTCGATATCCAGGCGGGCCTGTCCGAGGCGGACCAGCAGCAGGTCTGGGCCGACTATGCCGCAATCAGGGAGACGCCGGGAGTCACTCCTGGCGAGGGGCTCGGGCTCCCGGAGACGGCGACGACGGTGCGCGTCCAGGACGGGAAGCCACTGATCACCGACGGTCCGTTCGCGGAGACGAAGGAGGCGCTCGGCGGCTACTTCCTGTTCGAGGCGGAGAATCTCGACGCCGCCCTCGGGCTTGCTGCTCGCGTGCCCGCAGCGCGCTACGGAGGCGCCGTCGAGGTGCGGCCGATCGTCGAGTGGTGATCTGAGGGAGCGTGTCGCGACGTGCGTTAGTGGGTGTGCTGCACGTCGGGCGCGATCTTCAGGATCACGCGCTCCGAGGTGATGGCGCTCGGGTCGTAGTCGCGCCCCCGGTACTTCTGCGAGAGCGCGTCGATATGCGCGCGAGCCTCTGGGCCACGGATCATCTCGACCACGCGTCCGCGCACCTCGCCGTAGGTGTAGGGATCGTCCTTGGCCCAGATTGTCACCGTCACGCGCGGCTCGCGCTCGACGGCCTTGAACTTGGCCCGGTGCACCTCGGTGTTGATGAGCACGTGGTCGTCGTCGGCGTCGACCCACATCACGTGCGTCATGGCGTCGCCCGATCCGAGTCGCACGGTGAACGCAGCGAAGTTCGCGGCCTGTGCCAGGTCGCGGATCTGCGGATCGAGTGCGCCCACGGCTACTTCGGGTCGTTGGTCTCGTCTGCACCGACGCGCTCGGCAAGCGCGCGTGCGACCTTGAGCCACAGATCGGGCATTCGGTTCAGGAGATCCAGAAACGCGCGATCGGTGATCACGAGTACGTCGAGCTCGGTGATGGCCGTCACCGTCGCCGTCCGTGGAATCTTGGAGAGGAGGGCCATCTCACCGACGAAGTTGCCGGGGCCGAGCGTGGCGACCTTGCGTCCCTTGCGCCGGACCTCGACCTCGCCCTCCACGATGACGAAGAACTCGCGACCTCGCTCGCCTTCCGTGATGAGCACCTTGCCGGCCCGAAGGTCGAGCTCGTCGGCGATCTGCGCGATGCTCTGGAGATCCTTCTTCGAGCACTGCTCGAAGAGCGGCACGCGCTTGAGGAGGTCGGTCTTGCCGGAAGCGCCGAGGCCCATGGCGGCCACTCTATAGCGGTGGATGGCGCGCGTGCAACTACGTCGCAGAATCGTGGGGCTAGACTTGCCGCCGATGGCTCAGGCACAGCTGCTTCCGCGTGATCTCGGGCTTCCGCTCGACCTGCGGTTGCCGCGCGTCGGCTCCGTCGACGCGGTTGCGCTGGAGGCGCGGGCCGGCGAGCTTTCGAAGCGATCCATCAAGAAGGGCTCGAAGCTCGCGGCCCTCGACCTCGCGATCCGGATGATGGATCTGACCACCCTCGAGGGGGCAGACACGCCGGGCAAGGTGGCGGCGCTCTGCGCCAAGGCGATTCATCCGGATCCTGCCGATCCCACGATTCCTTCGGTCGCCGCCGTCTGCGTCTACCCGAACCTCGTTGCCGTTGCGAAGCGCCGGCTCGCCGGCTCGAGCGTTCGTGTCGCCTCGGTGGCGACAGCGTTCCCCTCGGGTCAGTCGCCGATCGACGTGAAGCTCTCCGACGTGCGCGAGGCCGTCGCGCTCGGCGCGGACGAGATCGACATGGTGATCGACCGCGGCGCCTTTCTCTCGGGCCGCTTCGCCAAGGTCGTGGACGAGATCGTGCGGGTCAAGGAGGCGAGCGGCGCAGCGCACCTCAAGGTGATCCTCGAGACCGGCGAGCTCGGCACGTACGACAACGTACGCCGTGCCTCGCTTCTCGCCATTGCGGCCGGCGCCGACTTCATCAAGACGTCGACGGGGAAGGTCAGCCCGGCTGCGACGCTCCCCGTGACGCTCTGCATGCTCGAGGTGATCCGCGACGTCCACGACGAGACCGGGAGGATCATCGGGATGAAGCCCGCCGGTGGGATCCGCACGGCGAAGCAGGCGATCCAGTACCTCTGCGTCCTCAACGAGACGCTCGGCACCGCCTGGATGACGCCGGAGCTCTTCCGCTTCGGCGCCTCGTCGCTCCTCAACGACGTGCTGATGCAGATCCGCAAGCAGCGGACGGGCTCCTATCAATCCGGCGACTACTTCACGATCGACTGATGGCCGCGAAGTCCCCTGTCGCCCGCGCTGTCCCTTCGCCGCTCGAGTGGGAGTACGCGCCTGCACCGGAAGCGCGCGACATCCTCACGCTCGAGGATCGCTACGGGCTCTACATCGGTGGCGAGCAGGTCGCGCCGCGCTCGCGCAAGTGGTTCCCGACGATCTCGCCCGCCACGGAGGAGCACCTGGCCGAGGTCGCGCTCGCCGGCCCACGCGATGTCGACCTCGCGGTCCAGGCTGCACGAGGGGCGTTCGAGGGCGAGTGGTCGGCGCTGCGCCCCGCCGAGCGTGCCAAGTACCTGTTCCGGATCGCGCGCCTGATCCAGGAGCGCTCGCGCGAGCTCGCCGTCGCCGAGTCGCTCAACGGCGGTAAGCCGATCAAGGAGTCGCGCGACGTCGACATCCCGCTCGCGGCCGCGCACTTCTTCTACTACGCCGGCTGGGCCGACAAGCTCGAGTACGCCTTCCCGAACCGCAGGCCGCGCCCCCTCGGTGTCGCCGGCCAGATCATCCCGTGGAACTTCCCGCTGCTCATGCTCTCGTGGAAGATCGCGCCTGCGCTCGCCTGCGGAAACACCGTCGTCCTCAAGCCCGCCGAGACGACGCCGCTGACGGCGCTCATCTTCACCGACATCTGCCGCCAGGCCGGGCTGCCCGCGGGTGTGGTCAACATCATCACCGGCGACGGCTCGACCGGCGCGCATCTCGTCAAGCATCCCGATCTCGACAAGGTCGCGTTCACGGGCTCGACCGAGGTCGGCAAGGCGATCCGGCGCGAGCTCGCGGGAACAGGCGTGAAGCTCACGCTCGAGCTCGGCGGCAAGGCCGCGAACATCATCTTCGACGACTGCGCCCTCGACCAGGCCGTGGAGGGGATCGTCAACGGGATCTACTTCAACCAGGGGCACGTCTGCTGCGCCGGTTCGCGGCTGCTCGTGCAGGAGTCGATCTACGAGCCCCTCGTCGCGAAGCTCAAGCGGCGCCTGCGCACGATCCGCGTCGGCGACCCACTCGACAAGAACACCGATCTCGGCGCGATCAACTCGCGTATGCAGCTCGACCGGATTCGCGAGCTCGTCGCGAGTGGGGAGGACGACGGCGCGGAGATGTACCAGCCGCCCTGCCGCCTGCCCGAGAAGGGCTACTGGTTCGCGCCGACCGTGTTCACGAACGTCGCGCAGAGCTCCCGGATCGCCCAGGAGGAGATCTTCGGGCCGGTCCTCTCGGTGCTCACGTTCCGCACGCCCGAGGAGGCCGTCGAGAAGGCGAACAACACGCCGTACGGCCTCTCCGCCGGGGTCTGGACGGAGAAGGGCTCGCGCATCCTCTGGATGGCGGAGCGGCTGCGCGCCGGCGTCGTCTGGGCGAACACCTTCAACCGCTTCGACCCGACCTCGCCGTTCGGCGGCTACAAGGAGTCCGGCTTCGGTCGCGAGGGCGGATTGCACGGGCTCGAGCCGTACCTGAGGTTCGACCGATGAGCGCGACCGTCGGCGAGCAACGTCACGATCCGGTGGGCCGACGAGCGCCGACGAAGCACGTCTCGTCGAGATCGACGAGAAGACGTGGTCACCGCTCGTCAGCCCGGCGCCTCCTCCCGCCGAGCCGGCCTTCTTCCGGCCCCATGTCGAGCCCACGGACACGCTCGTCGCCGAGGTGCGAGGGGCGCGTCGTGGGCTATGCGCTGATCGGCACGCCGACGCCGCTCCCCGCGAGCGCCCACGTCCAGATGATCCGGGGGCTCGCCGTCGATCCCGCGCACCAGGGGCAGGGTGTCGGGCGGACGCTGATCGACGCTGCGATTGCCGAGGCGACGGCGCGCGGCGCGGTGAAGCTGTCGCTGCGGGTGCTCTCGACGAACGAGGGAGCCCGGCGACTGTACGCGAGCGCCGGGTTCGAGGCAGAGGGCGTGCTGGCCGACGAGTTCTTCCTCGAGGGCCGGCCCGTCGACGATCACCTCCTCGCCCGGAGGCTCGATCGATGAGCCGGATCGCCGTCCGCAAGACCTACAAGCTCTACATCGGAGGGAAGTTCCCGCGCTCGGAGTCCGGGCGCACCTACGAGGCAGAGGGGCAGAACGTCGCTCGCGCCTCGCGCAAGGACGCGCGCGATGCCGTGCAGGCGGCCCGCGCCGCCTTCCCGAAGTGGGCCGGCGCGACGCCGTACAACCGCGGCCAGGTGCTCTATCGGCTCGCCGAGATGATGGAGACGCGCGCCTCCGATCTGGCCCGTGCGTGCTCGGGTCGGCGCGAGGTGGAACGCGCGATCGATCGGGTCGTCTGGTACGCCGGCTGGGCCGACAAGCTGCCGCAGGTGCTCGGCGGCTCGAACCCCGTCGCCGGGCCGTACTTCAACTTCACCGTCCCGGAGCCGACGGGCGTCGTCGCGGTACTCGCACCCGAGTTGCCGCCCCTCGAGGGGCTCGTCTCGCGGATCGCTCCGGTGATCGTGAGCGGGAACACGGCGGTCGTCGTCACCTCGGAGACGCGGCCACTCGCCGCGCTCGAGCTCGCGGAGGCGATCGCGACATCCGATCTGCCCGGTGGAGTGGTCAACCTCCTCACCGGCTATCGCGCCGAGCTCGGGCCGATCCTCGCCGCCCACATGGACGTGAACGCGATCGACGTCACGGGCGCGGGCGCCGAGACCTCGGAGCTCGAGATCCTCGCCGCCGACAACGTGAAGCGGGTCGTCAAGGCCGGGAGCGAGCAGAGCCCGTGGGAGATTTCTGCGTTCCTGGAGATGAAGACCGTTGGCATCCGGTCGGCACCTGAGCTTCCGCGATTGGGAGAGCGTATCGCTGAAGCTCAGGTGCCGACGGATGCTCCTTCCTGCGCGCTTCGCGCGATCCTGAAGAGGCTCGCCCGCGAGCCGCCTGAGCGAGCGTGTGGCGAGGCCACGCCGGCTTCGATCCGCCGCGTGCAGGATCGACGGTGCTAGCGTCGCAACGGTGGAAACGCTCTCCTACCCGACTGAGGTCACCGAGGCTCCGCTCGGGCTCGACCCGCGGATTCGGCGGTTTCGCTGCGACGACGAGGTCGACACGTTCGTCGTCGTGACCGAGCGCTGGCTCGTGGTCGTCGATACGCACAGCACGCCGGCGCTTGCGCTCCAGCTCGCCGAGCAGTGCATCGGGCCGGCTGACGCTGGCCGCCTCCTCGTCGTCAACACCCACGCCGACTACGACCACGCGTGGGGGAACCAGGTCTTCAGCGGCCCCGAGGCGCGCTACCCCGCACCCATCATCGGGCACGCGCTGTGCGCCGAGCGGCTCTCCGGCGGCGACGCGGTCATGTCGCGCGCGAAGATGGAGAAGGAGCAGCCGGGCCGGTTCGACGGGCTCGTGCTCACGCCACCGAACATCACCGTCGGCGACGAGGGGCTGACGATCGAGGGCGGTGACCTGACGCTCGTCCTCGTCCACACGCCTGGCCACACCGAGGATCACTTCTCGATCTGGATCCCCGAGCTCCGAATCGTCCTCGCGGGCGACGCAGCGGAGCAGCCCTGGCCGCATGTCGATTCGCCCGAAGGAATCACGCAAGCGCGCGCCTCGCTCGTGCGCCTGCAGGAGCTCGATCCCCGGTACGTCCTGCCGTGCCACGGCGACACGACCGAGCCGGAACTGCTCGACCGCAACATCGCCTACCTCGACGCCGTCGCCGCCGATCCCGAGCTGCCGCTCGCCGATGCAGCGCGGATCGCAGGCGTCGCCGTGGACGGCCTGGACCCGTTCTACGTCGCCTTCCATGCCGATGCACTCGCCGCGAGCGCGACGATCCCTGACTGCCCAACGCCGCAACACCCGCCGAGATAGCAGCGCCCCGAGCCGCATCCAGTCGACCACGTCGTCACCTGAGAACCCAGCCTCAGCGCCGATCCAGACCTTCTCGACGGCGTCCCAGCTCTGACCGCCGTTCGGGTAGACGACGAGCGGCAGATCCGTGATCCGGCCGATCCGTTCGAGCAGCGGTGAGACGTGGTCGGGCGCAGTGCAGTTGACTCCCACGGCGATCACCGACGGAATCGCTGCGGCAACGCTCACGACGTCCTCGATCGGCTCGCCTCCCCACGTGGTCGCCCCGTCGCGACACGTGAAGCTCACCCACGCCGGTACCGGCGCCAACCCCTCCAGTGCGCGGCCGATCGCGCGCGCCTCCCTCGTGGACGAGATCGTCTCGATCGCAAGCAGGTCGGGCTCCGTGCCGACGATGACCCGCAGCCGGGCCCTGTGGAAGTCGGCCAGCGTGCCCTCGTCTACCGCGGGCGCACGGTATTCGGAGCCGTCGTAGAGCGTTGCGCCGTGCGGGCCGACCGAGGCGGCGATGAGCGCGTCTCGTGCACCGATCCGGATCCTCCGCTGCGAACCGTGCTCGTGCCTCGACGGCAAGTGCCGTCGTCGATCGAAGCGCGGCGACCGCCTCCTCAGGAGCGCACCCAGCAGCGACGAACCCGGCCACGCTCGCCTGGTAGCTCGCCGTGATCAGCACGCGGGCGCCCGCACGCAGGAACGCGAGGTGGGCCGCGACGATCGCCTCGGGATCGTCGATCAGGAGCCGGGCCGTCCAGAGCGGGTCGTCGAGCCGGTGCCCGGCCTCCTCGAGCGCGGTCGAGAGACCGCCGTCGACGATCCGCACGGTCATCCCGTACCCCGTCCCAAACGTCTCGTCGGCAACCAGTAGGGGAGATGGCGTAGCCTCTCCCGGGAGCGGACACGGCGGTCATTCGCGCCGGGGGCAAGCAGGCGCCACGACGCGAGACATCGCACTAGTGGTCGAGGAGACGATCGACGGCGTGTCGGCTCTCCTCGAGTCGGCTCTCGTGTGAGCCTTCGAGATGCAGCCACGGCGAGCCGCTCGCGGCTGCCCGCTCGAGGTAGCGGGCGTGCATCCACTCGCGCTGGTCGTCGAACTCCCTGATCCCGTCGTGCCGCCACGGAACGTCGAGCCCACAGACGAGGAAGAGGTCGTAGCTCCGGGCGACGAGATCCTCGAACGCGTTCGTCGGCTCGCCGAGGTAGACCTGGTGGAACAGCTTGGTCGTGAACGCGTCCGTGTCGCAGAAGAGCACGTCGCGGGCCGATCCGGCGAGGCAGTCCTCGTACCAGCATTGGAGCCTCGCAATGTGCGTGAACTCGGCACTCGTCCACGGTGCGTCCGGATCGCGCCCGATTTCCGTGTACGGGCGTCCGAACTCCGGATTCCAGACGGTGTCGTAGGCGGCACCGAGTGCGCGAGCCAGCGTCGTCTTCCCGGTGGACTCGCCGCCGAGCAGGCAGACGCGTTTGATCGGCTCGGGCACCGCCGCAGCCTAGAGGATCGGCACCCGTCTCGCGTGACGACGCCTGCGCCGAGTAGGATCACGCTCGGTGGACGGATCAAGACGGCTGAGTCAGGCGATAGCGGAGGGCGACGGAATCTCCGTGCTCGTCGAGGTGGCCGATCCCGCAGCGGCCCTCGAGGCGCAGGATCAGGGCGCCGAAGGGCTCGTCGTGCGCAGATCGGCGGGAACGATTCGCGAGAGCTGCGAACTTCCCGTGCTCGGCTACGGCCGGGCCGACGAGCTCGGGGGCATCGACGCCGTTGTGGTCGACGGGTCCGATCCGGAGGATTCCCTCGAAGCGGTGATCGCCGCCGTCCACGAACGCGGACTCGAGTGCGTTCTGCGCGTGAGCGCCGAGGACGACCTCGAGGAAGTGCTCGAGCTCGTCGATCCGGAGATCTTCCTCCTGACCGCTGACGAGGTCGAAGACGGGCAGTCGTCGCTTGAACGCCTGCTCGAGCTTCTTGCCGATGTCCCGGCGGGCAAGCTCGCGATCGTCGAGCTTGCGGGTGCCGGCCGCGACGACGTCGTCGAGCTCGAGCGCGCCGGAGTCGACGCGGTGATCGTCTCGAGTAGCGACATCGGGTCGCTCGTGGGTGACACGCTTCCCGATCACTGATCGGCGCCTCGCCCTCGTGGCGATTCTCGGCCTTGCCGCTCTCCTTCGGCTCGTCGGGATCGGCTACGGGCTACCTCTCGCCGTCCTCAACCCCGATGAGGCGAGCATCGTCCCGCGCGCCTGGCGGATGGGACAGGGGCATCTCGATCCGGGCTGGTACGACTACCCGTCGCTCCTGATGGGGCTGCTTGCGCCCGTCCAGGCGTTCGCGGGCTCACCCTCCTACGAGGCCGCGCGCGCCGTTGCGGTGCTGATCGGCCTTGGCGGTGTGGCGGCAACGTGGTGGCTCGGACGGCGCGCGTATGGCACGGGTGCTGCGATCGTCGGTGCCGCCGCGGTTGCCGTCGCCACGACCCACGTCGCGTACTCGCGCGTCGCCGTGACCGACGTCTTGCTCACGCTCGCCGTCACGTGCGTGCTTGCGCTCGCCGTCGAGGGTCGAATCGAGTGGGCGGGGCTCGCAGTCGGCCTCGCGGCGTCGGCGAAGTACCCCGGTGCGATTGCGGCCGTTCCCGTGCTCGTCGCAGGGTGGGGGAGATGGCGGGCACTCGGCACGGCGGCGGGGCTCGCGGCGGCCGGCTTTCTCCTCACGAGCCCGTTCGTGCTCCTCCACGCCGGCGCCGCGTGGGACGACATCTCGCGCGTGCAGCGGCTTGCCCGGGCAGGCTGGCTCGGGTTCGAGAACGACCCGATCGCGCCGCTCGCGTATCTCGATCGGCTATGGGAGGCGATCGGGCCGTTGCTCGTCCTCGCGCTCGTCGGCATCGTCGCCGCTCTCGTTCGACGCACCCGGGCGGATCTGATCCTGCTCTCGTTCGTCGGCGTCTACTGGTTGACGCTGATGCCGCAGGCCGCGCACTTCGACCGCTACGTCCTGCCGCTCGTCCCTGTTCTCGCCGTGCTCGCCGGGAGCATCCGCGTCGTCGTTCCGCTCGCTCTCGTCGCGCTCGCGCTGCCGCTTGCGTGGAGCATCGGTGACGCGCGCGAGCTGACGAACACCGACACGCGCCTGCGGGCAGACGCCTGGGTCGGGACGAACATTCCGCCCGGGGACGCGATTGCAGCAGACCCGTCGACGTTGCCGCTCACCGATCGCAAGGTGGTCCGGCTCGAGCTTCCCGGCCCGGGTCGGCCCTCGGATCCAGCCCGCGATCTCGCGACGCTCCGCGCGCAGGGAGTGAAGTGGGTCATCCTCTCCGGCTCCGTGACGGACCGCGTTCTCGCGGCGCCCGACCGCTACCCGCGCGAGGCGCTCTTCTACGAGCAGCTCGGCCACGCCCTCGAACCGGCGTTCGCAGCCTTCCCCGATCAACCTGGCCTCTCCGGCCCGTGGGTGCGCATCTATCGTGTTTCCGAGTGACGAGCGAGCGCCGTACCGCCATCGCGATCGGGATCGCGGTCTTCCTCTCGGGGGCCGTTCTCCTCGGCGTGGAGATCGCCGCGAGCCGCGTCCTCGCACCGACCTTCGGTAGCTCGCTCTACGTCTGGGGCTCGTTGATCGGGATCGTCCTGACGGGGCTCGCGATCGGGTACTGGTGCGGCGGCATCGTCGCCGACCGCTTCCCGAGTCCCTACCTGCTCGTCTCGGTGCTTGCACTCGGCGCCGGGCTCGTCGCGCTCGTGCCCGTGGTCGACGAGCGCGTCCTCGCGTGGATCGTGGGCTGGGATCCCGGGCCACGGCTGGATCCGCTGATCGCATCGGTGCTCCTGTTCGGCATCGTTGCCGTGGTTCTCGCCTCGGCATCGCCGATCGCGGTCAGGCTCGCTGCGAGCTCACTCGAGCGGCTCGGACGGACGGCCGGGCGGCTCTTCTCGATCTCGACGGCCGGGAGCATCTTCGGGACGTTCGTAACCGCCTTCTGGCTCGTTCCCGAGCTCGGAACGGATCAGGTGTTCGCGGTCGGTGCTGTGACACTCCTCGCGGCGGCGCTCGTCGTCGCACTGGCGGTCCGGCTCGTTCCTGCAGCGCTCGCTCTGTCGGCCGCCCTCGTCGGAGCGATCGCCCTGACCGTCGTGGTTGCGCCCGATCAGCAGCAGCTCGGCGGGGTCGCGGCCCAGAACTGGTCGCCGCTGTACCGGCAGCGCGAGGCCCGAACGCCCGGGCCGCTCGATCCCGCGTCGATCGGGGCGCTCGGCGAGCAGTTCACGGTGCGCGAGGCACGCGACACGCGATACCACAGGATGGTCGTCGCGGACGATTCCGAGTCACGGTACCTTCGGTTCGACAACTCGTTCCAGAGCGGGATGTGGCTCGACGATCCGTGGAGGACGCGGTTTCGGTACACCGACTACCTCACCATCGGCCTTGCTCATCGGCCGGCCGCGAAAGACGTTCTCTTCATCGGCCTCGGTGGCGGCTCGGCACCGAAGCGCATGTTCCGTGACTTCCCGCGCCTCCAGCTGCAGGCCGTCGAGCTCGATCCGGACGTCGTGGACGCCGCGTACCGCTGGTTCGAGCTGCCCCGCGACCCCCGCCTCGACGTCGATGTCGATGACGGACGCCGCTGGCTCGCGCGGAACGACAAGCGCTGGGATGTGATCGTGCTCGACGCGTTCTATGCCGACTCGATTCCGTTTCATCTGGCGACCAGCGAGTTCCTGAAGCTCGTCCGCACACGGCTCGCTCCCGGCGGGGTCGTCGTTGTGAACGTGATCGGGGCGCTCGAGGGAGACCAGTCGAAGCTGCTCCGGTCACTGACGAAGACGTACCGCTCGGCGTTCCCGACCGTGCTCCTCTACCCGGTGTTCGAGACGGTTGCGGAGACGAATCCGACGTTCACGCGCAACGTGATCCTCGTCGCGACCGACTCTGCAGCGCCCTCGACAGCGTTCCTGCGTGCGCGCTGGCGGACTGTGCGGAGCGGCTGCCCCGACGGCCCCCGATCTCGATCGCGCGATTGCCGATCGTTGGTCGCGGCCGGTGCGGTTCGACGACGTGCCCGTGCTGACCGACGACTACGCGCCGACGGACGCGCTTCTCGTCGACGGGACAGGGTAGTGCGGCGTCTCATGAAAATGCTGTTTCCTGATGAACGTCTTGAGACGCCGCACGAGGCGCTCCGCTACCAGAAGAACGCGCGCGCGACGTCGTACCACTCGTCGGGAACCGTCTTCAGCTCGGCCGTTCCCTCCTCGAGCGAGATGTCGACGATCGAGTCTCCGTGCAGCGCGACCATGCGTCCGAACGTTCCCTCCTGGACGAGGTCGGCTGCCTTGAGGCCGTAGCGGGTCGCAAGCACCCGGTCACGCGGGGTGGGGGTGCCACCTCGCTGGACATGCCCGAGCACCGTGACCCGGGTCTCGAAGCCCGTGCGCTGCTCGATCTCGCGCGCGAGCGCATCGCCGACGCCTCCGAGGACGACGTGGCCGAACTGATCGGTCGTGCGCGCCTCGCCGGCAACGAGGGTGCTCTCGCCCGACTCGTACGTCAGCTCGTAGCCCTCGCTGACGACCACGATGGAGAAGTCCTTTCCGCCCTCGTGGCGCTTCATCAGCAACGCGCATGCCTCCTCGACGGTGATCGGATGCTCCGGGATGAGAACCGCGTCGGCGCCGCCCGCGATGCCACTCATCACCGCGATCCAGCCCGTGTGCCGCCCCATCACCTCGACGACCATGACGCGGTTGTGCGACTCGGCGGTCGTATGGAGGCGGTCGATCGCCTCGGTCGCGATCGTGACGGCGGTATCGAAGCCGAACGTGTAGTCGGTGCCCGAGAGGTCGTTGTCGATCGTCTTCGGAACACCGACGACGGGGAAGTCGTGCTCGCGATGCAGGCGGGCGGCCACGCCGAGCGTGTCCTCGCCGCCGATCGCGACCAGCGCGTCGAGACGTTCGGACGCGAAGTGCGAGAGGACGGCGTCGACACCGCCGTCGACCTTGAACGGGTTCGTGCGGCTGGTGCCGAGAATCGTGCCGCCGCGGGGGAGGAGGCCCGAGATCTCGCGCCGCCCGAGCGGCGCGAAGATGCCGTCGACGAGGCCACGCCAGCCCTCGCGCACGGCGACCATCTCGTGGCCGTTGTCGAACGACCGCTTGCCCACGGCCCTGATCACCGCGTTCAGGCCGGGGCAGTCACCGCCACCTGTCAGGATCCCGATCCGCACATCCGCCTCCGTCCCTCGTGGTCGCTACGTCTTTGTTCGATGGCAATACTAATTGGTTGAGCGCGATTGCGCGCGGCTACACTCGGCGGCATGCGATTCGTGGTCATCGCGGCTGTCGGCGTGGCCAGCCTGGTGCTGCTCGGAGCCGCCTGGGGGCTCTCCGGGCGCGACGGCGCAGCAGGAGGAGGCCGCTGCGGTCGCTGCCCCGAAGTGCACGCAGCTCGGCGGGTGGCAGCGGCTCGCGAACCGGATCGATGCGCCCGTGTACTGCCCGAGCTGGATGCCCGACCCGCTCGTGCCCCAGATCGGCAACCGCTGGAACAACATCGACTCCGTCGATCCCGATCGCAGCTACCTGCAGAGCTTCGCCTGGCAGGAGGCTGCCGGCCTCAACACGCAGGAGATCCACGTAATCCTGCGCGGCTACCCCGGCAAGACGGCGGTCCCGAAGACGTGTCAGGACGTGACCACCGTCAACGGCAAGACGTACCGCAAGAAGATCGCCTGCTTCGAAGATCCACGGGGCACGTGGCGCTCGAGCAACGGGATCACAGCGACGATGTACACGGTCAACCATGGCGCAGACTCGTGGCACGTCCTCTTTGCCTGGAAGCAAGGCGGCTCGCTCTACACGATCAGCGAGCACGTCGCCCCGCCGCTCAGCTTCTCGAAGGTGGTCGCCAACCTGAAGCGCATGATCAACGGGCTCGTGCTCGTGCGCCCCGCCTGATGGGCATCACCCGGCGGCAGGCAGTCGCGGGCACGGCGGGTGCGATCGCCGGCGCTGCCGGCATCTACGCGCTCGTCGACCGCAACGCGACGGCCCCCGTCGAGAGCCGCGGCCGGCAGCGACGCTGCCGCCCGAGCAGCACCTCCTCGACGGCGTGCAGGTCGTCACCGACAACGGTGTCGAGGTGCTCGTGCCGCCGCTCCACCATGCGGTCGTCACCGGCACCGTGGCGACGGACGACCTCACGACGGCGCAGGAGGAGCTCGAGCAGGCGCTCGCAGCGTTGGAGGCGAAGTACCCGGCGACGCCGGCGGGTCTCGGCATCACGGTCGCCTGGGGGTTGCCCTACTTCCGTCGCCACGTTCCGGCGCAGTGGGAGCTGCTGCAACCGTTCGACGTTCGCGCCCGTACGTCGGCGCTGCTCGACGCGATCCGGTTCCAGAGCGACCCGCCTAGCACGGAACTCGAACAGAACGACGTCGCGGTGCTCCTGCGCAGCGACAGCGAGGAGGCGATCACGGAGGCCGAGAAGGCCCTGTTCGACGACCTCGGCGTGTTCGAGAAGACGACGGTGCGGCGCGGCTTCGCGGGCGGCGGGCTCCCGTCCAAGCTCGCCCTCGCAGCCGGGGTGCCGGGGGCAGACCTGATCCCGCCCGATGCCGAGCTCTTCCTCGGCTTCACCTCGACGCTGAAGGAGAACCTCGGGCCTTCACGGATCGCGAACCTCGAGACGCTCGGGCTGACGCGGATCCCGCGGGGGTACTTCACGCATGGAACGCACATGCACCTCTCGCACATCTACGAGAACCTCGAGGCGTGGTACGTCAACACGGGCCACGACGATCGGGTGAAGACGATGTTCCGCCCCGGCCTCGACGTGCCGGTCGGGACGCTGACGGTTCCGCAGGGGCCGGCCGAGGTATCGACGCCGGCCGAGGTGCGGCGCGGCTACCGCGTGCACGGCGTCATCGGCCACAGCGGCGCCCTGCAGACGGCCTCGCGGCTCGCGCGCCGCCATGTCGGGCCCGACGGGACGGTCTACGCGGCCGGCGTGGCGATCCCGCAACGCGCCGACTTCAACACGCTCGACAACCCGTTCTTCTGGAGTGCCGACGGAGCTGTCTCCGCCGGAGCAGCGGCCGGCGTGCACTTCGTCGTCTTCAACCCGACGAGCGACGACTTCAACCGCGTCCGCCACGCGATGGACGGCGTCCTCCCGGACGGGACGACGCTCCCGTTCCCGCCCCGGGCAGAGGGCCAGGGCTTCAACAGCATCCTCAGGACGACCCGCCGCCAGAACTTCCTCGTCCCGCCTCGCGCCCACCGCTCGTTCCCGCTCTCCGAGATCCAGGCCTGACAGCGCCGCCGCACCCGTCGTCCCGGGGTACGATCAGGCGCACGGCCGAAGTGGCGGAATTGGTAGACGCACCGGACTCAAAATCCGGCGCCTGAAAGGGCGTGGGGGTTCGATTCCCCCCTTCGGCATCGCCGGCGCGTGCTGCGTCGGGGACGGTTGGACCCCAAGCTGGGCTTCAACGGATCCCCCGGTTTGCCGATACGTGATGGGTGCGAACGCTCATGCAACGACGATCGTCATCGGCCGGCCCCGCCGACGTAGCCCTTCAGCTCTCAGAGCTCGGGGCGCTGCGCGAGATTGCCGCTCTCGTTGCCGAGCGCCACGAGATTCCACGGCTCCTCCACCTGATTCTCCTCCAGGCGGTTGAGGTCGTCGAGGTCGACGGCGGTTACCTCTACCTCGTCGAGCCGGATCGAGAAACGTTGTCTCTGGCGGCGGGTGTCGGCGCGTTCTCCGACCGCGTGGGTCTGCGCATTCGAACCGAGGATCCGTTCGTTGGACGCGTCGCCTCGAGTGGAGAGGCGCAAGCGATCGCCGGCAATCTGACCCCTGGGGATCTGGGGACGAAGTCCGCCGCGATTGCGGCTGCCGCTGCACCGCTCCGGGGTAGGGAAAGCACGCTGGGTGTGATCGGGGTAACGCGAGCCGGCCGGTCGAGCTTCTCGGACGATGAGGTAGCTCTGCTCGATCAGTTCGGCAGGATTGCCGGGATCGTTCTCGACAATGCTCTCCTCCACGACAGCGTGCAGGCCGAGCTCACGGAGCGGCGCCGAACGGAGGAGGAACTTCTCGACACCGTCTCCCGTCTGAGCCGCTCGGAGCTCGAACTGCGGCAAGCGCAGGCGGAAACAATCCGCCGGCTTGCGGATGCGGCCGAGTTCCGTGATGAGGAGACTGGCCACCACACCGAGCGAATGTCGCGCATGTGCGAGAAGATCGCGCGCCGTCTCGGCCTCGACGAGGACAGGTGTCGACTGTTGCGTGAAGCCAGCCCGCTCCACGACATCGGCAAGATCGCGATCCCCGACGAGATCCTGCTCAAGCGAGGCGCGTTCACCGATCAGGAGCGGCGGACGATGCAGCGCCATGCCGAGATCGGACATCGGCTCCTCACGGGGTCGGCCTCCGAAGTGCTCGATCTGGCTGCCACGATCGCCCTCGTCCACCACGAGCGCTGGGACGGGGACGGATACCCGTACGGTCTCGCGGGGGAGGCAATACCGCTCGAGGGGCGGATTGCGTCCGTGGCGGACGTCTTCGATGCGCTCACGACCGAGCGCGTCTACCGTCCGGCACTTCCTGTGGCAACAGCAATCGAGATGATGCGCGAACAGCGTGAGGCGCAGTTCGACCCTCTCGTCTTCGACGTCCTCGAGGATATTGCGCGCGAAGCGAGTGAGGTCACCGAGGACGAGACCACGATGAACGATGTCCCTGCGCCGTTGGTCGACGAACAGTCGGCCCAGGCTGGTCGAATCGAAACGCCGCCGCCCTCGCCCGGAATGCCTGCAGCGGCGAAGTTGTCCGAGCGCCAGATGCGCCGTGCGTGTCGGACCGCTGAGCGGAGTTTTGAAGGACTGGCCGGGCGCAGCGCGGTCGAGGAGGCACTGACGACGCTTTGTGAGCCGTTCCACGGCACACTTCTCGCGAGTCTCTACGTCGTCGAGCACGATCGACTCTGGCTCGTAGCCCAGCACGGCTACGCCGACGTCCGCGATGGATTCGACCTCGACCACGGAGTGATGGGTACGGGCGATCCGGACCCGCACGATCCAGCTCGTTGCCGAGGTCACAGCCGGCGCGACCCCCGGCAGCGAAACCGCGGAGGTCGCGATCCCCTTCCAGGCCGGCGCCGACATCCAAGGGGTTCTCACCGTGGAGTCGATCGGAGCGGCGTTACCCCGCTCGGCTGGTGCGTTGCTCGCTCCGCTCGCCTCCCTCTTCGGAGAGCGTCTCTCCGAGAGTCGGGAGGGCGTGGAATCCAGCGTCGAAGACCTCGTCCGTCTCTGTGTGCATGCAAGCTCGCTGCGCGGCGTCGGCGCCATTGCAGAGCTTGCGACGAGGACGACCGGCCGGATCCTCGGCCTTTCCTCCACGCAGCTCGACCTCTGGCGAGAGGAAGACATTCAGCCGCGCCTCGTCAGCTTCTGGCGGCGGCATGATGCTCACCTCGAGCCGCTGGACGGCGAGCTCCTCGTGCGCCTCGAACGCGCGGCGGGAGAGCACGTGACCGCGAGCGTCGTGGCCGCTCAGCAGGTCGGGGTCAGAGAAGACTCAACCACCTCGCTGGTGGTGCTCCCTCTCCGTGCTGGGGGCTCACCCGTCGGCCTCCTCACGGGACGACTGGCCGGCCCTCCCCCGAGCAAGGAGCGACTGGAGGCAGCGACGCTGTTTGCGCAGCACACCGCTGCCCTCATTGACGTGGCGACGGCGCTCCGTCGCGAGCAGCGAGCCGCAGTCACCGATCAGTTGACCGGCCTGCTCAACCGGCGTGGGTTCGAAGAGCGGTTCGAGGAGGAGTTGCGTCGCGGGGCACACGACGAACTGCCGGTTTCTGTCGTGCTTTGCGACTGCGACGGTCTCAAGACGATGAACGACCTGCGTGGGCACGAGACGGGCGATGCGCTGATCGAGTTGATCGCGAGTTGCCTGAGGACGCACAAGCGCACCAGTGACGTCGCCGCACGAATCGGCGGTGACGAGTTCGCGATTCTTCTGCCCGACGCCGACATCGAGACGGCGCTCGCCGTCGCCGAGCGGATCCGCGGGTCGATCGCGGCGGAAACCCTCGCGGGCTTCCGACCGAGTGCGTCTTTCGGCGTTGCGACGTTCCCACTCCACGGGACATCGACGACTCAGGTCCTGAAACGGGCCGACGAGGCGCTCTACCTCGCCAAGCAGCGCGGCGGCGACGAGATCGCCGCTTTCGCCCACTGAAGCGCCGTACTCTCGCACCCTCGCGCTCCGGACGGGGTTGCATCGTGCCTCGACGGCAGCCATGAACTACAGACACGTCGTCGGTTGGGCTTTGCAACGGCCGTTGAGTGTCCTAGACTGGCGCGATTCGGTGAGGGAGTTCCGGTTCGCGCCTCGAAGGCGAACCGGCGGTCGGTCAAAATCAATGGAGGAGGAACGAGCTTGTCGATCAAAACGAAGAGCCTCGCGCTCGTCGGTCTGTTCATCGCTCTGCTCGCGCTCGTCGCGGCAGGCTGCGGTGGGAGCGACGGGGGCGGCGCGCCCGAGGCGTTGCCGTCATCATCCTGTACGGCGATCGAGTACGAGGGCGACGGGGATCCGGACTACCTGGTCGTCTCCGACCTGCCGCTGCAGGGCGCCTCGCGCACGCAGACGCTGCAGATCAACGACGCCATCCGCTTCCAGTTGAAGGCGATCAACTACAAGGCGGGCGACTACAACATCGGTTTCCAGGCGTGTGACGACTCGACTGCGCAGGCCGGCAAGTGGGACTCCGGCAAGTGCAGCCAGAACGCCAACGCCTATGCGGCAAACGACAAGGTGCTCGGGATCATCGGCACGTTCAACTCGGGTTGTGCCGCGATCATCATCCCGGTCGTCAACGAGGCGCCCGACGGCGGGATCGCGATGATCTCCCCCGCCAACACCTACGTCTGCCTGACGCAGGGTGGCCCTGGGTGTGACACGACCGAGCCGGACAAGTACTACCCGTCCGGTACGCGCAACTACGCTCGCGTGGTCGCGAACGACGCCTACCAGGGTGCTGCAAACGCCGAGTTCGCCCAGAAGCAGGGCGTCAAGAGCGTCTACGTCCTGAACGACAAGGAGGCGTACGGCCTCGGTGTCGCCACGAACTTCAGGGGTGCCGCCGAGTCCCTCGGGATCAAGATCGCCGGCTTCGAGGCGTATGACCCGAAGGCATCGTCGTACGAGGCACTGTTCAAGAAGGTCCAGGCGACCGGTGCGGACGCCGTCTTCATCGGCGGCCTCATCTGCGAGAACGGTGCTCAGCTGATCAAGGACAAGGTCGCGGTGCTCGGGCCGAACGACGGCGACGTCAAGCTGCTCACACCGGACGGCTTCGCAACCCAGCAGACGATCGACGACGCAGGCTCGGCCTCCGCCGGCATGTTCATGTCGGTCGCCGGCCAGCCGATCGATCAGTTCGAAGGTGTTGCCAAGGAGTTCGCTGACAACTTCGCCAAGGAGTACCTGAAGGGCGGCTCGCAGAAGATCGACCCGTACGCCATCTACGGCGCACAGGCCGCGCAGGTCATGTTCGACGCGATCGCAGCGTCCGATGCCTCACGCAGTGACGTGATCGCGAAGATGTTCGAGACGGAGGTCTCTCAGGGCCTCCTCGGATCCTTCTCCATCGGCGCCAACGGCGACCCCGAAGGTGGCGAGGGAGCGGTGACGGCGATCGTCTTCTACAAGGCGACCGACGTGCTGACGACGGAGACGGTCATCTCTCCGGCACAGTCGACGGTCGACGCCGCACTCGGCAAGTAGGAACAGCCAGCATCAGGTCAGGCGGCGGGGGAGCATTGCTCTCCCGCCGCCGATCTGGTTAAGTCACCCAACCGATGGAGACCATGACCGACAAGCTGAAGGGCGCGAGCGTCACCGATCTGATCGGCCTGTCGCTCGTCGGCCTCGTCGTCGTCTGGCTCGCGATCAACTTCATCAAGGAGCCTGCGGACTTCATCAACATCTCGCTGATCGGGCTGACGAACGGCACGATCTTCGGCATCGTTGCGCTCGGCTACACGCTCGTCTACGGCATCTTGCAGCTGATCAACTTCGCCCACGGCGACGTCTTCGCGCTTTCCGGCCTCGTCGCCAGCACCGTGATCGTGAGCGTGCTCGGCCTCGACGAGGCCTCGAGCGTGCTCTTCATCATCTTCGGCCTCGCGTTCACGCTCGCTCGTGATCATGAGCGGATTCGCGCTGTTCAACGCCTCGATCGAGCGCGTCGCCTACAAGCCGCTGCGGAGCGCCCCGCGTCTCGCGCCGCTGATCACGGCGATCGGTGTCTCGTTCATCGTCCAGAACATCGGGCTCGCGATCTACGGCGTCAACTACCAGACCGTGCCGAACTTCATCCCGCGCACCGACGTGATCTCGATCGGCCCGATCAGCTACTCGTGGAGCAAGGCGTCGGTGCTGATCATCGTGATCCCGCTTCTGCTCGTGCTCTCGTGGTTCGTCAGCTCGACGAAGCAGGGGAAGGCGATGAGGGCCGTCGCTCAGGACACCGAGGCGTCGGCGATGATGGGCATCGACGTGAACCGGACGATCTCGGTCACGTTTCTCCTCGCCGGTGCACTCGCGGGTGCGGCGGGGATCATCTACCTGCTGCAGTTCAACATGCGCTATGACACCGGGTTCGAGCTCGGTCTGATCGCCTTCACCGCAGCCGTGCTCGGCGGGATCGGCAACCTCTCAGGGGCGGTTCTCGGCGCCCTCATCATCGGCTTCATCCAGGCGTTCAACGAGGGCCTCGGCTGGTTCGCCCCGGGGAGCGACTGGACCCGGTCGATGGTCTTCGGAATCCTGATCCTGATCCTCGTCTTCCGCCCCGAGGGCATCCTCGGCGAGCAGACACCAGAGGGCGCATGACCGACATAGGGACACGTGCGCGCGCAGCCGCCGGGAACCGCAACACGGTCGTCGTCGCCGTACTCATCGTCCTGGCCGTGATCTACCCGACGATCGTCGAGTCGCTGCAGTCGCTGCCGCTGATCGGCGACTTCGTCCCCAGCACCGACTCGATGGTCGTGATGATCGCGTTCTCGACGATGGCGATCGGCCTGAACATGGTCGTCGGCTACGCGGGCCTCCTCGACCTCGGTTACGTCGCGTTCTACGCCGTCGGTGCGTACACGGCCGGGTGGTTCGCCTCCCAGCAGTTCGACCAGTGGTCGTTCCAGTTCGGCGCCGTCGGGATCACCGACGGGCTCCCCGGCATCCACATCTCGATGTGGCTCGTCCTGATCTTCGCGGGGCTGCTCACGATGCTCTCCGGGATCGCGATCGGCCTTCCAACCCTGCGGCTCCGCGGCGACTACCTCGCGATCGTCACGCTCGGCTTCGGGGAGATCGTGCCGCAGTTCGTGCGCAACGCCGACAATCTCGGTGGCTTCGACCTGACGCACGGCACGTTCGGGATCTCGCCGATCGATTCGCTCGGCTTTGGGGTGATCGGCGCCAAGATCGGCTTGCCCGAGAGCTTCCGTCAGTCGTCCAGCCGGGCAGAGTGGTTCTTCTGGACCGCAGTCGTGATCTTGCTGATCACGATCTTCTGCAGTGTCCGACTGCGCGACTCGCGCCTCGGGCGCGCCTGGATCGCGATCCGCGAGGACGAGACCGCGGCCGCGGCGATGGGCATCCCCCTCATGCGGACGAAGACCTGGGCCTACGCGCTCGGCGCATTCTTCGGTGGTGTTGCCGGTGCGTTCTACGCGAGCTTCAAGGGTGGTGCGTTCCCCGCGGACTTCTACTTCAACATCTCGGTGTTCCTGCTCTGCATGGTGATCCTCGGTGGCATGGGCAGCGTCTGGGGCGTCCTCCTCGGCGGCATGATCCTCGGCTACCTCAATGTCGAGGGCCTCGCCACGATTGGATCGAAAATCCAGCAATCCGGAATCCCGAAGCTGGATGGATTCGATCCGACGAAGTACCAGTTCGGGATCTACGGGATCATCATCGTCCTGATGATGCTCTTCCGTCCGGCCGGCCTGATCCCCGAGAAACGGCACAAGATCGAGATGATCGAGGGCGTCCACGACACCCCGTTCTACGACGTCCAGCACGAGGGCACGCTCACCGACAGAGATCCGTCCGATGACTGACAACCTGATCGAGGTCGTCAAGCTGCGGAAGGAGTTCGGCGGTCTCGTCGCCACGAACGATGTCGACTTCACGATTCCCCGCGGCTCGATCGTCTCCCTGATCGGCCCGAACGGCGCGGGCAAGACAACCTTCTTCAACCAGATCACCGGCGTCTACGTGCCGACGTCCGGCTCGGTGATCTTCGACGGTGTCGAGGTGGTCGGCAAGCCGCCTCACGCGATCACCGCGCTCGGGATCGGCCGCACCTTCCAGAACATCCGCCTCTTCGCCCAGATGACGGCGCTCGAGAACGTGATGGTCGGCATGCACTGCCGTCTCGACGGAGGCATTCTGGGGTCGATCTTCCGTACGCCCGGTGTGCGACGCGAGGAGGCCGCGGCGCGTGAGAAGGCCCGCGAGCTCCTCGTCTACAGCGGGCTCCCGAAGCGCCACGAGCACCAGGCGGGATCACTGCCCTACGGCGACCAGCGGCGACTCGAGGTCGCCCGTGCGCTCGCGACCGATCCCAAGCTGCTTCTCCTCGACGAGCCGACCGCCGGGATGAACCCGCAGGAGTCGGCCGACTTCACGGCATTCGTCCGCCGGGTGCGCGACGAGAAGGGGCTGACCGTGCTGCTGATCGAGCACGACATGAAGGTCGTGATGGGCGTCTCCGAGCGCTGCACCGTGCTCGAGTACGGCGAGAAGATCGCCGAGGGCACACCGGCCGAGGTGCAGGCCAATGAACGCGTGATCGAGGCCTACCTCGGCAAGGGGGCGACCGGATGAGCACTCCGGCGACGAACGTCCTCGAGTTGAACGACATCCACACCTACTACGGCGCTATTCATGCGCTCAAGGGTGTGTCGCTGCGGGTCGGTGTGGGCGAGATCGTGACGTTGATCGGCGCGAACGGCGCGGGCAAGTCGACGACGCTTCGCTCGATCAACGGGCTCAACCATCCCAAGCAGGGGACGATCTCGTTCCAGGGTGAGGACATCACGAACGCCTCCCCGCACACGATCGTCAAGAACGGGATCGCGCAGAGCCCCGAGGGGCGGCGGTTGTTCCCGCGCATGACGGTGACCGAGAACCTGGAGATGGGCGCCTTTCAGCGCACCGACCGGGAGAACTTCAGCAGCGACATGGACCGGGTCTTCGAGCTGTTCCCGCGCCTGTTCGAGCGGAAGGCGCAGAAGGCCGGGACGATGTCCGGTGGCGAGCAGCAGATGTGCGCGATCGGCCGCGCCCTCATGGCCCGTCCCAAGCTCCTGCTCCTCGACGAGCCGTCGATGGGCCTCGCGCCGATCTTCGTCGAGAAGATCTTCGAGATCGTGATCGAGATCAACCAGCAGGGCACGCCGGTGCTGCTCGTCGAGCAGAACGCACTGATGGCGCTCGACATCGCAAACCGCGGCTACGTGCTCGAGACCGGCAAGGTCGCCCTCGAAGGGCCTGCTGCAGAGCTCAAGGTCAACGAGCGCGTCCGAAAGGCCTACCTGGGCGAAGGGTAGGGCGGGCGCGCCGTGCGGGCAGCATGTGTGCGCATGGCCGTTCTGTCGCCTGGCTGAAGCCAGGCGACAGGCTCGGGTGCGCTCTGCGCCTGGCTTCAGCCAGGCCGCGGAACAGGGACGCAGCGAGCGTAGTCACGCGACCTGCGCGACGATCACCGGCGCGTAGGGCGGCCCGAGCAGCACTCCCAGCCGATGGTCGCCGCCTGCAACGCCGCGTGCCATCTCGAGCGCGGCGCTCGTGCTGTGCGTCGGAACGAAGCCAAGTGCACGAGCTGCTCCAGCGTCCCGGCAACCGGCGACGAGCACGCGCCCCGCGCGTTCGAGCGCCGGCCGGCACGAGGCCCAGTCGGCGAACGGGAGAAGTGGATGCGGTGCCTGGCCGTCTCTGTACGCGCTGAGCGCCCGCTCGTCGACCGCTGCCGCCGCGCGACCGGCTGCAAGCTGCTCGTCCGTCCCGCCGTCGCGGAGAATCTGAAAGAGCGTGCGATACGGCGCCTGTGGCCCGTGCCCGAACGTCCGCCGGAGGTCGTGGAGAAGCACGATCGTGCCTCCCTCGGCGAGCGGCGAGGCATCGCGCCAGAGGCGCATTGCGTGCCCGAGCGAGGTAGCCGCTGCGGTGATGGGATTCACCGGCTCCCGCGGCACGTTGAGCCCGTCCCACGGCGAGCGGCACCATGAGCGTATCGAGCTGACCTTCGAGGTGTGTGCCGCGGAGCGAGATGCCACGGAGCAGTGCCTCGGAGTGAGCCACTGCCGGCGGGCCGGCAAGGACTCCTGTCGCGGCGACCTCACGTCCGATCCGCTTCAGGGTCTGCTCGCGCAGCGCTCCAGGCAGGACGTTCAGTACGCGGCGCAGCGGTGACCGCGCGAGCGACGCAAGCGCCTGCGGAGATGAGGGGTAGCCACGATGGCCTCCCGTCATGTGTGGGTGATCGAGAACGAGCGAGACGCCGATGACCCGCGTCGTGCGACTGAGCGCCGTCGCGATGGCGGCCGCGAGAGCTCCTGTTGGTGAATGCGACGGAGCAAGAAGAGATCGTGCCGGCTCCGCCGCTGCGATCGTGGCCGCCCCGCAGCACGAGAGGAGCGCGCAGGCACCTCCTCGCTCGGAGGTCTCGGCTGCTGTCACGCAGACGACGAGGTCGGCCTCGGTGAGCGCGCGGTGCACCGCGACGGAGACCTCGCGGCCCACGTCCACCTGTTCGAGCTCGGAGCTCGTTGCATCGTGCACGGCGACGAGGCCGCGGTAGTCGCGAGCCTGCATGGGCCGCAACACCGACTCGAGCTCGCGACGGCCCGCGCGGCGCCCGAGGCCGCCGGCGATCACGATCGTGTGTTTCGCAGCGGGCATCCCGAGGCGTTCGAGCTCGTCGACCACGGCAGCAACGGCCTCCTGGCGTGGGTCGATCGTGCCACCGGAAAGGGGGAGACAGGGGGACTCGACGACAATGGCAACCCTGCCGCCCGGCGTGACGAGGTCGTGGAGCGACGGGCCCGAGAGCGGGTAGCGAAGTGCCTCACCGACCGCAGCCGGGATGTCCCGTAGCGGCTCGAGGGGAGGTGGAGGCATGAGCAGAACCGCGTCGTCGGGGACGCTGACGACCGGGACGCGCGAGCCGGAGAGAAGAGGGACCCGTGTCACGACTCCATCCAACCATGCATAGACTCGACCCATGTCCCCGAAGACGATCACCGGCGCGGAGCTCGACCTCGACGACGGCCCGGCTCGCGGCGCGGAGCTCTTCCTCGTCGACGGCAACAACCTCGCCTACCGTGCGTTCTTCGCGCTCCCCGAGGAGCTCGCGACGAGCGACGGGCTGCCCACGAACGCGCTGCTCGGGTTCGGAAACATGCTCTTCAAGCTCCTCGCCGACTACCGACCCCGCGGAGTCGCGGTCGCCTGGGACACGCGGCCCGTCCATCGCGCTGCAGAAGCCGAGGCCGCGGACGTCGTCTACAAGCAGGGCCGGAAGCCGATGCCCGAGTCTGTTGCGCGAGCAGTTCCCGTACTTCCGGCCGATCGTCGAGGCGTTCGGCTACAGCAACCTCGAGTTCGAGGGGTGGGAGGCCGACGATGTGATCGCGACGATCGCGACCCGCGCCGACGAGGCCGGTGTGAAGACGTGCGTCGTCTCGACCGACCGCGACGCTTTCCAGCTCTGTTCCGAAAACGTGACGCTGATGATGACGCCGCGTGGCGTCTCCGACGTCAACGTCTACACCCCCGAACGCGTCGAGCTCCGGTACGGCGTCCGGCCCGACCAGGTGCCGGACTTCATCGGGCTCAAGGGCGATACGTCCGACAACATCCCGGGCATCCCGGGGATCGGCGACAAGACGGCGGGACAGCTGATCGCCCAGTACGGCTCGCTCGAGGAGGTCATCGCGCACGCAGACGATCTCTCACCGGCGCGCGGCAAGGCGGTGCGAGAGAACGCCGACCAGGCGCGCGCATCGAAGAGCCTCGCGACGATGCGTCGCGATCTCCCGCTCGACGTCGATCCGACGGCGCTCGTCTCCGGAGCCCCCGACCGCTCACAGCTGAAGGAGATGTTCCGGCGCTTCGAGTTCCGCAACCTGCTCAACCGGGTGGACGAGCTCGACGAGGCGGTTCCGGCACAGGAGCGCGAGAAGCTCGAGGGGCAGGCGGTGGGCTGGAGCGAAGGGTCCCTCGGGGCCGTCCGCGGCACGGTCGGCGTTGCGATCGAGAGCGGGCGGATCGCGGTCGCCGACGGAACCGCCGTTCTCGTTTCGGGCTGGGAGCCGGAGCAACCACTCTTGCTTCGCGACGCGGAGATCATCGCGCACGACGCGAAGGCGCTGAAACTGTCGTTCGCTCCCGTCGACGACACGATGCTCGCTGCCTATCTCATCGAGCCCGGCCGTTCCGCGTATCTGATCGACGACCTCGCGGCCGAGTACGGCATCGAGATCGAACCGGAGCCCGCGGCCGAGGAGTCGACCGCCTCGCTCGTCCGTCACGCCGAGGCAACGAGGCGGCTCGCGGGCCCGATGCGCGAGCGGCTCGTCGAACGGGGATCGCTCGAGCTGTACGAGCGGATCGAGCTTCCGCTCACTGCGGTTCTCGCTGCAATGGAGTCCGCCGGCGTGAAGATCGACACCTACCGGATGGGGGAGATCACGGCCCGGCTGCGCGATCGCGTGGAGGAGCTCGAGGCGATGGCGACCGATCTCGCGGGTGAGGAGTTCATGCTCGGCTCGACGCAGCAGGTTGCCAGAATCCTCTTCGAGCAGCTCGGGCTCGAGCCCGGCCGGAAGGGAAAGACGGGGTACTCGACCGACAGCCGCGTGCTGCGCGGACTCCGGGAGGAGCACGCGATCGTCCCGGTGATCGAGGAGTGGCGCGAGTACTCGAAGCTCCTGAACACGTACCTCATGCCGTTGCCCTCGTTGATCTCCGAGCACGACGGGCGTCTCCACACGACCTTCAACCAGGCCGTTGCAGCAACGGGGCGGCTCTCGACGTCGAACCCCAACCTCCAGTCGATCCCGGTGCGCACCGACCTCGGCAGACAGATCCGCTCGGCCTTCATCGCGGAGGACGGGCACCGGCTGCTCTCCGCCGACTACAGCCAGGTCGAGCTGCGGATTCTCGCGCATGTCTCCGGCGAGCCGGTGTTGCGCGAGGCCTTCGAGCGGGGGGAGGACATCCACACGCGCACCGCGGCCGAGGTGCTCGGTAAGGACCCGGCGACGCTCACTCGCTCGGAGCGGGACATCGCAAAGATGGTCAACTTCGGGATCATCTACGGGATCTCGTCGTTCGGGCTCGCCGAGAACCTCGAGATCCCCCGCGACGAGGCGCAGACGTACATCGATACGTATCTCGCGCGCTTCCCGCGGGTGCAGGAATTCATCGCGCGGACGATCGCGCAGGCAGCGGCCGACGGTTACGTGACGACGCTCCTCGGTCGGCGCAGGCCGATCCCCGAGCTTCGTGCCTCGAACCGTCAGACCCGCTCGCTCGGTGAGCGACTCGCCGTGAACACCGTCATGCAGGGCACCGCGGCCGACGTGATCAAGGTGGCGATGATCCGCACGCACGACCGCTTGCGCGCCGAGGGACGGAGCGCTCGGCTCGTGCTCCAGGTGCACGACGAGCTGCTGCTCGAGGTGCCGGACACCGAGGTCAGCGGGGTTCGCGAGCTCGTTCGCGAGGAGATGGTGGGGGCGTATCCGCTCGATCCACCGCTCGCAGTCGACGTGGGCGCCGGGGACAACTGGGCCGACGCCAAGTAGCGAGGGTGACGGCAGAATTCTGGCGATTCGTCGCTATACTCGTCGTTCGCCCATGGCCAACCAACCTACCGAGAGCACCCAAATGTCCACTATGGAAATTCCCGTCCTCGAAGACGGTGTCTGGATCGTCGGCCCCGATGGGGAGCTGATTCCCGACTACGACGCAACCTTCCCGACCATCAACGAGGGCGAGGTCGTGCACGGCACGGTCGTGCGCGTCGACAAGGACGAGGTGCTCGTCGACATCGGCTACAAATCGGAAGGCGTGATTCCGGTCTCCGAGCTGTCGATTCGACGCTCGGTCAACCCGGCTGACGAGGTCTCGCTGGGCGAGGAGATCGACGCGCTCGTGATGACGAAGGAAGACGCCGAGGGGCGCCTCATTCTCTCCAAGAAGCGTGCGCGCTTCGAGCTCGCCTGGAAGGCGATCGAGGCTGCAGCCGAGAGCGGGGAGGCCGTCAACGGCCGCGTGATCGAGGTCGTCAAGGGTGGGCTCATTCTCGACCTCGGCGTCCGCGGCTTCCTGCCGGCGTCGCTCGTCGACATCCGGCGCGTCCAGGATCTGGACGAGTTCACGGGCAAGGAGCTCCGCTGCAAGGTGATCGAGCTCAACCGCTCGCGCAACAACGTCGTGCTCTCTCGTCGCGCCGTCCTCGAGGACGAGCGCAAGGAGATGCGCCAGGGAATCCTCGACCGTCTCAACCCGGGTGACGTCGTCGACGGCCAGATCTCCAACATCGTCGACTTCGGCGCCTTCGTCGACCTCGACGGGATGGACGGGCTCATTCACATCTCCGAGCTCTCCTGGAGCCATGTCAACCATCCGTCCGAGATCCTCGAGATCGGCCAGACCGTGCAGGTCAAGGTGCTCGACATCGACCGCGAGCGCCAGCGGATCTCGCTCGGCCTCAAGCAGACCCAGTCGGATCCGTGGCAGCAGGTGCTCGAGCACTACCACGAGGAGGACGTCGTCGAGGGTCGCGTGACGAAGGTCGTCACGTTCGGCGCCTTCGTCGAGATCCTGCCCGGCGTCGAAGGGCTCGTGCACATCTCCGAGCTCGCCCAGCATCACGTCGAGAACCCGCGCGAGGTCGTCTCACAGGGCGACCCGGTCAACGTGCTCATCCTCGAGATCGACGGCGATCGCCGTCGGCTCTCGCTTTCCCTGAAGCGCGTCGAGGAAGGCGCCGAGCCGCTCCCGCGAGCCGACGGCGGCGAGTCCGTCCACCTGACACCGAACCTGAGGCTCTCCGAGGAAGCATTCCCCGCAGGGTCCGAAACCGAAGGAGATCCGATGAGCGACCTGAACCCCGAGGCTGTCGAGCTCGCCGAGGCAGCACTTGCACTCGACGCCGATGCGCAGGAGCTTGCAGTCGACGCCATCGTCGCCGAAGAGGTGGCGATCGAGCTCGCCGAGGAGGCCGTCGTTGCAGAGGCCGTTGCGGTCGAGCTGGCAGAGGACGCGATCGTCGCTGATGCAGTCGCTCACGAGCTTGCAGACGAGGCGCTCGAGGCCGATGCCGCCGGCGACACCGAGGCGGCCGTCGAGCTGGCCGAGGAAGCAGTCGCTGTCGAGGAGCTCGCCGTCGAGCTGGCCGAGGAGGCCGTCGTCGCCGATGCCGTCGCGGTCGAGCTGGCGGAAGAAGCGATTGTCGCCGATGCCATCGCGGTCGAGCTTGCCGATGAGGCAGTTGCCGAGGAGATCGTTGCCGAGGAGCTCGCCGAGGAAGCAGTGGCCCTCGCCGACGAAGACCCCGCAGCCTGAGCGATCCGGCTAGTGCGGCGTCCGCCCGCCCGATCGCACTCGCGATCACCGGCGGGATCGGGGCGGGAAAGAGCACCGTGCTCGCGGCCCTCCGTGCGCACGGTGCAGCAACGGTCTCGAGCGACGAGATCGTCCACCACCTGCTGCGCACCGACCTCGACGTGCGCGCTGCGCTCGTCGAGCGGCTCGGTGTGGGAGTCCTGGACGAGGACGGTGTTCCGGATCGCGCCGCGATCGCGGCGATCGTCTTCGACGATGCCGATGCGCTCGCATTTCTCGAGTCGCTGCTCCACCCGCTCGTCTCGCGCGAGTATCTGACCTGGCGTGAGCAACTCGCTCGGCTCGCCTCGCCCCCGCGCGTGTGCGCCACCGAGGTGCCGCTCCTCTACGAGTCGGGTGGAGAGTCGCGCTTCGACCGTGTCATCGTCGTCACGGCTCCCCGTCAGCTGCGCGAGCAGCGCCGTCATGCGCCGCAGGACAACCGTGAGGCACGGCTCCTCGACGATGCCGAGAAAGTCAAGCGGGCCGACTATCACTTCGTCAACACGGGAACGCCGGAGGACCTCGACCGCTGGGTCGCAGGCCTCATGGAAGAGCTGACGAACGAGGGCTCGTGAGACGCACGATCATCGCGCTCGCGGCGATGGCGATCGTCGCCGGCTTGGTCGTTTCGCTCGGCTGCGGGCCGGTCGATCGCCTGCGTTACCCCCTCCGGTACGAGCAGATCGTGCGGAGTCACGCGAAGAACTACGACCTCGATCCGGCGCTTCTTGCTGCCGTGATCTACACGGAGAGCCGCTTCAACGCGAGAGCGGAGTCGTCGGCAGGTGCGATCGGGTTGATGCAGTTGCTCCCCGAGACGGCCCGCGGGATCGCCATCCGCACCGGCGGAGACGGTTTCGTCGTGAAGGATCTCTACGTGCCGGAGATCAACGTTCGGTACGGCGCCTGGTACCTGCGCAACATGCTCAACCGCTACTCCGACGAGCGCACTGCCCTCGCCGCGTACCACGCGGGGCCGGGGAATGTCGATCGCTGGAGAGAGCAGGGTGTCGAGATCCAGTTCCCCGAGACGCGCGACTACGTCGACAACGTCGAGAAGGCGAAGCGCATCTACGCAGACCGGTATGCGAAGCAGCTCGGGGTCGGCTGAGGCGATCGCGATGGAAGAGCATATCGCGATCGCCTCAGCCGCATTTTCCTGCAGGCTTCGCCTGATCCTGAAGCCGGGAACCTACGGTTCCCCGTGACCCCTCCCTCATAGGACCCAAGACGATGCTCGATGTTCGCAGAAGTACGTCGTTGTCCGTGCATGGCCCGCGTAGCGCATCGCTAGAGTGCCGACGATGGCTGACCCCCGCGATCGCGAGTACGCAGAGCTGATCGTCGGCGGCTGCCTCGACGTTCAGCCGGGATGGCAGGTATACGTCGGTGGGAATCCGCAGGCCCGGCCGCTTCTCGAAGAGGTGTGCGGCGCCGTAGCGCGGCGCGGTGCGTACGCGCTGTTGCGAGTCTCGTTCGAGGGCTTTCTCGCGCAGTCCCTGAGCTGGGTGGCGGACGCTCCCCTCGAGCTGCTCGAGCAGCCGGCCGGCATCACCGTCAGTGAGCTCGCGACCATCGATGCCATGCTCTTCGTCGCGGCGCCCGACAACACGCGCTCCTCTGCGGCGATTCCGAGCGAGCGCATGGGTGCGCTCCAGGCGGCGTATCGACCCGCCAACAAGCGAATGATGAACCACGACATCCCGTGGGTCGCCTGCCAGTACCCGACCGCGGCGCTCGCGCAGGAGGCAGGGCTCAGCACCGAGGATTTCGCGCAGCTTCTCTACGGCTCGGTCCTGCTCGACTGGGCCGCCGAGGGCGAGCGGATGCGTGCCATCTCCGCCCATTTCGACGCCGCGTCGGAGGTCCGAATCGTCGGCGAGGGCACCGATCTTCGGCTCTCGCTCGAGGGGCGGTCGATGAAGGTCGACGCACTCGGTGCGAACCTGCCGGGCGGAGAGTTCTTCGGCTGCCCGGTCGAGGACTCGGCGGAGGGTGTGATCTCGTTCGCCGAGTTCCCCGCCGTCTATCGCGGTCGCGAGATGACCGGGATCCGGCTCGTCTTCGAGGCAGGCCGCGTCGTCGACGCATCCGCCGAGACCAACGAGGCGTACCTGATCGAGACGCTCGACATCGACGAGGGCGCACGCCGTCTCGGCGAGCTCGGGATCGGCTGCAATCCCGGGATCACGCGGTACATGAAGAACACGCTGTTCGACGAGAAGATGAACGGGACGGTGCACCTTGCCGTCGGCAACAGCTACACGGATGTCGGCGGGACGAACCAGTCGGCGATCCACTGGGATCTCGTCAAAGACCTCCGGCTGCCGGGGTCGCGGATCGAGCTCGACGGCGTCACCGTCCAGAGTGAAGGTGCCTGGTTAGTGGGGTAGTTCGACCGCGCATCGATCGCGCACTCGATCCGCCGGCCGGAAATCATTCGGCTCGGATCCTGTGACCCGCTCGCCCCTGCGCTCGCGACCTCTCGTCGCGCTCATGCTCGGCGAGTCGGTGTCGTCGCTCGGGTCGCAGATGACGTTCCTCGCGTTGCCGTGGTTCGTCCTGGTCACGACGGGGTCGGCGGCCCGGATGGCAATCGTGCTCGCCGTCGAGCTCACCCCTATCGCGCTCCTCGGCATCCCGAGCGGCGGTGTGATCGCTCGCTACGGAGCCCGGAGGACGATGATGTTCGCGGATCTGTGCCGCGCGCCCGTTCTTGCCTCGGTACCTCTCCTGCACTCATTCGGCGTACTCGACTTCTGGCTCCTGCTCGTGCTCGTGGCGCTCGTCGGAGTCTTCATCGCGCCGTCGTTCGCCGCGCAACGGCTCGTGTTGCCCGAGCTCGTGGGCGAGAACGAGACGGTCGTGGCGCAGGCGAACGCCGTCTTCGAGGGCGTTCTGCGCGCGACGGGGCTCCTCGGTCCGATCACCGCCGGGCTCCTGATCTCGGCCTTCGGGGCACCCGCCGTGCTGTATGTCGACGCAGCATCGTTCCTGTTCGCGTTCGTGATGCTCTGGCTCTTCGTGCCGCAGCGGCCGCCGAAGGCGCCGACGACCGAGAGTCGTGGCGTGATGGCCGGGGTGCACTTCATCCGACACGATCGGTTGCTGGCGGTCGTCGCCGGCACATCGCTCCTGATCAACATGTTCTCGCAGATGCTCGTCGCGTCGCTGCCCGTCCTCGCGTATGACGACTTCGGCGGCAGCTCTCGCGTCGCGGGCGCATTCTTCGCTGCGTTCGGGCTCGGTGCAGTCGTGGGATCCGTGTTCGCGGTGCGTCTCGTTCCGAGATACGAGCCGGTCCGGCTCGGCGCCGTCGCGTTCGCCGCGATGACCGTGCCGATCTGGTTCCTCGTCCTGCCGCTGCAGGCCGCGGGCGTCGTTCTCGCCCTTGCGATCTCGGCGCTGTTCGGCCCCATGATCAACGCGCCGCTGATCGGCGTGATCACGATGCGGACACCCGAGGCGCTGCGACCGAAGGTGATGACCGCGATCATCACATTGGCCATGCTGGCCGGGCCGATCGGGCTCCTCGTCGCAGGCCCGCTCCTCGAGGCGGTCGGCCCTCAACCCGTCTTCCTGCTCATCGCGGCAGGGGAGACGCTGGCGGTGATCCCGTTCGCGGTGTTCGCCTTCCGCCGCTCCCCGACGGGACCTCCGCTAACCGCCTGAGGGAGGCGGTGGCTCTGCTGCCGGAGGCGGGACGACGTCGGCGAGCATGTGATTCCACAGGTTCGCGAGCATCCTGCTGATCGGCCAGAACGTCGCCGAGCCGCCGAAGTCGAGCGTGCCCGCCGAGAAGACGCGTGCCCCCGCCTCCGTCTCGTAGTAGGTCATCTCGCCGCTCAGCCCCGGCCCGAAGAGATCGACGACGCGGGCGAGAACGATGGTGCCGGGAGGAGATTCGGCCGTCGCCATGTCGATCTCGATCCCGTATCCACCGACTGTCTCGCCGAACGTCGACCCGTTAACGAGACCGGTCTTGTCGAACAGCCACGGGGCCGCCTCCGCTGCGACGACGGTGTACGGGCCCTGGCGGCGGCCGTCGTCGTTGGCGCGGTACTGGACGCCGAGCAGTCGCGCCTCCGGACGCCCGAGCTCACGCCACAGCTTCACCCGGCGAAGTGTTGATTCGTCCGCCTCGACCTTCCAGAAGAAGTTGTTGGCGGACAGGAACATGAGCCTGCCGCCGAGATCGCGGTAGCGCTCGGTCACGTCGTACGCGTGGGTCGTCATGTACTCGCTGTGCCCCGGAAAGACGATCAGGTCGTAGCGTGCACGTAGGTCATCGCCGGTTGCGAACGTCTCGAGGTCGTCGTCGGCGGCGAAGTCCGGCGTTCTACCGGTACGCACGAGCCAGCGGAGGAAGGCCCGGTCGTATGTCTTGAAGCGAGGCGGCGCTCCTCGATCCCGGTAGGGCCGGGTGAGATCGACCGGTGGGCTGCCTCCCGCATACCACGTGTCACCCCAGCCGTCACCGTCGCGGTCGTAGAAGTTGTATGCCTGCCAGGTGTTCGTCGGCATCACGATCAGCTGCCTGCGCGGCTCGGCCTCGACGGCGCGGAGGATGAACGGCGCGAACCCGATCCGACCGTCCTCGGTCGTCAGCCGGGCGGCGTAGACGCCGGGCGGCCAGCCGCCTGCTTGAACGGTGATCGTCACTGGCCCCGAGCGCTTTCCCGTCCAGTCGATCGGTACCGGCTCGCCTTTCGGCGTGCCCGAGAGCTCGTCGTTTCGCTCGCTGCTCTCGGTCTCGGGCCCGCAGCGGAGAAACTGGAGCGTCAGCGACGCTGCGTCGGCGGTGATCCGGAGCTCCATCGGCTCCCCCGGGAGGTACGACCGGCGAAGGAATGACGCCTCGACGCCGAGCACTCGGACGACGGGTGCCTTCTGCTGCGCAACGGACAGCGGTCGTCTGGCCCCGAGCACCGTCCTGCGGCCGGATTTGTCCGTGACGGTCAGCCGCATGAGATACGAGCCGACGGGAGTTCCCTGTTCGGGAGCCCAGTTGACCACGTGCTCGCCGCGGCCGAGCCGGGCGCTCGTCTCCCAGACGATCTTGCTGGTTCGCAGGGCTGTCTGGACGGCCTCGAGCCTGATCGATGCCGGACGCGGGAGTCGGAACTGGATCGCCGCGGCGTCGCGTCCGGGAATGCCGGGTGAGACCGTCGCGAACAGCGGACGGTCGCCGGCGTAGCGGCGGCCGGCATTGCGCGCCGAGACGCCGAGAGCGGCACCTGTGCCACGCATCGCTGCCGCGGCTTTGCCGGGCGCGACGGCGAACAGCACGAAGGCCGCGGCACCCGCCTTCAGGAGGCGGGCGCGGGAGAGCGTCTCGAGCATGCCCGACACGGTAGACGATGGAGATGATCGATCTGTTGGCCCGGCTACCGGGAGGCGAGGCGCACCTCGGTGCTCGCGGGACGCGCGGATCGCATCGCGACGGAGCGCTTTGATCGGTTGCCTGCCGTGTCGATGACCTCGACCTCCAGTCGGCAGCCGCGCGACGGGAGGATACGCGCGTCGAAGCTGCGCGCGAGCAAGACGCGGTAGCGGCCCAGGCGCCCGGGGTGGTTCTGCCGCGTCCACTGCGCATACGTCGTCCGGAATGTCGATGCCGCCGGGAGTGCAGTACGGAAGTCGGCGGCGACGTTCCAACGCGTCACCTTGCTCCCGGCCAGGCGCCACCGGACGATCGATGGCATCACCGGGAAGCCCGTCCACGGCGCCGGTGCGGCCATCGGCATTCGGTCGGCCACCTCGGCCACGAGGTCGAATCGGCCGCTGAGCGCCTTGAACGGGACACCACGGTCGTAGCTCTCCGCTCGCACGGAGCGCACCACGGGGATCGTGGCGTCGCGGTAGGGATGCATGGCGCCTCGTCGCAGCGGGTTCAGGTACACGCCGTCACGGACGTCGGAGAAGTGGACATGGCCCCACGGTGCCTTGACGTGCCCGACCACTGTCCGAAACGCCACGACGCGCTGACCGTCTCGAACCGAGGGAACGATGTGCCAGACCGCATGAACGGTATGACCGTCGTCGCTACGAACCGCAACGGTCTCCGGCCGCTCGGACGCGAGCACGACGGCACCAGAGACGGTCGCGTAGACGGCCGTCCCGTCAGGGCAGGAGATGTCGATGCCGAAGTGGAACGAACCGTGCGGCTCACGCCCCATCTCCGGGATTCGGGGATCGCCGAAGAACCCACGAACGGGGTGCTGGCGATCGAAAGGCATTACCGGCCAACCGTACGACGAAGGAGAAGCGGCATCGGACGTGGCGGGAAAGACCATGAAGGCGGCGAGCGTCATGCAGACGGTCGCGGCAACGCGCCGAAGCGCCTGGATGTTCTGTGTGCGGGTCATGCCCCGCACGGTCGAGGGGCGCCCTCACCGGTCGGCCACGGCCGGCCAACCGCCGGCTAACGGTTACCCGTCGGACAGGCGTGCAGACCTGGTTCTCTCTCCTACCGCATGAAGTTCCGCCCGAACGACGATCCACCCGACGCGGGACTCCGACGTGCCGACCTGCGCCAGCAGCGCCTGACCGGCGTTCACGCGCGCTTCGAGTGAGAGTTGCCCGTTCCAGATCGGGCTGGAGCACGCGATGAACTCGAGCGGGTCGTGGCCGACCCGTGAGTAGTTGTAGAGGCGGAGGACGGCATCATGCGGCGTGCTGCCCACCAGGTCGACGGTGAGCCAGCCGGACCGCGGCGGCACGAACAGGTACCAGGCGGCTGTCGCCGCCGGGAGACAGGGGCACGGCTCGTTCGGAGCGGCATCGGCGGCGGAGATGTCGATCGTCTCGGCAAAAGGGAAGTGGTCGACGCGGCGTGGAGCATCGAGTCCGGCGATTCTGGGCTTGTCGAGCTCGGGCATCGCGTTCCTTTTGCTAGGGGCCGTTCCGATCGTTGCGGGCGTTCCAAACAAACGGCTAACGGCGTTCCTGTACTGCGGCGCGAGCAGGTGGTACGGTCGCCGCGAACGACTGGAGGTTCGGCATGGAGTTCCTCGTACTCGGACCGGTCGAGGTGAGGGTGGGTCGTACGCCGCTCGGTCTGGGAGGGCCGCGACCTCGCGCGGTGCTCGCCGACCTCGTCCTCCATTCCGGGTCAGTCCTACCCACCGCCGGCCTGATCGACGATCTGTGGGGTGCCGCACCGCCACCGTCGGCCGAGGCGATCGTGCAAAACGCCGTTTCACGACTGCGAAAGACACTCGGGCGCACGACGATCGAGACGGTCCCGGCCGGCTACGTGCTCACCGTCGACCCGGGCTCGATCGACGCGCATCGCTTCGAGCGACTCCTTCGAGACGCGCGCCCCCTGCCTGCGCAGGAGCGCGTCTCGGCGCTCCGGGAGGCACTTGCCCTCTGGCGGGGCCCCGCGTACTCCGAGCTCGCCTTCGAAGGGTTTCTCCAGGGTGAGATCGCACGGCTCGACGAGCTCCGGCTGACCGCCCTCGAGGACAAGCTGGAGGCGGAGATCGAGCTTGGCCTCCACGATCAGGTCGAAGCCGAGCTCGAGGCACTGGCGAGTCATGAGCCCGGGCGAGAGCGTCTCCGCAGGCTCCAGATGCTTGCGCTTCATCGGTCCGGCCGTACGCAGGACGCGCTCGACGTCTACGAAGAGGTGCGGCGCGCGTTCGACGAGCTGTCGGGGCTCGAGCCGGGGGCAGAGACGAAGGCGCTCCAGTTGATGATTCTCAGGGACGACCCGCTGATCTCCTCGTCGCCGGCAAGCGCGTCGCGCGGGAGCGTTGCCCGACGTCCCGTTGCGCTTCTCGTGTCCCGCGTCGTCACCGATCCGGGCGCTGATCTCGAGGCAGCTGCTGGCGCCGTCGCGAGTGGGCACGAGGCGTTTCACGCTGCTGCCGCCCGTCACGGAGGAGTTGTGTCGTCTCCCTATGGTTCGGAATCCGTTGCCGTCTTCGGTGCCGAGATCGCACACGACGACGACGTGCTTCGGGCCGGACGGGCCGCGATCGAGACGCAGGCAATCCTGCGGAGTCGCGGCGTTCCCGTCCGTCTCGGGCTCGGTGCCGGTCGGCTCCTGGTCGACGACGGTGTCCCTCTCATTCTGGGCGGCCTCGTCGACGAGGTCCGGCAGTCGCTCGAGGCAGCGGGGGTCGGCGAGATCGTGGTGGCGCGCTCGGCTGCCGAGGCCGCCGGAGGAGCATTCGCCACGGATCGCTTGAACGGACGCGTGCTTCTCGGTGGAGTGATCTCGGGTCGACCGTCGGCAGGCTTCGTGATGCCGCTCGTAGGACGGGACGCGGAGCTCGCTCACCTCGACTCGGCACTCCGCTCGGCCGCCGAGGCTGCCACTCCCGTGCATGTCGTCGTGATCGGAGAAGCGGGGATCGGGAAGACGCGGCTCGTGCGAGAGTTCGCCACGAGCGCGTCGGCGGTCACGCTGTCCGCAACCTGCATCGAGTACGGCGAGGGCATCACCTTTCACCCACTTCGTGAGCTTGCCGCTCAGGCGGAGGCACTCGACGCGTCGGCTCCGCCGCTCCATGACGTCTCGTCAGCCGATGCCGCATTCGCAGGTGTCCGCGATCTCGTGCAGCACTTCAGCGCATCGGGCCCGGTGATCGTCGCCCTCGATGATCTCCAGTGGGGCATGCCGATGCTCCTCGACCTCGTGGAGTACCTCACGCTCGCCTGCCGCGGCCCGGCCCTCGTCGTCTCGGCTGCACGTCCGGAGCTGCTGGAGCGACGCCCGGCCTGGAAGGCGCACGTTCTTGCCCTCGAGCCGCTCGCAGAAGCCGAGACCCAGCACCTGATCGAAGCATGCTCGGCGGTTGATCCGCTCTCTCCCGAGCTCGTTGAACAGCTCGTGGTCGCAAGTGACGGCGTGCCGCTGTTCGCCGAGCAGCTGGCGGAGTTTGCGCGCACGGAACGCGGGAGCGCCGTAGCTGCCCGGATCCCGCCGTCGCTCGACGCCGTGCTCGCCGGGCGCCTCGACAGCATCACTGCGGGTGAGCTCGTCGTGATGCAGCATGCGGCCGTGATCGGCCCGCAATTCGAACGTGCCGAGCTGGCTGCGCTTGCGGATCCAGCAGATGTGTCCAGGCTCGATGGTCGCCTGGCCGCTCTCTGTCGATCGGGTCTTCTCCGTGTGGGCGACGATTCGCTCCACGGGTTCGCCCACGCGCTCGTTCGCGACGCAGCGTACGAGGGGATATCAAAGGCCCGGCGTGCGGCGCTCCACGAAGGCATCGCTCGGCATCGCGACCTCCACGGGGAGGCGGACACGATCATGTCCGCCGTTCACCTGGAGGCGGCCGCGCTGCTCTCGCGCGAGGTCGGCTCTCCGCGACCTCCTCTGGAGCTCGAGGCGGGGCAGCGGCTCGCGGCCCTCGGGCTCGGACAGTGGCGCGCCGGCGACGCTTCAGGTGCCGCGAACCTCCTCGGCCGCTGTTGTGCTCTTCTGCCGCCAGACGATCCGATTCGTCTCGACGCCTCGATCGAGCTGGGACTCGCACAGAGGGATCTCGGTGAATCTCGCCAGGCGGTCGAGCTTCTCGAGGGGGCAAGACAAGCGGCTCGGCGGCTCCGTCGGCGGCGGGTCGAGCTTCGTGCGAACGTCGAACTGATCGTGCCGGCCGTGTTCTCCGGACTCGCGACGGAGGCGGAGCTGGATGAGGTCCTCCTGCGTGCGATGCCTGTGTTCCGACGCGCGCGAGACGATCGATCCAGCGGTCGCGCCTTGCTCGTTCGCGCCACGCTAGCCAGCATCGGCTGTCGCTTCGCGGATGCCGAGATCGCGGCCGAGTCGGCATACACCCATCTGACGGAGGCCGGGTACCAATCCTCCCGGGCCGTTCTCGTGCTCGCAGCTGCCGCCTTTCATGGGATGCGGTCGGTCACCGACGGGCGCGATCGCTGCGTGGAGCTGCACCGACGGGTCGACGGGAACGTGCTTGCACAGGCCAATGTCAACCTGATACGCGCCCTGATCGAGGGTCTCGGCGCAGAGCCGGGTCGGGCGGCGGAACTTCTCGACCAGGCAGCCCGTGTCTACGAGGAACGCGGCCTGCGGTTGATGCTACTGGCCGACTACGCGTCGGTGAGGGCTGAGATTGCCATTATGGCGGGAGAGCTCGAGGCGGGCGCATCGATCCTGGAATCCGCCGCGAGTGAGCTCGAGCGCGGTGGCGAGACCGGATGGGCCTCCCGCCACGACGCCGCTCGCGCGGAACTTGCGCTCGCCGTCTCGGGACCGACGTCTGCGCTGCCGCTTGTCCGGCACGCTGCGGCGAGGACTCCCGCGATCGATCTGCACGCGAACGTGACCTGTATGCGGATCACGGGTAAGGCCCTCGCGGCCAAAGGCCAATGTCGGGCCGGGGGACGACTTGTGCGAAAGGCACTCGCGGCGCTCAAGGGAACAGACGCGCTCGAGCTACGGTTTCGCGTTCTCGCCGACCTCGCCGAGGTCGAAGCGTCTGCGGGCAATCCGGACGGCGCACGCTCGGCACTCGATCGGGCGGCGACAGCGGCCGCGGCGAAAGGGAGCGTCGTCCTCGAGCGACGCGTCGAAGCGCTGCGCGCACAACTCGATCCCGACGAGACCCCGGGGGTTGCGCCCCCGGGGCCTCTGTGAACTACGTGTCGCAGCCACCACCGCCACCACCATCGCCGATCGGCATCGCCCTCACCTCCTCTCACTTCGAGGAGGCGAGCGTCCGGCCGATCGGTCATCGGGTCGGTCACGGCGGGCTAACCGGTGGCTCACGCAGCAAGGCGGGTGAGACAACCGTTGGCGCTGGGTGGTACAAACGCATCTGTGCTCGAGTTCAGGCTTCTCGGCCCGCTCGAGGTGGTCGGAGACGACGGCCTGGTGCCGCTTGGCGGGTTGCGCCAGCATGCGCTGCTCGCCGCGCTGCTCCTACGGCCCGGTCAGGTCGTGCTGACCGAGCGACTCGTTGACGACGTGTGGGGCGAGGACGCGCCCGCGCACCGCGACGACCTTGTTGCAAAACGCGGTCTCGGCGCTGCGCAAGCTTCTCGGCCCGGACGTGCTCGAGACCCGATCACCCGGGTACGTGCTTCGCGTCGAGAGCGATCAGGTCGATGCGGTTCGCTTCGAGCGTCTTCTTGTCAGCGCGAACGACTCGAGCTCGGCGACACGTCCGGCCGAGGCACTCGACGCGTACCAGAGTGCGTGCTCAAGCTAGACCGCCCCTACGGCACAGCCAGTCGCGCCCACAGGTTCTCGAGCATCCGCGAGACGACCGGGAGTAGTGCCGTCCCGCCGAAATCCATCGCGCCCGCAGCGAACACCCTCGCACCCTCAGGCGTCTCGTAGTACGTCATCTGGGCGGTGAATGTCGGCCCGTAGATCTCCGGAATCTCAGCGAGCACGATCGTGCCCGGTGGGCTCGCGGTTGTCGTGGCGTCGATCTCGATGCCGTAGCCGCCGAGTTCCTGGCCGAACTCGGCCCCGTCGGAGAGATCAGTACCGGCGAAGAGCCACGGCGCGGTCGTCGCCCCGCGTACGATGAACGGACGCTGGATTCGCCCGTCGTCATTGCCGCGGTACTGGACGCCGAGCAGCGCCGACTCCGGTCGCCCGATGTCGCGCCACTTCCGCGTGCGGGTCAGGACTTCGCCGCGTCGCTGCACCTGCCAGAAGAAGTTGTTCGCCGAGAGGAACATCAGGTTGCCGCCGAGATCGCGGAAGCGCTCGACGGCGTCGAACTCCCGCGGCGTCACGTACTCCGTGTGCCCGCCGAAGATGACGAGGTCGTAGAGCTTCGCGAGCGTGTCGCCGTTGAGCACCTCGAGATCGGTCTCGCTGAGGTAGTCCGGCTGCTTGCCGCGCTGCGCGAGCCAGCGAAGGAAGCCGAGGTCGTACTTCCGGTACTGGGGCGGAACGCCGCGACGGAGAAACGCCCGTCCGAGTCGAACGGTGCTCTGTGAGCCCTTGGCGTACCACGTGTCGCCCCAGCCGTTGCCGTTCTCGTCGCGGAAGTTGTAGGCCTGCCACGTGTTCGTCGGGACGATCACCGCGACGCGCGTCGTCCCGAGCTGGGCAGGGCGGAGCACCAACGGGGCAAATCCGATGCGGCCGTTCTCATCGGTGAGCTTCGCGAAGTACAGCCCGGAGGCCCACTGCCCGATCGGCACCTGGACGGTGCCCGGCCGATCCAGGCTCGCCCAGCCGACGTTCACCGGATCCGTCACCGGCACGCCGTTCATCAGCGTGTCGTTGTACGTCGGTACATCCTCCGGGCCAGCGCGGAAGATCTGGAGCGAGAGGGCGCTCGCATCGGTCTCGACTGCAAGCGTCGCAGTCTCGCCGGGAACGTAACTCTCCCGCGTGAAGCCAGCCTCGACGCCGAGGATCCGGATCACGGGTGCCGTCGGGCGGCGACCGGTCTCGGCGTTTGACGCACCGTACGTGCGGCGGTTCCCCGCGGCGTCCCTGACGTCGAGAAGCGTGAGATACGTTCGCGGAGCGGTTGTCGGGTCGGGGCTCCAGTTGAACACGTGACGACCCGGACCGAACGCCTTCGTCTTCTCGTAGATGACCTCCGGTCGACTCAACGTGCGCGCGATTCGGAGGCGCACCGTCGCGCGCTCGGTCAGCGTGAAGCTGATCTTTGCGAGGTCTCGGACGCCGTCGCCGTTCGGCGAGATCGTCACGAAGAGCCGACGGTCGCCCGCGTACTTCTGCGGCGAGAGCGTGAAGGCGCGTAGCCCAACGAGTTGCGGGGCGGTGCGATCTCGCCGCTGCGGCTTCGCTGAGGATGTCGTTGTGGCGATCACACCGCCGGCGATGAGGAAGGCCCCGGCGAGAATCGCAAACCGTTGGCCCATGCGGACGACATAGTAGCCGCCGAGACCGCCTGATCAGATTGGGAGCAGCGAGCGTGCTAGTGAAGTTGGTGGCGGGACGGGGGACGGGCCGCCGTTGCGATGTCCAACCTTGCCCAGAGGTTCTCGACCAGCTGGCCGACGGGCTTCTGGCGGATCGACCCAGCGAGCGAGAACGCACCCGCCGAGAAGACCTTTGCGCCCCGGGCAGTCTCGTAGTAGGTCATCTGCCCCGTTAGCCCCGGCCCGAGGAGATTGGGGATCTCCGCGATGACCTGCGTTCCGCGAGGCGAGTCCGGAGACGTGTGATCGATCTCGATCCCGGCGTTCGAGAACGGGTCTCCTACCCGAACGCCGGTTCCCGCGAAGAGCCAGTCCGTCGCAGGCGCGGCGCGCAAGAGCCACGGTGCTCGGTGCTCACCCATGTCGTTCGCGACGAACTGGACGCCGAGCAGGGATGCCTCAGGTCGCCCGAGATTGCGCCAGCGGGCGATACGGGTCATGACACCGTGCGCGAGCTCGATCCGCCAGTAGAAGTTGTTTGCCGAGAGAAAGACGAGACTGCCGCCGCGGTCACGGAACCCCGTTACGAGGTCGTACTCCGCCGCGGTCACGTACTCGTGGTGCCCGGGAAAGACGAGCACGTCGTACGCACGGCGGAGCGCAGCGGGCCCCGTCGGCCCATCGAGCTCTGCCTGAGAGAGGATGTCGGCGTGCTTCCCAGTGCGACTCAACCAGTGAAGGAAGTGCAGGTCGTACTTCCGGAAGTGGGGAGGGACGCCGCGGTTGAGAAAGGGCCTGTAGAGACGTGCCGTGTCGCGCTTCGTGGCGTACCACGAGTCCCCGAGGCCGTCATCGTCGTCGTCGCGGAAGTTGTAGGCCTGCCACGTCCGCGTCGGCAGCACGATCGCGACCCTGCTCTGACCGAGGCGCTTTGGTCGGACGACGAAGGGCGCGTACCCGATCCTTCCCCCACGGCCTGTCAGTTGCGCGAAGTAGAGCCCGGTTGGCCAGTCGCCGATCGTCACGCGGGCGGAGCCGCCGGCTCGGATCGATCCGAGGGGGATGGGTCGACTGGTGGCCACGCCGCGCATCTGCATGTCGCCGACGGTCTTGCCCCATTCTGGCCCCACGCGGAAGAAGCGCACTTGCACTGCGCGAAGCGTGGACTCGAGCCGCAGTTGCGCCTTCGACTCTGGGGGGTAGCTTTCCTTCGGGAAGTACGCCTCGATCGCCAGAGGGTCGTTCGCGCGGAACCTCGGGACGGGGATCGCATTACCCTCGTGGATGTCGCTCGTCGCGGCAAAGAGAGGACCGGTGCCGGGAGGCACCTTGGCTGTAGCCCCGACGAACGCCATCGCTCCGACGGCAGCCAGGAGGAAGCCGCCAAGGGAGCAGAACAACCGCTTGTGAGCACTGACGCCCCGCATGCCCCGATCGTTGCGAGGGCGGCTAATGAACCACTCATCGCCTCGAACCGTCGGGGGTGTGCTCTGCGTCGATGCACGAACAGAAGTTCGTGTGCCTCCGCTAGGCTGTAGGGGTGCCGGAGCTCGTCGTCACCGCCGACTACACACCGACGGGCGACCAGCCGCACGCGATCGCCGAGCTGAGTGCATCGCTCGAAGCAGGCCACCGGTTCCAGACGCTCCTCGGCGCGACGGGAACCGGAAAGACGGCGACGATGGCGTGGTTGATCGAGAAGCTGCAGCGACCCGCACTCGTGATCGCGCACAACAAGACGCTCGCCGCACAGCTGTGCAACGAGTTCCGCGAGTTCTTCCCCGCGAACGCGGTCGAGTACTTCGTCTCCTACTACGACTACTACCAGCCCGAGGCGTACGTCCCGCAGGCCGACCTCTATATCGAGAAGGACTCGTCCCGCAATGACGACATCGACCGGCTCCGCCATGCCGCCACTGCGTCGCTCCTCTCGCGTCGCGACACGGTGATCGTCGCCTCGGTCTCCTGCATCTACGGTCTCGGCTCGCCCGAGGAATACGAGAAGCGGCTCGTCAACCTGGCGGTGGGGGAGGAGCACGACCGCGACGAGCTCCTTCGCAAGCTGATCGACACGCAGTACGTCCGCAACGACACGCTGCTCGGACGGGGTCGCTTCCGGGTCAAGGGAGACGTGATCGAGGTGCAGCCGGCCTCGGCCGAAACGGCGTACCGGATCTCGCTCTTCGGTGACGAGGTCGAGCAGATCACGCACTTCGATCCCCTCACCGGGGAGGTGTACGCGAAGCTCGACAACCTGACGATCTTCCCCGCCACGCAGTACGTGACGTCGAAACCGACGATCGAGGCTGCGATGGGCGGGCTCCGTGGAGAGCTCGAGGCGCAGATCCGGCAGTTCGAGGCCGAGGGAAAGCTGCTCGAGGCGCACCGGATCCGCCAGCGCACGGAGTACGACATGGAGATGATGCGGGAGCTCGGCTTCTGCAATGGGATCGAGAACTACTCGCGCGTGCTCGAGGGTCGGCCCGCGGGCTCGCCACCCCATACGCTGCTCGACTACTTCCCCTCCGACTTCCTCTGCTTCATCGACGAGTCGCACCAGTCCGTGCCGCAGATCGGCGGCATGTACGAAGGCGACCGCTCGCGTAAGCAGACGCTCGTCGACTTCGGATTCCGCCTGCCGTCGGCGCTCGACAACCGGCCGCTCCGGTTCGACGAGTTTCTCCAGCGCGTCGGCCAGACGATCTTCGTCTCGGCGACGCCGGGCGCATACGAGCTCCGCAACTCGGCCGTCGTCAGCGAGCAGCTGATCCGGCCGACCGGCATCGTCGATCCGGTCGTCGAGCTCCGCGCGACGAAGAACCAGATCGACGATCTCCTCGGTGAGATCCGCAAGCGCTCCGACGTCGGCGAGCGGGTGCTCGTGACGACGCTGACGAAGAAGATGTCGGAGGACCTGACCGACTATCTCCTCGAAGCAGGCGTCAAGACGCGCTATCTCCACTCCGAGATCGACACGCTCGAGCGAATCCAGATCATCCGCGAGCTCCGCCTCGGCGAGTACGACGTGCTCGTCGGCGTCAACCTGCTGCGCGAGGGTCTCGATCTTCCGGAGGTGTCGCTCGTCGCCGTGCTGGACGCCGACAAGGAGGGGTTCCTGCGTGGCAAGACGGCGCTCGTGCAGACCATCGGCCGCGCGGCCCGGAACGTCAACGGGCGCGTCCTGCTCTACGGCGACAAGGTGACCGAGGCGATCCAGTTCGCCGTCGACGAGACCGACCGGCGCAGAGCAAAGCAGCTCGCCTACAACGAAGAGCACGGGATCACGCCGGAGAACATCATCAAGGGTGTCTCCGACATCGCGGAGTTCCTCACGCTCGACGCGCCGACCGTGCCGGGGCGCCGGCGGCGTGGGAGGGAAAAGGTCGAGGGGCTCGACCCGGGCGAGCTCGAGAAGCTCGTGGTCACCCTCGAGGAGGAGATGTTCGTCGCTGCCGAGGAGCTGCGCTTCGAGTACGCGGCGAAGCTGCGCGACGAGATCAAGCAGCTGCGGCGGGAGCTGCTCGCCCTCTCCAACTGACGCCGGAGACGACGTACGTACGTCGTTCGACTACCCTGCGGATGACGAGAACGAGGACGGTGCGGCCGTGTGGCCCGCATCGACGAGCGCATGGCGACGCCTGACCGGCGCTCGACCAACGCCACCGACTGCCGCTGAGAGGAGACACCACATGTGCCGTAACATCAAGCAGCTTCACAACTTCGATCCGCCCGCGACCGACGACGAGGTGCACGCAGCGGCTCTCCAGTACGTGCGCAAGATCAGCGGTGCGACGAAGCCGTCGAAGGCGAACGAGGCGGTGTTCGATCAGGCCGTGCGTGAGATCGCCCACATCTCGCGGCACCTGCTCGACGATCTCGTGACGACCGCGCCGCCGCGCGACCGCGAGGTCGAGGCGACACGGGCGAAGGCCCGGGCCGCGAAGCGGTTCGGCACCGCGGCCTGAGACGGGAATCGGGGCGGATCCCCGCTCGCAGCTCTCGCTCCGCGCACTCAACTCGGGCGTCGTTCGAGCCGATAGGCGACGGATGAAGGATCGCTCGATTCCACTTCTCGCCGCAGCGGCGTTTGCCGCGTGTGTCCCGGCGGCCTTCCTCCACTTCTTCGGTCGCGAGAAGGTCTACATCGGCGGCTGGGTGCATTTCGGGGGAGTGGCCGTCGGCGCGGGGCTCGCCACGGCGGCAGCAATCGCGCTCACGGTCGCGGGCGCCCGAAGGCAGGATGGCCGCGCGGTTCTCGTGGGCTGCGCCTTCTCGGTGATGGCAACACTTCTGTGCCTCCATGGGCTCACGACACCAGGGGTTTTCGTGGAGATGAACGGCGTTGTTGCATTCACGGGTGGCGCCACTCTCCCGATCGGGGGTGCGATCCTCGCGCTCACTGCGCTTCCCGCGTTGCGCCGGCCCGAGGCGGTGCGTCCGCTCCTCTACCTACTCGGAGTCGCGATCGGCGTGATCGCAGTGCTCGGTATCACCGCGGTCGTCGACCCCTCACTCGTGCCCTCGGTGCCGAATCCGGGCAGTCCGAGTGCCGTCGCTCTCCTGGTGATCGGCCTCGTGTTCTACTTGCTGCTCTTCCTCCGAGCGATGCGCACCTACTCGTTGACCCATCGGCGCGGCGATCTCCTGGTTGCCGTCGGTCTCGTCTGGCTCGCTGCGGCGCTCGTTGCCGCTCTGACGCTCGGCTACTGGAATCTCGGCTGGTGGCTCGGGCATCTCTTCGAGGTCGTCGGCATCGCGCTCGTCGGCGTGCCGGTCGCTCTCGACCTGCGCCGCGGAGACTCGATGTCGCGTGCGCTCGTCGGCGACCTTCGCGGAGCCGACCTCGTTGCATCCGAGGAGGCGTATCTCGGCTCGCAGGTGCGCGCATTGCTCGTTGCGCTCGCCGAGAAGGACGGCTACACGGAGGAGCACACGCGCCGGGTTGCGTTGCGGGCCGTTCAGGTCGGCGACGAGCTCGCTCTGCCCGCCCCGCGCCTGCGAACGCTCGCCATCGGAGGGCTCGTCCATGACGTCGGCAAGCTCTCGGTGCCGGACGAGATCCTGAAGAAGCCCGGTGCCCTGACCGATGAGGAGTTCGCCGTCGTGCGTCGACACGCCGAGTGGGGAGTGGGAATCCTCCGTTCGGTGGGTGGGTTCTCCGAAGGAGTCCTTCACCTCGTGCGGGAGCATCACGAGCGCCTCGATGGCAGTGGGTATCCGGAGGGGTTGAAGGCAGCGGAGATCAGTCTCGACGTCAGGATCCTCGCAGTGTGCGATGTCTATGACGCGCTCGTTTCTACACGTGTCTACCGTGCCGCCTGGACTCACGATCGCGCGATGAGCCTCCTCCGAGCCGGTACGGGAACCGAGTTCGACTCGGGCTGCGTCGAGGCGCTCGCGCGGGTACTCGCGCGCGAGTACTCGGAGGGGCTCGGGGTCGCTGTGTAGCTCTCGCAACGACCTGTCGGCACGCCAATTGAGCCTGCAAGCACCGTTGCCTGGAATGCAAGCGAGATGGCCCTTGCGGAGGTGTCGACGTCGGGCGCGTCCTCGTCTAGGTTGCGCTACCGGCTCCGTGCTTGTCCTGCAGATACCGCAGATACGGCTCCGGGTCGATCGGCCCGCCCGCAACGCGTGCGAGTGTCTCCTTCGGCGTCAGCTTCCGGCCGAGCGCATAGAGGTTCTCGCGGAGCCACGTTCCGAGCGCCGAGAAGTCGCCCCGTTCGAACTGCTCCTCGAGGCCCGGCAGCGCGGCCTGGGCTGCCTCCCAGATCTGCACGCTCATCACGTTGCCGAGCTGGTAGGTCGGGAAGTAGCCGAAGTAGCCACACGACCAGTGGACGTCCTGGAGTACTCCGACGCGATCCTCCGGCACTGTCAGGCCCAGGTACTCCTCGAACCGCGTGTTCCACGCGTCGGGCAGGTCTGCCGTCGACAGCGTGCCCGCTACCAACTCCCGCTCGAGTTCGAAGCGCAGGATGATGTGCAGGCCATACGTGACCTCGTCGGCGTCGACCCGGATGAACGAGGGCTCGACGCGGTTGACGGCTCGATGGAACTGCTCGACGGAGAATCCGCCGAGCGCCTCCGGGAAGGTCTCGACGAGTTGAGGGTGGAGCCAGCGGCAGAACGGGAGAGACCGCCCGACGATGTTCTCCCACAGCCTGCTCTGGCTCTCGTGCAGTCCCGAGTGACACCCGCGGGCGAGCGGTGTGCGCTCGAGCGACGGGCTGACGCCGCGCTCGTACAGCCCGTGGCCGATCTCGTGCATGCAGCTGAAGAGCGACTCGAGGTCGTCCTCCTGGTACCGCGTCGTGACCCGGATGTCGGAGATCCCGAACGACGAGCAGAACGGATGCACGGTCGTGTCGAGCCGAAACGATGCCGGGTCGAAGCCGAATGCGGTCATCGCCGCGAGCCCGATCGAGCGCTGTCCGTCCTCGGGGAACGGGCCACCCGGCAGGGCGCCACCGTCTTCGACGGCGCTGACTTCGGCGATCAAAGGCACGAGCACCTCCTTGAGGCGGGCGAAGACGGCGGCGACCTCCGCCGTGCTCGTCCCGGGCTCGAAGTCGTCGAGCAGGTGGTCGTAGGGATCCGCCGCCGGCTCGAAGCAGGCGATGTACTCCTGCTTCAGCTCGAGCTGCCGATCGAGCCAGGGGCGGAACGCGCCGTAGTCGTTGGCGGCCCGCGCGGAGACCCAGGCTTCCATCGCCTCGGATGCGGTCTGCGTCAGTCGCGCGGCCAGATCGGCGGGGATCCGTCGCGCCTTCTCCCAATCTCGCCTCGTGACGCGGATCAGGCTCGCGTCGTCGGAGTCGTACGGGAGGGAAGACTCGAGGTCGACGAGATCGTTCACGAGCTCACCGATGCGATCGTCCGTGAACCGCTCGTGAGCGACCCGTTCGAGCGTTGCCTGCCGATACGAGCGCACCGAGGCGCCGGCGGGCGGCATCATCACCATCTGATCCCAGTCGAGGAGGGCGCTGGTAGATCGCAGATCAGAGACTTGTCCCAGCCGGATCTTCAGTTCCTCGAGTCCTTCGTGCACGGCGTCTCCCTCGCGACGGATTTTCGAGATCGTACGTCAGACGGGCTTCGCGGAGACGCACCCCCGGCCAACCCGGATTGGATGATCTGCGCGGGCGAGGAGCGCGTCGTCCCCGGCCGAATCGCCGTACGCCCACACGACGGCATCGGCTAGCCCGGACACTGCGAGCCACTTCTCGAGTCGGCGCACCTTCTCCGGGCCACGGCAGTTAGGGCCGGCCAGCTTTCCCGTGAGCACCCCGTGCGGGTCGCGCTCGAGCTCCGTGCACACCACTCCTGCCGCTCCGATGCTTGACCCGAATGGCACGAGATACGGGTCGAGGGAGGCGGAGACGAGGACGACCGCGTGCCCGAGCTCCCGGTGCTGTCGTAGCCGCGCGAATGTGTCTGGGCGGAGCCACCGCTTCTCGATCTCCTCCGCAAATGTGACTCCCCGGGCCTCGACCGCTTTCGCATCCATGCCGGCAAATGCCTTGCACACCGTTGCCTTGAGGCTGTCGCGGTCGCGGCGCACGATGGCCCTCGCCACCACGACGGGCCGCCGCAGGAGTGCGATGGCGGCCCGTACGCGCACCGTTCGGTAGAGGAACGGGGTTACGCAGTCGCGTGTCGTCAGCGTCCCGTCGACGTCGAACGCTGCGACAACGGGTCGTTGAGAGGTGGTCATCGCCGAACGAGGCTATACACTCGGAGCATGTCGGAACAGACTCCGGAGATCTTCGACGACCTCTACCTCGGTCTCCAGGCCGGGGGCGCGCTGCGCAAGCAGCGGCGTGGCGAGGAGCTGACCGAGCAGGAGGAGGCAGCGCTCGGCCACTGGCAGCGGCTCTCGCTGTGGCGTAAAGTGGTCGCGGTTGGCGCCTTTGCGCTCGGGACGTTCGGGCTCGGCTTCACCCTCGGGGGCCTCATTTTCGGGCGCCGTCGGGCGACATAGGCCCACCGGGGTCTCCTGCTCCAGCGTCGTGTTGTTGACGCGATGAAGGACCGTTCAACCAAGAACGGTCGATTGGTGTGACTCGTCTTTGCTATGGGAAGTGCTCAAACCCCTCCTGATACGCCCGCGCGAAGCGTTCGTTGCCGAGCGTCGCTCGCGCGAGAGCCTCCGCGTCGTCGGAAGTGAACGGTCAAAGTCGTCGAAGCTTGCTCCGACACCTTCGAGCTTGAGCGCGGCACGCCCTAGGAGCCTCGCGGCCTGCTCGAACGCGCCGAGGCGCACAATGCTGGCAGCCTCTCCCTGGAGCGCGTGACCGACGTGGACACGGAAGCCGACGTCGCCAAATGCTTGCCGCGCTCCACCGAACTCCTCGGTCGCTCGCGCATAGTCCCCGAGCCGATACCTCGCTTGACCGAGATTGAGCAGAGCAAATCCGACTCCCTCCGAGATTCCCCGGTCACGATGGAAATCCAGCATCCCCTCGAACTGCAATACGGCGGCAGCGGCGTCGCCGGACTCGAGCAACACGGTGCCGAGGTTCATTCGCGCGGTCATCACGTGATGCTCGAGCCCGAGCTCGGTACCTAGAGAGGCGGTTCTCTCGAGGTGTTCGATGGCACGCGGGAAGTCGCGGCGGTTGTTCGCCACTAGCGCGAGGACGGTGTGGATTCCAAGCTCCTCGTCGATTGTCGCAGCGTCGCGGGCGACTTCGAGGCCCTCGATTCCGAGCTTCTCGGCGGCGTCCAGGTCGCCCTGTGCCCAGGCGAGTCCTGCGGCAGCTCGCAGAGCGCGAGCTACCGGGGCGGTTCGACGCCCACCCGCGCGTGCCAGTACGCCTTCAAGCACGGATCGGCCCTCGCTGAGGTATCCGCGAATCCACCAGTATCGTCCGAGTCCGGACGCGAGACGGAGCTCCAAGTCGGAATCGCCCGCCGCTCGTGCATACTCGAGCGCAGCGCGCGTGTTGTGCAGCTCCTCGTCGATCAACGCCACACCGAGAGATTGCTCGGCACCCTGCAGCGGTGCACCCTCGACGACGTTGCACACACAATGGGCGAAAGACGACTCGGCTTCCGCGCGGTCGACGCCGAGCAGTATGTACGCGTACTCGCGTATCGTCTCGAAGAGGGAGAGCCTGCGTCGAGCCACCGGCCTCGGTGCGCTGGACGAGGCTGTTGTCGACGAGTGCAGTCAGCACGTCGAGGTCGACGCCGCAGGTCGACTCAGCCAGCGGAACGCTGCACGTGCCAGGCACGACCGCAAGGCGACCAAGCGCGCTCTCTCGCGGGGCTCGAGCAGATCGACGCTCCAGTCGATCGTGCTGCGGAGCGTTTGCTGTCGGGCAGGGAGATCCAGCGGGCCAGCGTCAGAATCGGCAGGGTTCGCGTCAGACGGTGGAGAGCTCGCTCACGGCGAGCAGCCGGTGCGCGCGGCTCGAGTTCTACTGCGAGTGGAAGGCCGTGCACGCGGCGGCAGATCGTCTCGACCTGAGCTCGACGTGTCGGGGTGAGCGGAATCGCGGGTTGATCGACAGCACGCTGTCTGAACAGCTCGATGGCGTCATCGATGGCCAACGGTGACACCGGGAAGACGCGTTCACCGAGATATGGAGAACAGCGCGGCTCGTGACAACGACGGTTAGTCGAGGCACCTGCCTGATCAGCTCGACGTAGGCTGCTGCAGCGCTTTCAGGTGCTCGGCGTTGTCGATCACGAGAAGCAGTTCGAGTTTGCGCAGCCCCGCGATGAGGGACTCGAGCGCATCGTCTCCGGCCGCCTGTGGGAGATCGAGGGCATGTGCGATGACGCTGGGGACGAGCGAAGGGTCACGGACAGGAGCGAGCTCGACAAACGCGGCCCGTCAGCGAAGAGGGGTGCCATCGTGCGCGCAAGCTCGATGGCAAGGCGTGTTTTCCCGCTGCCGCCTGCTCCCGTGAGAACGAGGAGTCGCACCTCCTCATGTGTGGCCAGGTCGGCAAGGGCACGGAGTTCATCGTCACGCCCGAGGAGCGCATTCGGCGGAGTGGGTAGCCGCGCCACGGCCTCGTCCGTGCTGCCGGTGCGCATCAGGCTTGGGTCATGCTGGAGGATTCGGCGTTCGAGGGCGCGCAGTTCCTCTCCCGGCTCTAACCCGAGAGCGTCGAGTGCATCGCGAGCGTCTCGGTAAGCGTCAAGTGCATCTGCCTGTCTCCGGGCCTATAGAGCGCGGTCATCAACAACGCCCAGCGACGTTCCCTGAGTGGTTCGGCGGCGATGAGCATCGCGAGTTCCGGCAACACTGACTCGTGCTGTCCGTTCTCGATGTCTGCCGCAATCCGCTCCTCGAGGCAGATCGACCGAAGCTGTTCGAGGCGCTCAGCTTCACGCTGGAGCCGCTCGGTCGCTCGGGCGTCCGACATCGCCGGTCCGCGCCAGAGGTCGAGCGCACGCTGTAGGCGAAGAGAGGCCAGCGACCGTTACCCTGCGCAGCGGCCTCCCGGCCTCCGGCGAGAAGCTGTTCGAATCGAACTGCGTCGACGCACTCAGGATCGACCCGGATCCTGTAAGCGTTCGGGTGAGTCTCGATCGAGCTTGACCCTAGAACCTTCCGAAGCTGCGAGACGTAGACCTGAACGAGTTTCGCGGCCGACGCGGGAGGGTCATCATCCCACAGGGCGTCGATCAACGTCTCTACCTGTACTGACCTGTTCGGGCTAGTGAGCAGGGAGATCAAGAGCGCGCACTGCCTAGGTGCTGTGACACCGATCGGGCCGGAGTCCGTTTCGACCTTCGAGAGGCCCGAGGATCCGGTACTCGACTCCTCGACCGCGCTCCACGCGCCGATCATATCCACGATACCGGCTCTAACCCGTCGAGGCGCGGAACATGCGTACGTCGGCGACCCGAACAGGCCGGCGAGTTGGGAGGCGTATGCGCCACGCGCCTCTGCGATGGAGGTGGTACCCGAAGGGTTGATCCTTCACGTCGCCGGTCCGACGACGAGGGAATCCGGACGGTCGACGTGGGCGGACCGCGGTGCTTGGCAGCGGTTTTGCTCCGGCGGCGTCGCGCCTGCGCTATCAGGGCTCGCATCCACGCGAACTGCGGACGTGGCAGCAGACAATCATTGGGAGGCAGAAATGAAATTCGGCGTCGTCTGATCCTCGCGACCGGGCTCCTTGTTGTGTGCTGCCGGCTGTGTTCGGTGCCCCGAGTGTCAACGCAAAGCCCCGGGCGTGTGGTTTCGTTGCGATTGCTGGTAAGGCGTGGCGTGTCGAGGCGGTTGTCGGGCTGACATGCCCACAGGCGACCGCGATCGTCCGCTCGGCGGCGGCGAAGAGTGTTCCGAGGAACCGCGTCCTCGGGACATTGCGCAGGGCTCCGGTGCGTCTCGTACTCGCCGAAGGGACGGCTCCCCGAGTCATTCCAGTGCTTCACCGACGACGCCGGAAGACGGTCAACGCCGGGCTGAGAGCGCTTGGCCCTGGCCTTCCCACCGCCAGCTGACCCGATCCGAGAAGGAGGACGACGCCGTGAAGAGGACGACGTTACTGCTGGGGCTCGTGTCGCTCGCGAGCGCGTGGTCGCTTGTGATCGTGTCGGTCGGTTCAGGCGCGCCGGCTCCAATCAGACGACGTGGAAGGGCTCTACTGGTGCACCGACCGTGGCTTTACGTTCCCCCTCCAGGGCGTGCGAGTGGAGCTCGTGGAACGGCTCGTCGACGGGGATGTGCTCGGCCACAATCCGTTCACCGACAAGGTTGTCGGGGTTGCTCATACAAACGCGGAGGGCGAGTGGGGCATGGTGAGCCGGTCGTCGGATGAGGGGACTTTCTTTGTCCGGGTCCTGCTCGACGACAACGACATGGTGCGCCTTGAGGACTGGCTGTGGCCTGGCCCTGGTACACGGACTCGGGCACCAACGAGAACGACGTGCCCATTCACGATCTCGGCCGCCAGACCCTCGGCGTCAACGGTGGTTCCGGCACCCCGTTCTGCTCCGTCTGGCAGGCGGCTCGTGAAGCAGTGACGCAGTACCGCCGGGTCACGGGGTCGCCGCTTCCGTACGGACGGCTCGTGATTCGTGGAGGCGCACCCAACGCCGGTGTGCCGTTCTCGCTCTACACGACGATCATGTGGCAGACGAACTTCGGACCTGCGAAGCGCAGGCCGGTCGACGAGAACGGGGCGGGAGTCGCCTACCACGAGTTCGGTCACACGCTTCGGCACGCGTTCGATGGAACGCTGGATCACTTCACCGACGATGTTGTCGGCTACATCTATGCGCAGCATCACTCGGCACGCGATTGTGAGCGAACCAATCTCGGATTCGCATTCAACGAAGGCTGGGCCGACTACTGGGAGTGGCAGGCGAAGCCGCCGCAGCGTTCATCCCTCCTCGCCGTCGATGCTGCCCAATGCCCGCCCGGCGATGACTTCGGCATCGAGGCGAATGTCGCACGCGCATTGGTCAAGCTTGACCTTCAATGCCGCAACGACACGCCCGCAGCGTTCGTGCGCACATTGCGCAGAAGCGACGGGGACATCCACTCCTACGTCGAGTTCGAGGACCAGGTCCCGCTCGGTCATCGGCCCGTGTGAGAGCCGACTGACAACTCCGCCCGCCCAGGCGGTGACACGGATACCACGTGCGCTGGCGTCGAAGTTACGCTTGCGGGCGGCGATCGGCCAACTGGCGGCAATCGACCTGGCCATCTCGCGGGCCAGGACGACGGTTGCAGCTGCGCAGCGCATCGCCGTGGCTCCCTGTCCGCGCAAGCCCTGCAGCGACCGAACGATGACCTGGACGCAGGTGCCGCTGTCCGGGCCGAACTTGCTCAACTGCAGGCCCTCCGGCGCGCCCTCGCTCCGATGGCATCGACCGCAGCGGTGCGCCGCTTCGACGCGATGTCGATCTTCCGGTACGCGCAGACATCGAGCAGACCCGAGCTGCGATCCACCAGTCGATCGCCCGTATCCAGTCGCGCTAGGTGCGGCAGGCACTCGCCATTGCGGCGGCGCCCGGCGTCGACCGGAGCGCGTCGTCAGCGCTGATGCTGCGACGTCTTCGGAGCTTCCATTCGTCGACATCGGTCGCCGACTCGCGCAGATGCGGTGTTCTCGCCGCTTGCGGCCTCGACCGCGGGCGGTGGACCCGTAACGTGCCGAAGTCGCCCACCGGCAAGACGATTGTTGTCGTCAAGAGGACGGGGGTGGTGGTCACCCGATCGAAGCGGCCACCAGCCAAGTAGCCCGCCATGCCGCGGACTCGGCCTGACGTCGGGGCGTGGCCCAACTCTGAGAAGGAGGAAGCTCGATGAAGAAGATCATGTTGGCAGGCGTCGCGGCCTGCGTTGCGATCGCTGCAGTTGGCGTTGCGGCTGCTGCGCTGAGTGGTGGGACAGTCGCGACGTACACGGGCTGCCACAACGCAAGGACGGGCCTCGTGTACCTCGTTGCGAAGGGGCGTCACCGCTCCGTCCGTGCGTCAAGGACGACGTGGCGATCAGCTTCGCCGCCGGGGACATCACGACGATCAGCGCCGGGCAAGGGCTGCGGGGCGGTGGCGACAACGGTGACGTGACGCTCGCACTCGACCCCGCCTACAAGCTGCCACAGGCGTGCTCCGCAGGACAGGTGGCGAAGTGGGGGGGTTCGGCCTGGGCATGTGCCGCCGACCAGGGAGGACAGGCGTACACCGCGAGTAACGGGGTCGAGTTGTACGGCAACGATCTCCGGCTCGCGCAATGCCCGAACGGCCGCTCGCCGATGAACACGATTCCCGGCGGTTGGGTCTGCGTGACCTACACACTTGCCGATCAGCACTGCGCAGCGGGGAAGGTGGCGCAGGGGATCACGGCTGGGGGAATCCTCTCCTGCACCCCGGTGACGGCCGGCGGGGGCGGCGTGCAGGCGTACTTCGGCAAGGAGGTCAACCCGACACAGGGCGGTCGCGAGGAAGAGAGCGTCGGCGTCCCCTCCGACGATGTCGAGCGCGTCTACGCGTTCGTCGTGGTGCCCCCGGGAACGTACCTGGTTTCCGCCAAGGCGCAGTTCGCAAGCAACCAATCGGCCGACCTGGGCACGTTCGTTGGCGCCGAAGACGTGCGCTGCCGACTCAACGACTTTGCCGACGTGGCCTCGTTCTCACGCCAAGTCAACGAGGACGGGTTCGACGGGACGTTCGCGCTTCTCGGCGAGATCGAGTCTCCGGGCGGCGCACTCTCGCTCATCTGTAAGGCGGCCCGCAACTACAGCGGGATGTCGATCGCACATGCGCGCATCTCGGCCATCAAGGTCGGGTGAAGGCCGTCGTCGGCGTCGCTTGACACTCCCATCGCGCCATCTCGAGCGAACACTTGTTCGATCGAGGCTGACGCGGTAAGCTGGCTCCCATGATCGAAGAGCTCGTCGTCCACGGCGCCCGGGAGCACAATCTCAAGGACGTCACCGTCCGCCTCCCGCGCAACGCCCTCGTCTGCATCACGGGCCTGTCCGGCTCGGGCAAGTCGTCGCTCGCCTTCGACACGATCTACGCCGAGGGCCAGCGCCGCTACGTCGAGTCGCTCTCGGCGTATGCGCGTCAGTTCCTGCAGATGATGGAGAAGCCCGACGTCGACTCGATCGACGGACTCTCGCCGGCGATCTCGATCGACCAGAAGACGACATCGCGCAACCCCCGCTCGACGGTCGGCACCGTGACCGAGATCTACGACTACCTGCGGCTCCTCTATGCGCGGGTGGGGCGGCCGCACTGCCCCGTCTGCGGGCGGCCGATCGCGGGCCAGAGCCTCGACCAGATCGTCGAGCAGATCCTCGCGCTCCCCGAGGGAACGCGTTTCACAGTCAACGCGCCGATCGTGCGCGACCGCAAGGGCGAGTTCCGCGACGTCCTCGAGGAGCTTCGCCGCGACGGCTTCACCCGCGTGAAGGTCGACGGGGAGCAGCGATTGCTCGAGGAGGAGATCGCTCTCGACAAGAAGTTCAAGCATACGATCGAGGTCGTCGTCGACCGGCTCGTGCTCAAGCCCGACATGCGGCAGCGTCTGACGCAGTCCGTCGAGACATCCACATCCCTTGCCGAGGGGCTGGTCGGCGTCGACGTCGTGGACGGCGAGAGCTTCCTCTACTCGGAGAACTTCGCCTGCCCGGAGCACGGCGTCTCGCTGCCCGAGCTCGAGCCGCGGATCTTCTCCTTCAACGCGCCACACGGCGCCTGCCCACGCTGCACGGGGCTCGGCGCCCAGCTCGAGATCGATCCGGACATGCTCGTGCCGGACACGTCCGTCTCCATCGCCGACGGAGCGCTCGTTCCCTGGTCGGTCGGGAGCTCGAGCTTCTACGAGGGCGTGATCCAGGCGATCGCCGACCGCTACGAGGTCGACATCGACCTTCCCTGGCGTGACCTCACGGACGAGCAACGGAGCTGGTTCCTCTACGGCACGAACGGCGATCGCATCCTCGTCCAGTACAAGAACCGGATGGGTCGCAAGCGCCAGTACGCGATGGCGTTCGAGGGCATCCTGCGCAACCTCGAGCGGCGCTATCGCGAGACCGAGTCCACACAGCAGCGGGAGCGGATCGAGGAGTACATGAGCTTCCGGCCCTGCCCCGACTGCAACGGCGCCCGTCTCAAGCCGGCCGTTCTGGCCGTCACCGTCGGCGGCCGCTCGATCAACGAGTTCGCTTGCCTCTCGGTCACGGGGGCGCTGGGCTTCCTCGACGACCTCGGCCTGAGCGCGACGGAGGAGCTGATCGGTCACCGGATCGTGAAGGAGATCCGCGAGCGGCTCACCTTCCTCTCCGACGTCGGCGTCGGCTACCTCCAGCTCGACCGCGCGGCCAAGACACTTTCGGGAGGTGAGGCGCAACGGCTCCGCCTCGCGACCCAGATCGGCTCGCAACTGGTCGGCGTCCTCTACATCCTCGACGAGCCGTCGATCGGCCTGCACCAGCGCGACAACGACCGGCTGATCCAGACACTGCAGCGGTTGAAGGCGCTCGGCAACACGGTGCTCGTCGTCGAGCACGACGAGCAGATGATGCGCGTCGCGGACTGGGTCGTCGACATGGGGCCGGGCGCGGGCGAGCACGGCGGCCACGTCGTAGCCGAGGGAACCGCCAAGCAGGTCATGCGCACGAAGGGATCGGTCACCGGTGACTTCCTCTCGGGTCGGCGCACGATTGCGATCCCGCCACGGCGCGAGGACGACCGCGGCGTCTTCACCATCCGGGGTGCCACCCAGCACAACCTGAAGGCGATCGACGTCGATTTTCCTGTCGGGAAATTCGTCTGTGTCACCGGCGTGTCCGGCTCGGGCAAGTCGACGCTCGTGAACGAGATCGTCTACAAGGCGCTCGCGAACCAGCTCAACAAGGTGCGCGTCAAGCCCGGAGCGCACGACGACGTCGAGGGGATCGAGGTCTTCGACAAGGTGATCGACATCGACCAGACGCCGATCGGTCGCACCCCGCGCTCGAACCCGGCGACCTACACCGACCTCTTCACGCACGTCCGCGATCTCTACTCGCTCACGCCGGAGGCGAAGGTGCGCGGCTACAAGCCGGGCCGCTTCTCGTTCAACGTGCGCGGCGGTCGCTGCGAGACGTGCAAGGGTGACGGTCAGATCAAGATCGAGATGCACTTTCTGCCCGACGTCTACGTGCCCTGCGAGACGTGTCACGGCAAGCGCTACAACAAGGAGACGCTCGAGGTGCGCTTCAAGGGCAAGTCGATCTCCGACGTGCTCGAGATGTCGGTCGAGGAGGCGCTCGAGTTCTTCGCGCGGATCCCGAAGATCCGCCGCCGGCTCCAGACTCTGCACGACGTCGGGCTCGACTACATCCGCCTCGGCCAGCCGGCGACGACGCTCTCGGGCGGCGAGGCGCAGCGCGTCAAGCTCGCCTCGGAACTGTCGAAGGTCGCGACCGGCCGCACGCTCTACATCCTCGACGAGCCCACGACAGGCCTCCACTTCGCCGACATCGAGAAGCTGCTCGAGGTGCTGCAGCGGCTCGTCGATACAGGCAACACCGTGCTCGTGATCGAGCACAACCTCGACGTGATCAAGCAGGCCGACTGGGTCGTCGACCTCGGGCCCGAGGGTGGGGAGGCGGGCGGCGAGCTGATCGCCGCCGGCACGCCCGAGGAGGTCGCCGCGGTCGACGGCTCGTACACCGGGCAGTTCCTGCGTGGCGTGCTCGCCGCGCGCGAGACGGCCGTCGCTGCCGCATAGCCCACGCTCTCGCCGCTATTGCCAGGCGAACACGGGCTGCTCGAACAGTCGACGCGTTCGTCGATCCGGCCCTCGATCGCCACCCAGCGGAACTGCACGAGCATCGCCGCGGTCGGGGCGTAGATCAGGTCGCCGCCGAGCGGGATCTCGACCACGGGCCGGTCGCTCTCGGCGATCGTCGTGAACCGGGGTGAATCGGGTCGGCATAGCTCGTGCAAGCCGATGCGATAGGCGTGAGCGACCTCAGCGGGGTCGGGTACGAGGTCGACTTCGCCACCACCCCAGACGACCACGGGCGTGATCACGTATCCGGAGCGCGTCACGTAGTCGTCGAGCAGGCCGAGGACTGAGTCTTCGCCGAGGCCTAGCCCGAGCTCCTCCTGGAGTTCGCGGAGCGCAGCCCAGGCGCCGTCTCGCCACCGTCGCAGCGACCGCCCGGCAGAGCCCACTGCCCGGCATGCGCGCTGAGCTTCGGTGCCCGGCGACAGAGCAGAAACGCCGCTCCACCGGCGACACCCGACATGCGTCCGTCGAGGCCCGAAACGTCCGAAGGCAGCCCGTCGAAGTAGTCGGGCTCGATCGGGAAAGGGTCGTGGCCGTCACGCTCGGCGTCGCTGTCGACGACGACGATCGCAACGGCGGCATGACGTCGTCCATCGAGCGCGTGTTCCCGTCGGCTATGACGAGCAAGATTGCCGGCCAGCCGGTTGCGCAGTGCGGGTGAGTAGGGGATCACGCGGTGCGACGCGTCGCCGTCAGGAGGGGCCGATCACGCAGCTGCCTCCTGCGGCAGCTGGGCCTCGAGCGCCTCGACGGCAGGGATCAGGCGAACTGCTCCGAGTCGCTCGAGGGTCTCGCGAGCCTCGGTGACGAGCGGGGCGGCCTCGGCGGAACGGCCGTCCGCGCAGAGGGCGTCGGCGTAGTCGAGCAACAGCTCCACAATCCAGATCGGGTCGCCGACGCTGCGCGTCGGGGGGAGCGCCGCAGCAAAGTGGCCGATCGCCTGGTCATGCTCACCGCGGAGAGCCGCGAGCACCCCGGCGAGCCGCTCGTAGGCACCGGTCAACGACCGCGTCGTGCGTAGAGCCATCGCCTCCCGTGCCCGTTCGAGAGCCCGCTCGGCCAATGCCACGTCGGCGGCGCCGCGGACCGCCTGGGCGGCGAGTCGTAGCCCGTCGGCGATGTTCGTGTCGGCTTGCCGGTGCTCGATCTGCGCGGCGACGACGGTTTCGGCGGCGGCGAGCATCGCGTTGCTGTCTCGGTCGAGCCGAGCAAACTGGGCGTCGACTTGGGACCGCACCTGCCGATAGGCGATGTTGGTCGGGTCGTCCGGCATCGAGGACGCATCGTCGAGAAGCGCGCGGGCCTCTGCGTCGTCTCCCCTGAACCAGTAGATCTCGGCCGGGAGGAAACGCGACATGGCGGTGTGCGAGTCAGTGACGGTGGGACGCGTCTCGGCGGAGAGGCGCAGTGCGTCGTCCCAGCGCCCGGCAGCCGCGTGCTCGTATGCCAGGGAACCACCCAGTCTCTCCTGCCAGTCGCGGTCACCGTAGCGGCAAGCGACCTCGTAGGCCTCCTCGTTCAGCGCCAGGGTTTCCTCGAGTCGGTCGAGAGTGTCGAGGTTCACCATGAGGTTGTTGTACGCCCGCAGCGCCTCGTAGGCGAGGTCGTGCCGGAGCGCGACCTCGAGCGCCCCGCGAAGCAACGCATTCGCCTCGGTCGGGTGGCGGTCCCCGACCGTGAGTGACTTCGTGTTGAGCGTGCTCGCGATCACCTGGGGCAATAGCAGACGCTCGGCTATGTCGAGCGCCGTTTCGATGTGCTCGCGCGCAAGATCGCCGTTACCGGAGAAGAACTGGAGGCGGGCGAGCTCGGCGGCGAGCATCGCGGTGTCGGCGTCGGCATCATCGCCGGCGAGCACGGCGTAGGCTTCCTCTCCGATCGCAATCGCCTCGTCCGTGCGGCCCCGTGAGAACAGCGCACGGGCGAGACCGGCGGCTGCGCGCGCCGCGCCGTGGGTGTCGCCTGCGCTCACATAGAGCTCGCGCGCCCGCGCGAGCAGCCGCTCGCTCTCATCGAGACGCGCTCCTTGGCGAGCCATGGTTCCCGGCGCGCTCGAGCAACTCAGCCTGTTCGACGGGCGACTCGGCGAGCTGCGGCCGCGCCTTCGAATGCCCGCTGCGCCTCGTCGGCGGCGGCGAGCGAGGCGGCCCGCTCCGCCGCGCGTGTCGAGCCAGGCGCGCGCCTGCGCCCGGATCCGAGCGCGTCGTGCGCGCTCTCGGTCGGCACGGGCCGCGTCGAGGTAGTGGGCCGCGATCACCTCGGCGATCTCGTCCGGGTCGATCCCCGCGTCCTCGGCGAGGTAGCGCGCCGCGGCGAGATGCTTCGCCTTGCGGTCGCTGCGCGCGAGCGTCTCGTAGGCGACGCGCTGCACGAGCGCCTGGAGGAATCCGTACTGGCCGCGCTCGGGCGAGCGCGGATCGGAGTCGAGGACGAGCAGCTCCTTGCGCACGAGGCGAGCGAGAGCGGCTCGAGCTCGCGCTCCGCGCCGCCGGAGAGCGCAGCGAGCCCGCGGGCCGAGAACGTCTTGCCGAGCACGGCGCGCGTCCTGGAGGCAGGCGGCGCTCCGCCTCGGGCGAGCGCCGTCGAGGCGGCTCGCGATCAGCGCGTGCAGCGTCTCGGGCACGTCGAGCGCGTCGAGGTCGCCGGTGACGCGGTAGCCGGCCCGCCGGGCTCAGCAGGCCGCGGTCGAGCAGCATCCGCACCGTCTCGACGGCGTACAGCGGGATCCCGTCCGCGCGGTCGCGGATCCGCGCGACGGCGTCGTCGGGCAGCCCGGGAACGAGGCCGCGCGAGCAGCTCATCGATCGCCTCGTCGCGGCAGCGGCTCGAGCGGGAGCGAGGTCGAAGCTGCGCATGCCCGCGCCCCAGGTCGGGATGGCGGTCGGCCACGTCCGGGACGAGCGAGCGTGAAGACGAAGATCGGGGAGCTGCCCGCGACCAGTCGAGCAGGTACTCGACGAACTCGATCAGCGCCGGCGTCGGCCCAGTGGATGTCCTCGAAGACCATGAGCACCGGGTGCCTGCTCGGCCAGCCGCTCGAAGAAGCGCCGCCAGCGCCGAGAACAGGTCCTCGCGGTCGGGCGCGGTGCGGTCGGTCAGCCCGAGCAGGTGCTGGAGACGCGGCTCGATCGCAGGCGCGCTCGTCCGCGTCCGGACACGATGCTCGAGCATCGCGCCGAGCTTGTGCGAGCGCGCTCTGCTGCGGCTCGTCCTCGGCGATCCGGGCGCGCATCCGCGCACCATCTCGGCGAGCGCCCAGTAGGCGACCCCGTCGCCGTAGGAGAGACAGCGGCCGCGGTGCCACCACACGTCGTCGATGAGGCCGTCGATGTACTTCTCGAACTCCCACGCCAGCCGGGACTTGCCGATCCCTGCGACGCCGACGACCGAGACGAGTTGCGCGCGCGACTCGTCGGCGCGTCGCGTGGAAGAGGTCCTTCAGAAGGCGCAGCTCGCGCTCGCGGCCGACGAACGGTGCTTCGAGGCCCGCCGACCGACCCTCGCCGCCTCGGTTCGCGACCACGCGGAGCGCCCGGAACAGCGGCACGGGCTCGGCCTTGCCCTTCAGCTCGTGCTCGCCTGCGTCGCCGTAGTCGATCGCCGCCTCGCTGGCGCGCCGCGTTGCATCGCCGACGAGCACGGTGCCCGGCTCGGCGGCCGACTGGATCCGCGAGGCGGTGTTGACGAGGTCGCCCGCGACCATGCCCTGGTCGGTCGCGCCCAGCGTGATCGCCGCTTCGCCGGTGAGGACGCCGGCGCGCGCCCGGAGCGCGGGGTCGAGGCCCGGCATCGCCTCGACGAGCTCGAGCGCCGCCCGCACCGCCCGTTCGGCGTCGTCCTCGTGCGCGACAGGGGCGCCCCAGACGGCCATCACGGCGTCGCCGATGAACTTCTCGACGGTGCCGCCGTAGCGCTCGATGATCGTGCGGCGCGGTGTCGAAGTAGCGGGTCAGGAGCTCGCGCGTGTCCTCGGCGTCGCGTCCCTCCGAGGCGGTCGTGAAGCCGACGAGGTCGGCGAAGAGGACGGAGACGAGCCGGCGCTCCGCTACCGGCTCCTGCTTCGGCGTCTCAACCGAGCGCGCCTGCGAATCGGCAACGGCCCCGCACTCGGAGCAGAACTTCGCGCCCGCCGCAAGGGGCGCGGAGCACGACGCACACGTCCGGGCCAGTGTCGCTCCGCACTCGGAGCAGAACTTCGCGCCGATCGCGTTCTCGGTCCCGCAGGCTCCGCAGCTCATGGTGCGACTCTAACCCGTGCGGGGACGGAACGGGCATGCCCGGAAATGACACTACAAATAGAGAAGTAAAAGCGCTACAATCTAGATCATGGATGTCGGGATCCGAGAGCTACGCGCCGGTCTGAGCCGCTATGTCGAGCAGGTGAAACAGGGCGAGGAGATCGTCGTCACCGAGCACGGCAAGCCCGTGGCGCGCCTCGTGCCGATGAACGGGGAGCGCAAGTTCGATCGCCTGATTCGTGAGGGCGTCTTGATCCCGGCGCGGTCGCGGACGGGCTGGCTGCCGGAGAAGCTCATTCCCGTCAAAGGCGTCCGTGAGCGACATCGTGATCGAGCAGCGCAGCTGAGCGCCTACTACGACAGTTCGTGCGTTCGTCAAGCTTCTGCTCGATGAGCCGGGGGCGGCGCACGCCCGCCTCGTGTGGCGACGAGGCGTCGTCACGCGTGGCCTCCGTTGCGTTGCTCGCCGAGGGAGGTGCGGCGATCGCGGCTGCACATCGAGCGAGGCGATTGACGATCGCGGGTATGGCGACGCGCTCGACGACGTTCGACCGGCTGTGGGCCGAGATGGATGGTCTCGAGTTGACCGAGTCGCTTGCGCGCCGCGCCGCCGAGCTTGCCGCAGCCCACGCGCTTCGCGGCTACGACGCGATCCACCTCGCGTCGGCGGAGGCGATCCTGGACGACGGTGACGTGATGGTCGTCTCCGACGCGCGGCTCGCCGAGGCGGCTGCCTCGATCGGCATCGAAGCGCTCGTCCCCGCCGAGGCCTAGATCGTTGATCGGCAATTGGTGCATGCCCGCCACGACACGCGCCCCAATCACCGATCAACCATCCAGCGCGGTAGGCTCGCTCTGATGAGCGATGGGCCGTCCAAGCCGGGTGCGATCGCCGATGCCGAGGCGCTCGGCGCCTCCGACGATGCGCAGTCCCACGTCCGTCGGTGGTGGCGCCTTCTCCCGCGGGTGCTGACGCGCCCGACGGAGGCCTTTGTCGCGCTTCGCGATGACGAACACGTGGATGTCGAGGCGCGGTCGGAGCCGATCCTTGCCATCGTCCTCATGGCGGGTATGGCGGCGATGCTCCTCACGCCGGCGTGGGGAACGCTCCTCGACGAGGAGTCACTCGACTGGCTCGTCCTCGCGGTGGTCACCTTCATCGGCGGGTTGCTCTACGGTGCGTTCGGCTATTTCCTACTCGGGTTCGTCGTCTGGCTCGGAGCCCGCGGCGTCGGGGTCGATACGCCGGCGCGCCCGGTGCGACAGGTCGTCGCGTTCTCGGCACTTCCCTTCGCCCTCTCGCTCCTGATCACGGTGCCGGCGATCGTTCTTGCGTTCGGCACCGACTGGTTCCGAACCGGCGGCTCGGACGACGGCGCGGGTCGCGTCATCGTCCTCGCGGTCGGCCTTGCCTTCGGGCTCTGGTCGCTCGGGCTTCTAGCGCTCGGACTGCGGACGACGTTCGAGTTGCCGTGGCGCGGGGTCGCGGGCGCGCTGGCGCTGGCGGCGGTTCTCGTCGGCGCTCTCGCCGTGCTCCCGACGATCCTGTAAACGTGCTTTCGGGAGATCTCGTGGGGCTTGTTGCAACACTAAACGCGAAATGATCGCTGCAACGAGCACCACTACTGTGCTTACCTGAAGTGGCCCTTCGAGGACCGGAGCATTTCAGGCCGTACCTCTTCTCGAGGGCCACTTGGTGGACGTCGCCTCGAACCGTACGCGCCCGGCGCCGTCCCCTGGGCGAGTGATCTGCCTCTCCCCCGATCGGGGGAGAGTCGAACCACCTCAGAATATCGATGGTTTGTTGACCACTGCGGAGTGGTGCAGCACCCATACCTGCGGAAGGGCTCACTGCAAATGGCGGAGTATCTCCACGGCACGATCGGACGGGCGCTCGGCGCTCTTGCCCTCGCCCTCCTGGGCGGCATCGTCGTCGTGACCGCGCTCCCCGATCTGGCGGTGCCGCTCGAGCCCGGGGAGGCGCCGTGGTGGCTCGTCGGTGCGGCGTTCATGCTTGCCGAGGCGTTCGTCCTGCTCACGAGGGGCAGAGTGAGCGTCGTTGCGCTCTCCCCCCACGCAGCGATTCTCGGTGTCGCGCTGTTTCTTCTCGATCCGGCGGGCCTGTTCGCGGCGCAGCTCGCCGGAGTCGTGATGGTGCTCGTGGCGTTCGGTGTCGGCCGCCGCGAAGCCGCGGTTCGGCTGGGAACGACGACGGGAGTCACGGCGCTCGCGCTCGCGATCTTCCTCGCCTTCGGCGCCGTCGCGAGTCTTTCGGGGCCAGTTGGCTGGCTCGCTGCTGGAGTTGCCGTGACGGTTGCGACGGCAGCTCCCCTCTCCGTCCACCGCTTGGGCCGGAGAGCTCACGACGAGCAACAGAACGAGACATCCCCATATCTCAACTGGCTCATGGTGCTCGGCGCGGTAGCGAGCGTTGGCGTCTCCATCGTCGTTCTCGAGCTCATCCGGCTCGACCGTCCCTTCCAGGCTCTGCTCCTCGTCCTACCCTTCGTCTCCTGCGCGGCAGCCATCTGGGCGACGACCTCTGAGCACCGGAGGCTCGTCTGTCTTCGGCATCTCGCCGACGCGATCCGTCGTGCGCACGAGGCGCCCGGGCGCGACGAGAGCGTGATCGAGCTCCTCGAGGCGCCTCGGGCTCTCGTCGGCGCCGACGTCGCCTGGATAGCCCTCGTGCCGCGGAACGGGGCCGAGTCGGTTCAGGTCGCCTCGACAGGCCCGGAGGGGGTCTCGCCGCTCAGGGCGTGCGCGCTTCGCCGTGACAGGGACTCGGGCCTCCGTGCGGAGGTCAAACGGGACACTCCACGGGAGGTCGTTGGGACGGACGTTGCCGACGGCCTCCACGGCCTGATGTGCGACCTTGGCCTACTGCGGGCGATCTCCATTCCGCTTCGTGGCGAGGCGGGGGTCAACGGGCTGCTCCTCGTCGGCAGTCGCGAGACACTGACCGCGGGGTACCGGGCGGAGGACATCACGCTCCTCGAGACGTTCGCAGGCAACGCCGCCGTGATGCTCGAGAACGATCGTCTCGAACGATCGATCAGCGACCTCAGCGCCTTGAAGGAGCAGTTCCACCAGCAGGCCCATCACGATGCTTTGACATCGCTCGCGAATCGTGTGCTCTTCACCGCTGCCGTCGCCGACGCCGTCGCGGACAGCGGCCCAGAATCGCGTCCCGCCGTGCTCTTCCTCGATCTCGACGACTTCAAGACGATCAACGACAGCCTCGGCCATCACGCAGGTGACGAGCTCCTGATTGCGGTCGCGGGCCGTGTCCGCGGCGTGGTGCGGTCTGGCGATCTGCCTGCCCGACTCGGCGGCGACGAGTTTGCGGTCCTGACGCGGGACAGCTCCAACGAGGGAGCAGAGCGGCTCGCAGGACGACTGGTCAATGCACTCGAGGCGCCCTTCACGATCGCCGGACGCGAGATGTGGGTGCACGCGAGCGTCGGAATCGCCCACGGTGGCCCGAGCGTGCCGAGCGCCGACGAGCTTCTGCGCAACGCAGACGTTGCGATGTACAACGCGAAACAGGCCGGCAAGAGCCGCTACGTCACCTATCGACCCGAGATGCATGCTCGCGTGAGGCATCGTCAGGAGACGGTCTCGGCACTCACGCTGGCGGTGGAGCGGGGAGAGATCGACGTCCACTACCAACCGATCGTCGATCTCGGAACGGGCAGGACGGTTGCGCTCGAAGCACTCGCTCGCTGGGATCGACCGAGTCACGGGCTGGTCGGCCCCGACCACTTCATCACGATCGCCGAAGAGACCGGTCTCATGATCGGAATCGGGCGGTACGTGCTTGGCGAGGCATGCGCGCAGGCCCAGTCGTGGAAGCAGGCATTCGAGGGAATGGACGATGTGCGTGTCACCGTCAACCTCGCGCCCTCCGAGCTCATGGCCGACGGCCTGGTCGACGATGTTGTCGAGATCCTCGAGAGGACGGGACTCTCCGCCGATCGACTCGTCCTCGAGATCACCGAGAACGGAGTCATGGAGAGCCCGGACGATGCGCTCGCGCGCATGCACGAGCTCCGCTCGCTCGGCCTATCGCTCGCACTCGATGACTTCGGCACCGGACATTCGTCGCTCGCGCACCTCAGAGGCTTCCCGATCGACACGCTCAAGATCGCGCGCGATTTTGTGGTCGGTCTGCCGGAGAGCCCGGTCGACAGCGCGTTCTTCGAGACGATCGTGAACCTCGGTCGATCCCTCGGGCTCGAAGTCATTGCCGAGGGCATCGAGTCCGCGGCGCAGGCCGGTGCGATCAGGGAGCTCGGTTGCTCGTTGGCCCAGGGCTTCTATTTCGGCCACCCCCTGGCACCGATGGGCCTCACGTCGCTGCTGAATCCACCTCGGCCTCCCGATCGCGCGCTTCGCGTCGCGTAGGCACGAGCGCGGCGCGTTTACGGCCGGTCGCTTCGGCGAAGGCACCGACCATCCCACTGGGCGGAGCTCCCATCAGCGTTGCACGGGCGCAGCGGTCGTGCTCCGCACCTCGCTCTCGAACGCCGCAAGCTCATCTCCCGGCATTCCGTACGTATGCACCTCTTCCGGGAACCGGCGCTCGCGTACGTCTCCGACGTACGCCTCAACGGCACGCTGGATCTCCGTCGAGAGGTTCGCATACTGTTTCACGAATCGTGGCGCATGACCGTTGTAGAGCCCGAGCAGGTCGTGCCAGACGAGAACCTGTCCGTCGACGTCGAGCCCTGCGCCGATACCGATCGTGGGGATCGCGAGAAGCTCTGTGATCTTCGCCGCCACGGGTGAGGGAACCGCTTCCAGCACGATCGAGAAACAGCCAGCTGCCTCGAGGGCGAGTGCGTCGCGCAGGAGCTGTGCCGCTTTCGCTGCCGTGCGACCCTGCGCCTTGAAGCCTCCGAGCGCCGTCGCCGACTGCGGTGTCAGCCCGATGTGACCCATCACCGGGACGCCGGCGCCGACGATCGCGTGCACACGCGAGAGCATCGTCCCGGCACCCTCGATCTTCACAGCGTCGGCACCCGCATCCTTGACGAACCGGATCGCATTCGTCACGGCGAGCTCATCCGAGACCTGGAACGATCCGAACGGCATGTCGGCGATGATCAGTGGGTGGCGGGCGCCACGCGTGACCGCGCGCGTCAACACCAGCATCTCCTCCATCGTGGCGGTGACCGTCGAGTCGTGCCCCAGAACAGTCATCGCCGCCGAGTCTCCGACGAGAATGACGTCCGCGCCGGCGGCGTCGGCAAGCCGACCCGAGGGGGCGTCGTAGGCGGTGATCATCGCGATCGGTGAGTGACTGGCCTTCATGCCGACGAGGTCGGTGATCGGGAGCTTGCCGGGGGCGGGGGCCCCGTGGCCGGGCGTGCGGGGGCGGGTACTCATGAGTCCTCCTCGCGTGGGGTGCCCTGCAACATTCGAAACGAAATGCTGGTTGCAGGACACCCCACACCTGGTTGATTGGTCGAGCGGGGTCTCACGACGAGACTTTCTGATCTGGCGTCGTGAGACCCCGCTCGAGAGAGACATTGTCGATGAGACGGGTTGAGCCGACGCGGACCGCGGCGGCGAGAACGGGGGGATTGAACGGGGCAATTTCGACGTAGTCGACGTCGACGCCCGCCGTGTCGAGCAGTGCGCGTGCGCGTTCCGGATCGCGCGTGGCGAGCGCGCGGGGCAGGGTCAGGGCGAGCTCGCGTTCTGGCGCGGAGAGACGTGCGTTGCGGGACGAGAGGGCGAGACCGTCAGGGTCCCGCACGGTCGGGAGTGCCCGTAGCTCGAGCTCGAGCGCAAGGTCGGCAATCAGCTGTCGCAGCACGGCGACCTGTTGGGCGTCCTTCTGCCCGAAGTACACGACGTCGGGGGCGACGATGTTGAAGAGCTTGAGGCAGACGGTCGCGACGCCTCGGAAGTGGCCCGGTCGGTACTGGCCTTCGAGCACTGCTCCGAGGTCGGTCACGTCGACCCAGGTCTGGAACCCGGGTGGGTACATCTCGGATGCGTCGGGAGCGAACACGAGGTCGACGCCGGCATCCGCAGCGGCTGCCAGGTCGCGCGCCTCGTCGCGTGGGTAGCCGTTCAGATCGCCCGGGCTTCCGAACTGCGCCGGGTTGACGAACAGGCTCATCACGACCGTGGCGCACTCGGCGCCCGCGGCGTCGATCAGGGAGAGGTGTCCGGCGTGGAGCGCACCCATCGTGGGAACGAGGCCGATCGTGCCGTCTCGGTGCGGCTCGAGCGCCGTGCGAATCTCGGTGATCGTGCGGCACACCCTCACGCGAGCGCCACCGTGGCGTCCGCAAGGACGCGGTAGAGGGGCTCGAGCTCCGGGCATTCGGCCTGGATTGCTGCGACGTGGCGCTCGACCGTTTCCCAGTCACCACGAGAGATCGGGCCCGTGAGCTCGAAGTCGTTCGCGATCGTCCTCGTCATCAGCGGGTCGAGCGCCTCGGGCGGCGCTCCTGCGGCCTCGAGCAGAGCGCCGGCGGCGTGCCGGAGCGTGACGAGGTAGTTGGACGCAATCGCCGCTCCTGCATGGTAGGCAGCCCTATTTTCGTCGAGTAGGGCGAACGGGCGTAGGCCGAGCGTCTCGGCGAGCCATGTCGCAGTGGCGAGTGCCTCGTCACTGTCGGCCGTCACCGCTGCCCAGGCACCGTCGAGCTGCTCCGGGCCTCGTCGCAGTGTGAAGGTCTGCAGTGGGTGGACGCTGAAGCGCCGGTCGTGCGGGGCGAGAGCCGCGAGTGGGGTGGCCCCGCTCACGTGGGCGACCCATGGCCCGCGGGTGATCGCGTGCGCGACCTCCGCGATCGCGCGGTCGGGAACGCACAGGAGCACGAGGTCGGGCGTGGAGGCGTCGAAGGTCAGCCCACGCTCGGCGAGGCGCGCGGAGACGGCCGAGCCGACCCGGCCGCTGCCGATGACGTTGACGGTACTGATCATGTTCTGCGTGCTCCAGTTCCGAGGGGATACCGGGCTTCGTTGAGTGTAACGATCCGGGGCGCTGCTTTCGTCCCGTCGTCGCGGATCCGATGAACGAGAATCGAGGCACCCAGGATCTCACCTGATCCGGGCGGGCTACCCGGGATGAGTGGGACACAGGGCGAGGGCCCCGCGTAGCTCAGTCGAGGCGGGCGTGGAGCGCGTCGCGGACTGCCGGCCACTCGTCGTCGACGATGCTGTACCAGCTCGAATCCCGGTTCTCGCCGTCGCGGACGAGCATGTGCTTGCGATGGATCCCCTCGAACGTGGCCGGCAGCGCAGCGAGTGCGGGGTTCGCGCGCTCGTTGAGGGCGTCGGTCTTGAACTCGACCCGTCGGCAGCCGAGGACCTCGAACGCATGCTCGAGCTGGAGCAGCTTCGCCTCCGTGTTCGCGCCCGTGCCCCAGGCGGCCGGCGAGAGCCACGTCCACCCGATCTCGAGGCTCCGGTGCTCGGGGCGCAGTGCGAGATAACGCGTCGAGCCGATCGCGGCGCCCGTCTCCTGCGACACGGTCGCGAACGCGATCTCCAATCCCGACGCCGTGCGTTCGAGTGCGGCCGCCATCCAATCGTCCCATTCGACTGCGGTCTGAGGCTGCAGGATCGGCAGCCAGCGCCACACGTGCGGATCGCGCGACGCGTCGAAGAGGTCCGCTGCATGGTGTGCGGCGAGCGGCTCGAGACGCACGATCGTACCGGTGAGCGTGGGTGTCGTCCATCGCTCCATGTGAGCGGCACAGTACACTTGCGTCATGCCGATCTACGAGTACGCGTGCATGGAATGTGAGGACCACTTCGACGAGCTCGTGCGGAGCGACGACCAGGTGATCACGTGCCCGGCATGCGGCGCGACCAACGTGCTGAAGCAGATCTCCGCATTTGCCGTTCACGGTGCCGCGGCCAAGCCGTCGTTCGGCGGCGGGGCGGGCGGTTGCTGCGGCGGCGGCTGCGGTTGCGGGTGAAGCGAGCCTGCGATGGAAGAGCGTATCGCAGCCTCGCTTCAGCATCGTCTCTGCCGCGCTACGCGCGGATCCTGAAGGGGCTCGCCCGCGAGCCGCTCAGGAACGACGGAGCGAGCCTGCGATGGAAAAGCGTAGAGCCTGCGATGGAAAAGCGTATCGCAGCCTCGCTTCAGCATCGTCTTTGCCGCGCTACGCGCGGATCCTGAAGGGGCTCGCCCGCGAGCCGTTCAGGAACGACGGAGCGAGCCTGCGATGGAAAGCGTAGAGCCTGCGATGGAAGAGCGTATCGCAGCCTCGCTTCAGCATCGTCTTTGCCGCGCTACGCGCGGATCCTGAAGGGGCTCGCCCGCGAGCCGTTCAGGAACGACGGCACTCCTGGCAGGTTCTTTGAAGAGCGCCAGCCTGGCCGAACGGGCTTCTCCCCGGTGCCGCAGGCCCTACGCGGCCGTCCGCTGCCGCGCCTAAACTGGCCGGTTCATGGACGCATTCGCCCGTGTCGACGCGCTGACCGCCTACGCAGCTGAAACGGCCACGTGTGTGCGGTGCGCGCTGTCCGAGACGCGCAATCGCGTCGTCTTCGGCTCAGGAGATCCCGACGCCGACCTGATGCTCGTCGGTGAGGGGCCGGGGTTTCAGGAGGACCAGGGAGGGGCGCCGTATGCGGGGCAGGCAGGCGAGTTGCTCGAGCGACTGCTCGGGGGAATCGGCCTTCACCGCGACGACGTCTACCTCGCGAACGTCCTCAAGTGTCGGCCGCCGCAGAATCGCGACCCGCTCGAGTCCGAGATCGCGTCGTGCGAACCTCACCTCTTCCGGCAAGTCGAGCTCGTTCGTCCTCGCGTCGTTGCGACGCTCGGCAACTTCGCCACGAGGCTCCTCTCCGGGCGCCCCTACGGGATCACCCGCGTTCACGGGCAGGAGCTCGAGGTGGTGCTCGGCGGCACGACCGTCGTGCTCTTCCCGCTCTACCACCCGGCGGCTGCGCTGTACACGCCCTCGATGCTTCGAGCACTCGAGGACGACGTCTCGCGGCTACCTGCTCTTCTCGGACGAGAGGGGCCGTCGGTTGTGCCGTCTGAGCGAGCAGCTCCGGTCGAGGCGCCGCCCGCGGTCGTCGAGAGCGATGCTGTCGCCGTCGGCGCGACGACCCAGCTCGGGCTCTTCTGACCCGTGATCGAACGAACGACGCGATCGGAGTCCGAGACGGAGGCATTCGGGGCCTTGCTCGCCGGACTGCTCTCGCCGGGCGACGTCGTCCTCCTACGCGGCGATCTCGGTGCGGGCAAGACGACGCTCGTGCGCGGCGCCTGTCGCTCGCTCGGGATCGAGGAGCCTGTGACGAGTCCGACGTTCACGATCGGACACCTCTACTACGGCACATCGGTGGTTGCACATCTCGACCTCTACCGGTTCAACGGGCTGGGCAACGCGGAGTGGGGCGATATCGAGTCGTACTTCGACGGTACGATTGCGTTCGTCGAATGGCCGGAAGCAGGACAACAAGCTCTCCCACCGGCCGCAATCTCGCTGTTACTGGAGCATGTCGGCCCCGACGAGCGACGCATCTCCGCGGACCGGGCCACGGGAACGCTGCTCGAGGAGATCGCCCGTGCTGATCCTGGCATTCGATACCGCGACTGACGTCGCCACGAGCGCCCTCGTGGCGGATGGTGTGGTGCTCGGCGAGAGGGTGTCTGGTTCGCGATTGCTCCTCGCCGACATCGACGAGTTGCTCCGGGAGGCAGGGCTCGTCGCCTCCGACCTCACAGGGGTCGTCGTCGGAACGGGTCCGGGCAGCTTCACGGGAATGCGGATCGGGCTCTCGGTTGCCCGGGGGCTCGGCCTCGCGCTCGGCGTGCGGGTTGCGGGCGTCTCGACGCTCGACGCTCTCACCGCGTGCACCGAGAACGCGTATCCGGTGATCGACGCCCGCCGTGGAGAGGTATTCGTTCCCGGGCCTCTGGTCGTACCACCCGAGAAGGTCGCGCCGCCGCCCGGTGCCGTTTGCATCGGAAGCGGCGCCCGTCGCTATCTCGAAGTGCTCCGCGAGCGAGGCGCCGACGTGCCGGACGACGACTCACCTCTGCACACCCCGTATGCGTCGCTCCACGCATCCGTCGCGACGGACTTCGGGCCCGCAGACATGGTGGAGCCCGTGTACGTCCGACTCCCCGACGCAAATCGCTGGATCGCATGAGCTTCTCGATCCGAAAGCTCGAGCTCGCCGACCTCGACGCGATCGAGGCGATCGAGCGGGCCTCCTATCCGACACCGTGGTCTCGATCGATGTTCGTCAGCGAGCTCGCGAAGCCCAGCTCCCTCTCACTTGCAGCGATCGCCGACGACGGCACGCTCGCGGGGTACCTGGTGCTTTCACGGTACGTCGACGCGTGGCACGTGATGAACGTTGCGGTCGCGGAGCAGCATCGACGGACGGGAATCGCCTCTGCGATGCTGAGGAGCCTGTTCGCCGTCACGCGCGACGATGCGGAGCGGGGCTACACGTTGGAGGTTCGTGTCTCGAACGTGGCAGCGATCAGCCTCTACGAGCGATGCGGGTTCGTGGCCCGCGGCGTCCGACGTGGTTACTACACTGACAACAGAGAAGATGCATTGATCATGTGGAAAGACCCCGACGGACCAGCGCAAGACTCGATGACGGAGCAGGAGACTCGATGAGCGAGCAGGAACCGACGATAGAGCCAGGGCCATGAAGGGATCGACGTGATCCTCGGGATCGAGAGCTCGTGTGACGAGACCGCTGCTGCCGTCATCACCGCCGAAGGGCAGGTGCTGTCGTCGGTGATCGCCTCGCAGGGCGCCTACCACGCCCGGTACGGAGGCGTCGTCCCGGAGGTCGCGTCGCGGCGTCATCTGGAGGAGATCGGCCCGGTCATTCGCGAGGCGTTGACGACGGCCGGTCTTGACCTCGGCGACATGACCAGGATCGGTGTCACGCGCGGCCCAGGTCTCATCGGCGCTCTTCTCGTCGGGCTGTCGACAGCCAAGGCGATGGCGTGGGCGAAGGGGCTACCACTCGTCCCCGTCAATCACCTCCAGGGGCATGTTGCTTCCCTCTTTCTCGGCGAGGAGCCTCTCGAGCCGCCGTTTGCCTGCCTCCTCGCTACAGGCGGGCACACCCAGGTGCTCGCCGTTCGGGATCACAGCTCGTTCGAACGTCTCGGGACGACCCTGGACGACGCAGCCGGTGAGGCGTTCGACAAGGGCGCCCGGCTCCTCGGCCTGCCGTATCCGGGCGGAGCCGCGATCGACGCTCTCGCGCAGGACGGTGACCCGCTCGCGTTCGCATTCCCCGTTGCGAACGTTCCCGGGTTCGACTTCTCGTTCTCGGGCCTCAAGACGGCACTGCTCTACACGGTTCGTGATCTCGGCGAGGCTGCCGCGGCCGAGCGGCGCGCAGACCTCGCGGCCTCGTACCAGCGTGCGATCGTCCTCGCTCTGACTCGCCGCCTTCGCCAGGCCGCAGACGCCGAGGGGCTGACGCAGCTCGCCGTTGTCGGGGGAGTGGCTGCCAACTCCGAGCTTCGAGCGGCGTTGCCCGACGCGGCCGTCGCGCCGCTTGCGTTCTGCACCGACAACGCCGCGATGATCGCCTCGGCGGCGCGGTATGCCGACCCCCTGTCGCCTGCGGAGGCGCTCGTCGTGGATGCGTATGCGTCTGCCCGGTAGTCACCGAGGTCTGCCGCTCGCGATCGTCTCGCTTGCGCTCGCGTTGGTCCTCCTCGGGAGCGGAGCGGCTGCGGCCGCGGACGAGCCGGCTGCCGGGGCTGCCGGCTGGGAGAGCCTCCTCGGGAACAGGCCGTCGCCGCAGCTCGGCAACCGCTGGATTGTCGTCCTCGACAAGCCGTCGCTCGCCACGCGGGTCGCGGCAGCGGGCGGAGTTGCGACCGAGGAGCAGGAGCGAGCGTGGACACGAAGCGCGAGGAAGGCCCAGGAGGACGTGATCGGGCAGCTGGCGCTCAAGGGCGTGCCGATCGAGCGGGAGCACGCCTACTACCGCACGTTCAACGGGTTCGCCGCTCCGTTCGACGCCCGTGCGCTTGCAATCGTCGTCAAGAACCCCGATGTTCGAGGCGTGTACGCGGTCAGGGCAGCCATTCCGGCCGCTGTCGATCCGAATGTCGCCCAGCAGCTGCTCTCGAGCGGTGGTGAGCGACGGGCGGACGTTCGGCTCCCCGGATTCTCCGGCGCGGGTGTCACGGTGGCGCTTCTCGACACCGGCGTCGATCGCGTGCACCCCTACATCCGACGTGCGCTGCTCCCGGGCCTCGACGTTCTCGACCCGGGCGGCGACGCGAGCGCCCGGCAGAATCCCACGGCACCGGGACGACCGGAACGTCACGGAACGGAGATGGCCGGGCTCGTCGTCGGCTCGGACGGCCCAGCCGGACTCGAAGGCACCGCGCCCGGTGCGTATCTCCTTCCGATCCGCGTTGCCGGCTGGCAGCCGGATGCGTTCGGCGGAGTCTCCATCTACGGGCGCACCGACCAGGTCCTCGCCGGGCTCGAGCTCGCCGTCGACCCGAACGAGGACGGGGACGCGCACGACGCAGCCCGGGTGGCGCTCGTAGGTGTCGTCGAGCCGTTCGCCGCGTTCGTCGACGGCCCGCTGGCCGAGGCGACTGCGGGTGCCACGGCGCTCGACACGCTGGTCGTCGCTCCGGCGGGCAACGACGGCCCTGCGGGGCCGTCGTACGGCAGCATCGGAGGCCCGGGTGGGGCGCCGAGCGTGCTCACGGCCGGTGCGCTCGACACGAGGCAGAGGAGTCCAACCGGCCACGTTCTGTTGCTCGCCGGACTGCGGACGCTCGTCTCGGGGAATCAACCACTCGGGGGCGTCGTGGCGCCCGGGCTCTCGATCTCGGCGCCGGTCGTCGCATTGCGACGCGCGACCCAGGCGGTCGTCGGTGCTCCGGGAGGCTTCAGTCGGCTCTTCGACGGCGCTGGATACAGCCGCGTTGGCGGTGCTGCCGTTCTGCTGCCTCGCGGGACGTCGTCACCGGAGGCCGTGCGCGAGGTCGTTGCCGCGGGCGCAATCGCTGTGCTCGTCGACGGAGCACTTCCCGCCGGATCGCTCGGCACCGACGGTCCGGTCGAGGTCCCGATCCTCGGTCTCTCGGTCGAGAACGCCGGGGCCGTGCGTGCTGCACTCCGCCGGGGCGTGCCGGTTGGCTTCTCCGTTGGTGCCGCATCGTTCGATACCAACCCGGACCGCGGAGGACCCGCTCCCTTCTCCTCCGAGGGTCTCGCGTTCAACGGTGCGCAGAAGCCCGAGGTGAACGCCGCAGGAATCGGGCTCGCGACCTCCGATCCCGGCCGCGACGAAGACGGCGCCGCTCGGTACGGGACGCTGAGCGGTTCGAGTGCCGCTGCCGCCTTGACCGCGGGTGCAGCCGCCCTGCTCGCGCAGGCAAGACCCGACTTCGACGCCGCAGGGCTCAAGCAGGCGCTCGTGGCGAGCGCAAGGCGCGTGCCCGGCAGCGTCGTTGGAACTGTCGATCCTTCGGGAGCGGCGGCGATCGAGGTCGTTGCGGAGCCGCCACTTGTCGCGCTCGGTGCGGCGTTTGTCGAGGACACTCAGGTTGGGCGCGTGGTGACGTTGAGGAACACGAGCCGAAGGGCGGTGACCGTCTCCATTCGCCCGGGAACGGCGGACAGCGCCGATATCGAGGTCGACGTCGCTCCGACGAGCGCACGCCTTCGTCCCGGCGCGTCGGTGCAGGTCGCAGTGACGGCACGTGTGCCGCTCCTCCCTCGAGCTCCCGCCGCCCTGCGGGGGGCGCTCGCAGTCACCGTGCGGGACGGAGCGACCCTGAAGGTTCCATGGACGATCACCGTGCCCGTCGTCGACCTTGACCTGATTCGAAACGTCCGCCTTTCGAGCCGGTCGTTCGTGCCCTCGGACGTCGAGCCGGCGGTGCTCTCGCTCACGCTGGGTCGCGTCGACGGGAGCCTCGATCGTCCGCAACTCCTGCCCCTCGAGGAGGTAAGGCTCGAGCTCTTCCGCGGCGATCGACGAATCGGCCAACTCGCCCTCGTCCGAGATCTTCTTCCGGGTCGGTACTCCTTCGGGATCACCGGGCGGGGCATCGAGGGCAGGAGGCTTCGCCCGGGTAGCTACGCGCTCCTGATCACAGCCATCCCCGTGGGTGGAGGGTTCCCGAACGAGGAGGTAGTCCCATTCGCGATCGAGTAGCACACGCCGCGCCGCGGCTGCGAGTACGGCGCTATAGTCGTGTCGCTGTGAGCGAAGGTGCCACCGTATGAGCGCTGGAACACCCCTGCCGACGCATCTGCACGAAAACCCCTTCGCCCTGGCGCAAACGCAACTGCGACGCGTCGGAGAGACGTTCGATGTCGATCCGAACCTGATCCAGATTCTCTCGCACTGCAAGAAGGGCGTCGAGGTCTCGATCCCCGTGCTCATGGACGACGGCTCGGTCTTCGCGTTCCAGGGATACCGCGTCGTGCACAACATGACCCGCGGGCCGGCCAAGGGTGGGATCCGCTACCACCCGGCCGTCACACAGGACGAGGTGAAAGCCCTCGCGATGTGGATGACCTGGAAGTGCGCGCTGATGGGGCTCCCGTTCGGCGGCGCGAAGGGCGGCGTCATCTGCGATCCGAAGCTCCTCTCGATGGGCGAGAAGGAACGGCTCACACGTCGCTACACGAGCGAAATCATCAACGAGATCGGCCCGGAGAAGGACATTCCCGCCCCAGACGTCGGCACCGACGCGCAGGTGATGGCCTGGATCTTCGACACGTACTCGATGAACGTCGGACATTCCGTTCTCGGAGTCGTGACCGGGAAGCCGCTCTCGGTTGGCGGTTCGGTCGGCCGGGACGGTGCAACCGCACGAGGGTCGCTCTACTGCATCCGAACCGCGCTGCAGAAGCAGGGCTCCCGTCTTCACGACACGCGAATCGCGATTCAGGGATTCGGGAACGTCGGCTCCAACCTTGCGCGCCTCCTCTCCGACGAGGGTGTGCGCGTCATCGCGGTGTCCGACTCCCGCGGAGGAATCCACAATCCGTACGGCGTCGACGTGCCTGCAGCAATCGCCTACAAGGCCGAGCACGGAGCTCTCGAAGGGTTCCCCGGCGCAGACGCGATCACGAACGAGGAGTTGATCGAGATCGACTGTGACGTGCTGACGCCGTGCGCCCTCGAGCAGGTCATCACTGCCGAGAACGCACCGCGGATCCGTGCGAAGATGATCTGCGAGGGCGCAAACGGCCCGACCACGCCCGAGGCCGACGAGATCCTCGAGGATCGTGGAATCCTCGTCCTCCCCGACGTGCTGGCGAATGCGGGCGGCGTCGTCGTCTCCTACTTCGAATGGGTTCAGGGCCTCCAGGAGTACTTCTGGAAGGAGTACGAGGTTCACGCCAAGCTGAATGACATCGTCGTGCGGGCGTTCGAGGAGACGTGGTCGACGCGCGAGCGCTATGCGACGAGCATGCGAATGGCCGCGTACGGGATTGCCGTGCAGCGCGTCGCGGAGGCCACGACGATTCGTGGTCTCTATCCATGATGCGTCGCCACTGACCCAATGCCGCGAGGAGAGGGCCGTCACGTTGCAGTCTTCACAGCGCTCTGGCTGCCATCTGTGCGAGCAGGCTCTCGCCGTCGTTCACGATGCTCGGGCACACACGCCATTCGAGCTCGAGGTCGTCGACATCACGGGAAACGCCCGGCTGGAGGCCGAGTACCGAACGCTGCTCCCCGTGATCGAGATCGACGGCGTCCGCTCCTTCACCTACTTCGTCACCGTCGAAGCGCTCCTCGACCGCATGCAGGACGACGGTTCCCCGCCGCGCTGACTCCCGTTCCAAGGCACTATGTGACGAGTTGTCACAAGCGGATGAACGAAGGAGACGCGCGTTGGCGGAGAGACTCACGGTGGGTGTCGCAGCACGGCTCAGCCGCTACCTGCAGGTACTGACCCAGGCCAAGAAGATGGGCAAGGAACGTATCTCCTCCCAGGAGATCGCGGAATACACGAACATCAACGCGACGCAGATCCGCCGCGACCTCTCCAACTTCGGCCGCTTCGGCAAGCGAGGCGTCGGCTACAACATCGACTCGCTCCTCGGCGAGATTCGCAGGATCCTCCGCACGCAGGGACAGCACAACATCGCCCTCGTGGGTGCCGGTCGTCTGGGAGGCGCGATCGCCACATCTCCCATCTTCGCCGAGCACGGCATTACGGTCGCGGCCGTCTTCGACAGCGATCCGGCCAAGGCCGGACGAACGATCGGCGGAGTTCCGGTGAGCCCGCTGGAGCAGCTGGACGAGCTCGTCCACGAGCGGAACATCATCGTCGGCGTTCTCGCGGTTCCCGCCGATGCCGCGCAGGGCGCGGCCGACGCGCTCGTCAGCGCCGGTGTCAAGATCATCTTCAACTACTCCCAGGCGCTCCTGACGACGCCCTCCGACGTGCAGGTGCACACGTCGAACCCTGCCGTCGAGTTGCTCTACGCGCTCTACTTCCACCTGACCTGAGCTGCGAGGCGGGCCTAGTGCGGCGTCCCATGACGTTTGGCCGGGAAACAGCATCGTGATGAGACGCCGCACTACCGAATCAACAAGGTAGTGCGGTGTCTCGCAACAATCATTTCGGTCTAACGTTGCGAGACACCGCACTAGGCTCGCCTCCAGCGTTGCGCGTCCCGATCGCGGCGCGTCGCCGCCAGGCAGGATGAGCACATGCGCATCCTGCTCTGGCACGGATATCTGCTCGGGGGTACCGGCTCCAACGTCTACACCCGGATGCTGGCTCGCGAGTGGAGCAATGTCGGCCATGACGTGACGGTTCTCTCACAGGAGCCGAATCCTGGCCAGTACGACCTCGGCACCGCGGAGACGGTGCGACCGGACGTCGGAGGACTGCTCCCCGTCTTCGTCCTCGACCGCTACGACGGCTACGACGTGCGACGCGTCCAGGACTGCTCGCGCGCCGAGCTCGAAGCGTGGGTGGAGGCAAATGCCAGTGCCGTTCGCCGCCTGCTGCCCGCCGACGTCGTCTTCGCGAATCACGTACTCCTCGGCGGCCCGGTCGGGGCCGCGAGCGGGGTGCCGTTCGCCGTCAAGGCGCACGGCTCCGAGCTCGAGTACTCGATGCGCGGGAACGCCGAGCTGTCGGCGTGGGGGGCGGAGGCGCTTGCCTCGGCGAACGCGACGTTCGTCGGCTCCGAGCACATCCGCACCGTGCTCGACGAGGTGTGCGGGCACACCGAGCGTGTCTTCGAGGTGCCACCAGGCGTCGATATCGACGAGTGGGCTCCCGAGGCCCGCGACGTGGCTGCTGCCGCGCTCGTGGACGAGGCGACACGCGACGTGCCGAATCCGGGTAACGCGCAGGAGCGACTCCCCGACGAGGGCAACAGCGAGCGCTTTTCGCCGACTCATGCACCCCGGCCTGCCCGTCGTCGTCTACTTCGGGAAGCTGATCGAACAGAAGGGCGTTCACGTCCTCATCGACGCTCTCACAGGCATGGAAGCCAGGCTCGTCGTCGTCGGGTTCGGCCCGGAGCGTGCGTCGCTCGAGCGGCGGGCGGCCGAGAATGGAGTCGACGCAACCTTCACCGGGCCGCTCGAGCACCGCCACCTCCGCCACCTGCTGGCACTTGCCGACGCGTGCGTCGTGCCGTCGATCTTTCCCGAAGCCTTCGGAATGGTTGCTGCGGAGGCGGCGTCCGCAGGTTGTCCGCCGCTCGTTGCGCGTCACTCGGGGCTCGCGGAAGTGGCCGCCGGGCTCGAGGCCGCGTATCCACCGGCACTGAGACACCTCGTGGCGTTCGATTCGGGCGATACCGCCGATCTGGCCCGCCGTCTCGCGGAGTTGCTCGCGCTGCCGTCGTCCGACCGCGCTGCGATCCGTGTCGCTGCGCGAGCCGCCGTCGTCGAGCACTGGAGTTGGGCCGGTGTCTCACGCCGTCTGCTCGACCCGTTCGTCTAAGGGGCCCGCAACGGTAGACCCGGAATGATCGTTGCGGAACACCCACGTCATTGTGTTCGGGGTAGTGCGGCGTCTCGCAACGATGCTGGTGTTCTGCCGAAGGTGTGAGACGTCGTACGACGAGCCGACCGAAGGGTCGCTATCGAAAGTGCAGTATCGACTACGCTTTTTTGCGCCGTGGGTGACGAACAACGCGTTCCCAGTGATCAGCTCCTCCGCGAGGCGCGCGAGCGCTTCGACGAGGGCACCGACTTCACCGTGGCGGTGGAGGAGGAGTTCGCGCTCCTCGATCCGGTCTCGCTCGACCTCGTCAACCGATTCGAGGACGTTCAGGCAGCTGCAGTAGGGACGCCCGCGGAGGGTCATCTCGCCGGCGAGCTGATCGCCTCGGAGGTAGAGATCAAGACGGGGCGCGTGGAGACCTTCGCCGACGTTCCGGCCACGATCGCCGACCGTCGCGCCGAGCTCGCCGGACTCGTCGCTCCGCTCGGGCTCGAGCTCGGCGCCACCGGCTCGCACCCGTGGGCGAACTGGAAGGATCAGCGCATCATCGACACGCCTCACTACCGGCGAAACGATGAGTTGCTTCGCTACGTCGTGTGGAAGAACAACACGTTCGGGCTCCACGTCCACGTCGGGATCAAGGGTGCCGATCGCGCGATCCAGGTCACGAGCGCACTGCGCAACTGGCTTCCGGAGCTCCTCGCGCTCTCGGCCAGCTCGCCGTTCGCCGAGAGCGTCAATACGGGTCTCCATTCGGCCCGCACCCAGATCTTCACGCGCTTCTTCCCGCGCTGTGGTGTCCCAGACGCATTCGACACCTGGGACGAGTACGAGCGGTACGTTCGCTTCCTCTACGACACGGGCTCGATTACCGAGCACACGCAGCTCTGGTGGAGCGTTCGGCCCCATCTAGCCTTCCCGACGGTCGAGATCCGCATCTGCGACGGCCAGCCGTGCCTCGCGGATTCGCAGGCACTCGCGGCGATCTGCGTCGCGCTCACTGCGAGGATCGCACGTGCCCTCGACGAGGGCGAGCCAATCGTGCAGCAGCCTCATCGTCTGATCGAGGAAAACATGTGGCGCGCGATCCGCTACGGCCTCTCCGGCGACCTGATCGACCTCGAGCGGCACGAGGTTCTTCCCGCCCGAGCCCGGATCGAGCGACTGATCGAATGGGTGCTGCCCGTCGCGTCCGAGATCGGCGCAGCGGAGTGGCTTCGCGTCCCCGACCAGAACGCGGCCGAGCGACAGATCGCGCACTTCGAGCAGGGCGACGATCTCGTGCAGATCTACGGCGACCTCACCCTGAGCCCGAACCGCGTAGGCTGAGACGGCTCGCGTTACGCGGTTCGCCAAGCGGCGAGTGAGTTTGTGCTGCATAATCTGGCTCGCCGATCCCGTTTCGGCGCTTTCTTTGTGACGTTGCCTCCGGAGGGTTGATGGACTTCTTCAATGACCATGCTGTGGCCTTCGCGCTCGTATGTGCGGGTATCGCAGTGCTGTTTGGGCTCTACCTGACCTACTGGCTGCTCAAGCAGCCGCAGGGCAACGAGCGAATGCGTGAGATCTCGGGTGCCGTGCAGGAGGGCGCTGCGGCGTACCTGCAGAAGCAGTACACCTGGATCGCCGTCGTTGCGATCCTGCCGATCGTCCTGATCGGGTTCTACAACGCACTCGGTTGGGGTGCCGCGTTCGGTTTCGTGATCGGAGCAGCGCTCTCCGCGGCCGCGGGTTTCATCGGCATGAACGTCGCCGTCCGCTCGAACCTCCGCACTGCCGAGGCCGCGCGCGAGGGCGTGGCGCCGGCATTCAAGGTCGCGTTCCGCGCGGGGTCGGTCACGGGTCTGCTCGTCGTCGGTCTCGGTCTGTTCGGCGTCGCCGGCTACTACTGGTTCCTCACCGGCGCCCTCGGCAACACGCCGGAGTCGGCCGTCAAGGACCTCATCGGACTCGCCTTCGGCGGATCGCTGATCTCGGTGTTCGCGCGCCTCGGCGGCGGCATCTTCACGAAGGCCGCCGACGTCGGCGCCGACCTCGTGGGCAAGATCGAGGCCGGAATTCCCGAGGACGATCCGCGTAACCCCGCCGTGATCGCCGACAACGTCGGTGACAACGTCGGCGACTGCGCCGGCATGGCCGCCGACCTGTTCGAGACGTACGCGGTCACCGACGGTCGCAGTGATGCTGCTCGGCACGGCGTACCCCGCCGGAGACCTCTGGCTCTACCCCCTCGCGCTCGGTGGGATGGCGATCCTCGCGTCCGTGATCGGGACGTTCTTTGCGCGTGTCGGCAGCGGCCCGAACTCGATCATCAACGCGCTCTATATGAGCGTCGTCGCGGCGACCGTGTTGTCCGCGATCGGGTTCATCCCGGTCACGCAGGCCTTCGACGGCGGCCGGTTCACGTTCTGGCAGCTCTACGGCTCGGCGCTCGTGGGCCTCGCGATCACCTTCCTGCTCGTGGCGATCACGGAGTTCTACACGGGGAGCCGCTGGAGTCCCGTGAAGAAGATCGCGTCCGCATCGACGACCGGTCATGCGACGAACATCATCGCCGGCCTCGCCAAGGGTATGGAAGCGACGACGCTGCCGGTGATCGTGATCGCCGGTGGTGTGATCGCGGCATACGAGATCTGTGGCGGCAACATCTACGGTATCGGCGTCGCCGTCATGGCGCAGCTCTCGATGGCAGGCCTGATCGTCGCCCTCGACGCGTTCGGTCCCGTCACGGACAACGCGGGTGGCATCGCCGAGATGGCAGACATGCCGGAGTCGGTACGCACGATCACCGACCAGCTCGACGCCGTCGGCAACACGACGAAGGCGGTCACGAAGGGCTACGCGATCGGCTCCGCCGGTCTCGCCGCGCTGATCCTGTTCGACGAGTACACGCGCGGTCTCGTCGACGAGGGGATCGACACGGTCTTCGCGCTCGACGACCCGTACGTCATCGCGGGCCTCTTCATCGGCGGGGCGATGCCGTTCCTGTTCGCGGCCCTCGCGATGACGGCCGTCGGCCGCGTCGGCGGCGAGGTGGTCGAGGAGGTGCGTCGCCAGTTCGCGGCCGATCCGGGGATCATGGCGGGCACGTCGCGGCCGGACTACTCGCTGGCCGTCGGCATCGTGACGACGTCGGCGCTCAAGGGGATGATGCTCCCCGCTGCGATCCCGGTCGTCGTGCCGATCGCGGTCGGCATCATCAGCCCGGAGATGCTCGGCGGCCTGCTGATCGGCACGATCGTCACGGGTCTCTTCCTCGCGATCTCGATGACCTCGGGCGGAGGCGCCTGGGACAACGCGAAGAAGCTGATCGAGGAAGGCGCCTACGGCGGCAAGGGCTCCGACGCGCACGCTGCCTCGATCACGGGCGACACGGTCGGTGACCCGTACAAGGACACCGCCGGCCCGGCGATCAACCCCATGATCAAGATCGCCAACATCGTCGCGATCCTGATCATCCCGCTGCTCGCTTCGATTCACGGCTAGCACGAGAGGGGCGGGCGTCCCGAGACGCCCGCCCCTCCGTCGCCTCCTGGCGGTAGCGTTCGTTCGGTGAGAGAGCGTGCGCACCGAGTGCTCGACTCGCCAAAGCTGACGGCAACGAGCACCGGCGTCGTCGTGAGCATCGTCGCGGTCGCCGCGGTGACGGGCGCCATCTTCCTCTTCAGGGGCGTCGTGCCCGTTCTGAGCCTCGGCGTGCTCTACGTCTTCGCCGTTCTGCCCGTGGCCGTGGTCTGGGGGCTTCGACTCTCACTGCCGGTTGCTGTCGGCAGCATGCTCGCCTTCAACTTCTTCTTCCTGCCTCCGGTTCACACGCTCACTCTGACGGACAGCCAGAACTGGTTCGCGCTCGCCGTCTACTCGGGGACGGCGATCGTCGTCAGCGAGCTCGCGGCCCGTTCCCGCCGCCGCACCGTCGAGGTGGAGCAACGACGGCGTGAGGCAGGGCTCCTCGCGGACATCGCCACCGACCTTCTCCAGGGGAGAGCCGTTCGCGACGAGATCGAGCAGATCGAGCGGCGATCCGCCGAGGTGCTCGGTCTCACGGGCATGCGGATCGACCTCGAACGACGAACACCGGAGGCGCCCGGCAGCACGACGTTCCCGCTCGAGACCGCGGGACGGACGGTGGGTCGGATCTCCATCCCCGTGGGCGAGGAGCCGCCGCCGGGCATCAGGGAGCGCTTCCTGCCCGCTCTGGCAGCGCTTCTCGCCGTCGCGGTCGATCGCGAGCGCCTTGCTCGCCAGGCACTCGAGGCCGAGACGCTCCGGAGCAGCGACGCGCTCAAGACCGCCCTCCTCCGCGCAGTGTCGCACGACCTTCGCTCGCCGCTGACCGCGATCTCGACGTCCGTGAGCGCGCTGCGCAACGCGGAGCTGTCGCTCGACACCGCCGATCGCGAGCAGCTGCTCGAGACGATCGCGCTCGAGTCCGACCGGCTCGAACGGCTCGTCGCCAACCTCCTCGATCTCTCGCGGCTCCAGGCCGGAGCGGCACCTCCGACGCAGGAGCTCTGGGCCGTCGACCAGCTCGTCGCGCAGGCTCTCGACCAGGTCGCGGAGCCGGAACGGGTCGAGGCAACCCTCCCCGACGAGATACCCGGTCGTCAGGGTCGACGCGATCCAGGTCGAACGCGTCCTCGTCAACCTGATCGAGAACGCCCTCAAGTTCTCTCCGCCCGGATCGACCGTGAGCGTCCGCGTGAACGCGACCCGGCGCGACGTCGTCGATCCGCGTCGTCGACAACGGCCCCGGCCTGCCCGAGGAGGAGCTCGAGCGGGTGTTCGAGCCCTTCCACCGCGTCGGTGGAGAGCGCGCCCGGGGCGCCGGGCTCGGTCTCGCGATCGCCCGCGGCTTCGCGGAGGCCAACTCCGGCCGCGTGTGGGCCGAGTCGGTCGCAGGGCAGGGCGCATCGTTCGCGCTCGCCCTGCCCGCTCGCGGCGACGCCGGCGAGGGTTCCGGCGTGAGCGGGCCGCGTCCTCGTCGTCGACGACGAGCCGCAGATCCTGCGGGCGCTCCAGACGACCCTGCGGGGTGCCGGCTACGAGGTCGTCACCGCTGCGACGGCCGAGGACGCTCTGGCCGCCGCGGCGATCCAGGTACCGGATGCCGTGATCCTCGATCTCGTCCTGCCGGACGGGAGCGGGGTGGAGGTCTGCCGCGAGCTCCGAACCTGGACGAGCATCCCCGTCCTGATCCTCTCGGCCGTCGGGGAGGAGCGCGAGAAGGTTGCGGCGCTCGACGCCGGTGCCGACGACTACGTGACGAAGCCGTTCGGGGTCGACGAGCTTCTCGCGCGCCTACGCGCCGCGATGCGGCGCGCCGGCCCGCCGGGCGGCCCGGTGATCACGATCGGCGAGCTCACCGTCGATCTCGAGAAGCGTGCCGTGACGATGGCCGGCAAGCCCGTGCAGCTCACCCCGCACGAGTTCGCGATCCTTCGTCTCTTCGCGAGCAACGAGGGCAAGCTCCTCACGCATCAGGCGATCCTGCGCGAGGTGTGGGGCCCTGCGTATCAGGTCGAGTCGCACTACCTCCACGTCTACGTGTCCCAGTTGCGCCGCAAGATCGAGCCCGTCCCGACCCGGCCGAGGTACCTCCTGACCGAGCCCGGAGCCGGATACCGCCTCGTTGCGCCCCCGGACTGAGGCTCCGGCGACGTCTTGAGACATTCTTGAGGCGCCGACGGCCCGAGATCTGAGGCCTCCTTGACGGCCGGCGTTCTACGCTCGAGCCATGAGATTCCGACATGCACTCAACACCCCCGCTGCCGCGAGCGGGACACGCTCGGCTCGAGCTTCGCGCTCGCCGGGCACGCGGAACCCCTTTGCGAAGCGCGCCCTCCGGCGCAACGCCGACGCCATCCTGCGCGGCGGCGCCCGGGTTCATCCCGAATCTGCCCTTCTCTCCTGGCGCGCCGCCGAGCTGACCTCGGCAGCGGAGGCGCCGGAGCTACGCCCGGTCGCTCCGGGGCGTCGTGAAAGGGCTCGACGGCAACGCGCTCCCCGGCGCCGTGCCTCTGAACCGCAGAGGCGTGCGGCCGTACACGGCCTCGCTCGCCGCTCTCGCCGAGCGGGTCGGCGACCTGTCGCGCCCGGTGGCACCGCGCGGGATGCTTCTCCTCGAAGACCTCCTCACGAACGGGGACAGCCCGCTCTACGCGCGGGAGAACGTCGACATGCTCCCCGAGCGCCTCCGGGAGATCGAGCACGCGCTCGGAGACGGGCGTCTGATGTTCGATCTCGCCGCCATCGGTATCGCCGTCGCCTGCTTCGTCTTCCTGTTCGCGCTGCTCTGGGCGATGGAGCGCGTCTGATGTCCGCCGGCGACATCTTCGGGCTGGTCGTCTCGATCGGCGTGCTGCTCTATCTCCTCTACGCGCTCTTCCGCGGGGAGAACCTCTAGATGACCGGTCAGGGAATCCTCCAGATCGTCTTCTACGCGGCTGCCCTCGTGGCGCTCGCGTATCCGCTCGGCCTCTACATGGCCAGGGTCTACTCGGACGACGGTTTCGCCGCGCGCGGTCGGCTGCGCTTCCTCAGCGCTCCCGAGCGCGGCTTCTACCGCCTTCTCGGGGTCGATCCCGAGCGCGACCAGGACTGGAAGGGGTACGCGAAGGCCGTCCTCATCTTCAGCGCGGTCTTCTCCGTCGTGCTCTACGCGCTGCTCCGCCTCCAGGGTCATCTCTTCCTCAACCCGGACGGCCTCGAGGGCGTTCCGTCGCACATCTCGCTGAACACGACGGCGAGCTTCGTCACGAACACGAACTGGCAGTTCTACGGCGGCGAGTACACGATGTCGTACCTGTCGCAGATGGCCGGCCTCGCCGTGCAGAACTTCGTTTCCGCCGCCGTCGGGATGGCGGTGCTGGTCGCCGTGATCCGAGGGTTCACGCGGCGCTCGACCTCCGGGCTCGGGAACTTCTGGAAGGACCTGTACCGCTCGCTCGTCTACATCCTGCTGCCGCTCTCGATCGTGCTGGCCGTCGTACTCATCTCGCAGGGTGTCGTCCAGACGTTCGACGGGCACGCGACCGCGACGACGCTCGAAGGCGCGCAGCAGACGATCGCGCGCGGCCCGGCGGCGTCGCAGATCGCGATCAAGCAGCTCGGGACGAACGGCGGCGGCTTCTACAACTCGAACTCGGCCGTCCCGTTCGAGAACCCGAACGGCATCACCAACTTCCTCTCGGTCCTCGCGATCCTGCTGATTCCCGCGGCTCAGGTCTTCATGTTCGGGAAGATGGTCGGCGCGATGCGCCAGGGCCTCTCGCTGTTCGCCGCGATGTTCGTCATGTTCGCGATCGGTGTCGCGGTTCTGCTGCCGCTCGAGCAGCACGGCTCGCAGGTGCTCCGCAGCTCGGGCGTCGACATCGCAGCGACGAGCAGCCAGAGCGGCGGGAACATGTCGGACAAGGAGGTCCGCTTCGGGATCGCCAACACCGCCCTCTGGGCGACGGCGACGACGAACGCCTCGAACGGGTCCGTCAACGGCGGCCACGACGCGCTCACCGCCGGCGGAGGTGCAGTCCCGATCCTGAACATGTTCAGCGGCGAGATCATCTTCGGCGGCGTCGGCTCGGGCCTCTACGGGATGATCTTCTACGTCTTCATCACCGTCTTCGTGGCGGGCCTGATGGTCGGCCGCACGCCCGAATACCTGGGAAAGAAGATCGAGGCGCGCGAGATCAAGTTCGCCGCGCTCGGGGCGCTGTTCGTCCCGACGATGGCGCTCATCCTGACTGCGATCTCGATCGTCACCGACTCCGGGCTCGCGTCCGTCTTCAACCCGGGGGCGCACGGCTTCAGCGAGGCGCTCTACGCGTACACGTCGCAGTCCAACAACAACGGCAGCGCGTTCGCGGGCTACGGGGCGACGAACTTCTCCGCCGACCTCGGCACGATCGCGCTCTATCTCGGGCGCTTCGTCCCGCTCATCGCGGCGCTCGCGATCGGCGGCTCGCTCGCGCAGAAGAACTCGTCTCCGGTCTCGGCGGGCACGTTCCGCACGGACGGCGGCACGTTCACCTTCCTGCTCGTCGCCGTGATCGTGCTCACGGCCGGCCTGATGATCTTCCCGGCCCTGACCCTCGGCCCGATCGTGGAGGCGCTCTCGTGATCGTCCGCACCGTCATCCGCTCCTTCGTCGCCGTCGTCGTCCTCACCGCGGTCTTCGGATTCGCGTATCCCGCTCTGATGACCGGCTTCGCCCAGCTCGCGTTCGAGAACAAGGCAAACGGCAGCCTGATCACGAACGACGGCACCGTTGTCGGCTCGCAGCTCGCGGCGCAGGCCTTCACGAAGCCGGAGTACTTCCATCCGCGTCCGTCGGCCACGGCACCCGAGTACAACGCCGGCGCCACGACGTTCGCCAACCTCGGCCCGACGAACCCCGATCTCGCGAAGGCGGTGCAGGAGCGCGTGACCGCGATCCTGAAGCTGGAGCAGCCGTACAACCCCGGTCTCACGGTCGGCCAGCATCCCCGTCGACGCGGTGACGACGTCCGGATCGGGGATCGACCCGCAGATCACGCCGGCGAACGCCGCAATGCAGGCGCCACGCATCGCAGCCGTACGCAAGCTGCCGCTCTCGACCGTCGAGCGCCTGATCGACCAGTCGACCGAGGGGCGAGGGCTCGGGCTTCTTCGGCGAGGCCGGCGTCAACGTTCTCGAGCTCAACCTCGCACTCGACAAGGAGACACGACAGTAATGGCACGTCAGGCGTCGAGCATCTTCTCGCGCGACCTCACTCTCGCGGCCGTCAAGGACGCGTTCCCGAAGCTCGACCCGCGCCTCCAGGTCCGGAACCCGGTCATGTTCATCGTCGAGCTCGGCAGCGTCATCACGACGGGGATCTTCCTGCTCAACCTCGCTCGAGGGAACACGGACGATCTCTGGTTCGTCGGCGTGATCGCCTTCTGGCTCTGGGTGACCGTGTTGTTCGCGAACTTCGCCGAGGCGATCGCCGAAGGGCGTGGCAAGGCCCAGGCGGACGCCCTCCGTGCCACGCGCACGACGACCTCGGCCTTCCGTCGCAGCTCGAGCGGCACGTTCGAGGAGGTGCCCGCCGCAGAGCTCCAGCGAGGCGACGTGGTCGCGGTCGAGGCGGGTCAGGTCATCCCGGCCGACGGCGAGATCATCGAGGGCGTGGGATCGGTCGACGAGTCGGCGATCACGGGTGAGTCGGCCCCCGTCATCCGCGAAGCCGGTGGCGACCGCTCCGCCGTCACGGGCGGCACGCGGCTTCTCTCCGATCGGCTGGTGATCGAGGTGACCCAGGAGCCGGGGCAGTCGTTCCTCGACCGCATGATCGCGCTCGTCGAAGGGGCCGAGCGGCGCAAGACGCCCAACGAGATCGCGCTCAACATCCTGCTCGCCGGCCTCACGATCACCTTCCTCGCGGCCGTCGTCACGCTCAGCCCGTTCGCGATCTACGCCGGCACGGACATCTCGCAGACCGTCCTGATCGCGCTGCTCGTGTCGCTGATCCCGACCACCATCGGCGCGCTGCTGTCGGCGATCGGCATCGCCGGCATGGACAGGCTCGTGCAGCGGAACGTGCTCGCCATGTCCGGGCGCGCGGTCGAGGCGTCGGGCGACGTCGACGTCCTCCTCCTCGACAAGACCGGCACGATCACGCTCGGCAACCGGCAGGCCGCGGAGTTCCTCCCCGTCAACGGGGTGGAGGAGCGCGAGCTCGCCGAGGTGGCGCAGCTCGCCTCGCTCGCCGACGAGACGCCGGAGGGGCGGTCCATCGTCGTGCTGGCCAAGGAGCGCTTCAACCTCCGCGAGCGCGAGCTCGGCGAGCACGAGTTCGTGCCGTTCACGGCGCAGACCCGCATGAGCGGCGTCGACATGAACGGCACCGTGATCCGGAAGGGCGCGGCGGACGCCGTGAAGACGTTCATCGCCGATCAGGGCGGCAGCGCGCCCGCCGAGCTCGATCGGCTCGTGCAGCAGGTCGCGGAGCAGGGCGGCACGCCGCTCGTCGTCGCCCGTGACAACTGGGCGCTCGGTGTCGTCCACCTGAAGGACATCGTCAAGGGCGGCATGACCGAGCGGTTCGCCGAGCTCCGCAAGATGGGAATCCGCACCGTCATGATCACCGGCGACAACCCGGTCACCGCAGCCGTGATCGCGCACGAGGCCGGAGTCGACGACTTCCTCGCCGAGGCGACGCCCGAGGCGAAGATGGCGCTCATCAAGGAGGAGCAGGCGAAGGGCCGCATGGTGGCGATGACAGGGGACGGGACGAACGACGCTCCCGCGCTCGCGCAGGCCGACGTCGGGGTCGCGATGAACACGGGTACGACCGCCGCGAAAGAGGCCGGCAACATGGTCGACCTCGACTCGAACCCGACCAAGCTGATCGAGATCGTCGAGGTCGGGAAGCAGCTTCTCATCACGCGTGGCTCGCTCACGACGTTCTCGATCGCGAACGACGTTGCGAAGTACTTCGCGATCCTGCCCGCGATCTTCGCATTCACGTACGCGGCTGCACCGGGCGAGCGTGGCCCGCTCGAGAGCCTCAACGTGATGCACCTCGGCACCCCTCAGAGCGCGATCATCTCGGCGATCATCTTCAACGCGCTGATCATCCCGGCCCTCGTCCCGCTGGCCCTCAGGGGCGTCAAGTACCGGGCCATCGGCGCGACCGCGCTCCTGCGCCGCAACCTGCTGATCTACGGCCTCGGCGGCATGATCCTGCCGTTCGTCGCGATCAAGCTGATCGACCTGATCGTGCACAACATCCTCGGGGCGTAAGACGGTGGGCCGGGCGCGGAGAGCGGTCAGCGCTCTCCCGGCAACGTCCGGCGGGTGACGGAATGCGCGGGCGCTACCGGATCCTGCTCGGTATGGCTGCCGGCGTCGGCAAGACCTATCGGATGCTGCAGGAGGGCAGGCAGGCGGATCTCGAGGGGCGCGATGTCGTGATCGGCTATCTCGAGCCCCATGACCGGCCCGAGACCGCCGCGCTCGCGCAGGGGCTCGAGCTCGTGCCCAGGGTGGCGGTACCGCACGGCGGTCTCGTGCTCGGGGAGATGGACGTCGACGCAGTGATCCAGCGCGCGCCCGAGCTCGCCCTCGTGGACGAGCTTGCGCACACGAACGCTCCGGGCTCGCGGAACGAGAAGCGCTACGAGGACATCGACGAGATCCTCGCGGCGGGGATCGACGTCATCTCCACGGTGAACGTGCAGCATCTCGAGAGCCTCAACGACACGATGTTCGAGATCACCGGCGTCCGCGTCCGCGAGACCTTTCCCGACCGGGTGCTCGACGAGGCAGACGAGGTCGTGCTCGTCGATCTCGCGCCCGAGGCGCTCCAGCAACGACTCGAGGCAGGCAAGGTCTACCCGCAGGAGCGCGCCGAGGTCGCGCTGACGAACTTCTTCCGGCTCGAGAACCTCAGCTCGCTCCGCGAGCTCGCCCTCCGCGAGGTCGCGGAGGACGTCGAGGCGCGGCGGCGGCCCGACGTGCTCGAGGCGCTCAGCCGGAAGGCTGTCGCCGAGCGCGTCCTGGCGATGATCGAGCCGCAGCCCAAGTCACAGCGAATCCTGCGCCGAGCCTGGCGCTCGGCGCAGCGACTCGGCGCGGAGATCGACGCGGTCTGGGTGCGCGCCGCCGGTCGCCACCGTCGGGCGAGGAAGCCATCCAGCTGGCCGCGCTCCGAAGGCTCGCGAGCGTGCTCGGCGTCCACTTCCTCGAGGAGGAGGGCGACGACCTCGTCGCTGCCGTGCGTCGGGTCGCCGTGGAGCGCGGCACGACGTACATCTTCGTCGGCACTCCCGACGAGCGTCGGCGAGTCGAGATTCTTCGTGGCTCGTTGCTCTCGCGCATGGTTCGCGAGCTTCCCGGCATCGACATCCGCGTCGTCGCCAACCGCGCCGACCGCGGGAGGCTCGCACCGTGACCGCCGTCGGCATCGTGTTGGCCGTCGTGGGCTTCCTCGTTGCGGTGGTCGCGATCCGACGTGGCTCGCGGCCCCGTCGGCCGGAGAGCACGGGACGACGCCTGCTCGTGCCGTTCACCGGCGGCGCGCTCGACCCGACCGTTCTCTCCGCGGCGATCCGCATCGCACGCGCCGAGAACGCCACGCTCGTTCCGGCCTATCTGCTCGTCGTGCCGCGCAGCCTCGCCGAGGATGCGCCGGCAACCGAGGAGGTCGCGGGCGCGATGCCGTGGCTCGAGGCTGTCGAGCTCGAGGCCTGAAGGCCGGCGTAGCGGTCGACGCACGGATCGAGAAGGGGCGGACGCCGACCCATGCCCTCAGCCGCTTGTGGGACGTCGAGCCGTTCGACCGCGTCATCGCCCCGGCTCCGACGGAACGAACCACCGGGTTCACGCCGAAGGACGTCGGCTGGATCCTGACGCACGCGCCGATCGAGGCGCTCGTGCTTGCGGCCCGCGCCCTCCGCGACGAGCCTGCGCCCGTGCGTCGACCGGTGCGACCGTTCAGCAGGATCGGCGCACCTTCCGGTCGATCCGTCACGCTCTCCCCATGACGACCGGCACATTTCGCATCTACCTCGGCGCCGCACCCGGCGTGGGCAAGACGTTCGCGATGCTGAACGAGGGCAGGCGACGCAAGGGCCGCGGCACGGATGTCATCGTCGGCTTCGTCGAGACGCACGGTCGTCCGAGCACCGAGGAGCAGATCGGCGATCTCGAGGTCGTCCCGCGAAAGGTGATCGAGTACAAGGGCTCGACGTTCGAGGAGATGGACGTCGACGCGATCCTCGCGCGGGCGCCGCAGGTCGCGCTGGTCGACGAGCTCGCTCACACGAACGTTCCCGGCTCCCGCAACACGAAACGGTGCGAGGACGTGCAGGAGCTGCTCGCAGCGGGGATCACCGTCATCTCGACGTTGAACATCCAGCACCTCGAGTCGGTGAACGACGTCGTCGAGCAGATCACGGGCGTCAAGCAGCGCGAGACGATCCCGGACGCGATCGTCCGCAGCGCCGACCAGGTCGAGCTCGTCGACATGGCTCCCGAGGCGATCAGGCGGCGCATGGCGCACGGCAACATCTACCCGTCCGGAGCGGGTCGACGCCGCGCTCGGCAACTACTTTCGCCCCGGAAACCTCGCCGCACTGCGCGAGCTCGCCCTGCTGTGGGTCGCGGACAGGGTCGAGGAGGGGCTTGCCGACTACCGGGACCGGCACGGGATCGACCGGCCCTGGGAGACGCGGGAGCGGATTCTCGTCGCGATCACGGGGTCGGACGACGGCGACCGCCTGATCCGTCGTGGCGCCCGCATGGCCGCTCGCGCGCACGGCGATCTCGTCGCGGTTCACGTCAGCTCGCTCGACGGCGGGGCTCAGGGCTCGGGAGCGGTGCTCGCGCGTCAGAAGCTGCTCGTCGAGGAGCTCGGAGGAACCGTCAAGGAGGTCGCAGGCGACGACGTCGGTGAGGCGCTCGTCGCCGCCGCAAAGTCGCTGAACGCCACGCAGATCGTCCTCGGCGCGACCCGCCGGTCGCGGTACGCGGAGCTGATGCGGGGCTCCGTGATCAATCGCGTCATTCGCGCCTCCGGCATCGGGATCGACGTGCACGTGATCAGCCGGGAGGAGTCCGACGCCCCGACCGACCCTCCTCGCCGTCGCCGCCGCCCCGCGGCGCTGCCGGCACGGCGGGTCACGCTCGCGTTCGGCCTCGCGGCTGTCATCCTGCCCACCCTCACCGCTGGTGCTGACCTACCTCCGACCGCATCTCGGGCTCCCGAGCATCCTCCTTCTCTACCTTCTCACCGTCGTGCTCGTCTCGGCGGTCGGCGGGCTGTGGCCCGCCCTCGCGACCGCCGTCGTCGCCTTTCTGCTCGCGAACTACTACTTCACGCCGCCCATCCATACGTTCACGATCGCCGAGGGCGACAACGTCGTGGCGCTCGTCGTCTTCCTCGCCGTGGCGGCGGTCGTGAGCGGCTTCGTCGCCCTCGCGTCGCGTCGCGCTGCCGAGGGAGTGCGTGCGCGGGCAGAGAGCGAGGCCTTCGTGCGCCTTGCCGGCTCGTCGAGCATCACGACGTTGCTCGAGACGCTCCGGCGCGTGCTCGAGCTTCGAGGGGCCGTGCTGTTCCACCGCCTCCCGTCCGGATGGGAGGCGGTGGCGTCTGCCGGGGATCTCGTCGAGGGCGCGAGTCGGCCGGAGAGTGGAATCGCCGGTCGACGACCTCCACGTGCTCGTCCTCGAGGGGTACGAGCCGGCCAACGACGACCTGCGGATTCTCGACGCGTTCGTCGCCGAGATCGCTGCCGCGATCGAGGTCGAGGAGCTCACGGCCGAGGTCGGGACCGTGAGCGCGCTCGTGGCGGCGCGGGACGTCGCGAGCGGCGCTGCTCGGATCGATCGGGCGAGGGCTCCAGGAGACCGCAACGCGCATTCGCGTCGCGGTAGCGCAGGCGGAGCAGGCCGCGGGCGCGGTCGACGTTCGTCGGAGCGCCGACCGGCTCCAGCTGCTCGGGACGGATCTCATCGACCTCGGCCGCATCGAGAGCGGAGAGCTCGTCGTCCGCGCGGAGGACGTTCGCTTCGCCGATGTGCTCGAGGCGGCTCTCGGCGAGACGTGTGTGGAGCCACAGAGCGAGTCGAATCCGACGTGGCGCCGGGCCTGCCGCTCGTTCGAGCCGACGCGTCCCTGCTGCGACGCGCGCTCGTCGAGGCTGTGCTCGAGGCCACCGACGCGTCGCCAGCGAGCGAGCGCGTGAGAATCGTCGCGGGCGCGGTCTGGCCGGGAGTCGACGTGCGCATCATCGATCGCAGGAGGGCGGCGGAGCGGACGCGGCGCGCGTCGACCGGGCGCCGGGGTCTTCGTGGCTCAGGCCTTCGTGCTCGCGATGGGTGGGCGCATCGAGGTCGACGAGACACCGGGTGGCGGCACGACGCTCGTGTTGCGGTTGCCGAGCGCGGAACCGACGGAGCGCGACTTCCGCCGTCCTCAGACAGACCATCCGGCGTTGTTCGCTTCTGCGGAGGTAGAGCCGCCGTTCGATCGCGAGCGTCGCAACTCCGGCGAGCACGATCATCGAGAGGTTGATCACGAGCTGGAGCATTGCGCCGCGCCACTCCTCCCAGTCCTGATAGGCGGCGGCGACACCGATATTCGCTGCCGCTGGAATGGTCGTTACGGAGATGAGGACGCCGATCAGAGCTCCCGACTTTGCCGTGGAGAGCGACAGCATTCCCGCTATTCCGGCGAGCAGGGCTACGAGAACGGAGAACGTGTCGGGATGTGAGATGAAGAAGGTCTGGGCCCGGCTCTCGGGGCCGAGCTCGTCCGGCCCGAGCGAGAACGCGCGCAGTGCGAGGGTGACGACGAAGGACGCGGTAATCGCTGCCACGAAACCGACGGTGAGTGCTGCGCCGGCCCGGCGGGCGATCGTCGGGCGGCGGCGGATAACGGCAACGCAGAGCGCCGCGAGTGGGCCGAACTCCGGTCCTACGACCATCGCCCCGACGATCAGGATCGGGGAGTCCGTCAGGATGCCCATCGCGGCGAGCAGGGTCGCGATCACCATGAATGCGAGGAACGTGAGCGAGAGGTCAGTGCTCTCGCTCACCTGTTGCTCGATCTGCTCCCAGAGAACGGCGTCGGCAGGCGATCCGCTCGCCTCGCGCATGGCACGCCTGCTGCCGGCCGACATCGAGACGGCGACGTCCTGGAGTACGATCGCACCGTCACGGTCGACACCGGCAGCGCAGAGGCGTGCGACGATCACGCTTACTTCCTCGCGCGCGACGTCGCAGATGACGACATCGCCTCGGGGCTCGAGCGCTGCACCCTCGAGGTGCACGATGTTCGTGACCGTATCGTCCGCCCGCAGCAGGGCCAGGACGCGACTCACGAGTGCCGTGGGCACGATCAAGCGGAGCGTTGTCACGATGCGACTGTAGGGACTCGAGCGGATGCGGGGACCGGCGCCAGGCAGCCCGATCTGACGCCTCCCGTACCAACCGGCACGGTCAAGAGCCGTGTGGACCGACTCGACTAGACTGCGCCGGTGCCCAGCCGTCGAAGACGTGAGGTCGAGCTCGAGCGAGTCCTCGGTACGCCAGCGCTCTTCGCAACCGCCTACGGCAACGTCGGCTCCTCGATCTACTACGCGCTCGGTCTCACGGCGGTCTATGCGCTCGGACTGACCCCCCTCGTGTTCCTCGTCGCGGGGATCGTCTTCGCGATGACGGCGGCGACGTACGCCGAGGGCACCGTGCTCTACCCGGAGGCGGGGGATCGTCGAGCTTCGCCCGGCACGCCTTCGACGAGATCATCAGCTTCGGGGCCGCGTGGGCCCAGATGCTCGTGTACGTCGTCACGGTCGCGACGTCGGCGTTCTTCGTGCCGCACTATCTCTCGGTCTTCTGGGAGCCGCTGAACACGAACCCGTGGGACATCGTCGGCGGGGGCGGTCGTGATCGTCATTCTCGTCACGCTCAACATCGTCGGCGTGCAGGAGGCGGCGAAGCTCTCGATCGTCGCTCGCTGTGATCGACTTCGTCACGCAGGTCCTGCTCGTCCTCCTCGGCTTCTTCCTCGTCTTCAGCCCGACGATCCTAGTCGACAACATCCACTGGGGTGTCGCGCCGACCTGGTCGAACCTTGCGCTCGCCGATCCCGATCGCGATGCTCGCGTATACCGGCGTCGAGACGGTCTCGAACCTCGCCGAGGAGGCGCGCGAGCCGTCGCGAACCGTGCCCGAACGCCTACAAGCTCGTGGCGGCGGCGGTCTTCGCGATCTACTTGACGCTGCCGCTGATCGCGCTCTCGGCCCTGCCCGTGAAGATGATCAACGGCGAGCTCGACGACGCTGCTGGCGCTTCCGCCCGAGGAGGGAGGCTACGCGAACGATCCGATCCTCGGCCTCGTCGAGAACCTCGGCATCTCGGGGACGATGCTCCGCGTGCTCGAGATCTACGTCGGCATACTCGCAGCGACGATTCTCTTCATCGCAACGAACGCAGGAGTGATCGGCGCCTCGCGCGTCACGTACTCGATGGCGAGCTACCGGCAGATCCCCGAGGTCTTTCGGCGGCTGCATCCGCGGTTCAAGACTCCGTGGCTGCCGCTCGTCCTCTTCGCCGGGGTCGCGCCGATCATGATCCTGCTTCCCGGCGACGTGAACTTCGTCGGCACGCTCTACTCGCTTCGGTGCGACCCTCTCGTTCACCGTTGCGCATGCGTCCTCGTCCGCATTCGGATGGACAGAAGGGCACCGGTCGGAGCGCCGTTGTACACGGCTCGTGGCCGAACCTCCGCCTCGGGGGCGTCGAGTGGCCGCTCTTCGCGATCATCGGGGGCTCGCAACGGGCGCCTCGTTCCTCGTCATCGTGGCCCAGAATCCGACGACGCGATGGGTCGGGTCTCGGCTGGATCGTGTCGGGCCTCGATCTTCTACGTCGTCTACCGACGGCGGTATCGTTCACGCGTCGCTCCGTGAGACGGTCAAGGCGCCGCCCGCGTTCGGGCCGGCCCTCGCGCTCGAGTACCGGCGCCTCCTCGTGCCTGTCGTCGCGGGACAGCCGTCGGACGATGCTCTCGACGTCGCCTGCAGCCTTGCGGCCGAGCGAGGCGCCCGCATCGTCGCACTCAACGTGCTCGAGGTACCGCTCGGCCGCCCGCTGGACGACGACATGGACGAGCTCGAGGACGCGGCGAACCAGGAGCTCGACGAGGCGATCGCGATCGGAGACTCCTATGGCATCCGCGTCCTCGACCGTCTGGTGCGCGCCCGCAGCGCCGGTGCTGCGATCGTCGACGAGGCCGAGCGCCGCGGCACGGAGATCATCGTGATCGGGACTCCGAGGAAGTCACTCACCGCGTCGCAGCGAGCCGTCTTCGGTCGTACCGTCGATCACGTCCTCCGGAACGCTCCGTGTCGCGTGATGGTGGCGGCGAAGCGTGAGGAGGTGCCGGCATGATCTGGTACCGGCGGTCGATCTTCGTCTTTTCTGGCTGCTTCGTCCTGATCGGGATCGCGCTTCTCGTCGTCACGGCCGTAAACGGGGGCGGCTTCGTCGGGTTCGTCCTCGGCGCTCTCTTCGTCGCTCTCGGTGTCGGCCGGATCCAGCTGGAGCGCAAGCGTGGCGCGTAAGGTCCGTGGCTTCGAGCGGGTGCTCGACGCGCCGTCGCTCTTCGCGGTCGCGTACGACGAGATCGGCTCGTCGATCTACTTCGCGCTCGGGATCATCGCCGCCCAGGCGCTCGGCCTGACGCCGGTCGTCCTCTTCGCGTCGGGCGTGCTGTTCCTGATCGTCTCGCTCTCATACGCCGAGGGAACTGCGGCACTTCCGCAGGCCGGCGGAGCCGCGACCTTCACCCGCCGGGCCTTCAACGACCTTGCCGGATTCACGACGGGGTGGGTCCTCTTCCTCGACTACCTGATCGTGATCGCTCTCTCGACGCTTTTCCTCCCGCACTACCTCGCGGCTGCGCTCTCGGCACCGTCGCTGACCGAGAGCCCGTGGGACGTGATCGTCGCTGTCGGCGTGATCGCGGCGATCGTCGGCGCTCGCCTCGCCCGTCACAGCCGCATCCACACGGCGGCGCTCGTGCTCGCCGTGCTCGACATCTCGGTGCAGCTGCTCGTGGTCGTGCTCGGCCTCGCCGTGTTCTTCTCGCCCGACGTGCTGACGAGCGGGTTCGACTTCGCCGTCGGCCAGAGCTGGGACGATCTCATCTTCGCTCTACCGCTCGCGATGCTCGCGTACACCGGGCTCGAGACGGTTGCGAACCTCGCCGAGGAGACGCGCGAGCCCGGCAAGGTGCTGCCGCGATCGCTGTTCTCGTCGATCGGCCTCGTCGTGGTCACGACGGTGCTCATCGCCGTCGTCGGGGTCACCGCATTTCCCTCCGAGGACGGGTCGAGCGAGCTCGCCGACGACTGGCTCGAGGCGCCGATCGTGGGGATCGTGACCGCGTTCGAAGGGCATCTCCCGAATGCACTCGTCGACGTTCTTCGGGTCGTCGTCGGGTCTCTCCGGAGCCCTGATCCTGTTCGCGGCCGCGACGACGGCGATCACCGGATGTACGCGCCTCGGCCGCTCGATGGCGGAGCACGGGATGCTGCCACGCGAGTTCGGCCGGCTCGAACGACGCTCGCTCGTCTCGCGCGAAGCGCTTCTTGCCGTCGGGAGTCGTCGCGATCGCGATCGTCGTCGCGACGGGCGTGCTGGCCGGTGACGACGCCGCATTTCTCGCGAGCCTGTACTCCTTCGGCGTCCTGTTTGCCTTCACGGCGGCCCAGCTTGCCGTGATCCGCCTGCGGCAGATCGAGCCCGACCTCGATCGACCGTTCAGGGCGAGGCCCGAGCTGCGTGATCAGGGGCGTGCTGCTCCCGCTCCCGGCGCTGATCGGCGCTCCGCTCACCTTCGCCGTCTGGGTGCTCGCTCTCGTCACCCACCCGGGGGCGCGGTACGCCGGCCCGGCATGGCTCTTGCTCGGGCTCGTCGTCTACTTCCTCGTCAGGCGGCGCCGCGAAGCCGGCGTTCTCGACGACATCGATCCGGTCGCGACGCTGCCACCCGGCGCCGTCTACCGCAAGGTGCTCGTTCCGATGAAGCTGGGGGACATCGGTGAGGAGATGGTCGCAACGGCGGTTGCGCTCGCGAAGGAGCGTGAGTCGAAGTGTCGAGGCGGTGTTCGTCGTGCGCGTGCCGCGCGCCTTTCCGCTCGAAGGCCCGCTCCCGGAGGACGTGGCACAACGGGCGGCCGAGTCGCTCGCCGAGGCGCGAGCCCTGGGGGAGGAGAACGGCGTCGAGATCGTGACGCGCACGATCGTCGCCCGCTCGATCGGTCACGCCATCGTCGAGGATGCGCGCGCGAGCGGCGCCGATCTGATCGTGCTCGGGTCGTCGCCGCGCTGGCGTCGACAGTCGCGCTTCTTCTCACCGACCGTCGATCACATCCTGCGCCATGCCCCGTGTGAGGTCCTCGTCGTTGCCTTCCCCGAAGGCACCTTCGAGGAGAGCCGACTGATGCCGCGGGTATGGTGACCGCATGAATGCAGTCGTGATCGGGTGCGGCCGGGTCGGTTCGGCCGTCGCGCAGCAGCTCGCCGCTGAGGGCTGGGACGTGACCGCCGTCGACGAGAACGAGGAGGCGCTGGCGCGCCTCGGTACCGGCTGGAAGGGTGGCTTCGTCGTCGGCCACGCGATGGAGTCCGAGGTCCTCGTTCGCGCCGGAATCGAGAGCGCCGACGCGGCGGTCGTCGCGACCTCGGGCGACAACACGAACATCGTCGTCGGGCAGGTGATCCAGAAGCGGTACGGCATCACGTGCGTCGTCGTGCGTGATTCTCGATCCGCGCCGGGCGGAGTTCTACGCGAAGCGCGGCCTCCGCACCGTCTGCCCGACCCAGACGGCGATCTCGTACCTCGTCGAGGAAGTGCGCTCCTGCGCGGCACCATCGGCCTCCAGCCTCCGGGACGGTGCAGGCCTGATGTATCTCATCGTCGCCGGCGGCGGAAAGGTCGGGGCGAACGTCGCGTCATCACTCATCGCGATGGGCCACGAGGTGACACTCGTCGAGCAGCGGCGCGATCGATTCGAGGTGCTCGAGGAAGAGTTCGGCCCGGTCGTCGTGCACGGCGACGCGACGGAGATCCATGTCCTCGAGCGGGCCGGGATCAACCGACCCGCTGACATCGTTCTTGCGGTCACGGGCGACGACGAGGACAACCTCGTGATCGCTCAGCTCGCCAAGGAGGGGTACGGCGTTCCCAAGGCAATCGCGCGCGTCAACGACCCACGGAATCAGCAGCACTTCGATCTGCTCGGAATCGGCTAGACCGTCTGCGCGACCTCGGGCATCCTCGGGCTCGTCGAGCACGAGGTGCCGCAGCACGGTCTCGTGCGCCTCCTCGAGCTACGACAGGAGGGGCTCGAGGTCGTCGAGATGCAGATCGCAGGCGACTCGCCCGCTGCCGGCAAGCGCGTTGCCGGCCTCTCGCTCCCGGAGGATGTCCGCCTCGTCTCGGTGACGCGCAACGGCGTCGGCGAGATCGCGGTCGGTCAGACCGTGATCCGCCCTGGCGATCGGGTGATCGCGATCCTCAAGCCCGGGCTCGAGGACAGTCTGCGACGCGCGCTCGTCGGCTGATCGTTCGATCAGACGCGCCAGTAGCTGCGCGTCAGCAGCACGACGATCGGGAATGATCTCGAGACGCCCGAGCCACATGAGAACGATCATCACGATCGTCGAGAAGTCGCTGAACGGCTCGAAGGATCCCATCGGCCCCGCAAACCCGAGGCCCGGCCCGACGTTCCCGATCGTCGTCGCCGCCACCGCGATGGCGTCGAAGGCAGACATCGGCGGGCCATGGAACGCCGAGTCGAGCGCGATCAGGCCGGCGCCGACTGCGAAGAAGCCGATGTAGAGAAGGACGAACGCGGCGATCGCGCGCAGCGTCCGCTCGTCGACGACCGCGCCGTTGAGCCTGATCGGCATCACGACCTCCGGGTGCAGCGTCTGGCGGAGCTCGCGGCGGAGGATCTTGCCCGAGCAGGAGGTGCCGAACGACCTTGATCGCGCCACCGGTCGACCCGGCCGACCCGCCGACGAGCATGACACCGACGAGGATCATCAGGGCGAACGCCGGCCAGACGACGAAGTCCGTGCTCGCGTACCCGGTCGTCGTCATCATCGAGACGACCTGGAACGTTGCGTGCCGGAACGCCGCTTCCCCGTCCTCGAGCCCCTTGTGCCAGAGCTCGACGAGCCAGGAGGAGCGACATTGCGCGCGAGGATCGTCAGGTAGAGGCGCGCCTCCTCGTCGCGCGGCAGCGGCACGGACGTGCCGGCGAACGAGCAGACGGTAGAGCAGAGCGAAGTTCATGCCCGCGAGCACCATGAACACCACGATCACCCACTGGCTCGCGGCGCTGAACGCCTCCACGGACCTCGCCTCCGGCGAGAAGCCACCGGTCGGGAGCGTCGTGAAAGCGTGCGCGACGGCGTTGAACGGATCCATGCGGTCGTCGATTCCCGTCCAGCCGAAGATCGCGAGGATCAGCGCCTGCGCCGCCGTCAGGGCGACGTAGAGCAGCCAGAGCCGCTGCGCTGTGGAGCGGATTCTGTCCGCGAGATTGTCGACCTCCGGCCCCGGCATCTCCGACTCGAGCAGCTGGCGCCCCCCGACGCGGAGGCGCGGAAGGACGGCCAGGGCCAGAACGATGATCCCCATCCCGCCGAGCCACTGCGTGAACTGCCGCCACATGAGCATCGACTGATCGAGCGCGGGGATGTCGGTGAGGATCGATGCTCCCGTGGTCGTAAACCCGGACATCGCCTCGAAGTACGCATCCACGGGGCGGTCGAGCTGAGGGTCTCCCGACAGGAGGTAGGGCAGCGCGCCGAGTGTGGCCGCAGCAAGCCACGTCACGGCGACGACGAAGAAGCCCTCGCGGAAGCCGATCGGAGGAGCGCCCCGGCCGATGCGCTCGAGACCGAGTCCGACGAGCGCACCGATCACTCCCGCTGCGAGGAACGGCCAGAACGGCTCGCGGTAGCCGATCGCGAGCGCGATGGGGAACAGAACGGCGACGGACAGGTACTTCGTCAACGTGCCGATCAGGCCGAGCGCCCCTCGGATCTCGACGCCCTGGCGTCTCCGCCTCGCGGTGTGCCTCGTGACCGTACTACCGCTCACAGCACTCGCTCGACGGCGGCCACCCTGGAGGACTCGGTGAACACGATCACCCGGTCACCGGACAGGAGAACGTCGTCGCTATGCGGGAAAACCGCCTTGCCGTCGCGCACGATCGCTCCGATCACCGCCCCTCTGATCGGCATGTCACGGAACTTGAGGCCGACGTACTCGCTCGACGGACTCGTCGTGATGTCGAGCACCTCGAAGCGGTCGTTCTCGATCATCGCGACTTGCTGCGTTCGTGGGTCGTGGGCGAAGCGGACGATCTCCTCGGCCGTCACCTGTCGCGGATTCACGGTCACGTCGACGCCCGAGTGCTCGTAGACCTCGCGCGCGATCGGGTCGTGCACGATCGCAATCGTGAAATCGACCCCGTGGACGCGTGCCAGAGTCGCGGCGTAGTGGTTCTTCGAGTCCTCACGCATCGCGAACACTGCCGCTTGCGCCTGTCCGATCCGCTCACGATCGAGGAAATCCGGGTCGAGGCCGGTCGCCTGATACACGCGGGCGGTCGGGAGCTCCTCGGCAATCCGGCGTGCCCGCTCGCGATCGGGCTCGATCAGACGAACGCCGATGCGCTGCTCGAGCAGTTGTCGTGCGATCGCCACGCCGACCTGGCCGCCGCCGAAAACGACGACGTCCTCGACGACGCCCTCCCCGGGAGCGAGGAGCTCTCCCCAGGCCTGAGCCGCCTCCGGTGAGCCCACGACGACGAGTCGGTCACCCGCGTTGATGACCGTGTCGCCGCTCGGAATCGTCATCGTGTCGCCGCGGATCTTGCTCACGACGCGGGAGTCGCGTGGAACGAGGCCGCATTGTCGCAGAGGCTTTCCGAGCACGTCGGGGTTCGAGAGCTCGGTGACCTCGTACTCGACCATCTGCACCTGGCCGTCTGCGAAGACATCCGTCTGCAAGGCGGCCGGAACGCCGATCACCCGGGTGATCGCGTGTGCTGTCTCGATCTCCGACGAGACGACGAAGTCGACGTCGAGCCGACCCTCGCGCCAGAGCTCGATGTACTCGACGTTCGAGGTGCGGATCACGGTGGTCGCGCGCGGTGCCTCGATCCGGGCGAAGGTCGCGGCGACGAGATTCGCCTCGTCGCGTGATGTGCAGGCGATCACGAGGTCGGCATCGCGGACGCCGGCGTCCGCGAGCGCTCGACGGCTGGCTCCGTTCGCCTCGATCGTGGCGACGTCGTAGCGGTACGCGAGCGGCGTCAGGCGCCCGGGATCGAGGTCGAGCACCGTGAGGCTGTGCTCGCCGTGGAGCGCCTCCACGATCGTCGAGCCGACCTGGCCTGCACCGATGACGAAGATCTTCACGGCGCGCGCAGGGTACACCCACCGGGGGATGCGGCGCAGGGTCGATTGGCTACCGTTGGAGGTGATGCATCGTCTTGCCGTCGCCGCCACGACCCTCGTCGTCCTCCTCGTAGGCGTCGCCGGCGCTTCCGCGACGGCGCGAGCAGGGCTCCTCGCTCCGCCTCGTGAAGGTCGTCGACGGCCTTCGAGTCACCGGTTCACGTGACGGCGGCTCCGGGGGTTCGAGGCACGCTGTACGTCGTCGAGCAGGGCGGGCTGGTTCGGGTCGTCCGCTCCGGCAAGCTCCAGGCACAGCCGTTTCTCGACGTCCGCTCGAAGGTGCGTGCGGGCGGGGAGCAGGGGCTGCTCGGGCTGGCGTTCGCTCCGGACTACGCCACGAGCCGTCAGTTCGTCGTCAACTACACGGACGTGAATGGGCACACACGTGTCATCCGGTACCGGTCGAACGGGCAGAGAGCGCTGCCGGGAAGCGCCCGGCAACTTCTCCTCGTGAAGCAGCCGTACGGCAACCACAACGGAGGGATGGTCGCGTACGGCAAGGACGGGCTCGTCTATGTCGGGATGGGTGACGGCGGCTCGGGAGGAGATCCCGAGAACCGATCCCAGAATCCCGCCTCGCTCCTCGGGAAGATGCTGCGGCTCGATCCCGCGCGCCCCGGCGCAAAGCCCACAGTCGTGGCACTCGGTGTCCGTAACCCGTGGCGCTTCTCGTTCGACCGCGCAAACGGCGACCTCTGGATCGGCGATGTCGGCCAGGGCTCGATCGAGGAGGTGGATCACGTCGCCTGGCCGTGGACGGGAACGCTCAACTTCGGCTGGGACGTCTACGAGGGTCGATCCGGATTCGAGAGCAAGGCGCTCGGTCCGGGGAAGCTCGTGCAACCCGTCGCCCAGTACAGCCATTCGCGTGGCTGTTCGATCACGGGTGGGTACGTCTATCGCGGTTCGGCGGTTCCGGCCGCTGCCGGCCGGTACTTCTACGGCGACTACTGCAGCGGCACTGTCTGGTCGCTCAAGCTCGTCAACGGCGTCGCCCGCCAGATCCGCGTCGAGCCGTTCACCGTCAAGAACCTGACGTCGTTCGGTGAGGACAACGACGGCGAGCTCTACGTCGTCTCCGGCGACGGCACCGTGTACCGCCTGACGTCCTAGCTCGCGTTGCCCGGCTCGCCGGCGCGACCCCATCGCGACCGGCTCCAGACGACGACACCGATCGTGACGCCGATCGTGTCGATCACGACGTCGTACCAGGCGGCGTGGCGACCGGGGACGAAGTGCTGGTGGATCTCGTCGGACACCGCGTAGAGACCGCCGACGAGGACGGCGAGCCAGGGCCGGGAGAGCGCGCGCTGGAGGAAGCGCCCCGAGGAGCGCGTACTCGGTCAGGTGCGCGAGCTTGCGCAGCACGAGGTCCCACGTGCCGAGCCCGGTGCCGAGGCTCGGCACCGACGAGAACGCGAAGATGATCGCCGCCATGACGACGACGGGCGCCCAGAGGCGGAAAGATGCTGCCGACACCACTGCATGGTAGGCTCCGCCGATCACAAGGGAGCGCGGTGAGGGAATCCGGTGCGAATCCGGGACGGTCCCGCCGCTGTGAGGGGAGTTGCTCGCCCGCCGAAACGCCACTGGCGCACCGGGAGACCGGTTGCCGGGAAGGCGGTGGGAGAGGGAGCCCCGAGTCAGAAGACCTGCCGCCTCCTCCATACCGAACCCCTCGTGGAAGGAGGATTCGTGGCACGACGCTTGATCGTTCTCGTGACCGTCATCGGTCTCGTTCTCACGCTCGCAGCTACGGCTCTCGGCGCGTCCGTCACGGTGCGCGTCGAAGGAAAGACCCAGTCGATCTTCGGATCGAAGCCCGTCAAGGTGGAGGCGCCGAACGCGATGGTCGCGCTCGACGCCGCCAGCATCTTCGGCGAGTTCTACGTCCAGGTGACCCAGGCGTCGTTCGGGCCGTACGTCAGCCAGATCGGCCGCTACCCGGGCGCAGGTGCATCGGGGTGGGTCTTCAAGGTCAACGGGGCGTCCCCGCCGGTCGGTGCGGACCAGGTCACGCTCAAGGACGGTGACGAGGTGCTCTGGTACTACGCAACCTTCTCCGACACGGGCGGCCCTGCAACGCTGGCGCTGAAGGCGACGACGACGAACTGTTACGCGGTCACGTCGTTCGACGACGCCGGGAAGGCGACGCCCGCGGCCGGCGCCCAACTGCGCGTCGACGGGCGGAAGGTCAAGGCGGACGCTGCCGGCAAGGCATGTGTCGGGCGTCATGCAGGCTTCGTCCGCGCCTATGCCGTCGGCGCCGTTCGGTCGAACGCCGTGAAGTGAGTCGTCGGCTCTGCATCGGGCTCCTCCTCGCCGCCCTCGCACTTGCGGGCTGCGGCGGGGAGGGGCCGACGCGCCGACGACGGCACGGCGCGGCTCTGGGTCACGCGCGACCGCGGCGCGAGCGTGCTCCTCGACGTCGAGGTGCCGGCCGGCCAGTCGCTCCTGCGCGCCCTGAAATCGGAGGCGAAGGTGGACACGCGGTACGGCGGCGGCTTCGTGCAGTCGATCGACGGGCTGGAGGGGAGCGCCCGCCGTCATGAGGACTGGTTCTGGTTCGTCAACGGCCTCGCCGGAGACCGATCGGCCACCTCGTACCGGTTGCGCGACGGAGATATCGCCTGGTGGGACTACCGCGACTGGTCGGGCGATGCGGACACCCTGGAAGTGGTGGCCGGGGCGTTCCCCGAGCCGTTCCTGCGCGGATATGACGGGAAGGTGCGACCCGCGGCCGTGCGCTACGCGCCGGGCCTCGCCGCCCAGGCCGGCCGCGTCGCGGACGTCATCGGGAGCGGCGACGTCGCGGCGAGCGGCTCGCCTGTCGCCCGCGGACGCGAATGTCTTCGAGCTCGTCGCCAGGGACGCCGCATCTGACGGCCGCGCTGCGGAAGCCCGGCTCCGGCCCGTCCGGCGCCGTGCGGTTCTCCTTCGCGGGCTCGGTCGACCGCTTGCTCGACGGTGACTTCGCCCGGAGGTTCGAGAGCCCGTGAGCCCTGGCCCCGCAACCGCGCTGCTCGCAGCGGTCGCGACGGCCGGGTTCCTGGTCGACCGGATCTGGGCGCTCGCGGCGATGACGGTGATCCTCGTCGTGGTCTGCATGCGGTCGCCCGTCGAGCGACGCTGGCTCTACATCAGCGGAGCGCTGTTCAGCGCGCTCGGGGTGATCGTGATCTCTCCGCTCACGTGGTCGTCCGGCGGGGGAACGCTGCTCTGGGAAGGGCCGACCCTTCCGGTCATCGGCCCGCTCGATCTCTCCACCGACGAGATCCAGATCGCTGTCGTCAACGGGCTTCGACTCGCGGTCGTCGCCCTCGCGTTCAGCGCGTACACGCTCCGCGTCGATCACGATCGCCTCGTCTCTGCCGCAGGCTTCGCGCGGCGCTCCGCGCTTGCAGTCGCGCTCGCGACGCGCCTCGTGCCGACGCTCGAGCGCGACGCGGCCGGGCTTGTCCGAGTCGGTTCGCGGGCGCGGCGTCGAGCTCCACGGCGCGCGCGGGTACGCAACGCTCCTCTCGCCGCTCGTCGCCGGGTCGCTCGAGCGGGCGACCGGCCTTGCCGAGGCGATGGAGGCACGGGGCTTCGGCCGCAGCGGAGCCACCCGCGCCCCGCGCCCGCCATGGGCGGTCGTGGACTACGTTGCGCTCGGCGGCGCGGTCGTGCTCGTGGGGGTTGCTGCGCTGTGGCTCTAGCCTCCGTCAGCGACCTCTCGTTTGCCTACCCCGGGAGCATTCCGGCGGTGAGGGACGTCTCGCTCGAGCTCGAGGCAGGGGAGATCGTTGCGCTGCTCGGCCCCTCGGGCAGCGGCAAGTCGACGTTGCTGCGCGCACTCGCGGGCCTCGTCCCGCACTTCCACGGCGGCACGTTCTCCGGCAAGGTCGTCGTCGGCGGGCTCGACACGCGCAGCGCACGGGCCGGCGGCTCTCGCGGGGACGGTGGCCTCGGTCTTCCAGGATCCCGAGGATCAGATCGTCATGACGCGGGTCGAGAACGAGGTCGCATTCGGGCTCGAGAACCTCGGCGTCGCCGCCGGAGCAGATCTGGCCGCGGACGCACGCTGCGCTCGCCGAGGTCGGTGCCGCGGCATCTCGCGGAGCGCCGAACCGTCGAGCTCTCGGGCGGCGAGCTGCAGCGCGTCTGCCTCGCCTCTGCGCTCGCGCTCGAGCCGCAGCTGCTCCTGCTCGACGAGCCGACGTCGCAGCTCGATGCCGAGGGCGCCGACGCATTCCTCGCGCACGTCGAGCAGGCGCGATGCGCCGTCGTGCTCTCGGAGCAACGGGTCGACCGTGCGCTCGCGATCGCGGATCGCGTGATCATGATGGAGGAGGGCAGGATCGTCCTCGACGCGCCGGTCGCCGACGCGCGGGCGTGGCTCTCGGCGCGACAGGCCGCGCTACGGCGGCGGCCTCGTGGCGGACGACCCATCGTCGCCACTGCACGTGGGCGCACCCGTCGTCCGGCTCGACGACGTCCACTTCGCCTACGGCAGCGGCCCGGAGGTTCTCGGCGGCGCGTCGCTCGTCGTCCATCGGGGCGAGATCGTTGCCCTCGAAGGGCGAAACGGCAGCGGGAAGACGACGCTCGCCAGGATCGCGGCGGGGCTGCGTGCAGCCGACGAGCGGAATCGGTTGCTCGTCGACGGTCGCGCGACGTACCTCTCACAGGATCCCGGTCGCCATCTCGTTCGGGAGACGGCGCTCGACGAGGTCGCGCTCGGCGTCAACGGAGATCACGGTCCGTGCCGCGGCCGCGCTCGAGCGGTTCGGCCTCTCGTTCGCCACGTGCCGCCATCCCCGTGATCTCTCGAGCGGCGAGCGCGAACGGCTCGGGATCGCGGCGATCTCCGTCTCCGAGCCCGACCTGCTCGTCCTCGACGAGCCCACCCGCGGAATCGACCCGGACCGGAAGGCGGCGCTCTCGGAGTGGCTGCTGGAGCAGGCCGAGAGTGGTCGCGGAATCCTCGTCGCCACGCACGATCCGCTCCTACCCGCACACCGACGCGTCCGACTCGGGCAGCCGCTGGAGGCTCCGCTTGCGGTCTAGGCTCGCACTCGTCTTCTTCGTCGGGCTCGGCGTCGCCGGGCTTGCGTGGGCGGCCCTCGATCCCGCAAACGGCGGTCTCGCGACCCTGCTCGCGGCCTTCGCGCTCGTCGCCGGGGGGTTCGCGTGGCTCGAGCAGGGTGGTGACACGGCGCGTGATCTCACGCTCGTCGCGACGCTCGCCGGCATCGCAGCGGCCGGCCGCATCCTGTTCGCCCCGGTGCCGAGCGTGCAGCCCGTGACGGTGATCGTGGCGACAGCCGGGGTCGCACTCGGCCCCCGTAAGGGATTCGCGGTCGGGGCTCTCGCCGCGATCGCCTCGAACATGTTCCTCGGTCAGGGAGCCCACACGCCGTGGCAGATGCTCGCGTGGGGAGGGTGCGGCGCGCTCGCCGGCGTCTTCAAGCTGGCCCTGCACCGCCGCTTGCCGTTTGCCTTCTTCTGCGCGGTTCTCGGGATGGCGTTCGGGACGCTGATGGATCTCTGGCTCTGGTTCGCCTTCTACCTCTCTTTCATGCTGTATGGCGTTCGGGACGCTGATGGATCTCTGGCTCTGGTTCGCCTTCTACCCGCACACGTGGGCCGCGCTCGTCACCGTTCTCGCCGCAGGCTTTGCCTTCAACATCGCGCACGCCCTTGGCAACTTCGTCCTTGCACTCGCAGCGGGGCCCGAGTTGCGGCGTGTCCTCGACCGACACGCGCGTACGGTGCACACGGAGGTGGTGTGGGCATGAGATGGGTGCTGATTCTTGCAACCTGTGCGGTGCTGGCGGGAGCGGCAGCGGGAGCGACTGGCCCCGCTGCCGGCTCGGCGGCATTCCTGACGGCTCGCCAGGCTGAGAACGGCGGCTTCGCCGAGCAGGGGCAACAGCCGGATGCTGCGCTGACGGCGTGGGCGGCTCTCGGCCTCGTCGCGGCGAACGGCTCCGAGTCGGCCCGTTCGCGGGCGGGTGAGTTCCTCCGGTCGCGCCCGGTCGACAAGGCGACGGACGGCGATGTGGCGCTTCGCGTTCTCGCGCTCGACGCGCTCGGCGAGCGAGTCGACGACGGGCCTCCTCGCGAGGCTGAGGGAGCATCGTCCGGGCACGCTCGTGAACGAGACGATGTGGACCGTGATCGCGCTCCGTGCGGTCGGCGAGGAGCCTCCTGCCGCGTTCGTCCGCGCGATCCTCTCTGCGCAGGCGAAGAGCGGTGCCTTCCCGTGGCTCCGTGGAGGAAAGCCCGACTCGAACGACACGGCGGCCGCGATCCAGGCGCTTCGGGCGGCGGGAATCGGTGCCGGCAGCGCGTCGATCCGGCGAGCGGTCGTCGCACTGCGTGCGTTTCAGACGCGCGACGGGGGCTTTGCCCTCACGAAGGGCCGCGAGCCCGACGCACAGTCGACCGCATGGGCGATCCAGGCGCTCCTCAGCGCCGGTGAGAAGCCGGGCAAGGCGCCGTTCCGCTTCCTCTCCCGCCTGCGGCGCGGCGACGGAAGCTACCGCTACTCGGTGCGGTACGGCGCGACGCCGGTGTGGGTGACGGCGCAGGTGATTCCGGCGCTGACCGGGCGTCCGTTCCCATTCCGCTGAGAAGGCCGTATGCTCGGGCGGTGACCTCGACCGCCGACATCCTCGACGCGCATCCCGTGGAGGCCGCGTCTGCGAGCTCGTGCTCCAGCAGTTCGGGGCGTCTGCCGTCGTTCACCGGGCCGATCTCGACCGTTCGCTGCCACGAGGACAACGTCGTGCTCAAGCGACACCTCGGTGAGCCCGGCGAGGGGCGCGTGCTCGTCGTCGACGGCGGCGGCTCGCTGCCGCGTCGCACTGCTCGGCGACATGGTTGCCGGCCTCGCGGCGCAGAACGGTTGGGCGGGCGTCATCGTGAACGGCTGCGTGCGTGATTCCGTCGCGCTCCGCGCGCTCGACGTCGGGATCAAGGCGCTCGGCACGAACCCGCGACCGAGCGGAAAGGCGGGAGCGGGGGAGATCGACGTCCCGGTCGAGTTCGGCGGGATCACGTTCGAGCCCGGGCGCGATGCTCTACAGCGACGACGACGGCGTCGTCGTGCTCGACCGGCTGAGAGGCACGCGACCCGTCCGGACCGGACATCATGACGTCGCGCCGAGACCGCCGCTAGCATCGACGCATGAGCGTCGCGCCCCACGAAGACCTCCTCGCCGACCTCAATCCGGCCCAGCGCGAGGCCGTTCTGCACGTCGACGGCCCGCTCCTCGTCATCGCCGGAGCGGGCTCCGGGAAGACCCGCGTGCTCACGCACCGGGTCGCTCACCTGATCCGCGCGCACGGCGTGCGGCCGAACGAGATCCTCGCGATCACGTTCACGAACAAGGCCGCGGGAGAGATGCGCGAGCGGCTCGAGAAGATGCTCGGGAGGCAGGCGCGCGCGGCCTGGATCCTCACCTTCCACGCCGCGTGCGGCCGGATGCTGCGCCGCGACGCGGAGCGGCTCGGCTACCGCTCGACGTTCACGATCTACGACCAGGCCGACCAGGTGCGGGTCGTGAGGGCATGCCTCGAGGACCTCGGCGTCGACCCGAAGCGCTTCACGCCCGCGCGGGATCCACAATCAGATCTCGAACGCGAAGAACCAGCTGATCGGGCCCGACGAGTACATGAGCCGCGTCGCCTCGTTCTACGACAAGACCGTCGCCGAGGTGTACGAGCGCTACCAGCGGCGGCTGATCGACTCGAACGCGGTCGACTTCGACGACATGCTGATGCTCACCGTCGAGGCGCTCGAGCGGTTCCCCGAGGTGCGGGCGCACTGGCAGCACACGTTCCGCTACATCCTCGTCGACGAGTACCAGGACACGAACCACGCGCAGTACCGGTTGCTGCAGCTGCTCGCGGGTGAGGAGCGGAACGTGTTTTGCGTCGGGGACCCCGATCAATCGGTCTATGGCTTCCGCGGCGCCGACATCAACAACATCCTCGACTTCGAGCGCGACTTCCCCGGCTCCCACTCGATCGCGCTGGAGCAGAACTACCGCTCCACGAACTCGATCCTCGGAGCAGCCAACGCGGTGATCGAGAACAACCGCGATCGCAAGCCGAAGCACCTCTTCTCCGAGCTCGGGCAGGGCGACCCCGTGCAGGTCGTCGAGGTCGAGGACGAGCACACGGAGGCGCGCTACGTCGCCTCGGAGATCGCACGTCTCGTCGAGGACGGCTGGTCGGCTGCCGAGCTGGCGGTCTTCTACCGCACGAACGCCCAGAGCCGCGTGCTCGAGGACGTGCTCGTGCGTCAGCAGATCCCGTACCAGGTGATCGGCGGCCCGCGCTTCTACGAGCGCGCCGAGATCAAGGACGCGATCGCGTACCTCTCCGTGCTCGACAACCCGTCCGACGCCGTCTCGCTGCTGCGGATCGCGAACCGGCCGCGCCGCGGTCTCGGCGACACGTCGCTGCAGCGGCTCGTCACGCACGCCGACGTGCTCGGCGTGACGCTGTTCGAGGCGATGGCCGACCCGGAGGCGGCGGGGCTCGGGACGGCTGCGGTCAAGGCCGTGCGCGGCTTCCACACGATGATGCAGTCGCTCCAGTCGGCGGCGCAGGAGCTCGAGATCGACGAGCTGCTCGAGGCGGTTCTCCAGCGCAGCGGCACGATCGAGGCGCTCGAGGCGGAGCGGACGATCGAGGCGCGCGGCCGGATCGAGAACCTCGAGGAGCTCGTCGGCGTCGCCCAGGAGTACCGCGCGGAGCACGAGGAGCCGACGCTCTCGACCTTCCTCCAGGAGATCTCGCTCGTCTCCGACCAGGACGGCCTCGCGGGCGAGCAGTCGCTCGTGACGCTGATGACGATCCACAACGCGAAGGGCCTCGAGTACCGCGGCGTCTTCCTGATCGGGATGGAGGACGGCATCTTCCCGCACTCCCGCTCGATCGAGGACAACGAGATCGAGGAGGAGCGCCGCCTCGCCTACGTCGGGATGACCCGCGCGATGGAGAAGCTGACGCTGACCCACGCGATGGCACGGTCGCTGTACGGCCGGCGGGAGTACAACCTGCCGTCGCGGTTCCTCGACGAGCTGCCGCCCGACGTCGAGCGCGAGCGATTGCGCCCCTCGTCGTGGTCGAGTTACGGCACGGGTGGGCAGACGTCGGCCTCGACGCCCACCCGCGAGCCGAGCGACATCCCGTCGCTTGCAGACGGGCGACTCGGTCCGACACGGCTCGCTGGGCGAGGGCGTCGTGACCCGGATCGAGCCGGGTGGGCTCGTCACGGTGCGGTTCGCGAAGGACCAGAGCGAGCGGAAGCTGATGCTCGAATATGCTCCGCTCGAGAAGATCTGATGGCGATTCGTATCCGACCCACCCGCAATCAGGCCGAGTTCGCCGACGCCGTCGGCGCGATCGGCCACTACTTCGGCGGCGCGTTCTCGAGCGAGGACAGCCTCGTCAACTTCGCGCGCGTCCTCCCCTTCGAGCGGATGCACGCCGCCTTCGACGGTTCTGCGATCGTCGGTGGAGCCGGCGTCTTCCCGCTCGAGCTGACGGTGCCGGGTGGCCCGGTCTCGTGCGCAGGCGTGACGGTCGTGGGTGTTCTGCCGACGCACCGTCGCCGTGGCATCCTCGACAGGATGATGCGTGCCCAGCTCGCCGACGTGCGTGAGCGCGGCGAGCCGCTCGCGGCGCTGTGGGCATCGGAGGAGACGATCTACGGGCGCTTCGGGTACGGGATGGCGTCGCAGGACGCGATGATCAGGGCGACCCGCGGTCATGCGGAGCTGCGCTCCGATCTGCCGGCGAGAACGGGCACGACGCGTCTCGTCGGCCGCGACGAGGCGGCAAAGGTGTTCCCGCGGATCTACGACCGCGTGCGCCGAACCTCGCCCGGGTTCGTGTCCCGCTCGGAGGCGTGGTGGGAGGTGAAGAGGCTCGACGACCGCCCCGAGCGGCGTCGCGGCGCGGGAGAGCTGAACCGACTGCTGCTCGAGATCGACGGGCGCCCGGTCGGCTACGCGCTCTATCGGATCAAGCTCGAGTGGGACGAGCCCCACAACGTGAGCCAGGTCGTGGTGATCGAAGCGATCGGCGAGACGCCCGCCGCGACGCGGGAGCTCTGGCGCTATCTCCTCGGGATCGACTGGGTCGCGGAGATCCACTGCGAGCTCCTGAGCGTCGATCATCCACTCTTCCTGCTCGTGCAGCGACCGAACCGCCTGCACTGGCGCGTTCTCGACGGCCTGTGGCTGCGACTCGTCGACGTCGGTGCTGCACTCTCTGCCCGCTCGGTGACCGGCGACGGTCGAGTCACGTTGGACGTCGCCTCCGACCCGATCTTCCCCGACAACGTGGGGACGTGGACGGTGGAGGCCGGTGTGGCGAAGCGCTCGCGTCGGCGTGCCGACGTGCGGCTCGACGTGCAGGCACTTGCCTCTGCGTACCTCGGCGGCTTCACGTTCGCCGAGCTCGCGCGCGCCGGCCGGGTGGAGGAGGTCGCGCGCGGGGGCGTCGCCCGCGCCGACGCGCTCTTCGGCGTCGACGTGAAGCCATGGTGCCCGGAGATTTTCTAGCGCCCCGAGATCTTCTAGCCGGGTAGCATCGTGGCATGGTCGTCACCGAGGTGATCGAGGTTCCCCGCTCCGTCGAGGAGTCGTTCGCCTACGTCGCCGACTTCACGACGGTCGCCGATGGGATCCGGGTATCCACGAGTCACGCAAGGTCTCGGGCGACGGCGGCGTCGGCACGGTCTACGAGGTGCAGGCCGAGTTCCGGGGCAAGACGATGCCGTTCACGTACACGGTCACCGCGTTCGAGGAGAACGTCCGCATCGTCCTCGACGGCGTGGGGGAGAAGGCGACGTCGCTCGACACGATCGCGTTCGAGCCGGCCGCCGACGGCGGGACGCGCATCACCTACAGCGCCGACTTCAGGCTCAAGGGGGCGCTGCGGGTCGCCGAGCCGTTTCTTGGCGGCACGTTCAAGTCGCTCGCGCGCAAGGCACTCGCAGGCCTCGAGGCGAAACTCGGCGCCGCAGGGTAAGATCCCGGCTCAAGGGCGCTTAGCTCAGTTGGGAGAGCACCAGCTCGACAAGCTGGGGGTCACTGGTTCGAGCCCAGTAGCGCCCATCACCGCAACACCAGGAACGACGCCGTATCCACGATATGAGAGAGGCCCCGGGAGGGGCCTCTTCTCGTGTCGAGCGATCGTGAGGCGTCTGGAGGGGGCTGCAGCCACTCCTCGGATGGCGCCCACGGCATCGAGGCGCCCGGACAGCTCGAAGAACGGGGAACGAAACGGGGCCCGCGATGCGGGCCCCGAATCGTTCCATCATGCTGCGGTGTTCGGTTACGCCACCAGCACGCTTGCCTTGACGGAGACTGCCGTCTTGGCGAGCTTGAAGTTGGCGATCTTGAACGCCCTGTTCGTCGGCACGGTGCGGACGATCGTCTTGAGCACCTTGCCGTTCTTGCCCATGATCTGGATCCGGACGTTGGCCGTCTTGGCCGTGCCCTTCACGTTGACCACGAGGTAGCGGCCGAGCTTGGACTGAAGCACCTTCACGGAGAAGAGCTTCGCCGAGTTCGACGCGATGATCGCGGTCTTCGTCGTGCCGGCCTGCAGCACCGGAGCGGCCGGGATCGACCGGGCCGCCGAGGCTGACGGTGACCGCCGAACCAGCTGCCGAGCCGCCGCCGGTCGAGCCGCCGCCGGTCGAGCCGCCGCCGGTCGAGCCGCCGCCGGTCGAGCCGCCGCCGGTCGAGCCGCCGCCGCTGCAGGCGGGCGGCGTGCCGCACGCGACACCGGTCATGCCGGTGTACATGACCGTGCGGGTGACACCGACGCTCGAGTCGTTACCGGGAGACCCGACGCTGGGGATGCCAGCCACTGCGTGCCGAGGTTCTCGGCACGGATGTCAGCAGCGCAGCGGTTGACACGAGTCGCTGATGTACGCCTGTCGCCTGGTCCGTCCGTGCCAGCACCGTCAGGAGCCTCAGGCCCTGCGTGTGATCCTGCGACCGACCTGGCCCTCGCCCTGGCAGCATCTGAGCACTGCCGCCGGCCTCACTCAGAACCGCGAACCGGGCGTTGCGCCGTTGAGCGGGTTGCCTGCGAGGTCGGTGATCGTCTCGGTGCAGATGAGTGCCTCGTCGAAGCCGCGTCTTCGGTGCGCACGTGAGCGTCTTCGAGCCCTCGTGGTAGACGGTCTTCGTGAGCGACTTGTCGAACGGGATCCCGAGTGCGGCTGCTCCGGATAGAAGCCGCGCGCAGAGATCGTCTCGACACCCGCCACACCCGGCGAGACGTCGCACTGGCCGTTGGTCGTGCCGGCGCATCGTCTCCGGCAGCGTCGAAGCCACCCGTGAGCGGGTTGACGTTCGGGTCGTACATCGCCCACGCCTCGCCGTGCTCGTCGGTGTAGAGCGTCACGCCGCTGATGCCGCTCGAGCCCTGGTAGATCTGGCCGAGCGGGTTCCGGCACGTGTTGGCCGGGTTGTCGTACTTCTCCTGGAGGAGCGTATCCCAGTAGTCGTACGGCCTGTGCCGTCGGTCACGAAGCCCGGGAAGTTGTTCCCGAACGTGCCCGCGACACCGGACGTGCCGCTGCGATTCGCGGCCGGGATGTACGCCTTGTAGAACGGTGCGTACAGGTTGTGTGCGACAGCGCCATCGCTTGCGCCGTTCCCCTCAGCGAGTACACGTCGCTCTTGTCGGCCTTGATCAGCTGGCCGATCGTGCCCGTCGTGTCGAGGTCGACACGGAGGGCCGGCATGTTCGCGTCACCCGGGTCGAGCATGCCGTCCGGCAGGAACGACGTGTTCGGGCGAAGCGGATCGAACGGGCCGATCGCCGGGTACGCAACCTCGGTCAGCGGCACGAAGTCGTGGTCCGTGTTGTCGCGCGAGAACGGACCGAGGTCGGGATCGTTCCCACTCCACATCGGCGGCGAGAAGACGCCGATGCAGTTGTCGACAGAGTCGAAGGCGCACCGGGGTCGCGCACACGTTGCTCGTGTGCTGGTCCGGGCTCGTGCTCGACGTGTCGTCGTGGATGTCCCAGCGCATCGGAGCGCTGCCGTACTCGCCACCCGCGTACGGGTTGTCGTCGACAGCCCACATGCGTCGCGAGCGTCTGCCCAGTCGTCAGGCAGCGTGATGGTCGCCGGGCCGGACGGGAAGACCGGGCCGAGCGAGCCGTGCGGGAACGTGCCCTTGACAACGGCCTTCACGTAGCCCGGGTTCCACTTCCGGTTCGGAGCGGTGCCCTGCGGGTGATACGCGCCGGAGCCGTCCGGGTCGCCGCCGCCGGCCTCTTCGGTCAGCGTCGGCGCGGACGCCGTCATGAAGATGGCGAGGAACTGGTGCTTCAGCTCCGGGTCACGGCCCGGGAGCAGGCCCAGCAGGTCCTCACGGATCGCAAGCTTCACGACCGCGAGCCCGGGCGAGTACGACGTCAGGTGCACTGCGAAGCAGAGGCGAGGGCCCTCGTCTCCGGGGCGCACTTCGTCGCCCTGGCCGCCTTCCTTGTCGGCGAGGTTGACCTTCGCACCCTGTACCGCTCGATGAACGGCACGACGTCCTGCGAGGTGCGGTCACCGTTCGCACCGTTCACGAAGAACGGCGAGTTCACGATGCTGTTGTTCTCACCCGACCATGCCTCGATCGTGTACTTGCCACGATAGCAGGAGCGACTCGAGCGACACCCGCTGGCCTTCGCGGCAGCGCCTCGGCGGTCGACCTCGCTCACGAGGCTGTCGGCCGTCGTCGATCCTCAGGTCGAAGCACTTCGCGAGCCGGATCTGCGTCCCGACCCACGCCGTGTACGGAATGTTCGTCGTCTGCGGCTCTGCATTCCCAGAGCCCTCATATTCGTTGGCGCTTGCCGATGCGGTCAGGCCGATAGCGGCCACGATCGCAACGAGCAATACGCCGAAGATCTTTTTCGATCGCATCTCTTGTTGCCTCCCCTGCGTTTGTGTCTTGTTGGTCATAGAACACCTGCGCCTTGCTACTTCGAAGCCACGCTTGCTACTCCATCAAACACGTGCTACGTCGAACACACTTGCTCCCTGGCGACCGTCAGCGGCCGCACGGTGGCGATGGACCCCTCCCGTTTGCGGGTCCCCGTTTGCTAGCCGTTCGTCAGTCGCACACCTCCCCTGGTTCCTGCCGGACGCCGGACTCGAGCGCCCGACACCATTGTGCACCTACAGGGGTACCTTAATCAAGTGATCGGCGGGTAGGTTTGTCGAACCGTCGTACGGGTAGGTTTTTCCACGATCGATCGAAAACGGGGCGCACGAGCCTGTCCTCCGGTGACACGCTGGTGTACCGTCCGTTCATGACTCGTTTGGGGTACCTCGTCCGGGCGGGCTGTATCGCCGCCGTTCTTGCCGCGGCGCTGCTCGTTTCCGTCGCCGAGTCGGCTTCGCCGGGCACGACCGCCACTCGGGCGACGCTCGAGCCCAACGATCCGTACTGGCGGCAGTCGTGGTCGCAGGCCGTTCTCCGGATGCCGGAGGTGTGGGCCCGCACGACGGGAAGCCCCGACGTCGTGATCGCGATGGTCGACTCGGGTGTCAATCCGGCGATCGCCGACCTCGCGGGCGCTCTCGTCCCCGGGTGGGACTTCACCCGGGGCGACGCCGTCCCCCGCGACACCATCGGCCACGGCACGCAAGTGGCATCGGTCATTGCTGCGCGCGGCAACAACGGCATCGGGATCGCGGGGTATTGCTGGGGCTGCCGGCTCATGCCGGTGCGCGTCACCGAAGACGGCGCGGCCAACGGACCCCAGATCGCACGTGGGATCTACTGGGCGGTCGAGCACGGCGCCCGCATCATCACGATCGGGCTCAACTCCGGAAGTGAGAACAACGAAGCGAGGGCTGCGGTTCGCTACGCACGAGATCGCGGAGTGCTCGTGATCGCATCTGCGGGAAACACCGGCACGAACGCGCTCCGCTACCCGGCGGCATACGAGGGCGCGGTTCCCGTCGCCGGGGTGAACGACTCGGACGCGCTCTACTTCTGGTCGTCGCGCGGCAGCTGGGTGTCGCTCGCGGCACCCGGGTGCCAGCTCGTGCTCGACCCGTGGGTCGGCCCTGGCACGCAATGCGGCACGTCGTACACGCCGGCTGTCGTCGCCGGCATCGCGGGGCTGATGCTCTCGCTGCGCCCGTCCCTGACACCCGCCGAGATCGAGGCGGCCCTACGGGCGACCGCCGTCCCGGTCGAGGGGATCAACGGCGGGCGGATCAACCCGCTCGCGGCGTTGGAGGCCGTCGCTCCGGCGCCTGCACCCACTCCGACGGTGCCGACGCCGCCCGCAGGCGGCGATCCGGCGGTCGTGGTGCCCGTGCCTGCGCCGCTGGCGACGCGCGAGATCGAGCTCGGCAGCGGGGTGATTCGCTCCAGCTCTGACCCGCTCGGTGCGGGTCGGTGCAGGGCGGCTGGACATCCAGCTGCGCGCGAAACGCGTGGGCGAGTGTCAGATCTCGCTGCGGACGCCCGCCGGCCAGATCCTGCTCTCGTTGCTGCCTCCGGGCGATTCGAACCTGCTCAGCATGTCGCGGAGGGTGAAGGCCGGTCGGCACCGGGTCGAGATCGATTGCGCCCCGAGTCGGCGTCGCGCGTACACGATCTCGATCTCGCACGTCGCCGCGCCGAAGCCGGCGACGGCCGCGAAGTCCAGGTAGCCGCGAAGTCCAGGCGGCCGCGAAGTCGCCGGTAGCCCTGGTCGGTCGCGGCGGGCTGAGCCGCGCGTACTTCTGCGACCACGGCGCAGCGCCCGGACGCGAGGAAGGTGAGAGCGGACGAGACGGCGGCGGCGCCCCGCTCGGGGGCGCCGCCTCTCGTCTTGCGCGTCGTGCCGCGGCCTACGGCTGCGTGGCGGGCTGAGTGACCGGCTTCTTGACCGGTTTCTTGGCCAGCTTCTTGACCGGGGGCGGCTTGATCGTGACGAACGTCTTGAGTGTCGTCGTCGAGCCCTTGGCCGGGGTCAGGCTCACCTGGAACTGCACCTTGCCGGCCTTCACGAAGGCGGGCAGGATGACGTACACGGTGCGGTTCCCGAACTTGACGGGGAAGCCCGTCGAGGTCAGCTTCCGCTTCCCCTGCACCATCGTGACCTTGGCCGTCACCGACTGGTTGAGCGTGAGGCGGATCGCCGCGCGCTGCCTGCCGTCCACCTTGCCGGCCAGCTTTGCCGACAGCACCCTCGCCTGGAGGAGCCTCACGGTCGTGACCGGCGGCGTCAGTGTCGGTGTCGGTGTTGGAGTCGGGGTGGGCGTCGGTGCTGGCTTCGGCACTGTCCCGCCGCCGCCGCCGCCACCGCCGCCGCCGCCGCCGCCGCCCCGAGGTAGGGGTCGTTGTCGACGAGCCGCACGGTCGCGATCTGCTCTTCGCGATCGTGGCACCGACCGGGTTCGAGATCGTGACGGAGAACGTCTCGTCGGCTTCGGCGACGGCATCGTTCGTGATCGGGATCGCGATCGTCTTCGAGGTCGTGCCGGGTGGGAACGAGAGCTGGCCGCTCGTGGCCGCGAAGTCGACGCCCGACGTCGCCGTGCCGCTCGCAGCCGCGTAGTCGACGGTGATCGTCTGGGCGCTCGCATTGCCGCTCAGCGTGACCGACGAGCGAGAGCGTGCCGCCGCCCTCGTCGACGGTCCCGTCGGCGATCGTCAGCGCCGGCGGCGCGGACGGGTCGACGATCAGGGCGAGCCCCTCGCCGTCGCCGATCTTCGCCCCGGTTGGAGTGCCGAGGGTGAGGATGAACGTCTCGTTGGGCTCGTTCACGGTGTCGCCCTTGACGACGACGGTCACGGTCTTGCTCGTCTGCCCCGGCGAGAACGTGAGCGAGCCGGACGTTGTCGTGTAGTCGGCGCCCGGGGTCGCCGTCCCGGCTGCGACGCTGTAGGGCGCGGTCACCGTGCGCTCGCTTGCCGGCGAGAGCGTCACCGTGAACACCGCGTTGACGGTACCCGTGGTCGGCTCGGTCACGCTCACGTCGTTGACGGCGAGCGCGGAGACGTTGTCGTTGTCGGTGATCGTCACCGTGGCGGTCCGGGTCGTGACCTGCGTGCCCGGCGACTCGTTGGCGAGTGAAACGGTGAACGTCTCGCTGTTCTCGTCGATCGTGTCGTCGTTGATGGGCACGGTCACGGTCTTGTCGGAGCCGTCACCCGACCCCCACGAAACGGACGCCGACGTGAGCGCCGTATAGTCGGTCGACTGGGTGGTCGCCGTACCGTTCACGCTGTTGAGGTTGACGTTGACGCTCGAGTCCGGCGCTCTGCTGATCTTGACGAGCAGCGTGGCGGTGCCGCCGTCCTCGGCCACGGTGACGTCGCCGATCGAGAGGGCCGGCGGGGCGGAGGGCTCGATGATCGTGCCGGTGCCCGACGCGTCCGTGGATGGCCGTTGCCCGGTCGCAGCGCTGAGGTTGAGCGAGGAACGTCTCATTGCGACTCGACCGTCGCATCGCCGTTGACGGTGACGGTGACGGGCTTGCGTCGTCTGTCCCGGCGCGAAGGTCAACGTCGTCAGTCCGACGGCCACGTAGTCGCCGGGTTGCTGCGGCCGTCCCGTTCGCAGTCGCGTAGTTGACGGTCACCGTGCGGCCGCTCGCCTGTGCGAGCGACACGGTGAACGTCGATGGTGGTGGTGGCGCCGTTCGCGGGCTCGGTCACGGTCGTGTCACTGACGGAGATCTCCGAGAAGTTGTCGTCTGTCGGTGATCGTGACGGTCGCCGAGCCGTCGACGAATCGTCGCGTTGTTCGGGCCCGAGAGCGTCACTGTGAAGTCTCGGTCGGCTCGTCGAGGAGTCGTTCGTGATCGGGATCGGCAGGTCGCCGGTCGTCTGACCCGCGGCGATCGTAACGGACACCGACGTGGCGGCATAGTCGCCGGTGAAGCGCGCCTTCGCGCGCCGTGGCGGGCCGTCGTCGTCGTTGCGCTGACAGTGACATCCCGTGCAGCGGCCGCGCTCAGCGTGACAGTCGACGTGTGGCGGTGCCATCTGCCTTCGTCGACGGTCAGGTCGCCGACGCTCAGGGTCGGCGTGGGCGGCGCTGCATCGTCGTTCGTGATCGTGCCGGTTCCCTGCGTCTTGCTGATCGAAGAACGGGCTCGTAGCCGAGGTCGAGATTGACGACGTAGGTCTTCGTCAGGCTCGAACGTGGTGTCGCCGATGACCTGCACGGGGATCGTCTGGCTCGGTCGAGCCGGCGTGACCACGACGGTTCCGCCGGCGGCGATCGAGAAGTCCGTCCGGAAGTCGCGCTGCCGGTTCCCGGCGACCAGACGACAGATGATCGATTGACTCGCGGGTCGTGCAGAGCGTGACCGTGAAGGTGAGCGACTGTGAGACCCGGCAGTTGCCTTCGGCGCTCGACGGGTCGTCGATCGAGATCGTCGGTGCCGCGTCGTTGTCGACGATCGTCCCGGAGGTACCGGCTGCTGACCCAACACTAGGGGTCAAGTTGAGGTTGAAGGTTCCGGGCGCCGACCCCTGGTAGATGTTGTCGTTGTTCGCCGTGACGGTGATGAGCGCCGTCGGGTTTGCGTCGTCGAGGGTGACCGGCGCGGCAGGTGTGACGCTCGCAACGCGGCTCGTATCGCCGGTCACGCCACGTGGTCACATCGATGTCGGTCAGAGGAGTCATCACCGATCCGCGAGACTCGAACGTCGCCGGCAGTCCCGCCCTCGGTTGCGACGGAGTTGACGACCGAGATGCTGATCCCGGTCGAATCCGCCGAGAGCGGCGCCGCACCCACGATGACGACGGCTACCGCGATCGCGACGAGCGACGACGACGTACCGCGATCCCCCGAGCGGTCGCCAGTTGGTTCCTCTCCCCAAGAATCCCATAACCCGTATTCCCCCTCTTACGGTTACGACAGCGCGGAACCCCCTTCGCGCGGCTGCCTCGTTCGTGACGACACGTAGTGTGCCTACAGCGCCAGTATGGACCTCAGCGCGGGCTGAAGTCCAGCGCGCCGTCCCGCCGCTCCCGGTCGGCGACCCCGTTCTCGTAGGCCCACGCCGATGCCTCGCCGCGGTTGCCGACGCCGAGCTTGCGGTAGACGTTCGTGAGGTGGAACTTCACCGTCTCGCTCGTCACCCAGAGCGCGCGCCGACGGCGCGGTTCGTCATCCCGCTCGAGACGAGCTGGAGCACCTCGACCTCGCGGCGCGTGAGGCCGCCCGGCCCGGTGCGCCGCCGCCGCACGCTCTTGACGTCCGAGACGGGCTGCGAGCGGCGCCTCGAGCGTTTCCGTGGCCGTTCCCGTCCTGCGGCGTGAGCCTCCTGCGCTCCTCGTCACCGCTCGATCCAAGATCTCCCGCTCTGCGATGCTCATGCGGAACGCCAGTCCCCCCCGGGTGTCCGTTCGATGTCTTGTTCGACCAGCGATCGATCGAAGCGTTGTGCGCGCCGACCCACGGCGCGCTCCCCTGGTCCTGCTCATGCTCCCCTGGTCCTGATCATATGGACGGCAGCGGATACGTCAACACCCGATGGTGGCCGTGCGGTCGCGGACCGGTGACGCAGCGGTGTGCGTCCGGCGTCAGCGGCGGATGATCTCGCAGTCGCGTGCCACCTGGTCGAGGCGGTCGGCCACGACGACGTCGCGGCCGCGGCCGCAGCTGATCGTGTCCCGCGCCCCGTCGCGTGCCGAGATCGTGTCGTTGCCGTCTCCTCCGCTCAGCGTGTCGCTTGCCCGGCCCGCCGCTCAGCCTGTCGGCTCCGCCGAGCCCGAAGAGGCGGTCGGGGCCGGCGAGGCCTCTGCAGCACGTCGGCGAACGGCGTTCCGCGCAACACGTCGGCCTTCGCCGTCCCCGTGCGCGTGACGCCCTTCCGCGCGCTCGGAGCGCGGGGTGGCAGGATGGGCGCCGTCGTGGTGGGCTGCACGCTGGCGGTCGCGACGTTGTTCGAGAGGTCGGCATCGGCCGGCGTCACCCGGGCCGTCGCGACGGCCACGATCTCGCCCGGGCCCGTCACCCTGACGACGATCTCGACCACTGCGACGAGGCCACTCGAGAGGAAGTCCAGGTCACACACGATCGTTTTCGTTCCCGTGCATCCACCGCCGCGGTTCACCTTGGTGGAGATCAGCTCGGTGTTCGCGGGCAGCTCGACGGTCAGCACCACCTTCGTGGCCGGCGCCGACGATCCGAGGCGGGCCTCGTAGCGGAAGGTGATCGTCTCGCCGACGCTCGCGACGGTGCGGTCGGCGAGCGAGGTCAGCACCACGTCGGGCGTGCCGCCGCCTCCGCCACCGCCGCCTCCTCCACCACCACCGGGGGGAGGCGGCGGCGGCAACGGCCGGATCCCCCAGGCGGGCGCGCTCGCCCCGATCGGGAGGGGTCAGCCGTGAGCGGGCTCGCGCCCGTCGACGACGAGCGCCAGAGCGTCGTGCCCTTGACGAAGACGAGGCCCGAGCCGTCCGGCGACCACGCAGGCTCGCTCGCAGCTGCCCTCGGCGTCGGCCTGAACGAGCACGACATCGTTGCTTCCGTCCGGCGTTCAGCGCGTGGATCGTGCCGGCGACCGCGTACGCGATCTGCCCGGACGCTCGCCCAGGCCGGGGACGTCTCGTCGCCGGGCGCCGTCGTCAGCCGCTGCGGCGACGTCCCGTCGGCGTTCGCCACCCAGATGTCGTAGCCCGAGCCGGGTGACAGGGAGCTGTAGGCGATCCGGGTACCGTCGGGCGACCAGCTCGGGCTGCGCGCGGTTCCCGTCGGTGAGCCGCACCTGATCCGTCCCGTCCGCGTTCATGACCCAGAGGCCGAAGTCGCCGTCCCGCTCGCTCGCGAACGCGATCCTGGTGCCGTCGGGAGACCAGGACGGCTGGATGTCCCGGCCGGGGCTCGTCGTCAGCTGCGTCAGGCCGGATCCGTCTGTCTTGACGACGTAGACGTCGACGCCCGCGGGGGTCGTGCGCGTGAACGCGACGCGGCCTCCGGACGCATCGATCGCGGGGTCCGTGTCGTCGCCTCCCGCGCCCGTGATCCGAACCGGGTGCTCGCCGTCGGGAGACGACACGACGAGGTCCCGATCCGTCGGGCTCTCTCCCGCGACCGCGTACACGACCTGCCCGGGTGACGCCGCCGGCGTCGGGAGCCAGACGAGCCCGGCGCCCGTCGTCGTGTCCTTCCCGGCGACCCCGAGATCGGTCGCGTCGGTCGGCGAGGGCCGCCTCGAGTGCGGCGGCCGAGATTCCCGGCTGGGCGCTGCGACGGAGCGCCAGCAGGCCGGCGACGTACGGCGCCGCGGCGGACGTGCCGGTGAAGCCGGTCGTACACGAGGTCGAGGGGCCGAACGTCAGCGTCGAGACCGCGTCAGGGCCCGATCGACGTCCGGCTTCGTGCGTCCGTCGATCGTCGGGCCGACGGAACTGTAGGGCTGGATCGGCGGTACCGCTCCAGCATGCCGCGCCGACCGCGACCGCCGCCGGCGACGACGCCGGCTCGACGATGCTCTGGGCGGCGACGGGAAACTGCAGTCGCGCGTCGGTGAAGAGATCGAGGCGTGGGGAGGCCGTGGCGGAGACGCGCGTGATCACGGCGTCGACGGACACGTCGGTGGCACCGGTGTTCGTCCAGCACAGTCATCTCGGCCGGCGGGAGACGGAGTCGTCCGCTGAGCGTTCGTCGACGACGCAAGGACTGCGCCGTCCGAGGTCCGCTCGAGGTAGAGGTCGTAGTCGGAGGACGACGTCGGCCACTCGTCCCACTTGAGTCGGAGCGCACAGCTGGGCGCCGGGACGGGCCGTCATCGCGTTGCCTTCGTCTCCGGGGGCGAACTCGTGCCGGGCGTTCCCGTTCGTGTCGACGAACGAGCCGCCCCAGTGCGTTCGGGCGGCGTTCCCCGCTGCGTTGACCCAGACGATCCCGTGAGCTCTGGCTCTTGCGACACTCGCGTCGGGTGACCCGGCGCCGCCGGTGCCGTCGCCTCTGCCGGTGTTGAACCACTGCACGGAGTGGTTGACGATCGCCGCGCCCTGCGCGATCGCGTCGTCGACGGCCTGTGACAGCGTCACCTCGGAGTTCACGCAGATCAGGAGCAGCCGGGCCCCGGGTGCGACGTCGTGGACGATCTCGGCCACCGCCGTCCCGTGCCCGTCGCCGCTCGAGAAGCCTCCCGCAGTGATCGAAGGTGACTGCGTCCGCCGGAAGCTCGCCCTGGGCTTGCGCTGCAGCGACGCCGGCAAAGCTGAGATCGATGACGGCGACTGTGGTTCCCGCGCCTGTGCCGATGCCGGCGAACTGCGCCGCACCGGTCGTCGCGAGCCCCTCGCCGGTCACCGCGGCGTTGCTGAACGATGCCGGCGGCCTCACGTCCTCCACTCCCGCGCTCGCTGCGAGCGCCGGCAGGTCGGCCGGCTCCACGAGCGCCTGGATGAGGCCTGCCGACGTCGCCTCGATCGTGCCGCCGGCCAGGGTGATCGCACTGCTCGCACCTGCCCCCGTCACGATGACCCTGACCCGACCGTCCCGGACTGCGAGCCCGGACAGCCGGGCTTCGGTGAGGCTCGCCTCGACGCCGCCGAGACGGCCGCGCGTGGCTATCTGCCGCAGGCGGTCGTCGAGCCGATGGCGTGGCACGACTCCGTCGGCTCCCTGCGAGCCCTGCGTGGGATGGCCCTGAGGAGGTGCCGCGAAGCCAACGCCGATTGCCAGCAGGGCGACTCCGGTGGCCGCCGCCACGACGAGTGGACGTCGGCCTACCACGACACTCGTGCGCCTGCGAGGCGTGTTCGGCGTGTGCGACGCGGTCGCCCAGCGTGCTCGTGCAGCAGCTCAACTGCTCGGGAGACGGGGACGAACGAGTGCGCCACAGGTGAAGCCTGACGCCTGGAGCGGTCGGAGCGACCGTGCATCCTCGGGTCGTGGGCGTTGACCACCGGGTCCTTCACCATCTCACTCTAGGTGATTGTTTCGCGCCGTCGTCGAAATCCTCCCCTGCCAACGGGAGTCGACTCCGCCGCTCAGATGATGCGCTGTCCCTGTTGCTGACCGGAGAGTCGGTCGCGGATCCCGGCGAGGCCGGGGGCGCTCGCGTCGAGATCGGGCCAGGCGCGGAGCTCGACGAGGATCGCCTCGCGGGCCTTCAGCGAGGTGGCGACCGTCGTGTCGCGACCCGGGCCCTTGCCCACCGTGTCTGCCGCGAGTATCGCATCGGCGGTACCGCGGGAGCGAAGCTTTGCGATCAACTCTGCGCTTTCCGCGTCGGTGATCCGGTCTCCGTACAGGCGCGGCATGGGGTCTACCCTAGATGCAATTTCCGGGCGACGGGTTACGGTCGGTCACCTTCGGGAGCGCCGCGGGCGGAAACGTGGGTGCCTCGACCTAGGCCGGGGCGCACCCCGAGACCGGATCGGTCTCGGGGTGCTCGTGGAGTTCGGCGAAGCGTCGGTTCGGTGTCGCATCGGGCGCGAGCCAGAGGCCTAGGACGACCAGCCAGGAACCGAGCGTGCGGCGCGGGCTGAAGGGCGCGTGCCGGTGCATCTCCGACCGAAGCCGTGCGGTGTGGTCGGCATGGCGGTGCTGGTGGAACTCGTTGGTGGGCGGGATCATGGCCCTCCTCTCCCGGGTGAACTGCCGTCCACCCGTCTCTCTCCAGACAAAGTAGCTTGACATCGAGATACTTTGAGGCAAGATACAGAAGGAGATGGTTGACGTCAAGAATCTCGTCGTGGAGAATCATCGTGTGGCGGCTGCCGACGACCCCGCTCGCGATCGGATCGACGAGCGGATCGAGATCTGGCTGCGCGAGCTCCCCGCCCTCGATGCCCGCACCGAGGGCGTCGTCGATCGAATCAGGCTGATCGAGCGGTACGTCGGCCGGACGCACGACGAGACGCTCGAGCAACTCGGGCTCGGCTGGGGCGCGTTTCGGGTGCTCGGGTCGCTCCGCTATGGAGGCGCGCCGTACCAGAGCACACCGGGGCGGCTAGCGAGCCAGCTCGATCTGTCGAGCGGTGCGATGACGGCGCGGCTCGACAAGATGGAGGCGGCCGGCTGGATCCGACGGCTGCGGGATCCGAGCGACCGCCGCGGCGTTCTCATCGAGCTGACCGACGACGGAATGAGCATCCATGACAAATCGGTCTCGCTCCAGGGCGAGAAGGAGTCGATCGTCGCTGCGACGCTCAGCGAGGCGGAGCTCGACGAGCTCAACGGCCTCCTGCGCCGGCTCGTGATCGCCTTCACGAAGGAGTACGGCTTGCTGTCCAAACGGCGCACCTGACCTCCATCCCAACAAGTACGATTCCGGCATGAGCAGCCTCGAGCAGGTCACCCAGCCGTCGGTCGCCGTTACCCGCGACCGCTCCCGCGCCATCTTCGGCCAGACGATGGGCCTCGTCGCCCTCACCTGTCTCGTCGCAGCCCTCGGCGCCTATCTCGGCCGCGACATCTCACGCGGGTGGGGCATCGTCGCCTTCATCGGCGCAATCGGATGCATCATCGGCCTCAACTTTGCGATCCAGCGCTCGGAGCAGCTCGCGATCGGGCTGCTCTTCGGGATGGGCGCGTTTCTCGGGATCGCCGTCGCACCCATGCTCGCGTACTACGCCGAGGTGCAGCCCCAGGCGCTCTGGCAGGCGGCCGCGCTGACGGGCCTGTTCATCGGCGGATGTGGGACGTACGGGTACGCGACTCGCCGTGACCTCTCGAAGATCGCTCGCGTCGCGTTCTTCGCCTTGCTCGGTCTGATCGGCTTCGGAATCCTCCTGATGTTCGTCTCGATCCCCGGCGGCGACGTGATCTACGCCGTGCTGGGGCTCGTCATCTTCGCCGGTTACACGATGTACGACTTCCAGCGGTTGCGGCGGGCCGATTCGATCCAGGCCGCGCCACTGCTCGCGGCGTCGATCTTCCTCGACGTCTTCAACGTCTTCATGCTGCTGCTCTCGCTCCTCGGCGGCGGTCGCAGCTAGCGCACGGTAAGCGTCGCTCGCATGCCGCGGCTGCGGTGATCGGCAAGCGTGCACCAGAGCGTGAACCGACCTGCGAGGAGGCGCGCCTCGAGCGAGCCGGTGCGTCCCGGCTCGACCACGCCCACACGGTACGTCCGCGTGCCTCCGACGCGCCGGAGCGCGAGATCGTGGTCGTCCTCGCCGTAGTTGACGAGCTCGATGATCGCCGGACCTTTCCGGATCGAGCCGCGTGAGAGGGCGAAGCTGAACTCGTCGCCCGAGACCTGCAGGCGCGCCGGTGCGGGTGCCGCTGCGGTCGCCGCCGGCACGAGTGCGACAGCGAGGACGATCGCGGTCGCAAGCCGGAAGCTCATCGCAGGATCTTGGGGCGGGCGAACTTCCTCGCGCCCGGAATGATCGCGGCCGCGTCTGTCCCCAGCCAGTCCTCGAGAATTGCGCCGTAGAGGCCCCGGAAGTCGCTCGTCGCTCGGAGATTGCCCTGCTCGTCGAGCTTCCCGAGGCCCGGGAACTCGCCGATCATCTGACCAGAGACGCGTGATCCGATCAGGAACCCGGCTCCGGCAGCTCCGTGGTCGGTGCCTCCCGATCCATTCTCCTTCGCGCGGCGCCCGAACTCTGTCCAGACATGAACGAGAACGCGATCGGCAAGCCCGCGAGCCTCGAGGTCGCGTTGGAACGCGAGCAGCGAGTCGGCCGTGAGCTTGAGATCGTCGGACAGGCCCTGCGCCTGATTGTCATGCGTGTCGTAGCCGCCGGGCGCCGAGAGAGCGACGACCCGGAGAGGCAGGCCGGCGGCGAGCATCGCCGCAAGTCCGGCGAGACGGCGCGGGAACCGGTCCTCACCGTCGGGATAGGCAACAGGGCTGACGAGCGACTTGCGATCGTCCTTCGGCCGGAACGGCGTCAGTTGCTCATAGAGGCGCGCAGACTGCTTTGCCGCCTCGCTCGCCTGCTTCAGGCCGGGATCGCCGTGGGTCGGGAGCGCCCCGAGCCGACCGATCGTGTCGACCATGCGCGTCCCCACGTCGCCCCAGACCCCGCGAGCCCAGAAGTCGTAGCGGTCGGGGGCGTCGACCGCCGCGACGGGCATCCGCGCCGTTGCCAGGGATGGCTGGAGGCTCCAGTCGAGAGACAGCCCCTGAAGCGGGTTGTCGGGTCTGCCGACACGATCGAGATACCGCCCGAGCCAGCCGGTTGCGAGGCGCTCGTCTGCCGCCCCGACCTCCCAGTAGTGACGTGAGGTGAAGTGGGACTGATTCGGATCGTCGTATCCGATTCCCGGGATGACGTTGACCTTGCCCTCGCCGTGGAGCTCCGCAAGAGGAGTCAACGACGGATGCCACGTCAGCCGCGGGTCCTCGGTGAACGCCGGTCCGGCTCCTTCGGCAAGAGCGAGGCGCGGTCGGAGCTGACGATAGAGGGGATCGCCCGTAGGCGCGAGGAGCGAGAGCGAGTCGGCACCGCCGTCGAGAAAGACCGAGACGAGAACCTTCTGCTGAGGGCCGGCTGCGGTCGCCGCCGCGATACCCTCGTCGAATGCTTCCGGGAGGAGAGCCGCACCACCGTACACCGCGAGCGCGAGACCCGCACCTCGTGCGAGGAACGTGCGTCGATCGAGACCTGTTCCCGCCGGGATCGGCATTCCGGGCTCGATCGCAGGGAGGCCCCGGCCGGCTTCGGCCAGTCCGCGCCGCATCATCTCCGATCGTGAGTGCTCGTTACAGCAGGCCATTATTCAGCCGCCTCGAAACGTTCCATCGGCAATCCGTAGGGGAGATGCCGCAGCCTCTCCCGGGACAGGTCGTGGGGATCACCGGCTCCGGGGGCAAACCACGATATCGCTGCGAGCTGGGCCATTAGCAGGTCTGGAGATCGGGGGAGACGGCGAGAAGCTGGCGCACGGCGTTCGCGACGAGCGGTGGGTACGACTCGGCCTTCCAGCCGGTGGCGCCTTTCAGCGAGCCCCGGGCGAAGGTCAGTAGCTCGCGACGCGTCTCGGGACGGATCGTCGGGTTTCCGAGGACGGCGAGGGCGCCCTTGACGATCGCCTCGGGGTCGTTCGGGACCTTCGGGCCCTTCTTCCCCTTCTTGTCGCCGAGCGAGACCTTCTCGAGGGCGGTGTTGGCGATGTACCAGCGACCCCGGAACGCGCTCGTGTCGAGCCAGCGGGAATCGTCCCACCCGGCGACGTTCGGCGGGTTGAAGAGCCGCTGGCCCGCGCCGTCGGAGAGCCAGACCCAGGCGGAGGTGTCGATGCCGCGGTTGAGTCCGCGCAGCAGGCCGGCGATGTAGACGACGGGTGGCTTCACCATGCGCGGGCCGTTGTACAGGGCGGGATGCCGGAGGATCGCGTCGACCACGGGCTGAACCTCGAAGTCCTTGCGGTAGATCGCTTCCAGGCCCGCCCTCGTCTGTGCGTCGGGGGGCACGGGAATGAAGTAGCTCCAGAGCTTCTCGACGAAGAACGTCGCGTGCTTCGGGTGATTCACGCAGAGTCGGACCGAGTCGCGCCACGCAAACGCACCCTTCTTGCCGAAGACTGTCTTCATGCCGGTGTCATGGCGCTTCTGGTCGAAGCGGAAGTCGGTCTGGCCCTTGCCGCGCTTCCAGGTGCTCGTCCAGCCGGTGAGCGCGCGGGCCTGCTCGCGCACATCGCGTTCGGTGTAGCCGTTCCCTTCACCCAGCGTGAACAGCTCCATGAGCTCGCGGCCGTAGTTCTCGTTCGGGGCGTCCTTGCGGTTGTCGGTGCCCGGAAAGCCAGACGAGCATCGCCGGGTTCGCCGTGACCGAGACGAGGAGGCGATCGAAGTTCCCGAGCGCGTATCGACGCAGAAGGCGGTTCTGAGCGAGCATCATCTTCTGCGAGCCGACGCCGGAGTTCGAGGTCGCAAACCAGTCGTGCCAGACGAGTGTCATACGCTCGACGAGCGGGCGGCTCGTTCGGACCATCCGGTCGAGCCACCAGAGATGGTCGTGGCCCCATGCATCGGCTGGTGCGAGCGGACGGCCCTTTTCGTCGCGCGGGGACGGGCCGATCCAGCGCTCGCCCGGGGGATGCGTGAGCGAGCGGACGGCGCCGTCGAGGCCGAGGTTCGCGAGGCTCGCTGCCTGACCTCTGCGCGGCCCGAAGCCGGCTCGCCAGAGGAGGCGTTCGGCCTCGGCGTGCCCAAAACGGCCCTTGTAGGTCGGGATCTCGGCCATTTCTCGGTTTATCGTCCGTTCGTCCGCGACACTTGAACCGCTACTTTCGGACGACGAGCGTTGTCTTCATGCCGCGCGCCTTGTGGTTACCGAGTGAGCACCACAGGGCGTAGCGACCGGCGGTGAGCCGGAGCGTTCGCTCCGTGCGGCCGCGCGGGTCGAGTTGCTTGAAACGGAGCGCCTTTGAGCCGGGCTTCGTCCCCTTGACGATCAGGTCGTGCGTATCCATCCCGAAGTTGAGGACCTCGAGGCTCACGCTGCCGGCCCGCACGCTCTGGCGGGAGAGCGTCAGGGTGAACTCCTTCTCGGTGACCTGGACGAACGAGAAGGCGTCCGACCCGCCGCTCGCCGGGAGCGCGCAGACTCCGGCGATCGTGACGACTGCAGAGCACCAGGAGCCGCTTCATCCGACCAGCCTCATGCGCGGCATCTTCCGCGCGTCCGGGATGATCCGATCGGCGTCGACCCCGAACCACTGCTCCACGAGCGACGCGTAGACGCTGCGGAAGTCAGAGGTGGCGCGAAGGTTGCCGTCACGGTCGAGACCCTTGGTCAGCCCGGGGAACTCGCCGACCATCCGCTGGCGAACGCCCGTGCCCATCAGGAACGCCAGGCCCGCCGCTCCGTGGTCGGTGCCGTTCGAGTCGTTCTGCTGGGCGCGACGACCGAACTCGCTCCAGACGAGCGTCAGGACGCGCCCTGCGATCCCGCGGCGCTCGAGGTCCTGCTGGAAGGCAGCGAGCCCTTCGGCCATCTGACCGGCGCCGTCTTGCAGCGGCCCCTGCTGGTCCGCGTGCGTGTCGTAGGAGCCCGGGCCCGTGAGCGCGGCGGTTCGAATCGGGAAGTTGGCGTCGAGAAGCGCGGCGAGCCCCGACAGCCTCCGACCGAAGTCGGTCTCCGGGTACTTCGCTTTCGGGTTGATGTGCACCTGACCGTCCTTTCCGACGAACCGCCCGAGCTGGTGCCGGAGGCCGTCCGCCTGGCTCACGGTGCGCGCCGCCTGCGCGAGGATGGGATCGGGGTCGGCAGCGAGTCCTCCCATCGAGCCGATCGCGTCGTTCAGGAGCTCCCCCGGAACGTCCCAGACGTTGTGGGAGCCGAACCGGTAGTCGCCGGGGCTCGCGAGCGTCGCCACCGGAACGCGGGCGGTTGCGAGCGAGGGCATCAGTGCTCCGTCGAGCGAGAGGCCCTGCATCGCGTTGTCCTCGGTGCCGATGACGTCGAGGAGGCGACCGAGCCAGCCGGTGCCTGCTTGCGCGTCGAGAGCACCGACCTCCCAGAAGTGTCGTGACGTGAAGTGCGACTGGTCCGGGTGCGAGTAGCCGATCGCCGGGAAGACGGTCAGCCGACCGCGGGCATGGAGGCGCGCGAGTGGCTTCAGGGCAGGGTGCCAGTGGAGGCGAGAATCGGAACGGAAACCCGGGCCGTCGCCGGGCTTCAGGGCCAGAGAGTCGCGGAGCTTGCGGTAGCGCGGGTCGCCGACGGGGTAGAGGAGGGAGAGCGAGTCCCAGCCGCCGGGGGCGAACACGGAAACGAGCACGCGGCGGCCCGTTCCGCCGGTCGCAGCGGCGCGGGCGATCCCATCGTCGAGCAGCCGTGGTCCGAGGGCAGAGGCGCCGTATACGGTGAGCGCCGTTCCGAGCGTGCGGGAGAGAAACTGGCGCCGATCGAGGCCGGTTCCTGCAGGGGCCGGCATACCCGGCTCGATCGCAGGCAGTCCGTTCCCGGCCTCGGCGACGGTGCGCCGGAGGAGCGTGGAGCGCGAGAACTCGTTGCAGCAGTTCACGAGGTCTGCATCTCCGGTGAGGCGGCAACGAGGTGGCGGAGCGCGTTCAGGGTCATTGGCGGGAACTTCCTCTGTCGGTCGTCGTCGGCGACGGCGGCACCCATCGCCTTCTGGGCATAGGTCAGGAGGCCACGGCGCGTCGTGTCGGAGATCTGGACACCCCAGAACGAGACGGCACGATCGACGAGCTTCGCGGGATCGGCGGGTACCTCGCCGCGCTTCGTGTGATCAGGGTGATAGGCGTGCTTCTTCAGCACGCGGTGGGCCATGTTCCATCGGGCCTGGAAGGTGGAGGTGTCGAGCCATCGTTCGTCGTTCCAGCCCGAGACGTTCGGCGGGTAGAAGAGCAGCTGCCCGGCCTGGATCGAGAGCCAGACCCAGTCCTCGGTGGAGATCCGGTCGCCGAGCGTTCGCAGCATCCCCGCGAGGTAGACCGCCGGCGGCTTGACCATGCGCGGTCCTTCGTAGAGGCGAGGGTGCTTGAGGATCGCTGCCAGCACCTGCTTCGTCGAGTAGCCCGACTGGACGTAGAGCGCCTCGAGCGCAGCCTGCGTCTCGTCGTCGGCCGGTTCGGGGATGAAGTAGCCCCAGAGCTTCCTCGTGAAGAACGTCTTGTGTGCCGGGTGCTCGATCGTCAGCTTGACGGCCTGCTTCCAGCCGTACGGGCCGGCCTTGTCGAAGACGACCTTCATCGCGTCGTCGTGGCGGTTGCGGTCGAATCGGAACTTGACCCAGCCGTAGCCGTTCTTGTAGTGCGCCGTGAATCCGGTGAGTGCGCGGGCCTGCTCCCTCACGTCGCGCTCGGTGTACCCGGAGCCGTGCCCGAGAGTGAAGAGCTCCATCAGCTCGCGCGCGTAGTTCTCGTTCGGCGCTCCCTTCTCGCTCTCGAGGCCGTTCAGGTAGAGCAGCATCGCGGGGTTCTCCGTCACGCGCAGCACGAGGCCCGGGAACGAGCCGAGGCCGGAGCGGCGGAACATGTTGTTCTGCCGGATCATCAGGCGCTGCGAGCCGACGGTTTCGTTCGATGTCGCGAACCAGTCGTGCCAGACGAGCGTCATCCGCTCCGTCAGCGGGCGGCTCGTGCGCACCATCCGGTCGAGCCACCAGAGGTGATCGTGCCCGAACTTGTCGAGCGGGTACAGGCGACGGCCGTTGACCTTCGGTGGCCGGCCGACGAGCCGGTCGGGCCCCGTCGTGAGCAGCTGCCCCACCGCGCCGTCGAGGCCCTTGCTCGCGAGCGAGCGCTCCTCTCCGGGTCGCGGGCCGAAACCGGCCCGCCACAGAAGTCGTTCGGCCTGAGCGGGACCAAACGAACCCGCGTAGACGGGCAGCGGCATGGATCTCTCGTCGGCACGCGCGATGCGCAGGCACGCGTATCGCTCGCACGAGTGAACCTCGGGATCGCGGTCGCGTCTATCCTGCGAGCATGAACGTGATCCTCCCGGACGGAACGGCGCTCGAGCTCGCCGACGGTGCGAGCGGCCTCGATGCCGCGCGCGCGATCGGTCCGAAGCTCGCCGAGCAGGCCGTGCTGGTCAAGGCGGACGGTGTCGCCGCAGGACCTGCGGTTGCCGCTGCCCGACGGCGCGAAGCTCCAGATCCTGACGACGCGCGATACGCAGGATCCGGACGCGCTCGCGGTGTCTGCGCCACTCGGCCGCGCACCTCCTCGCGGAGGCCGTGCGACGGCTGCATCCGGGCGTGAAGGTCGCGATCGGACCGCCGATCGACAACGGCTTCTACTACGACTTCGACTTCCCGAGCCCGATTCACGAGGCCGATCTCGAGGCGATCGAGGCCGAGGTGCAGCGCGAGCTCGACGAGGGCCGCGCCTGGGAGCGCGAGGAGATCACGGCCGACGAGGCGCGCGCGCGATTCACGGCGGAGGGTGAGCCGTACAAGGTCGAGCTCGTCGAGACCGCCGAAGGCGCGATCTCGCTCTACACGCCAGGGCGAATTCACCGACCTCTGTCGCGGCCCGCACCTGCAGACCTCCGCGCCGATCAAGGCGCTTCAAGCTCACCTCGCTCGCAGGTGCCTACTGGCGCGGCGACTCGAGCAACGCGCAGCTCACGCGCATCTACGGGACGGCGTTCTTCAGCCAGAAGGATCTCGACGCCCACCTCGAGCGGCTCGATCAGGCGCGCGCGCGGGATCATCGGCGTCTCGGGGCCGAGCTCGACCTCTTCCACTTCGACGAGCACTCGCCCGGCTCGCCGTTCTGGCACCCGAAGGGAATGGCGATCTTCAACGCGCTCGAGGATCTACGGCGGCGCGAGAACTGCCCGGCGTGGCTACTCACGAGGTGAAGACGCCCCTGATCTACGACAAGGCACTCTGGGTGACATCGGGGCACTGGGAGAAGTTCCGCGAGAACATGTTCCTGATCCCGATCGACGACGAGCACACCTACGCGATCAAGCCGATGAACTGCCCCGGGCACATGCTCCTGTTCGGGAGCCAGCTCAGGAGCTACCGCGAGCTGCCGCTCCGGTTCGCCGAGGCTGCGCCGCTCCATCGCAACGAGCTCGCCGGTGCGCTGCACGGGCTCACGCGGGTGCGGCACGTCACCCAGGACGACGCTCACATCTTCTGCTCGCGCGAGCAGATCGACAGCGAGCTCGACCAGTGCCTCGAGTACCTCCGCTACCTCTACGGCCTCTTCGGGATCGAGCCGCGCGCCGAGCTGTCGACGAGGCCCGAGAACAAGCTCGGTGCCGACGAGGAATGGGACTTCACCGAGGGCAAGCTGATCGAGGCGCTCGACCGCCACGGAATCGAGTACTTCGTCGGGGCGGGGGAGGGGTCGTTCTACGGCCCGAAGATCGACCTTCACATCACCGATGCGCTCGACCGCTCGTGGCAGCTCGGCACGATCCAGCTCGACGCGCAGATGCCGGCCCGCTTCGGCCTCACGTACATGGGGCCGGACAACCGCGAGCATCCCGTGTTCGTCGTGCATCGTGCATTCTTCGGCTCGCTCGAACGTTTCATCGGGATCATCATCGAGCACTTCGGCGGGGCGTTCCCGCTCTGGCTCGCCCCCGTCCAGGTGCGGCTGCTCGCCGTCAGCGAGCAGCACCGCGAGGGGCGCACGCGATCGCCGTTCGCCTCCGCGACGCCGGCTATCGCGTCGACGTCGACGACCGCGACGAGACGCTCGGCAAGCGGATCCGCGACAGCGAGCTCGAGAAGATCCCGGTCGTCGTCGTCTTCGGCGAGCGGGAGTCCGAGGCGGCGCTCGCGGTGCGGACGCGCGGGGAGGGCCAGTCGACGCGGTCGCTCGACGAGCTCCTCGCGGACCTTGCGGAGGCGCTCGAACCGTCGCGTTCGCCGTAGGGGCGAGGCGCACGCGAGCCCTGCGAGCGGAAGCCTCGCCCGCGGGCGACGCTAACCGGCGGGCGACGCTTGGCTCGCCGAGGCTCGCCGCGCATCGCCCCTACGCCGCGCAGCGCCCCTACGCGAGGGTGCGCATCGCCCCTACGTCGCGTCGGTGCGCATCGCCCCTACGGCAGGGCGGGACTCGTCCCGCCCTGCTACGCTTTCCTTCTGCAAAGTAGGGGCCGTTACCCTCACCTCCGGAGCCTTTGGTGCAAGAGCCAGAGAGCTGCGCGGGTTCAACCGAGTCGAACGACGAGGGAAACGGTGCCGCTGCCTGCCAGCGGCTTTTGACGTTTATCGGAAGGAATTTCACGGTTTTGAAGAGAGACATAGCTTGATGAGAAGCCTTTGAGACCCCGGCGCCGTCCTGAAGACAGGACCCGGCCCGTCGTCCAGACGGAGAGGATCAACGACCAGATCCGCGTGCCGAACGTGAGGCTCGTGGGCGAGGACGGGGAGCAGATCGGGATCAAGTCGACCGATGAGGCGCGCGAGTACGCCTACAGCAAGAATCTCGACCTCGTCGAGGTGGCAGCGCAGGCAGATCCGCCCGTCGCTCGGGTGATGGACTACGGGAAGTACCGCTACGAACAGGAACAGAAGGCGAAGGTCGCGCGGAAGCACCAGTCGCAGATCAACGTCAAGGAGATCAAGCTCAGACCAAAGATTGGAATCCACGACTACGAGACCAAGAGGGGCCACGTCGTCCGCTTTCTCAACACGCGGGCGAAGGTCAAGGTCACGATCATGTTCCGGGGCAGGGAGAACCTGCACCCCGAGCGTGGGCGCGATCTTCTGATGCGACTTGCCGAGGACATCAAGGATGTCGGGCAGATCGAGCAGCCGCCTCTGATCGACGGACGCAACATGATCATGGTCTTCGGGCCGACAAAGAACGCAGGAGTGAACCCAGATGCCAAAAGTGAAGACGGGAAGCGGAGCGAAGAAGCGCTTCAAGGTGACCGGAACGGGGAAGCTGACCCGCCGCCACGCGATGAAGAGCCACAACCTGGGGCACAAGAGCTCGAAGCGTAAGCGCGGCTTCCGCAAGGATCAGCCGGTTGCGGCGAGCGACGTGCCGCGGGTCAAGCGACTGCTGGGGATGAGGTAACCGATGCCCAGGGTGAAGCGATCCGTCGCTGCGCGAAAGAAGCGCCGGAAGGTATCTGAGCCAGGCGAAGGGCTACTGGGGGCTGAAGAACTCCCACTACACCTACGCCAAGGAGCAGGTCGAGCACTCGCTCACCTACGCCTACCGTGACCGCAAGAACAAGAAGCGCACGTTTCGGCGCCTCTGGATCGTGCGGATCAACGCTGCGGCCCGCCTCCACGGGCTCTCGTACAACCAGTTCATGTCCGGCCTGAACAAGGCCGGCATCGAGCTCGATCGCAAGTCGCTCGCCGACATCGCGGTCTCCGACCCGGCAGCGTTTGCCGCGGTCGCCGAGCAGGCGAAAGCCGCGCTCGCTCAGGCCGAGGCAGCCTGACCTCCGACGTACTGCAGTCCGAAGTGCTCCGCCGCCAGGCGGAGCACTTCGCGCTGCTCGGCTCGCCCGTCTACAGCCGAGCTTGCGGGCCTGCTCGCAGATGATCCAGCGCCCGCTCGGCGATCATCGGGGACGACACGTCGTGGGATCTCGCACTCCGCCTCTTCGGCGCCGTGCACCATCACGTCCTGCTCGGCATCGCGCCGAACGCGCTCTCGGGTGAGTGGGTCGACTTCACGGCCGCTCTTGCCGCTCACCCGACATCGCTGCGTCGGTTCGTGGAGGAGCAGGGCGTGCAGACGAACGAGACGCAGCGCTGCGTCGCGCTCGTGCCGGCGTTCCTCACCCTCGCGCGTGAGTCGGGTCTGCCGCTCGACCTGATCGAGCTCGGGCCGAGCGCGGGCCTCAACCTCGTCTTCGACCGCTACGGGTACCGCTATGCCGAGGGGGCCTTCGGAGATCCGGAGGCACGGCTCGTATTCTGCGCCAATGAGCGAGGGCGCGTCCCGGCCGATCTCCTTGGCGCTCCGCTCGAGATTCGCGAGCGGAGAGGCATCGACCTCGCGCCCGTCGACGTCGCGACGGGGGATGGATCCCTCCTCCTGCACAGCTTCCTCTGGCCCGGCGTGACCGAGCGGGCCGTGCGGCTCGACGCGGCCATCGGGACGTTCCTCGAGTCCCCGACGCGACCCGAGCTACTCCAGGGCGACTACGTCGACGTTCTGCCGGGGCTGCTCGCCCGGCGATCGCAGGACACGCTCACGGTCGTCTTCCAGACGGCGTCGACCGGGTATCTCGATCAGGAGCGCTACGACGCCCTGCTCGCGTCGCTCGACGAGGCCGGGGCGGACGGGCGCCCACTCGCCTGGGTCTCCTCGCGGAGGCGGGAGGAGAAGGAGTTCGAGGACGACAGCTTCGGCTGGGAGCTCGAGCTGCGCATCTGGCCCGCACCTGCGAGGCTCGTCGCGCTCGTCGATTACCACGGCAACTGGATCGACTGGGTCGGATAGGTTCCCGAGCGTGGACGACGAGATCAACGCGGCACTCGCGGCGGACGGGACGATCGACATCACGACGATCGGTGCTCGCAGTGGGCTTCCGCGGCGAACGGAGATCTGGTTTCTACACTTCGACGGCCGGACGTTCATCACCGGCACGCCGGGCCCCCGGGGCTGGTACGCGAACATGCTGGCGAACGGCAGCTTCACGTTTCACCTCAAGGAGTCGGTGAACGCCGACCTCGACGCGCGCGCCGTCCCGGTGCTCGACGACCGGACGAGGCGTTGGGTGTTCTCGCAGCCACACGCCTGGAACGACTGGTATCGCGAGCAGGCGACGGTCGACGAGCTCGTCGCGAGTGCGCCGATGGTCGAGGTGCTCTTCGAGGGCGACGCCGCGTGATCACGTCGAAGGACAATCCTCGGCTCAAGCTCGTCCGCGCGCTCCAGCGCAAGAAGGAGCGCGAGGAGACGGGCCTGTTCGCGTGCGAGGGTGAGGATCTCTGCGACGCTGCGCTCGCGGCAGGCGATCGAGCCCGTCGACCTCCTGATCGCAGGAGAGAACGTCGAGGCGGAGCTGCTCGCGGGCGTCTCGACGCTGCCGCACCCGCCGCGCGTGATCGGCGTCTTCCGGCAGTCCGACCTCCCGGTCGGTGCTCGGCCGACGTGCCTCGCTCTCTGGCAGCTCGGGGATCCGGGCAACGTCGGCACGTTGATTCGCTCGGCCGATGCGTTCGGGTCGGCCGTCGCGCTCTCCGAGGGGTGCGCCGACCCGCTCTCTCAGAAGGCGCTTCGGGCGAGCGCGGGCGCGATCTTCCGCGTGCCTCTCGTCGCGTGGGACGAGCGCCCCGGCCGTCAGGTCGCGCTGGACGCGAGTGGCGCGATGGCGCTCATGGACGTCGATCTCACGGTGCCCGTGACGATCGTGCTCGGGGCCGAGCGGGCGGGGCTTCCCGACGAGATCCTCGATGCGTGCGACACGGTCGCGGCGATCCCGATGCCGGGCGATGCCGAGTCGCTGAACGTCGCTGCGGCGGGCGCGATCGCGCTCTACGAGCTCTCGCGCCGCTCCGCCTGATCGCGCTCAGCTGCTGCGAGGCGCGCGCGGTGGTAGTCGATGCGTTCCTTGAGCTCGCGCATGTGAGGATCGGTCGCCGCCCACCGCTCGGTGCGCGCTCTAGCCGTCTCCATCCGCTTCTTCTTGTCCATCGTCGTCCTCCTCCCTCAGCATGGCGATCAGTTCGCGAACGTCGGTTCTGATGTCAAAGACAGCCTCCATCAGAACCGTGACGTCCCTCTCTTCCATTCGCAGAAGGGTGCCGAAATGCGGGAGTCAGCGCAAGATGTCCGTTGCAGCCACGGTCCTACCAGGCGCCGCCGCCACCCCCGCCGCCGCCTCCTCCGCCACCCCCGGAGAAGCCGCCGCCGCCTCCGCCCGAGCCCGACGACGGAGGTGCGAGGGCCGAGCCGAAGCCCGAGGCGAGGTCGCCGATGCCCATCGACGAGGCGCCCGATCCGAGGTCGCCGCCGGGCGAGATCCAGTAGATCGATCGACGCGGTGGCAAGCTCCTCGGGCATAGCAAGATGGGCGGCTTGCAAGACCCGATCGGCGATGCCGAAGGCGATCCCGTAGACGAGGAGCCGCTCCCAGAGGGCGAGCGTCGCCGGCGGAGCCTCCTGCAGGCGGGGGAAGTCGGTGAGGTAGCGGCGGAACGCCTCCCAGCGCTCGGCCTCGATCTCGCCGTCGCGTCGAGCGGCGGCGCCAGAGCTTGCGCTGCGTCAGTGCGCCGACGACGATCGCAGCGTTGAGCAGCGTCGCGACCGCGAAGCCGACGAGGACGACGTCGCTCCAGCGCGGATAGACGCTGCGCCACCCGTCGGCGGCGAGGTAGATCAGGAGGGCTGCGATCCCTACCAACACGAGCAGCGCGCCCGCGAGTGCGGCCGCGCCGCGCGAGATGAACCAGGCGCGGTTGTCGACCGCCGTCTGAGACGTTCGACTTGAACGACGTGAAGTGCTTGCTCATCGACTCCCGGTCGTCCTCGATCCGCTCGCGGAAGCGGGAGAGGCGCTCGGTGCCCTCGTCCTCGATCACGCCCTCGACGACGCGGACGACGGCGTTCTCCCAGGGATGGAGCGTCAGGCCGTCCTGTCGTTCCGGCGGAGATCTCGAGATCGGAGATGCTCTCGGTGCGCAGGCCGCCCCAGGTCGCGCGGTCGGTGATCACGGGCTTCGACGTGAAGACGCCACGCCGGATCAGGTCGAACAGCGTCGCCGTGAACTCGAACGAGCCCGCTTCGCCTCCCTGCCGCACGAGGATCGGGACGAGTGCGGGCTCCGTGTCCGTCGGCGGCTCCTGCTCGTACTCGCGGTCGTAGCCGCTCTTCAGCTCGCGTCCGTAGAACCAGAAGACGGCGCCGACGATCAGGAGCGCCGGGATCGTGCCGAGGAGGAGCAGGATCAGCAGGTAGCGCAGCGGGTGTTGCTTCGCGTGCTCGATCCGCTCGCTGTCCTTCTCGAATGCCGCCGCGTCTGCCTTCTCGGCGGCGATGATCCCGGCCAGGCCGTTGCCCTTCGCGACCCGCATCCCGAGGGTCGAGCGGAACGCCGCGCGGGGGAAGACCGTGCGGAGCTCGACGAACTGCCCCGCAGGCACGTCGACGGCCCGCAGCACCGCACGCTTTCCGGTGAACTGCACATCGCCCCGGACGTAGACGGGATGGCCCCAGGCGCGCAGGATCTTGCCCGGCCCGGACTCCGTCGCGGTGAGCCTCCCGAGCGACTGCTTCCACTCCGAGCCCCAGACCTTCAGGTTGACGTCGACGACGTCGTCGTAGGCGACCGCGACGCCCCGCAGCCGGTAGTGCACGACGAATGTCCGGAGCTCGTCGCTCGCCCGGTAGTGCCAGACGATGCGGGCGTTCCCGGGGCCGACCGCTGTCCCGAACGTGCTCGGGCGTCGGCGCAACCGAGCTCGGTGCAGCCGCCCGGCCGGTAGCGCGCGGCCGTTCTCGCTGACGCGGACCTGATCGATGGACTCGCCGGCTCGCAGCGGAACGTCCCGGTAGCCGCCGCTGAACGACCCGCTGAACGAGTACGTGATGAACTCGTCGACGACGAGGCTGCCGTCCTTCGTGACCTGCACCGCGACCTGGGCCTGCGGCAGCGTGAAGGACTTCGCCTCGGCCACCCCCGCGAGCGCGAGGCGCGCGAGCGCGCACTGCGGCGAGAAGGTGCTAAGCGCTCGGAGGCGTAGGTGCATCGCCGGCCGGGGGAGCCGCCGGTGCCGCGGGTGCGTCCGGCGCGAAGCTGACCTCGGGGACCTCGCGGTCGGCCTGCGTCCTCGATCTCGTAGAACTCGCGCTTCGTGAAGCCGAACGGGCCTGCGATCAGCACCGCGGGGAACACCTGGATCGCGTTGTTGAACGTCAGCACCGTGTCGTTGTAGACCTGGCGCGAGACCGCGATCTTGTCCTCGGTGTCCCGCAGCTGATTCTGGAGGTCGAGGAAGTTCTCGTTGGCCTTCAGGTCGGGATACGCCTCGGCGACGGCGAACAGCTTCCCGAGCGCCTGCGTGAGGAATCCCTCGGCTTCGGCCGTGGCGGCAGGCCCCTGCGCGCCCGCCGCAGCTGCACGTGCCTGCGTGACCGCCTCGAACGTGCCGCGCTCGTGCGCTGCGTAGCCCTTGACGGTCTCGACGAGGTTCGGGATCAGGTCGCGGCGCCGCTTGAGCTGCACCTCGATCTGGGCCCAGGCGTTGTCGACCCGGTTGCGCTTGGTGACGAGGCCGTTGTAGAGCGCGATCAGGTAGATCGCGAGCAGGACGACCAGGCCGAGGATGATCCAGACGGCGATCATGGTCGAGAGACTACCTCTTCCCATCGGTGGCCCGCGCTCACGCGCGGACGACGCGTCCGCGCCGCCCCTACGACCCGAACCCACCGAAAACCCCAGGGGGCGAGGAACACGATCCCGTAGGGGCTATGCGCAGCCGAGCCTCGGCGAGGCGAAGCGTCGCCCGAAGCCCTAACCGCGCCTGCGACAACTCCAGATCATGTCCTCGTCGCCCTTGAAGGGCCGGCGGTCGAACCAGCCGTAGAGTCCGGCGACGTCGAAGCCCGCCTCGTCGATGAGCCGGCGCCACTCGATCGCGGAGAGCCAGTGAAGATCCATCGAGGCAGCCGATTCGCCCGACCGCACGGAGAGGCGCAGCGTGCGGCGTCGCCTCGTCCCAGTCTGCCCGCTCGAAGATGTCCTCCTCGCGCTCGAGCCAGAGACCGTTCGTCTCGGCGATGTCCTCGCTGCTCGGCGCGAACACGTCGAAGACGAGGTGCCCGCCCGGCTCGAGCAGGTCATGAGCGGCGCGGAGTGCCCGCAGCTTCTCCGTCCTCGTCCGGCATGTGCAGCAGGGAGCGGAAGGGGCAGATCACGAGCGGCACAGTCTCGTCGACCGGAGGCTCGCGGAGATCGCCGACGCGGAGATCGAGGAGGTCCGAGACGCCGTGCTCCTCGCCGAACGCGCTCGCGACCGCAGAGCATGCCCGGGGAGAGGTCGACGCCGATCACGCTGATTCCGGCGCGCGCGATCGGGACGGCGATTCGACCGGAGCCGACGGCGAGTTCGACGACCGGACCGCCGTGGCGTCTTCGCCTCGTCGACGTAGAACGCGATGTCCTCGACGACGGACGCGCTCCACGGGTCGTAGATCCCCGCTATCGAGTCGTAGAGCGCCACGAGGGGGAGTGTACGGACGGTCTCGACCTGTTCGGCCCGGGTGACGGCGTTGGTAGGCTCGACCCTTCATGGATGCCGAAGCACTCGAGCGCGAGGGACTGGCCGCCGCCGCTGCGGCGTCGTCCGCCGACGCGATCGAGGTCGTGCGGGTCGAGTATCTCGGTCGCAAGAGCGCGCTCAAGCAGGCACTCCGCGAGGTACGCGACCGCGAGACCGGCATGGCCCTCAACGCGGTGCGCGAGCGGCTCGAGGCGGCGATCGATGCCCGCGAGGCCGAGCTGGCGCGCGCCGAGCTCGACGCCCGGCTGACCACGGAGCGCGTCGATGTGACGCTGCCCGCCGGCGGGTACAGCCGCGGCAAGCTGCACCTGATCACGCAGATCAGGCGCGAGGTGGAGGACGTCTTTCTCGGCCTGGGCTACAGCGTCGTCGACGGTCGCGAGGTCGAGACGACGTACTACAACTTCGACGCGCTGAACTTCCCGGCCGGCCACCCGGCGCGCTCGCCGCTCGCGACGCTCTTCGTCGACGAGACGAACCGTCCTGCGAACCGAGACGTCGCCGTCTCAGGTTCGTACGATGGAGGCGCAGGAGCCGCCCGTCTACATCGTCTCGCTCGGCCGCACGTACCGCCGCGACACGCCGGACGCGACGCATTCGCCGATCTTCCATCAGGTCGAGGGGCTCGCGGTCGACGAGGGGATCACGCTGGCCGACCTCACCGGGACGCTCGACTTCCTGCTGCGCAAGCTGTTCGGCGAGAAGCGGCGCACCGAGTTCCGGACGCACTACTTCCCCTTCACGGAGCCGTCGATCGAGGCGTACGTCTCGTGCCATGTCTGCGACGGCGACGGCTGTCCCGTCTGCCGCCACTCCGGCTGGATCGAGGTGGGCGGCGCCGGGATGGTCGACCCGAAGGTCTTCGAGGCCGTCGGGTACGACCCCGAGCGCTACAGCGGCTTCGCCTTCGGCTGGGGCCTCGAGCGCATCGCGATGCTTCGCCACGAGTTCCCCGACCTGCGCGAGCTCTGGCGCAACGACCTCCGCTTCTCGAGGCAGTTCTGATGCGCCTTCCCGAAATCGTGAACCGGGGACACCGTCGAGGACTGGCGCAGCCTTCCCCGGAGCGAGTGGATGCTCGACCGACCTCGCGTGCCACCGGGCGAGAGATTCCGGGACGAGGTACTGATGCGCGCGCCGCTCTCCTGGCTCCGTGAGTACGTTCGCGTCGACGCGACCGCGCACGAGATCGCTCGACGGCTCAACGTGTCGGCGCTCGAGGTCGACCGCGTGATCGACATCGGCGTGGCCGACGTGGGCGACAACCTCTCGTACCTGCGCGTCGGCAAGGTCGTCGAGGCCGCGAAGCACCCGAATGCCGACAAGCTGCAGCTCTGCCAGCTCGACGTGGGGGAGGGTGACCTGCGGCAGATCGTCTGCGGCGCCTGGAACTTCGGCGTCGGCGCCACCGTCGCGGTGGGCCTGCCCGGCGTGCTCCTGCCCGGATTCCCCGCGCCGCTCGACGAGCGCCCGCTGCGCGGTGAGCTGTCCCGCGGGATGATCCTCGCCGAGGACGAGATCGGGCTCGGGTCGGATCACGACGGGATCATGCTGCTGCCCGACGGGATCGAGCCCGGCACGCCGCTCTCGGACGTCCTTCCGGTGACCGAGCAGGTGCTCGACTGCACGACGACGATGAACCGGGTCGACCTGCTCTCGATGGTCGGGCTTGCCCGCGAGGTCGCGACGCTGTGCGACGGCGAGCTGCTGCCGATCGACGTCGACGACCCGCCGATCGTGCATCCCGAGTGGGTCGACGTCACGATCGACGACGCCGAGCGCTGTCCGCGCTACATCGCACGGGTGCTCGAAGAGCGTCTCGGTCGGGACCGTCGCCGATGTGGCTTCGCGCCCGCCTCCACGCAGCCGGGATGCGATCGATCTCGAACGTCGTCGACATCACGAACTACGTGATGCACGTCTACGGCAGCCCGCTGCACGCGTTCGACCGGTCGAAGCTCGACGGGGGAGGGATCCTCGTCCGGCGCGCTGCCGCCGGTGAGGAGCTGACGACGCTCGACGGCACCCTGAGGAAGCTCGACGAGCGCGACCTCCTGATCACCGACGGAACGAAGGCGGTTGCCCTCGGCGCGATCATGGGCGGCCTCGACAGCGAGATCTCCGACACGACAACGGAGATCCTGCTCGAGGCAGCGAACTTCGAGCCGATCGGGATCCTCCAGACCTCGGAGCGTCTCGGCCTGCGAACCGAAGGGTCGAACCGGTGGGAGAAGGGCGTCGATCCGCACCTGGCCGAGCCGGCGGCGGTTCTCGCGAGTCGCCTGCTCGTCGATCTCGCCGGTGCCGAGCTGACCGGTGCAGCGGACGTCCACTCCGGGCTGCCCGAGCGCGCCCATCGTGCGGCTTCGGCCCGAGCGAACGAACCGGATCGTCGGTCTCGACATCGAGCCCGACGAGCAACGCTCGATTCTCGAGCGCCTCGGCTTCGAGGTCGACGGCGACTGGGACGTGACCGTGCCGACGTGGCGGGCTCGCGACGTGACGCGCGAGATCGACCTCGTGGAGGAGGTCGCGCGCGTCGTGCTCGATCGCGTGCCCCACACGATGCCGCTGCGGCGATCGGTCGCGGGCCACCTGACTCGTGAGCAACGGCACCGTCGCCTCGTCGAGGACGTCCTCGTCGGATCGGGATTCAGCGAGGCGTACACCTGGAGCCTCGTCGCGGCCGATCCCGACCCGAGCGCGCTCCGCCTCGCCGACCCGATGAGTGGCGATCAGGCGATCCTTCGCACGACGCTTCTGGACGGGCTCATCGCCGCTGCTCGCGAGAACGTGGACGCGGGGAACGACGGAATCGCCCTGTTCGAGCTCGCGCGCGTCTACCTCCCCTCCGGCGAGGCGCTCCCGGAGGAGCGGTGGCGCGTCGGCGGCATCGTCGACGGCGGCTTCTCCGCCGCGCGCGGCGCGGTCGAGGCGATCTACGGCGCACTTCATCTCGAGCTGCGCCCCGCCAGGACGACCGTTCCGTTCCTCCACCCGGGGAAGGCCGCTGCCACGTCGGCGGGCTGGCTCGGCGAGCTTCATCCCGCGCTGCTCGACGGCTCCTGGGGCGTCTTCGAGCTCGACCTTCTCGAGCTGACGGCGCCGATCCCCGAGCGCATCCTCTACGACGATGTGATCACGTTCCCGCCGCTCCGCCAGGACATCGCGGTGGTCGTGGCCGAGGAGGTCGAGGCCGCAGCCCTCGTCGACGCAATCCTCGAGGCAGGAGCGCCCGAGTTGCGTGAGGCGAGCGTCTTCGACGTCTACCACGGTGACCAGGTGGGGGAGGGCCGCAAGTCGGTCGCGATCCACCTCTCGTTCCAGGTGCCGGATCGAACGCTCTCGGACGATGAGGCAGCGGTCGTGCGCGATCGCGTCGTCGGCCTGCTCGCCGAGCGGTTCGACGCGGAGTTGCGCGCCTGAAATCCACTCTGGCCCGATCGACGTAGGAGAGTTCATGCCCCGTCTTCGCCTCGCAGTCGCATCGGCCGTGCTTGCCCTCCTCGTCGTGGGCGCAGTCGGAGCCGCGGGAACCGAGCTGAACGGCTCGGTCGGGCCGGGATTCTCGATCTCTCTCAAGGACGGGTCGGGTGCCCAGGTCACGCGCCTCGACGCCGGCGCCTTCACGCTCACGGTCGAGGACAAGTCCGAGGAGCACAACTTCCATCTCCGCGGGCCGGGCGTCGACGTCAGCACGGGGATCGAGACGACGGGGACAAAGGCGTTTACGCTCGATCTCGTCGACGGCAAGTACACGTTCATCTGTGATCCGCACGCGGGGCGGATGAGCGGGTCGTTCACGGTCGGCGAGGTCACGACAACGCCACCGCCCGTGCGCCTCAACCTGACCGTGACGTCGAAGGCCGTCACCCTCACCACGCCGGCCGCGAAGCCCGTGAAGGCTCTCGCGCCAGGCTCGGCAGTGATCACGGTGCGCGATCGCTCGGCTGCACGTGGCGTCCGGCTGGCGGGCGCCGGTGTGAATCGCTCGACGACCGTGAAGTTCGTCGGCACGGTCACGTGGAAGGTCAAGCTTTCCGCGGGAACGCTCGTCTACGGCAGCGATGCGCGGAAGCCCGTGCTCAAGGGCGGCCGCGTGCCGGTTTCCTGAGGGAGCCTTCAGGCGGAGGGACGCTGGCGCATGCGAGGTCGTCGTCCTTCGACTCGGCCGCACGGGACTTTGTGGCTCTGAGCCACAAAGTGCTTGGTCGCTCGGCTTCCGCGAACAGTTCGAGGGACATTGGCTAACACTGGCGCATGCGAGGTCGTCGTCCTTCGACTCGGCCGCACGGGACTTTGTGGCTCTGAGCCACAAAGTGCTTGGTCGCTCGGCTTCCGCGAACAGTTTGAGGGACATTGGCTAACACTGGCGCAGGCGGGACTTCTCGGCCTACCGCGGAGAGAGAGCCGTCTCTCTCCAAGCCGTCATTGAACGGGCTGCGCCGTGCAACCGGCCACGCTGCCGGATGGCGGCGGGGAAGCCCGCAGCGGGCCGCACGACTGTCAGGCAGTAGGCCGGACGACGGTGTACCGTGCGCAGGCAAACTCACCGTTCCGGCCGAGCTCCTCGAGCTGCAGCTCGATCCTTCGAGGCAGCAACGGCGCGCCCGCGCCGAGGGCGACCGGGGCGATCGACACGATCACCTCGTCCAGCAGCCCTACGTCGGCGAACTGGCCCACCAAGTCGCCTCCGCCGACGATCCACACGTTCCGGCCTCCGGCGGCCGCGACCAGCTTCTCATGCACCGGCGCGACATCGCCACTCACGAACTCGACGTCCGAAGCGGGCACGACTGGCAGCTGCCGGTGCGTGAAAACCCAGCCCGGGACGTCGTATGGCCACTTCCACTCCGCAATCTCCTTACCGGAGAACTCGTGCTCGAGGATCCATTCGTACGTCGTCGAGCCCATCGCGATCGCACCCACGTCCGCGATGAACGCGCCGTAGCTCAGGAAGCCATCCTCCTCCTGCCTCCGCGACAACAGCCAATCCAGAGAGTTATCCGGGTCAGCGATGAAGCCGTCGAGTGTGGTCGCCGTGTAGTACTGCGTCAAGGTCACGATGCACCTCGTTCTACCGCGTACCGTGGCAGTCCGCAATCGGGACCGCGCAACGCTGCCGCGAGAGCCCTCAGCGGTCCTCCGATCCAGAGGACGTGCCTCACACGTCGAGAGCTTTAGCGACCCGCTCAGGCGACGTTCGCCAACACTGAGCGCAGGCGAGGCGGCTCAGGTCGAGGGGTATGGTGAGAGTGTGGCTGTTGGTCTGGTCTTCGAGACGCACTCGCTGAGCGAGGACAACGAGCTGGGGCGGGCAACGGGTTGGCTCGACGGGAAGTTGTCGGAGCGTGGCCGCAGCCTCGCCCGGGAGCTTGGTGACCGTCGTCGACGCGACGGAATCGCTGCTGTTTACGTTTCTGACCTTGGGCGGGCGGTTGAGACCGCAGATATTGCCTTCGCCGGTACCAGCATGCCGATCTTCCGTGAGCCGCGTTTGCGGGAGTGCAACTACGGCCTTCTCAACGGCGTCCCGCGGGCGCGGTTGGATGCCGACGGGCCTGACTCTCCTGATGAGAGTTTTCCCGAGGGTGAGAGTTGGCGCCAGGCGGTGGAGCGCGTAGAGGCGTTTCTGCAGGAGCTTGCGAAGGAGCGTGACGGAGACCGCGTGCTCCTGATCGGTCACATGGCGACGTGGTACGCGCTCGAAAGCGTTGCGAACGGGACGAGACTCGATGACCTGTTCTACGCACGGTTTCAGTGGCGCGAGGGTTGGGAGTACTCGCTCGCGAAGCCGCAGCCAGCACGACGCTAGCCCCGGCGTCAATGTCACCGCTCGGGTGACGGTAAGACTGGTTGAGCTGTGCGCGTGTGGAGTGGTTTGTTCCCCTGGGGCGCTCGCCGGGCCTACATCCAGCGCCGGAGCACCTCTTGGGCTGCGTCGAGGGAATCGACGATCTCGCCTGCGTCCTCGATCACACCCTGGACAAAGAGATTCACGCCGGTGCTCTCGCCGCGCAAGCCCCTGAGGTCTGTGAGCAGGCCGACGATGCCTCGCTTCTCAGGGTCCGAGCGCATGAGCGCATGGAACATGCCAATCTCACAGGCGGTGCCGTCGTCGATCGCCGGACCGTCGAGGATCGCGAGCATCGCGTTGGCCTCTTCGATGCCGACGCGATCCCTCGCAAAGATCGTCTCGGCCGTCACGTCGTAGCCGAGCGCGAGCTCATGCTCGTGCGGCACGAAGACCTCGAAGCCGTCGGCACGCAGCAGCGCCGCGCAGTCGTCGATGTAACCGCGCTCGTACGGCGTGAAGAGCGGGCCGGCGAAGTAGATCCGCATCCGGTCAAGACTAGAGAGACTCGATGCTTCGCGATTCGGTTCTCCTGCGGAATTCCCCGGTCGGCCGCCGCGTTTGATCTGCCATGAGCGAGGTCACCGAGCTTCGGGTTGCCCTGACGGTCTCCGACTTCCCCGGGGCGGTGGCCTTCTACCGCGATGCGCTCGGCCTCGAGCAGATCGCCGACTGGAGCACCGACGAGGGACGCGTGGTTCTCCTCGATGCCGGCCGGGCGACGCTCGAGATCTTCGACGAGGCCCAGGCGGCGACCGTCGACATGATCGAGGCGGGTCGGCGCGTCTCCGGAACTGTCCGGTTCGCACTCGAGGTGCCAGACAGCGACCGCGACCGCCGACAGGCTCGTCGCGGCAGGGGCGATCGAGATGGCGCCGCCCGTGACTGACGCCGTGGGGCGACGTCAATGCGCGCGTTCAGGCGCCTGACGGGATGCAGCTGACGCTCTTCAACGCCGGGTAACGAGCGCGCGAAGCTACAGCGTCTTGCCACCCACGAGCCACACAGGCCCCTGGGTGTCGACGTTGTCCGTGTCGGAGAGGACACGCAGGACGCGACGTCGAGCCGACGATGCCCTCGTTGTCGAGCCGCTCGAAGCAGCGCCGCGCCATCGAGGGCGAGACGCCGTAGCCCGAGCGGCCCGAGCAGCGGAACGTGAAGACGAGCCGCTGGCCGCTGCGCGCGGGGTTCAGCGGCGCGCAGAGGAGCGCGACGCGGTCGAGCAGCGTGCTCGACTCGATCTCGAGCTCGCAGAGCAGATCCGTCCAGTCGGAGGGGAGCGGCGCGAGGGCGCGATCCCAGCTCTCCGCGACGGATCCGGACGGGCGGAGCACCTCGGCAGCCTCGGCGGGCGTCGGCGCAGCAGACGTCTGCACGTTCGACTGCTCGATGTGGCACCAGATACGGTCGCGATCGAGGCGCTCGAACAGGCGCAACGCCGTGTGCTTGCCCTGGGGGCCGGCGCCGCTTCGCACATGGAAGACGAGCGTGTCGCCGACCCTGCCGACGTTGATCGAGCCGAGAACCTGCGCTGCGCGGGGAAGGTCGCTCGCCTGCTCGGCCGTCAGGGTCAGCCGGACGTCCTCCCAGTCCGGCGGGAAGTCTGCCTCCATCGCGTGCCACTGATCGACGAGCTTCATCGACGATCAGCATAATGACCCTGATGCTTTCGGATGCAGAAGAGCTGTTCGTCCTGATGGTGCCCGCGTAATGGCCACCGAAGTCAAGCTCCCGCGGCTCGGACAGGGAATGGAGTCGGGCACGATCGTCCGCTGGCTGAAGGCGGAGGGCGACGCCGTCAAGGCCAACGAGCCGCTCTACGAGCTCGACACCGACAAGGTGACCCAGGAGGTCGAGTCGGAGGTCGAAGGCGTTCTCCTCAAGATCGTCGTTCAGGAGGGTGAGACCGAGGTCGGGACGACGATCGCAGTGATCGGCAGCGACAGCAACGACGTGACCGTGGAGGACACGCCGACCGCCGGCGAGGAGCCCAAGCCGGCCCCCCAGGCGGCCGCAGCGCCCCCGGCAGCACCCGCTGCCGAGGCGCCGCTCCCGGCAGGCAACGGCTCCGCCCCCGAGCACGTGGCACCGTCACCCGGGGCCCGGATCAAGGCGTCGCCGCTCGCGCGCCGGATCGCGCGCGAGCGGGGGCTCGAGCTCTCGGCGATCGCAGGAACCGGGCCCGACGGCCGGATCCTCGCCGAGGACGTGGAGCGCGCGCCCGCTCGGCGGCGCGCCCGCAGCTGCTCCGGCGCCGCTCGCTCCACCGAGCGCCGAGGTCGAGGTGATTCAGCTCAGCACGATCCGCAAGACGATCGCACGGCGACTCACCGAGGCCTGGACGGCGCCGGTGTTCCAGCTCGGCGTCTCGATCGACATGTCCGAGACGCTGCACCTGCGCGAGCAGCTCGTCGCGCGCCTCGCCGAAGGCGACGCGAAGCCCACCGTCAACGATCTCCTCACGAAGTTCGTCGGCGTCGCGCTCATGCAGCACCGAGCGCTGAACGCGACGTTCACCGGCGACGAGATCCAACGACATCCCGGCGCGCACGTCGGCATGGCGGTTGCGGCTCCGAACGGGCTCGTCGTCCCGGTCATTCGCGACGCCGATCGGCGCAGCGTTCAGGAGATCGCCCGCGCGCGGGCCGATCTCGTCGGTCGCGCCCGCGACGGCAAGCTCACGCTGCCCGATATGGAGGGCGGCACGTTCACGATCTCGAACCTCGGCATGTTCGGCATCGAGCAGTTCGTCGCGGTGCTCAATCCGCCGCAGGTCGCGATCCTCGCGGTCGGCGCGGTCAAGGAGACGCCCGTCGTCGTCGACGGCGCGATCGACATCGCGCCGATGATGCAGGTCGTCCTCACGTGCGACCACCGCGCGATCGACGGTGCCGACGGTGCCGAGTTCCTCCGCACGCTCGTCGCTCTCGTCGAGCAACCTGCGCTCGCGCTGTAGGCGGACGCGTGGCCGTCGTCGTACGCAGAGGTGGGGCGCAGGACGTGCGATTCCTGCGCGACATGCTCCATCACGCGTACTACTGGAAGGAGCGGCAGCCCGACGCCGGCCCGGGGCCGGTGCAGCTCTACGTCAAGGCCTGGGGGCGCCCCGGAGACACGGCGGTGATCGCCCTGCTCGACGGCTTCCCGGTCGGGGCTGCCTGGTATCGCCTCTTCACGAGCGAGCCGTTCGGGTACGGCTTCGTCGAGGAGAGCACGCCCGAGCTCGCCGTCGCGGTCGTCCCCAACGCGCGGGGTCTCGGCGTCGGGAGCGCGTTGCTGCGGGCGCTCCTCGAACGGGCAAAGGAAGATGGCTACACGGCGCTCAGCCTGGCCGTCGATCGCCACAACGACGGCGCGATCGGGCTCTACCGGCAGTTCGGCTTCGGCCAGGTCGCACGAGGCCCCTGACTCCCTGACGCTCCGACTGGAGCTGACATGAGTACGATCGGTTCAGGTCAAGCGGACGAAAGGGTGAAGCGTGGAATGTGACGTCGCAGTCCTCGGGGGCGGCCCGGCCGGGTACACCGCAGCGATTCGCGCGGCGCAACTCGGCGGCAAGGTCGTCTGCATCGAGCAGGAGCCCGAGCTCGGAGGCACATGCCTGCGCGTGGGGTGCATCCCCACCAAGGCCTGGGTGCAGACTGCGCATGCGCTGCACGACGCGCGCGAGACGTTCGCGAAGCTCGGGGTCGGCGTCTCGGAGCCACAACTCGACTTCCGCGCAGGCCGCAGCGTGGAAGGACGGTGTCGTCGCGCAGATGACCGGCGGAGTGGCCGGCTTGCTCAAGGCGAACGGGGTCGAGTGGGTTCGTGGCACCGGGCGGTTCACGAGCGCGACGTCGATCGCCGATCGAAGGCGGGGAGGACGTGAGCTTCAGGAGCGCGATCGTCGCGACCGGCTCGTATCCCATGCGTCCGCCGATTCCGGGTCTCGACTCGCCGCGTTGCGTCGACTCGACCGGGCTTCTCGTCCCAGACCGAGGTGCCCCGCCGCCTCGTCGTGCTCGGCGGAGGAATCATCGGCTGCGAGTTCGCGTCGATCTTCGCCCACTTCGGGAGCGAGGTGACGATCGTCGAGATGCTGCCGACGCTGATCCCGCAGGAGGACGAGGACGCAGCCAAGGAGCTGAAGAAGGCCTTCAAGAAGCGCGGAATCGCAATGCACCTCGAGAAGCAGTGCACCGGGGTCGACGATCTCGGAGAGCCATCTCGTCGTGCATTTCGGCGACGGTGAGTCTGTCGAGGCAGATCTCATGCTCGTCGCGGTCGGTCGGGCCCCGAGCGTCAAGGGCCTCGGCCTCGAGGAGATCGGCATTCCGACCGATCCGCGCAGCCGGGATCGCCACCGACGATCACATGCGCACCGCGATTCCGACGATCTTCGCGGCGGGTGACGTCGCCGGCCGGTGGCAACTCGCCCATACCGCATTCCGGGAAGGCGAGATCGCAGCCGAGAACGCGATGGGCCACGAGGCGGCGCTCGGCACGCCGTCGGTTCCCCGACCCATCTACACCGATCCCGAGATCGCCGGAGTCGGGCTCACCGAGGCGCAGGCCCGAGAGCGCTACGGCGACGCTGTTGCGGTCGGAGTCTTTCCGTGGGTCGCGAATGCCCGCGCGGTCATGTCCGGAGCGACGGCGGGCTGGGTGAAGTCGATCCACGAGACGACGTACGGCGAGCTGCTCGGGCTCGTCATCGTCGGACCTGCACGCAACCGACCTGATCGAGGTCGGCGTGGTGGCGATCGACGCCGAGTCGACCGTGGAGACCGTCGCCGACGGGATCGCACCGCACCCGACGCTCTCCGAGGCGATCAAGGAAGCCGGCCTCGTGGCACTCGGCCGGGCCATCCACCTACCTCCAAAGAGGCGGTAAAGACCGATGTTCAACTCCGCGAACTCACGTCGAAACGCTCTGATGATGTCGATCGGCTGGTGGTACCTGCGCCGGCTGATTCGACAGCGAGGCACTGCTGCCGTTGCCGGCTACGTCGCGGGGGAGGGCCTCTCGTTCGCACGGCGCCCGCGGAAGCGCCACCCACTTCGCTGGCTCGCCGTGCTCGGCCTCGTGGGTGCTGGCGGCCTCCTCTGGTGGCGCAAGCAGCAGGGTGGCGGCGACGACTGGGGAGACTGGGAGCCGGTCGCACCCGTTGCACCCGTCGCGCCGATGCCGGTGGAGCCCGAGCCGACCGATCCCGTACCTGCACCGGATCCCGCGCCGACGCTCGGGACCGAGGCGGATCCGGCGGACCTCGTCACCACGTGAGCGACGGCGCCCGGTTCGTCCGGCCGTCGCTCGAAGCGCTGCCACCGAGCGATCCGGTTCCGCCTCCCGCACGAACAGACGCCTCACTCGGGCTGAACGAGGGCCTCTCGGGCCCGTTCCCCTCGGCGCTCGCCGCGATCGAGGAGGCGGTCCCCGCGCTCAACCGATACCCGGGACGTGGCTCCGACGAGCTCGTCGCAGCGCTCGCGGCACGTCACGACGTGCCGGCCGTCCCAGGTCATCGTCACGGCGGGCGCGGACGCGGGGATCGGCTATGTCTGCCAGGCGGTCGTCGATCCGGACGACGAGGTGGTGATCCCGTGGCCGTCGTTTCCGAGCTTCCTCCGGGATGCGCAGAAGCGCGGCGCCCACGGTGTCACCGTTCCGCTCCGGGACTGGGCCGTCGATCTCGCTGCGATGAGCTCCGCCGTCACGGATCGCACCCGCCTCGTCTTCGTCGCGACGCCGAACAACCCGACCGGGACTCGTCGTCCCTCGCGGCGAGCTGATCGCGTTCCTCCGCGATCTCCCGAGGGCGGTGCTCCCGGTCATCGACGAGGCGTACTTCGACTACCTCGATCCCTCTGCCCGCCTCGACTCGATCGCGGAGATCGTGCAGCCGGGCGGAGACGCGGTCGTGCTGCGGACGTTCTCGAAGCTCTACGGGCTCGCCGGGCTCAGGATCGGCTACGCGGTCGGGCCCGAAGCGGTCGATTGCAGCGATGAGGAAGGTGCAGCGCGGCTACGACGTCGGGTCGCTCGCGCAGGCGGCGGCGCTCGCGAGCCTCGCGGACGCGGACGAGGTCGAGCGCCGCCGTGTCGCGAATCGAGCCGCCGTCGAGGCGCTCGTCGAGCTCCTGCGCGGGCACGGCCTGGAGCCCCTCGGAGGAAGCGCGACGAACTTCGTCTTCGTCGACGTCGGCGACGACGCGGGGCGACTCGCGGATGAGCTGCTCGCCCGGCACGTCGCCGTCCAGGCGGGTGCGCCGTTCGGTGCGCCGACGGCCCTGCGGATCGGTGCCGGGTCGGATGCGCGACCTCGCCATGCTCGATGCCGCTCTCGGCGATGCGCTCGGTCACGGACGTTAGGACGCTGTAAACCGGAGGCGATTCCGCCGGGGCCTCCGCTATCCTGGCACGAATGGGCGCTCGGCGCCCGTTTCCCTATGCGGACGACACTCAAGAGAGGCGTAGGACGAGGGCACTCCGAGCCGGGCAACGGCAAGATGCAGTTGCCGCCGGAGGTCGTCGGCCCCATCGCGATCTATCGCCAGCCCGAGCCGCCGCGGCGGAGCCGCCGCTCGCTCGCGTTGACGATCCTCGGGTGGGCCGCGATGGTCGTCGTCGTGGCCGCGTCGGGAGTGGCGGGTGGCGCGTACCTCTACCTCCACGAGACCGTGGCCGCCGTGGCGCCGAAGAGCGTCGACGTGAAGGTGACCGCTCGGCGGCTCGATCTCCCGGTCGCGGGCCAGCCGGCCACGGCTCTCGTGATCGGCTACGACCGCAGGGCCGACGAGGGGAAGAACGCTCCTTCTCGCTCCGACACGCTGATGCTCGTGCGCGCCAACCCGAAGAACGACACGATCTCGCTCCTGTCGTTCCCGCGCGACCTGCGCACCGAGCTCGTCTGCCCCGGCGGCTCGTCGTCCACGGGCAAGATCAACGCCGCGTACGCGAACTGCGGTGCGAAGGGCGCGCTCGAGACGGTGCGCAAGCTCACCGGCGTCCCGATCAACTACCTGATCACCGTCAACTTCACGGGCTTCCGCCAGCTCGTCGACAAGCTCGGCGGGATCTGGATGGACATCGACCGGCGCTATCTCAACACGCGGGGCGGGCCGGGCGGCTACGCGACGATCAACCTTCAGCCCGGCTATCAGCGCCTCGGCGGCTACCAGGCGCTCGACTTCGTGCGCTTCCGCCACACCGACAGCGATCTCTACCGCAACGCCCGTCAGCAGCTCTTCGTCCGGTCGCTGAAGGATCAGGTGCGGACGAGCTTCTCACTGAGGAAGCTGCCGAAGGTGATCAAGGTGCTGACGAGCAACATCGAGGTCGCACAGGGCGGCGGTCAGAACGTCACGGCCAAGACCGTGCTCTCCTACGCCGTGCTCGCGTACTCGTTGCCCCCGGGGCACGTCTTCCAGTCGCGCATCGACGGGCTCGAAGGGTTCTCCGACCTGACGACGTCGTCGGAGAACATCTCGTCCGCCGTTCGCCAGTGGGCGAACCCCGATGTCGAGTCGCCGAAGAAGGCGACCGCCGTCGCGCTCGGCGAGAAGGTGAAGACGAAGGCGCCGCCCGCGAAGGAGACGTCGGTCACCGTGCTCAACGGCAACGGCGTCACCGGCTCGGCGTCGAACGCGAGCTACCTGCTCGGCCAGCGCGGCTACCCGATCCTGACGCCGCCGAACGGCATTCCGGCGAACGCGCCGAACTTCTCGTTCTTCCGCACCGTCGTCTACTTCGATCCCGCTCAGAAGGGCGCGAAGGAGGGTGCGCGCAAGGTCGCCGCGCTCTTCGGCTCGGCGGACGTGAAGAAGGCGTCTCCCGCGATCCGTGCCCTCGCGAACGGCGCGATGCTGACGACCGTCGTCGGTCAGACGTTCCACGGCACGCTCGCGTCGGCCCCGGTCGACCAGACGCCGCAGAAGGAGCCGGCGAACGTCGTCCCGGGCACGTCCGCGTCGCTCGATCTCCTGCGGGAGCGCCAGTCGAAGGTCGACTTCCCGCTGATGGTGCCGACGGTGATCGAGCGCTCGTCCTGGATCGATCGCGAGCGGCCGATCCGGCTGTACCGCTTCAACGACGAAGGGCAAGGATCAGAAGACGGTCAGGCTCACGTACAAGATGGGGTCGAACGACTACTGGGGCATCCAGCAGTCCAACTGGGACGACGCAGCCGTGCTCGGCAGCCGCAACTTCGTCCGGAACATCGGCGGGCGCCGCTACGAGCTGTTCTACAACGGGCCGAAGCTCCACATGGTCGTCCTGCGCCAGGGCGGCGCCAGCTACTGGGTCGTCAACACGCTCCTCGACCGGCTTCCGAACGAGACGATGCTCGCGATCGCGAAGGGGTTGCGCCCGGTCTCGAAGGTCCGGGTCCCGTAACAGGCGATCGGGCGCGGCGCGGTACCCTCCGACGGTCGTGAGCGGTCCGCCAAAGCGGGTTGCAGTCTTCGGTGCCGGGTACGTCGGTCTCGTCACCGGCGCCTGCTTCGCCGACCTCGGGCACACCGTCGTCATTCGTGACGTCCTCGCCGACCGTGTGGACGCGCTTCAGCGCGGCGAGATCCCGATCTACGAGCCCGGCCTTGCCGAGCTGATCGCGGCGAACACCGAGCGGCTCACGTTCACGACGAGCGTCGCCGAAGCGATCGACGGCGCCGACTTCGTCTACGTCGCCGTCGGCACGCCCCCGACCTACTCCGGGCGACGCCGATCTCTCTGCCGTGTGGACGGTGATCGACGAGCTCCCCGCGATCGACAAGGCATGCGTCGTCGTGATGAAGAGCACGGTGCCGGTCGGTACCGGGACTGAAGGTTCGCCATCGCCTCGACGAACGCGGGCTGACCCGGGTCGGCTACGCCTCGAATCCCGAGTTCACGGCCGAGGGGACGGCCGTCAAGGACTTCCTCCATCCCGATCGCATCGTCGTCGGCGCCTTCCGGGAGGAGGACGGCGACGCGGTCGTCGCGCTGCACGGCGGGATCGACGGGCCCGATCGTGCGCTGCGACGTCGCGTCGGCCGAGATGATCAAGCTCGCGGCGAACGCCGCCCTGATGACCCGCATCTCGTTCATCAACGAGATCGCCAACGTCTGCGAGGCGACAGGAGCCGACGTCGTGCGCGTCGCGGAGGGAATCGGGCTCGACCGCCGGATCGGCCCGAGCTTCCTCCGAGCCGGCATCGGCTTCGGTGGCTCCTGTTTCCCCAAGGACTCTCTCGCGCTCAAGCAGCTCGCCGCGAACTCGGGCTACCACTTCCAGCTCCTCAACGCGGTGATCGAGGTCAACGAGCTCCAGAAGCGCCGCGTGATCGGAAAGCTCCACCGCCATCTCGGCTCTCTGCGCGACAAGCGCGTTGCGCTGCTCGGCCTCGCGTTCAAGCCGCACACCGACGACATGCGCGAGGCGCCGAGCCTCGTGCTTGCCGGCCGCCTGCTCGCGGAGGGTGCCGACGTCCGCGCCTGGGATCCGATCGTCGACGGTCGCGACCTGCACGGCGTCGAGATCGCCGCCAGCCCGGAGGCTGCCGCCGATGGAGCCGACGCCGTCGTGATCGTGACCGAGTGGCCCGAGCTCACGGCGGTCGACTGGGCGAGGCGTTGCCGCGTCGATGCGCACGCCCGTCCTCATCGACGGTCGCAACCTCCTCGATCCGGTCCTCATGCAGGCCGCCGGGCTGCAGTACGAGGGCATCGGCCGAGCCGCCGAGACTGCCCGAGAGACTGATGGAGGCGATCATCCTCGCCGGCGGAAAGGCCGAACGTCTCGGGGATGCCGCGGCGGGACGGCCGAAGTCGCTCGTGCCTGTCGGTGGCAAGCCGTTGCTCGCCTGGCAGATCGGTCGTCTGCGTGGCGCGGGTGTCTCGCGCGTGATCGTGAGCTGCATGGCCGGGCAGGAAGCGGACTTCGAGCACGATCTCGCCGACACGGGTGTCGAGATCGTGTGTGCCGGCGAGCCGGAGCGCCTCGGGCGTGGGGGAGCGATCCGCTTTGCAGGATCGTTTCGAGAGGACGACGGCGACGTTCTCGCGATGAACGGTGACGAGCTCGTGGCCGTCGACTTCGCGGGACTCCTCGCGCGCCACCGCGCAACGAACGCTGCCGCCACGGTGACGGTCGCCCAGCCCCTCTCGCAGTTCGGCCAGGTCGAGATCGGCGACGATGACGTCGTGACGGGCTTCCACGAGGTCGCGCCCGTGCCCTACTGGGTCAACTGCGGTATCTACGCGCTCTCGGCCGAGGGGCTTGGCCCGGTTCCCCGAGAAGGGCGACCACGAGACGACGATCTTCCCGGAGCTCGTCGCCGAAGGCTCGCTCCACGCATTCCGCCACGACGGCCTCTGGCTGACCGTGAACACCCCGAAGGAGCTCCGACGGGCGGACGAGCACGTGACCGCCCATCCGGAGTGGCTCGCATGACGTCCCCGTACGCGTTCGAGCCCCGCCGCGTCGACAAGCCGTGGGGGTACGAGCTGATCTGGGCGCACGCCGAGCAGTACGTCGGCAAGGTGCTCTTCGTCCGGGCGGGCCAGGCGCTCAGCCTGCAGTACCACGAGGAGAAGGACGAGTCGTGGCTCGTGCAGTCGGGACGCGCCTCGCTCGAGCTCGGCGAGGTCGGCGGCGAGCTGACGGCATACCGAGATCGGCGAGGGCGATTGCTTCCGCTATCGACCGGGCACCGTTCATCGCGTGACGGCGATCGACGACACGACGATCCTCGAGGTCTCGACGCCGCAGCTCGACGACGTGGTGCGGCTCGACGATCGCTACGGGCGGCCGGAACGCGACCGTTGAGACGCGGGGGCGAGGCGTCGCACGTGGCTGACCGTCTCCGCGAGGCTCTCGAACCGGAGCGGATCGTGCGGCTCGAGGACGATGCCGTGGTCGTGCTCGACCAGCGGCAGCTCCCTGACGCGATCGTCGATCTTCGCTGCCACGAATGCGGCGAGCTCGCCGAGGCGATCCGCACGCTCGCGGTGCGCGGGGCTCCTGCGATCGGTGTCGCAGCTGCGTACGGGATGGCGCTCGCCGCTGCGCGCGGCGACGACATGGACACCGCCTACGAGACGCTTGCCGCGTCGCGCCCGACGGCGATCAATCTCCGCTGGGCCCTCGACGAGATGCGACCCGATCCCGACGCGCGAGCGGGCCCGGCAGATCCACGAAGACGAGGTCGAGCGCTGCCGCCGGATGGGCAGCCACGCAGCGGAGCTCGTGCCCGCGTCGGCGCGGATCCTCACGCACTGCAACGCAGGTGGCCTCGCGACCGGTGGCTACGGGTCGGCCATCGGGGCGATTCGCGCAGCGTGGGAGCGGGGGAGCGTCGATCACGTCTGGGTCGACGAGACGCGACCGCTGCTCCAGGGAGCGCGCCTGACGGCATTCGAGATGGAGGCGCTCGGGATTCCCTACGCCGTGATCGTGGACGGCGCCGCTGCATCGCGCATGGCGGCGGGTGAGGTCGACATCGTGATCACCGGCGCCGACCGGATCGCTGCCAACGGCGACTCCGCGAACAAGATCGGCACGTACGGGCTCGCGGTGCTCGCGCGGCACCACGGGATCCCGTTCCTGATCGTGGCGCCGACATCGACGATCGATCCCGGAACGCCAGACGGAGCGGCAATCCCGATCGAGGAGCGCGACGGGGCGGAGGTGACGGATCGCTTCACGGCGCGCAACCCGGCGTTCGATGTGACGCCCGCCGATCTGATCACCGCGATCGTGACCGAGGAAGGGATCCACCGCGCTCCATTTCGCGACACGCTGCCGGTGCCGGTGCGATCGCGATGATCCTCGACGAGGTCGATGCCCGATACGCGCGCGGTGCTGGAGCGGCACGCGTTCGACGCGCACACGTTCGACCGACTTCGGGCGGAGCTAAGTGGCGGGGAAGCTGACGCCTGGCTTGAACGTCGTTCCGGGCGTGGTCGAAGCACCACAGGCCAAGCGACCTCACCCCGATGCCGCAGCCCGGCGAGAGACGGCTTCGAGGACGCATTGGCAGCGGGAACGGAGGCGCTTCGTGCCGGGTCGATCGCGGTCGGTCGTGCTCGCCGGCGGCATGGCGACGCGCTTCGGAGGGGGAGTCAAGGCCGTTGCAGAGGCGCTCGACGGGCGCAGCTTCCTCGAGGTCAAGCTCGGTGAGACGAGGCGGCTCGCCGAGGCGCTCCGATGCACGATCCCCGAAGCACTGATGACGAGCTTTGCCACGGACGACGCCATCGGCGCCTATCTCGCCGACCACGACCTCGGCGACGCCCTCCGCTTCGTCCAACCCGCCGCGCCGCGTCTCCGTCCGGACGGGAGCCTGTTTCTCGATGCTCTCGGGAAACCGTCGCTGTACGGCCAGGGCCACGGCGACCTGTTCGCGACCCTGCGGACGTCGGGAGTTCTCGAGCTGCTCGTCGAGGCCGGCGTTCATTCCGTGATGGTCTCGAACGTCGACAATCTCGCTGCCCGGCTCGACCCGGCGATCGTGGGCATGCACGTGCTCGCGGGAACGCCGCTCACCGTCGAGGTCGTTCCGAAGGAGAGCGATACCGGTGGCGCGCCGGCCCGCGTCGATGGTCGACCCCGGCTTCTCGAGGCGCTTTCAGTTTCCCCCGGAGTTCGATCAGGCCGCGATTCCCGTCTTCAACACGAACACATCGCTGATCACCGTCGAGGCGCTCGCCGACCCGGGTGCGCTCACGTGGCTCGTCGTCGAGAAGTGCGTCGACGGCGAGTCCGTGATCCAGTTCGAGCGCCTGTATCACGAGCTCTCGGCGCACGTGGCGACGACGTACCTGGTCGTCCCTCGGTCAGGCCCGCGAGGTCGGTTTCTTCCCGTCAAGGAACCAACGGATCTTGACGAGATCGCAGCCCCTCCTGCGCGAGATGCTCGCCTCGGCCCCGGCGTTCCGCTAGGAGCGCTTTCGGACATCTGCGACTCGACGATCGGGTGGCCGATTGGAACGCGTGGCACACTGTCGGCTCGAATCCGGCACACTCGCGTTACAGAGTCAGCGCGTAGGGTCGGTTCCATGGATGTGCTGCAGTTGGTGCTCCCTCGTCGGTGCGGAATCTGCGGTCGGATCGGCGAGTCGGCCTGCAGCGATTGTCTGCGACGGCTCGTTCGCTGCGTGCCGCCGCTCTGTGAACGGTGTGGCGCACCGGGGCCGTGGCCGGTCCGCCGATGCGCCGAGTGCAGCGGCAGGCGACTTGCGTTCGCACGTGCCCGTGCCGCGCTCGTCTACGAGTCACACGCGAGGGCGTTTGTCTCGACGTGGAAGGAACGCGGGCGTCGAGACCTTGCGACGGTCGCGGCGAGCATCGTCTCGGAGTCCGTGGCGCGACCGGATGTAGACGTGATCACGTTCGTTCCCGGCGACCGCGATCGCGGCTTGCGAAGGGGCCACGTACCGGCCGCCGCTCTCGCAGCGGGGCTGGCCGAGCTATGGGAGCTTCCGCTGCAGCGAGCTGCTCGACCCGTCGACCTGGAATCGGGCGTCAACGCGACCTGCCGCGCGCGGAACGGCGTCGGAACGTCGCGCACGCGTTCACGGTCAGGGGCGCCGTGCCACCGAAGGTCTGCCTCGTCGACGACGTCTACACGACGGGATCCACGGCCACGGCTTGCGCGACGTCGCTGCGTCGCGTGGGAGCAGCGCGTGTGAGCGTGGTCTGCTTCGCACGGGCGGTGCGCTAGAGTCGGTACCAGACGATCCGAGAGGGAGGCAGATCATGCAGCTCAAGCTCACCGCCCGTCACGAGCACCTCGACGACAGCGTTCGTCGGTACGCCGAACGGAAGCTCTCGAAGCTCGACCGACGTCTCAACGAGCTGACACTCGTCGAGGTCACGTTCTCCCGCGAGCAGAACCCCTCCATCGCTGCCGATCACACGGTCGATGCGGTGATCCACGCGAAGGGTCCTTCGCTCGTTGCCCGAGAGTCCGCAGCGACGTACGAATCTGCGATCGACCGGCTCGTCGACAAGCTCGAGCGGCAGGTCGAGCGCTATCGCGACAAGCGCACCCTCGAGCAGCGACGGCGGTCGAAGCACGCCCCGACGGCGCCCGACGAGGCCGAGGTCGAGGACGCACCCGACGAGTCCGCCGCCTGAGCCGCAGGCCGCGCCGCTCGGGCCGCTAGGGGCCGTAGCTGATGCAGCCGCCGCAGGCGAACTTCACCTTCGCGCCCTGCGCCCAGCCGAGTCCGTGCGTGTCCTGCGTTGCGAAGATCGGCGCCCCCGGCGCGCCCTTGAGGAGGAGCGTGTCGCTCGCGTTCGCCACCTCGAACGAGTGGACCTCGGAGCCGAGGTTGTAGAGGATCCGCCCCTCGGCGTAGTCGATCATCGTCGCTCCGGCAGGGAGGTTGACGACCTTCAGTCCCGACGGCGCGTGAACCTGCACGGCCCCGGGGAGCTGGGCGACGAGCCCGCCCGGCGCGAGGGCCATCGCCTTCACCGCCCCGGCAGCGTACGGATACACCTTCGCCACGGAGCCGTTGGCCCGATACAGGACGACCTCGCCCGTCTCGCGCAGTGCCGCGACGACCGCTCCGCCAGGGCCCTTGCCTGCCGTCACGCGCACGATCTTTGCCGGACCGGTGGCCTTGAAGACGGCAACGCCGTTCGCGCCCAGGAGGACGACCTCCTTGCCGGCCGCGTACGGGATCCCGAGGCCGCCCGTCGAGTCGCCGATCACGAACGGTGACGGCAGGTCGACGTCCTGCCCGACGAACCGCAACTGCTTGGGCGTCTTCCGGGTCGTCGTTGCCGTCATCAGCTGCCACTCGCGGGTGTTGCCGCCCGCGTAGCGAATCCAGAGGGCACGATTGCCGCTCACTCCGACCGCCGAGATCCCGTTCCCGGTACTCCCGAGGTTGGTGCACACGCCGGGCTTGCCGAACCGCCAGATGCCCTTCGTGTCGGTGTTCCACAGCTCCACGTGATCGCAATCCGTCCTGCTTCGCGCGACCATGAAGGCAAACGAAGCCTGGTTGAGCGCGACGAGACGCACCGGGCCGTTGCGGACGATGGTGCGTCCAGGGCTCTGAAGCGCAAGGGCGCTGCCTGCCGTGACGAGCGCGACGGCGAGCGCGATCACGAGCACCGAGCGTGTGGGCGTACGGATGGCCCGCATGCACGCAGGGTACGCGCAGTTCATGAAGAAACAATCAGCGCGTACCGCCCTCCGGGTACCCTCTCCTGAGCATGTCCACCACCGACTTCGGCAAATTCGAGAAGGTCCTTCGCATCGGCGAAGGGCGGCGCGTGAAGCGGCTCAAGCAGCAGGCCGCGTTCATCGCGACGCTCGAACCGGAGTTCCAGGCGCTCTCCGACGACGAGCTTCGCGGGAAGACAGCCGAGTTCCGGCAGCGGCTCGAGAACGGCGAGACGCTGGAGGAGCTTCTCTTCGAGGCATTCGCAGCTGTGCGCGAGGCGCGCTGGCGCGAATCCGAGCAGCGGATGTTCGACGTCCAGATGATGGGCGGCATCGTCCTTCACGAAGGCGACATCGCCGAGATGAAGACCGGTGAGGGCAAGACCTTCGTCGCCTCGACGGCGCTCTACCTCAACGCGATGCCGGCAACCGGTGTCCACCTCGTCACCGTCAACGACTATCTCGCCAAGCGCGACGCCGAGTGGAACCGGGGCGTCTTCGAGCGGCTCGGGATGAACGGTCGGCTCGATCCAGAACATGATGCCCTTCGACCTCCGGAAGCAGGCGTACGACGCCGACATCACGTACGGCACGAACTCGGAGTTCGGGTTCGACTACCTGCGCGACAACATGGCGACGTCGCTCGACAACTGCGTTCAGCGCAGCCACTCTTTCGCGATCGTCGACGAGGTCGACTCGATCCTGATCGACGAGGCGCGGACACCGCTGATCATCTCCGGCGAGCCGGAGACCGCGGCGAGCACGTACTACGACTTCGCGCGGATCGTGAAGGACCTTCACGGCGCGCCCGCAACGCGCAAGTCGGCCAAGGGCGAGGACGAGACCGAGCTCTCGGGTGCCGACTACCTCTACGACGAGAAGCACAAGACGGTTTCACCGGCGCAGACGGCTCTCGATGCCGTCGAACGTGCGCTCGGCGTCGAGAACCTCTACGACCCGCGCCACGTCCAGCTCGTCAATCACCTCAGCCAGGCCCTCAAGGCCGAGGCGCTCTACAAGCGCGACGTCGACTACGTGATCGAGGACGGCGAGGTGAAGATCGTCGACGAGTACACCGGCCGGATCATGGAGGGGCGCCGCTGGAGCGAGGGTCTCCACCAGGCGATCGAGGCCAAGGAGGGCGTCGAGATCCGCGAGGAGAACGTCACGCTCGCGACGATCACGCTCCAGAACTACTTCCGCCTCTACGAGAAGCTCGGTGGCATGACGGGCACGGCGAAGACGGAGGAGAAGGAGTTCGTCGAGATCTACAACCTCAACGTGATCGAGATTCCCACGAACGTCCCCGTTTCCCGCAAGGACGAGAACGACTTCATCTTCAAGAGCAAGGAGGCGAAGTGGAACGCCGTCGCCGAGGATCTCGTCGAGCGCCACGAGAAGGGGCAGCCCGTTCTCGTCGGGACGATCGCGGTCGAGACGTCCGAGTACCTCTCCGAGCTCCTTACCCGCCGCGGCATCCCGCACAACGTCCTCAACGCCAAGGAGCACGAGCGCGAGAGCGAGATCATCGTCGACGCGGGTCTGAAGGGCGCGGTCACGATCGCCACCAACATGGCCGGCCGCGGAGTCGACATCAAGATCGACGACGAGGTACGTGACCTCGGCGGCCTCTACGTGCTCGGGACGGAGCGCCACGAGTCACGACGCATCGACAACCAGCTGCGGGGCCGCTCGGGTCGCCAGGGCGACCCCGGCGAGACGCGGTTCTACCTCTCCGCGCAGGACGACCTCGTGCGACTCTTCGCGGGCGACCGGATCCACGGGATCATGGAACGCTTCAAGATCCCCGACGACCAGCCCATGGAGGCGTCGATCCTCTCCCGTCAGATCGAAGGAGCGCAGAAGAAGGTCGAGGAACAGAACTTCGTCGCCCGCAAGAACGTCCTCAAGTACGACGATGTCATGAACACGCAGCGCATGGTCATCTACGAGCAGCGACGCAGCGTGCTCAACGGCGACGACACGTCCGAGGAGATTCGCGGCTGGATCGAGGAGGTCATTGCCCGGAACGTTGGCCTGTTCACGGAAGGAACCGATGCCGCCGAGTGGGATCTCGACTCGCTCGTCGTGCAAATGACCGCTCTCTACGGCTCCGACATCACCGTTGACGAGTTGCGCGAGGAGGTCGAGTTGTCTCGGGACTCGCTGATCGCCGAGTTCAGCGAGGACGCTCTCGAGGTGTACGACGACCGCGAGGCCAGCTTCGGCTCCGAGCTGATGCGGGAGATCGAACGGTTCGTGATCCTGCAGGTCGTCGACACGCGGTGGCGCGAACACCTCGACTCGATGGACTACCTCCGTGAGGGCGTGCATCTCCGGGCGATGGCTCAGAAGGATCCGCTCGTCGAGTACCGGGGCGAGGGCCACACGATGTTCGAGGAACTCAGCATGGTCATCCGCGAGGAGGTCGTGCTGACGATCTTCCACGTCGAGGTGCAGCAGAACGACGCTGAAGAGGCGCTGGCGCCGGCCGAGGCTCCACATGCGCTCGCGTATGAGCATGAGGTCTCGTCCGGAGCGGACGCCATCGCCGCGGCCGGCGGGTTCGATTCCGGGCCGCCCGTTGCGACGCAAGCACCGGTCCACCGGCAGGTCGTGAAGGACGACGAGCGCGATGTCGGCCGCAACGACCCCTGTTGGTGCGGTTCCGGCAAGAAGTACAAGAAGTGTCACGGGGCGTAAGCCGTTCCACGTAGGACACGTCTGCTCGTCGAGGCGACTCTCGGTGCTCTCGGGGCACTTGCATTCGTTGGCCTTGCCTCTGCCTTCGTTCGCGGCGGTCAGGTGGTTGCCGTCGACGACGACGTGTCACGCTGGGTCGCCGACACGGTTCCCCCGGCAGTCGAATGGCTTTCTCGAATCTTCACGTGGCTCGGTGGGCTACTCGGCACAGCCGTTGTGGCTGGTCTCGCTGTCGCCCTTCTCGTGCGGAGAGGGCGAAGGGGAGATGCGGCCTTCGTCGGTCTCGCCGTTCTCGGCGTCACCGTGCTTGTCGCCGCGCTGAAGGCGATCTACGAGCGGGCTCGCCCGGAGGGCGTGAGTGCGATCCCGTTGCCGCACTCGTATTCGTTTCCGAGCGGCCACGCGGCAACCGCGGTCGTTCTCTACGGAGCGCTGGGACTGCTTCTCGCGGAGCAGGCACGTTCGCGCACGCGGGCTGCGGCGTGGCTCGTGGCAGCCGGTCTCGTTGCGATCGCGATCGGAGCAAGTCGCGTCCTCCTCAACGTCCACTTCGTCTCGGATGTCGCCGCAGGGTTCGCCGTCGGCCTCGCGTGGCTCTGTGTCTGTGCGATCGCCCGGGATGTGCTCACAGGGCCGCGGTGACAGGCTTCCGCCTGTCTCCTGGGTGTCTCGTCGGTTCCACGCACAGCTACCATCGACCCGTGGCCGATCAGGAGAACCAACCTCTCGCGCATCTGCTCGAGGAGCTCGGAGCCCAGCTCGACTGGGTTCGTGAGTACCTTTGACCCCGTTCAGCTGACGGCCCGGCAAGCGGAACTCGAAGCAGCGATGGGCGCCCCGGGCTTCTGGGACGACCAGCAGCAGGCGGCTCGAATCTCGACCGAGCATTCTCGCGTGACGCGGCGGCTCGACACCTACACGCGTCTCAGCGGTGAGGTCGAGGAGGCGGCCGAGCTCTTCGAGATGGACGCCTCGCTCGAGGACGAGTTGCGAGCTGCAGCTCGTGCCGATCTCGGCCGAGCTCTCGCGCCTGCAGGAGGACGCGCTCTTCAACGGCACCTACGACGCGGGCGACGCGGTCGTCTCGATCAACGCCGGCACGGGGGGAACGGACGCGCAGGACTGGGCCGAGATGATGCTGCGGATGTACCTCCGCTGGTCGTCCGACCGCGGCTATCGAGACTGCGCTCGTCGAGGCGAGCCCTGGTGAGGAGGCGGGCCTCAAGTCGTGCACCATGACCGTGAAGGGCGAGAACGCCTACGGTGCGTACAAGGCCGAGCGAGGCGTCCACCGGCTCGTGCGCCAGTCTCCCTTCGACTCCGCTCACCGCCGTCATACGGCGTTTGCCCAGGTCGTCGTCGCACCCCTGCTTCCGGACGACGAGGATGTCGAGATCGACGAGAGCGACCTGCGCGTCGATACCTATCGTGCGAGCGGCGCCGGCGGCCAGCACGTCAACAAGACGGACTCGGCCGTCCGACTGACGCATCTGCCGACCGGAATCGTCGTCCAGTGTCAGAACGAGCGCTCGCAGACGTCGAACAAGGCGACCGCGATGCGCATCCTCAAGTCGAGGCTGATCGAGCTTCAGGAGGAGCAGCGCGAGGCGGAGATCGCGCGGGAGCGCGGGGCGACGCAGGACATCGGCTTCGGGAGTCAAATTCGCTCCTACGTGCTGCATCCGTATCAGATGGTGAAAGACCACCGCACCGATTTCGAGGCGGGGAACGCCCAGGGCGTGCTCGACGGCGCGCTGGACGGCTTCGTGCGCGCGTACCTCCTCGCGAAGGCCGCCGGAAAGGTCGTATAAGTGGTCGCTCCGGCAAATCCGGCACCGCCAGGCCGGCTGCAAACGCTTCGCAGCGCGTCGTCCTCGGTCGGCCCCATATACACGTATCTGAAACCTCCCTGCGTCCTAGCGCTGCTCGGTTTTCGCTCGCCCGGTCAGCACCGGATTCGCCGGAGAGACCTCTAGAGGGTGTCAGCTACACTGGAGACTCAATCCGACCCGGAGCGGCCGCCGCGGCCCTCTTCTTCTCGTGATCCGGTGCAGGACGATCTTCAGCTGACAGCCCCCGCTACGGCCCTTGCCGATCCCTCGCCCGCCTACGCGGACGGAGTCGTTGGTGCCGCTGCCGTGAGCGGCTCGTCGATGATCGTGCTCGAGAACGTCCGGAAGGTCTACGAGCCCAACGTGACGGCGCTCGACGGTGTCTCGTTCGTGATCGACAAGGGCGAGTTCGTCTTCGTCGTGGGCGCCTCGGGCTCTGGCAAGTCGACGATCATCCGTCTCCTGCTCAAGGAGCTGGAACCGACGTCGGGTCGGATCCTCGTCGGTGGCCGCGATCTCGGACGGTTGAAGCACTCACGCGTGCCGATGCTCCGCCGGAACCTCGGCTGCGTCTTCCAGGACTTCAAGCTCCTCCCGAACCGCACGGCCTCCGAGAACGTCGCCTACGCTCTCCGCGTCCAGGGTGAGCCGGCTGCCTCGATCCGTCGCAAGGTGCCCGAGGTGCTGAACCTCGTCGGGCTGTCCCACAAGATGAGCTCCAAGCCCGAGGAGCTCTCGGGCGGCGAGCAGCAGCGCGTGTCGATCGCCCGCGCGGTGGTGAACCACCCGCCGCTCCTCATTTGCGACGAGCCCACGGGCAACCTCGACCCGGACACATCGGTCGGGATCATGCAGCTCCTCCATCGCATCAACACCGCGGGCACGACGATCCTCATGGTCACCCACGACCGCGAGATGGTCGACAAGATGCGGAAGCGCGTGATCGCGCTCGATCAGGGCAAGCTCATGCGTGACGAGCGGCGTGGGGGGTACGAGACAGAATGACCCGCTTCAAGCTCGTCTTCTCCGAGGCCGTCCGCTCGATCGGAGCGAACCTCTCGACCTCGATTGCCGCCACGATGACCGTCCTCATCGGGATGCTGCTGCTCGGACTCTCGATCGCTCTCGGAAGCTGGGTCGTCTCGTGGTCGAACCACGTCAAGTCCGAGCTGCAGGTGCAGGTCTTCTTCGTCGACGGCGTCACGCCGAAGCAGGTCAACGCGGTCGGCGGCTATCTCACCAAGCAGCAGACGGCGGGCGCCGTCAAGGAGTACCAGTTCGTCTCGAAGGCCGAGGCGCTCAAGCGCATGAAGAAGAAGTACCCGCAACTCACGGCGAACCTCCCATCCAATCCGCTTCCCGCCTCCTTCGAGATTACGCCTGCGGACGCAAACGACGTCAAGGTGGTCGCCGCGAACATCCGCAACCAGAAGTTCGTCGGCGTCGAGAAGGTCAAGGACGGGCAGCAGACGTCGAAACGCATTCTCCAGGTCGGCAAGTGGATCTCGTACGTCTTCGTGGTCATGGTTGTCGTCCTGCTGATCGCCTCGGTGATCCTGATCGCGAACACGATTCGGCTTTCGATCTTCTCGCGACGGCGCGAGATCGAGGTGATGAAGCTCGTCGGCGCAACGAACTGGTTCGTCCGCGGCCCGTTCATGCTCGAAGGGCTGTTATGCGGGCTCGTCGGGTCGATCGCCGCCGTGTTCCTGCTCTTCATCGGCAAGCAAGTCGCGCTCCCTGCGATCCTCGGTCACATCGACACGACGGACGACGTGCAGGCGCTCTCGTTTGGTCTCACTTCTCTCGCGCTGATCGCCGTCGGGCTCGGCGTTGGAGCCCTCGGCTCCGGCATGACGCTGCATCGCTTTTTGAAGGTCTAGCGCGTGCGGGTTTCCGCGATGGAAGAGCATATCGCTGAAACCCGCACGCGCTAGACCTTCCGATTCTTCTGCTCGCTTCGCGAGATCCTGAAGGGGCTCGCCCGCGAGCCGCTCGGGCCGAGGGCGTAGCGTCTAGGCCCGTGGCTGCCGTAGGGGCGATGCGTAGCCCGGCTCTAGCCGGGCGAAGCGTCGCCCGCGGGCGCAGAGCGGCCCGTCTAGCGGTGTGGGTTTCCGCGATGGAAGAGCATATCGCGGAAACCTCGCCGCGTTAGACCTTCCATTTTTCTGCTCGCTTCGCGAGATCCTGAAGGGGCTCGCCCGCGAGCCGCTCGGGCCGAGGGCGTAGCGCATGGGCCCGTGGCTGCGTAGGGGCGATGCGTAGGGGCGATGCGTAGCCCGGCGCTAGCCGGGCGAAGCGTCGCCCGCGGGCGCAGAGCGGCCCGTCCTCGTCACGCTGTTGCCGCGGAAGCCTCGTGTCGCCGCCGCTACGCTCACTGAATGCCCGGCGGACGCAGACAGGGACGCGGTCGGGCGAAGCGCCCGAGCCGTTCCGAGCGCCACGCTCGCGCTCGCGCGGCCGGCGGACAGGCCGCGGTGAAGCGCGCCGAGGGTGCGATCGAGATAACGCTCCCGCAGCGCCGTAGCGCGCCCGAGTCCGTCGTCGCGCATCTCGGCCCGACCAACTCGGGCAAGACCTACCACGCCCTCGAAGTCCTCAAGGAGCGGGGACGCGGCGTCTATGCAGGGCCGCTACGCATGCTGGCGCAGGAGGCCCATCGCCGACTCTCGGCCGAGCTCGGAGCAGACGCCGTCGGCCTCGTCACCGGTGAGGAGCGCGTCAACGACACCGCGCCGATCATCTGCTGCACCGTCGAGATGGCCCCGAGCTCGGGCGAGGTACTCGTGCTCGACGAGGTCCAGTGGGCCGACGACCCCGAACGCGGGTCGGCCTGGACACGCCTGCTGCTCGCTGGCGACTACCGTCACATCCTCCTGCTCGGGGCGCTCGACGCGGAGCCGCTCGTCCTGCATGCCTTTCCGGAGGCGGAGATCAAGGTCTTCGAGCGGATCCTGCCGCTCGAGTTCGTCGGCGAGCGCGCCCTGCGCAGCCTGACGCCCGGTACCGTCGTCGTCGCCTTCAGCCGCAAGGCCGTGCTCGCGCTCGCGGGCGAGATCAACCGCGCCCATCCGAGCCGCGTCTCGGTGCTCTACGGTGCGATGCCACTCAGCTCGCGACGGGAGGAGATCGACCGCTTCCTCGGAGGCACATCCGACGTGACCGTCGCGACGGACGTTCTCGGGCACGGCGTCAACCTCCCTTGCGAGACGCTCCTCTTCGCCGAGACGACGAAGTTCGACGGCGAGTCGCGACGTGACCTGCTGCCGTGGGAGCTCGCGCAGATCGCCGGTCGAGCGGGCCGCTTCGGTCTCGTCGAGCGTGGCCACGTGGGTGTTCTCACCGGGGTCTCGTGGGCCAATGCCGACCCACGAATCGTGGAGGAGGCGTTGCAGCCCCACGTGCTGCTGCCGTCAGGGCATCTCGGCTACCGGATCGTCGACGAGGCACGCATCAGGCCCCGTCTCTCCGACCTGGGCACCGACGATCCCCGGCGCCTCGATGCAGCACTCGCGGCCTGGCATCGCGTCGCAACGCGGACGTGGGCGTTCGAGAGCTGGCTCTCCGTCGAGTCGCTCGGGCCGCTGCGCGGCCGTCTGGCAGCGATCCAGAGGCGGCTCCTCGAGCGCAACCGCCGACTCACGATCGAGGACACGTGGAAGCTGATCAACGCGCCGGTGGACGAGGACAACGCGGAGCTGCTCGCGACCCTTGCCCTCGCGGTCTCGGGCGACACTGCGCAGCGATCGCTGCTCACGTTCCTTCTCGACCCGGCACGCCTGCGCGACGCCACGCTCGAGGAGGCAGAGCAAGCTGGACGAACCGCAAGTATCTTGCGGTGGTTTGCGCTGCAGTACCCCCACGTGGGCGGCGTCTCGATCGAGCGAGCCGCGGCTCTGGAGGAGGCGGCCGCCGCGCGGGTCGTCGCGCGGCTGCACGTCGAGGTGCAGGATCCGACGATCGGCCGCTGCCGCAAGTGCGGCCAAGCGTGTGCGCCGTGGTTCCCGATGTGCGATCGCTGTTTCGGCCGCCGTTGAGATCCGCTACGACGTCAAGGCGTAGAGGTACGCGCGGGCGACGCTGCGCGGCGCCCCTACGACTCCGGGCCGTCCCGATCGCATGAGCCGGTCTCTCCACCGTGAACCCCGACCCCGCCAGTTGCCGTAGGGCGAGGCGCAGCCTCGACCGCCGCCCACGTCGTGCGCTACACCCGGTAGTGCCGGGCCACCGCGATCGTCGTGGCGCCGACCACGAACGCGATCGTGTTCGGGATGATGATCGCCAGGTTCCCCAGCGCGACCCCGTACGCGAACCAGAGGGCGAAGCCGATCACAAGGACGCCGAGGTAGGGGATCGAGATGCCTGCGGACGACCTGAGCGCGATCATGTGGCGGATCTGCAGTGTGGGGGAGAGCGCCATTGCGATGCCCCAGGTCGAGGCGATGATGGCGAGCAGCGTGGTCGTTGACATTTCAGGCTCCTTCGTGCGACGGGGACGGGGGCGGGCCGCCGTCAGTCGCGCAGGTCGCCGCGGTCGCGATAGTCGCCGTAGAGCGGGCGGATCACGTGAGCGGGAGCGTGCATGGTGCGAGCCTAGCGGTTGCGGGTGCGGTCGCCCCTACAATCCGCCCGTGGCCAAACCGCTGGGAGTGAAGCTGATCACCGAGAACCGTCGCTCGCGGCATGACTACGAGCTGCTCGACCGCGTCGAGGCCGGCATCGTGCTCTCGGGCACCGAGGTGAAAGCCCTCCGAGCCGGACATGTGCAGCTAGGGCAGGCGTTTGCCGACGTGCGGAACGGCGAGATGTGGCTGATCGGGGCGTCGATCTCCGAGTACGCGCAGGGCAACATCTCGAACCACATCACGGACCGCGACCGCAAGCTGCTCCTGAAGCGGAGCGAAATCGACGGCCTCTACGCGAAGGTACGGGAGAAGGGGCTCACGCTCGTCCCGACGAAGCTCTACTTCAAGGACGGCAAGGTGAAGGTCGAGATCGCGCTCGGACGAGGCAAAGACAAGGGCGACAAGCGTCGCGCGATTGCCGATCGGGACGCGAAGCGGCAGATGGACAGGGAGCTCAAGGCGCGGCGGTGAGCGCTCCGCGCACGCGGATACTCCCCGGCTCGACGACGTAGCCGTGTCGCTCGTTGAGGGCGCGGATCGGCGCGTTGCGCTCCTCGTTGAACGTCTTCAACGCCTTGTAGCTGCCGTCGATTGCCCAGGCGATCTCGGCGCGCTTGAGTGCGCCCGCAATCCCACGGCCTCGCCAGGCCCGCTTGACCCCCGTGATGTCGTGAAAGGCGATGTCGGGTAGCGCCTCGGAGAGCGAGAGCTTCGCGTAGCCGACGACCTCGTCTCCCGAGAGGGCGACAAAGATCGCCTCGGCCCGATCGCTCGCACCGTCGATGTCGTTGGCCCGCCACTTCTCGAACGGAGCCATCACTGAATACTCGTCACCGGGAATGTCCGGATACGCCTCGCACGCGACCTCGTACATCCCATGGATCGCCTCGGGTGCTATGGCGAGAGACGAGATCGTGATCCCCGCAGGAGGGTCGATCTCCGGTGGCTGCATCGAGGATAGATCGAGCCGAAGAGTCGAGTTCCGGCCGACCTCCGTGAAGCCACGCCGCTCGGCCCAGGCAAGTGAGGTCGTGTCCCCTTCGTCGACCGTTCCGTCAGCGGCCGTCTGTGCGGACGCGAGCGCCCACACGGAGAGACGTCCGAGAACCGCGTCCCCGAGCCCCTGCCCGCGCCTTCTCTCGAGAACGCTGACCTCGAGCTGGCAGACGCCGGGCTCGGCGTGCCAGCCGACGATTCCGTGCCCGACGGCCGCATCGACCCCGTCGACTGTCGCGATCAGCCAGAGCATCGCGTCGGCCTGTCCGGACCAGTCGATCATCATCGCAGGCGTCAGCGGGTCACTCGGGCGTACGGCATTGCTCACGGCGAGCCAGCGCTCGAGCTCTGCTTCGCCGAGTTCGTCGATCTCGATCATCAGCGGAGCCTAACGGCGCTTTGGCGGACGAGCGCCAGAGGAGTATCGTCGGTCTTCTCGGACCGCTCTCGACGCACCAAGGAGGCCGTCTCTTGCACCCGGTAACCCTGACCGTCAACGGAGCCTGTCACGAGCTCGAGCTCGAGCCGCGTGACCTGCTCGTTCACGTCCTCCGCGAGCAGCTCTCGCTCACCGGCACCAACGTCGGCTGCGATACGTCCTCGTGTGGTGCCTGCACGGTGCTGCTCGACGGCCAATCCGTCAAGTCGTGCACGATCCTCGGCGTCCAGGCCGACGGAGCCACGATCACGACGATCGAAGGGCTCGCCACGAACGGAGAGTTGCATCCCGTGCAGCAGGCGTTCCACGATCACCACGCACTTCAGTGCGGGTATTGCACGCCGGGGATGGTGATGGCCGCGGTCTCGCTGATCGAGAACGGGGAGGCCGGCGACCGGGACGCAATTCGTGCAGGCCTCGAGGGGAACCTCTGCCGCTGCACCGGGTACCACAACATCGTCGAGGCGATCGCCGAAGTCGCAGGGAGCACGTCATGAGCGCCACCGAGACCTGGGGCATCGGCGCCCCGCTCAAGCGCAAGGAAGACGATCCTCTGCTTCGGGGCCGGGGGACGTACGTCGACTGCATCGACCTGCCGGGAACGGTCGTGATGGTCGTCGTTCGCAGCCCGTACGCGCACGCGAAGATCACCTTGATCGACACGGCCGCCGCGAAGGCAGCGGAGGGAGTCGTGGCAGTGTTTACGGGGGCCGACCTCCGAGACGACTGGAAGGCGGCCATGCCATGCGCCTGGCCGGTGACCGAGGACATGAAGAACCCCGAGCACTTCCCGCTCGCCGTCTCTGAGGCCAACTACCAGGGCGACGGAGTCGCCGTCGTGCTCGCCGACACGCGAGCGCACGCGGTCGACGCCGCGGAGCTCGTCGAGGTCGAGTACGAGGTGCTCGATGCGATCGTCGACGTTGCGGCTGCCGCCGAGGACGGTGCGACACTCGTCCACGAGGAGCTCGGGACGAACGTGTCCTACGTCTGGCCGCTCGAGAGTGGGACGTTCGACGAGGACGCGGACGTGATCGTGAAGCACACCTACATCCAGCCACCGCTGATCCCGAACGCGATCGAGCCACGGGCCGTCGTGGCGCGGCCGGAGCCGGGCGGCGAGGTCACGCTGTGGTCGGCGACGCAGGTGCCGCATCTGCTTCGCGTCCTCACCGCTGCAACCCTCGGGATGTCAGAGTCGAAGCTGCGGGTGATTGCGCCTGACGTCGGTGGCGGCTTCGGCTCGAAGCTCGACGTCTATGCGGAAGAGCTGCTTGCTGTCGCGATTGCCCGTCGGCTGGGCTCGCCGGTCAAGTGGATCGAGGAACGATCGGAGAACGCCGTCGCCACGATCCACGGCCGTGATTTCGTGACCACATTGGAGCTCGCGGCCACCAGGGAGGGCAAGATCACCTCGCTGCGGGCGAACGTGATCGCCTCGATGGGCGCGTACCTCCAGCTCGTGACGCCGGGCATTCCGCTCCTCGGAGCGTGGATCTACGCCGGCCCGTACGCGATCCCGAACTACAGCGTCACGTTCACCGGCGTGTTCACGAACACGACGCCGACGGATGCCTACCGGGGAGCCGGCAGGCCGGAGGCGACGTACGTGCTCGAGCGCACCATGGATCTCCTGGCGAAGGAGCTCGGGATCGACCGGATCGAGCTCCGCCGCCGGAACTTCATCACCGAGTTCCCGGCGACCATCGCCTCGGGTCTGACGATCGATAGCGGCGACTACCACGCCTCGCTCGACCGGCTGCTCGAGAACCTCGGGCTGGACGAGCTCGAGGTCGAGCAGCGTGCGCGAAGGGAGCGTGGCGACACGAAGCAGATCGGCGTCGGCTTCTCGACCTACAACGAGATGTGCGGCCTCGCTCCGTCGCGCATCCTCGGTGCGATCCGCTACGCGGCGGGCGGCTGGGAGTCGGCGACGATCCGCTGCCTTCCCACCGGGACGTTCCAGGTCGTCACGGGCACATCGCCTCACGGTCAGGGACACGAGACCGCCTGGTCGCAGATCGTGGCGGACCAACTCGGCTGCGATCCGTCGGAGGTCGAGGTGCTGCACGGCGATACGAGCATCTCGCCGTACGGCCTCGACACCTACGGGAGTCGGAGCCTTCCGGTCGGTGGTGCAGCGCTCTGGTCGGCGGGCGAGAAGATCATCGAGAAGGCACGCGAGATCGTGGCGCACGAGCTCGAGGTCTCGGCGGACGATCTCGACTACGAAGCGGGCACATTCCGGGTCAAGGGCTCGCCCGACAAGGAGATGACAGTGAAGGGGGCCGCGTGGGCGGCATGGGCGGCTCACAATCTCCCGGATGGGATGGAGCCCGGGCTCGAGGCGACGGCGACCTACGACCCGCCGAATTTCTCGTGGCCGGGCGGCGCGCATGCCGCTGTCGTCGAGGTCGACGTAGGCACGGGCGACGCGCGGCTGATCCGGTACGTCGCGGTCGACGACGTCGGCACGGTTGTGAATCCGCTGATCGTCGACGGGCAAGTCCACGGTGGGATCACGCAGGGAGTCGCGACCGCCCTCTACGAGGAGGCGCTCTACGAGTCGGACGGGAATCTTGCGAACGGGACGATGGCGATGTACCTGGTGCCTTCGGCAGCGGAGCTGCCGTCCTACGAGCTCGACCGGACCGAGAGCAAGGCGACCGACCATCCGTTCGGCGCCAAGGGCGTGGGGGAGACTGGCACGATCGCGGCCTCAGCGGCGGTGACGAATGCGGTTCTCGACGCACTCTCGCACCTGGGTGTGACCGATATCCAGATCCCCGTGACTCCGGAGAGAGTCTGGCGCGCAATCGAGGAGGCACAGCGGTGATTCCTGCAGCGTTCGACTACGAGGTGGCGGAGTCCGTCGAGCACGCCGTGGCGCTCCTCGGGGCCGACGCCGATGCAAAAGCCCTGGCGGGCGGACACTCGCTCGTGCCGGCGCTGAAGCTACGCGTTTCGCGACCGTCGAAGCTCGTCGACATCGGTCGTCTCTCCAACCTCGCCTACGTGCGTGATGCCGGGACGCAGCTCGCGATCGGGGCGCTCACGCGACATGCCGCCGTGCAGGACGATCCACTGCTCCGGGAGCACTGCGCGATTGTCTCCTCGACAGCCGGCAAGGTCGGCGATCCGCAGGTGCGGCATCGCGGCACGATCGGCGGGTCGCTTGCGCACGGGGATCCCGCGTCGGATCTCCCGTCCGTGATGCTCGCACTCGACGCCGAGTTCGTGATCGTCGGTGCTGAAGGCGAGCGAACGGTCCACGCCGCTGATTTCTTCACGGGTGTCTTCCAGACGGCAGTTGCTCAGGGCGAGCTACTGACCGAGATCCGGGTGCCCAAGCTCGGTGACGCCACCGGGTGGTCGTATCTCAAGTACCACCGTCGCGCGCAGGACTGGGCGACAGTGGGTGTCGCGGCGATCGTCCACCGCGACAACGGAGCCGCCACGTCTGCAGCAGTCTCGCTGACCAACATGGGCGGGACGCCGTTGCGAGCGACGACGGTCGAGAGCGCGATTGCCTCCGGCGCATCCGTGTCGGAGGCTGCCGCACACGCCGCTGACGGGACGGCGCCGTCGAGCGATACCGCTGCGTCGGCCGAGTTCCGGGCTCACCTGGCGCGCGTGCTGGCCGAGAGGGCGCTGGCCGACGCTTCGGCGTGAGGGCAAGCTGTGAGGATGTGGGCGTGCGCCGCTACGGCGCACGCCCACATCCGATCGGTCAGGCCTCGAGCGCCGCTCTCAGAGCCTCGTCGGGCGTCGTCTCGGACCGGCAGATGAGACGATGGCGGAGCACGTGCGGTGCGACAGACCGAACGTCGGCAACGGTGACCGAGCTGCGTCCGTCGAGCCGCGCCTCCGCTTTCGATGCACTGAGCAGATGGATCGCGGCGCGTGAGCTCGCGCCAAGCTCGACCTGAGGGTTCTCGCGGGTCGCTCGTACGACCTTGACGATGTACTCGGCCACGTCCCGCGGCACCTCGGTCTCGTCGAGCTCGTTCCGCGCGCGTTCGAGGCCGACGATGCCCAGGAGGGACTGGATCTCGCCGAGCATGTCGGGTGTCACCCCGGTGTGCGGGAGGCGGAGCATCTCGATCTCGTGCTCCGCGTCGGTGTAGTCGAGATTGATCTTGAAGAGGAAGCGGTCGAGCTGCGACTCGGGGAGGGCGAAAATGCCCTCCTGCTCGTAGGGATTCTGCGTTGCGATGACGAGGAATGGATCCGGCAGGCGATGCGTCTTGCCGTCGACGGTGACGGTGCGTTCCTGCATCGCCTCGAGGAGCGAGGCCTGCGTTCTGGGCGGCGTGCGGTTGATCTCGTCGGCCAGGAGGATGTTCGTGAACACCGCACCGGGAAGGAAGACGGTCTCGCCCATTTTCGTCGTGTTCACGCCCGTGATCGTGTCCGGCGTCGTGTCCGGCGTGAACTGGATGCGCTTGAACTTTGCGCCGAGGACGTGCGCCATCGCTCGTCCAAGCAGCGTCTTGGCACTACCGGGTGGCCCTTCGATCAGTACGTGGCCCTGTGCGAGCGCAGCGACGAGCAGCAGGTCGACTGCATGCTCCTGTCCGATGACGACCTTTCCGACCTCCTCGCGCGCTCGATCGCGCAGGTTGAGCAGGTTCTCGTACGGCCGCGGTACGACGTGTGACACTTGGCTCCCTCTCGTCGGCGTTGTCCCTCAAGAACGATACTCGGGTTGGGGCGAATTGTCTGCCCCTTGCTGCCCTATTCGGCGCAGCACGCCCCGATCCCGCTCAGCCCGGCTACACTTGAGAGACAGTACAAATGACATACGGGGGCGACCTGGTTTCGACGTGGTCGGTTCTCCGGCTGAGTTGCGAGCCGAGGTCCCCGGTCGGCCTCGTTAATCCACCGGGAAACAACACAAATGCGAATCGTTCAGATCTCGCACTCGCTGCCTAGTCTGACTAGCTAGCGACGCCCGTTCTGGCTGGGCCCGAGGCCAGGACCGGCGCTAACCATCGGGCTCGGCGCCGAGGGAGAGTCAATCGCCCGACGCGCGACACTTCAGGATTGACTGGCCCGCCGGTAGGTCGTTCGCCACCGGCCGTCGGGCGAGATTCAAGGCGAACTACGCTCGTAGACGCTCTGTTCGGTGCGTCCGCGGACGCGGGTTCGATTCCCGCCGCCTCCATGAAAGCGATTCGAGGCCCTCAGGGGCCTCGTGTTGTTCTGTAGCGAGTTGTGGCGACGCTGTGCGGCCGCGACGTCGAGAGCTTCCGCCAGGTCTTCGAGATCGACCTCGTCCGTGTATCCCTGGGTCGTGTCGGGCCCCGAGGCCCTCGGCGTCAGCCCAGGCGAAGAATGAGTCTCCCATGACCATCGCGCAGATCAGCTCGTTCGTGACAGCCACAAATCTGTTGTGAATCAGGGGTGTTACACGACCCGTGATGCCATGCCGGTTGAGGCGCAGCGGTTCGAGCGAACCAGACGTACTACTTCACCAGCTTCCAGACCGTTCGGGCGCCGCTTCGTTTGCCCACGAACCATGTGACGAGCCCCACGACGACGAGGCCTGCCACGATGAAGACCACGAGTGACCGAAGATCCGACTTCAGTCTCATGAGGTCCTCATCGAGACGTTGTCGCTCGGCGACCATGTCGCTCCGAATGTCCTCGATCGTTCTCTCAGACATGGCTTTGCAAGGTCCCGATCGTGCGTTCTGCCTCTTCGATCGCCGCCTCCGGTTTCGGGGGCACCGCCTTACGCGCAAAGCGACGGGCGAGGAATCCGAGAAGCGCGGCGACGAGCAGGATGATCGCAGTGACGATCAAGAGGGAGAGCCACACCGGAAAGGCCTCACTGAGGCCGGCCGCCGCCGTTGCGAATGCGAAACCGATTCCATAGATCACGAGCACCCCCGCACCGATTGCGAGACCGCCCGCAACCCCAAGCGACGTGGCCTTCTGCTTGGCCTCTAGCTTCGCGAGCTCGAGGTTGAGCTGAACGAGCGCTTGGAGACGCCCCGTAATCGCCTTCCCTTCCGAGAGCAGACCGAACATGCAGCCACCCTACTCCGAATTCGGGCCTTACACCACACCGCGGAAGTCCGGCTATCCGCAGTCCGGGCTGACCGCCGCACCAACGAGTGCCTTGACGCGGTTACGCACGAGAGACGCGTTGGCGTAGACGGAGTGGCGCTTCGAGGCGCAGGATCAGCAGCCCGCGGCGTCTGCGAGCGGGTCAGGTGCCGAGTGGCTTTCTCGACGGGACGTCGGCAGGCGGTTCGAGCCCAGTCCGGGGGAGCCATTCGAGCCAGTGGGGCAGGTACCAGTTCCAGTCGCCGAGGAGCGTCATCGTCGCCGGGAGGAGGATGGCCCGCACGATCGTTGCGTCGAGCAGGACGGCGACGGCGAGGCCGACGCCCGTCATCTTCAGGTCGATCAGTCCAAGGGTCGCGAAGATCGCGAAGACGGCCACCATCACGATCGCGGCACTGGTGACGACGCCGGCTGTTGCCTGGATGCCATAGGCGACCGCCCGATCGGTTGGCAGTGCCGCCGTCGTAGGCTTCGCGCACGCGGCTCAGGATGAGCACGTGGTAGTCCATCGAGATGCCGAAGAGGACGACGAAGAGGAAGAGCGGTAGCCAGGCTGGTGACGCCCCCGATCGACTCGAAGCCCAGGACCGATTCGAGGCGACCGTCCTGGAAGATGAGCACGAGGACGCCGTAGGCGGCACCGACCGAGAGCAGGTTGAGGATGATCGCCTTCAGCGGGATGACGATCGAGCGGAAGGTGACCAGGAGCAGGATGAAGGTCATGCCGAGAACGAATACGAAGACCATCGGCGCGTGGGCCTTCATGGAGTCGTTGAAGTCCCGGGAGGCGGCTGTCAGTCCCGTGGTATGTGCTGTCGTACCGGGCACGCGGCCGATGGTCGACGGGATGACGCTGTCGCGAAGAACGTCGAGCGCGTGGTTCGACGTGGCATCCGTCCCGGTGCCGGCGAGTGGAATCTGGATCCTGGCCGCCCTACCCGATTCACTGACCTCGATGCTGATCGGCTCCTTCATCAGGCCGCTCGCCAGCGCCTCCCTCTTCAGGTCTTCGATTCCGGCGCGGACGGCCGGAGCGGTCACGTCCGTTGCACCAACCGCGACGAGCGCTGGAACGGGACCGCCCGGGAACGCTTCGTCCACGCGGTCGTAGACCTTCATCACGGGCAGGTCGTGCGGAAGCCCCTGCACTCCCGAGGATGCAGTGTGGAGGCGAAACGCAGGAATGCACAGCGCGATGAGGAGCGCGGCTGCGAGCCCTCCGAACAGGAGCGGCCGGCGTAGGACCGCACCGACGACCGCTGACCAGAAGCGTGAACCGCCGGCGGGGCGGCCAGCGCGAGCGAGGAAGGGGAGACGTCCCCGGTCGACGCGATCGCCGAGCAGCGAAAGCACCGCGGGCAGCACCGTCAGCGAACCGACGAGCGCGATCGCGACGACGAGCACGGTTCCCATGCCGAACGACTGGAAGACACCCGTCCCCATCAGGAACATGCCGGCCATCGCGGCCATCACCGTCACCCCCGAGACGAGCACCGCTCGACCCGACGTGGCCGCGGCTGTGAGGAGCGACTCCTCGGGCGAGCGTCCGGCTGCGCGCTCCTCTCGCACGCGACGGAGATAGAAGAGCGAGTAATCGACCCCGACGGCCAGGCCGATGAGGAGAATCACCGAGTTGATCGCCTCGTCGACAGCCAGCAGGTGACTGAACACGGCGGTCAGGCCGAGCGCCGCAAGCACGGCCGTGAACCCGAGCAGCAGCGGAATGCCGGCGGCGACGAGCGCTCCGAAGGCGAGGAAGAGAATCAGGAAGGTCACGGGCAGTGAGGTGAACTCGGCCCGCCGGAAGTCGTCGGCGATCCGCTTGCTGATCGCTTCGTTGGCGCTCCCGTCCCCGACCTGCCCGATGAAGAGCGTCGGGTGCTCGCGTTGGACGGCGGCTGTCGCAGCCAACGTCGGGCCGACGCGTGCCCCCGCCGTGTCCGGATCCCCCGCGATCTGGAACGTGACGAGTGCCGAGCGGCGATCGTTCGAGATCTGGCCCTCATTGCCCGGATCCAGGGGCGACGCGATCGATGACACCGATGGCACGCGGGAGAGACGCACGACGAGGTCGCTGACGGCCGCTGCCAGCTCGGCCCGGCTCGAGCTGGCCCTCGCGGCTCTGGATGAGCACGAGCTCGCGAGCGCGCTCCGTCGCGAATTCCCGCGCCAGCAGCACCTCGGCCGCGTGCGAGTCACCGATTGCAAAGTCCTCGTCCTTCATCAGAACCAGTCCGGCGGCCTGACCGATCGCGAACGCGACGACGACGAAGCCAAGCCACCCAAACACGGCCCACAGGCGATGACCAGCACTCCAACGAGCCGCTTTCGCCGTCAGATTGTCGCGCACCATTGCACGCCAAGCGTCACACGCCCGCGGCGCGCGGCCATCCGTACTCGCCCACAGACACGTGGTGGGGTCTCCGTAGACGATGACGCAGCGAGTGCGGAAATGATGCAGGGAGGGTCAGATCCAGGCGTGGATGCGGGCTTTCTACCGATGCGGCGTGCCCGGCGGGGTGGAACCATGGAAGCACTGCGCCGCTCTGGCGCGTGGTTCGAACGAAGGAGATGTCATGGCGACCATCGAGAAGGTGGCGACCTATGCGGCTCCCGGGCAGCATGACAGCCCGGTCGAGCTGAAGTCACGCTACGAGAACTTCATCGGCGGGCACTGGGTGCCGCCCGTCCACGGCGACTATGCCGACAATCTGACACCCGCTACGGGCGAGTCCTTCACCGAGGTGCCTCGCTCAACCGTGGAAGACGTTGAGCTCGCGCTCGACGCTGCTCACGCTGCGAAGACCGGCTGGGGCGAGATGTCGACAACCGAGCGCTCGAAGGTGCTGAACAGGATCGCGGACGCGATCGAGGAGCATCAGGAGATGCTCGCTGTTGCCGAGAGCTGGGAGAACGGCAAGCCGGTACGGGAGACGCTTGCTGCGGACATCCCGCTCGCCGCCGATCACTTCCGCTACTTCGCCTCGGTGATCCGGGGTGAAGAAGGGTCGATCTCGGAGATCGACAGGAACACGATGGCGTACCACTTCCGCGAGCCGCTCGGCGTGGTGGGGCAGATCATCCCGTTCAACTTCCCGATCCTGATGGCGGCGTGGAAGCTCGCACCGGCTCTTGCCGCGGGCAACTGCACGGTGATCAAGCCGGCGAGCCCGACGCCGTGGTCGATCCTGAAGCTGGCCGAGCTGATCGAGGAGATCGTCCCGCCCGGCGTGCTCAACATCGTCAACGGGCCGGGAGCAGAGATCGGGATGGCGCTTGCGACGAGCAAGCGGATCGCAAAGATCGCGTTCACGGGGGAGACGGTGACGGGGCGGCTGATCATGCAGTACGCGGCCCAGAACATCATCCCCTCGACGACGGAGCTGGGCGGCAAGTCGCCGAACATCTTCTTCGCCGACGTGATGGCCGAGGACGACGCGTTCCTCGACAAGGCGATCGAGGGACTCGTGCTCTACGCGTTCAACAAGGGTGAGGTGTGCACGTGCCCGAGCAGGGCGCTGATCGAGGAGTCGATCTACGAGCCCTTCATGGAGCGCTGCCTGGAGCGGATCGCAATGATCCGGCAGGGTCATCCGCTAGACATCACGACGCAGATCGGCCCGCAGGTCTCGGCCGCTCAGCTGGACAAGATCGAGAGCTACGTCGAGATCGGCCTCCAGGAGGGTGCAGAGCTCCTGATCGGCGGCGAGCGCAACCTCCTCGCAGGTGAGCTCGAGGGCGGCTACTACTACAAGCCGACCGTCCTCAAGGGTCACAACAAGATGAGGGTCTTCCAGGAGGAGATCTTCGGCCCCGTGCTCGCCGTGACGACGTTCAAGAACGAGCAGGAAGCGCTCGAGATCGCGAACGACACGCCGTACGGCCTCGGTGCCGGTGTGTGGACGCGGGACACGAGCAAGGCGTTCCGCATGGGGCGCGGCATCCAGGCCGGTCGCGTGTGGACGAACTGCTATCACCTCTATCCCGCGCACGCCGCTTTCGGCGGGTACAAGGGCTCGGGAGTGGGGCGTGAGAACCACAAGATGATGCTCGACCACTACACGCAGACCAAGTGCCAGCTCGTCAGCTACGACCCGAACCCGCTCGGGTTCTTCTAGGAGGTGTCGGACGTGGCCGAAAGGGTCGTCGCCACCGACGCTGCGCTTGCGGCGATCGAGCGCCTGACCGCCACGCACGGAGAGCTGATGTTCTTCCAATCGGGGGGCTGCTGCGACGGCAGCTCTCCGATGTGCTTCCGGGCCGGCGAGCTCCTGCTGGGACCAAACGATCGTTTGCTCGGTGAGGTTGGCGGCGCCTCGTTCTTCATCGACTCGGATCAACACGAGCGCTGGAACCGACCCGAGTTGCTCGTCGACGTCGCAGTCGGCCCCGCGCCCGGGTTCTCTCTCGAGGCGCCCGGCGGCCTCCACTTCGTGACCCGGACTGTCCCGCGCTCGGTGGAGACGGCTTCGGAATGCGGCGTATGACCATGGACGCGCCGTCATCGCGGCACCTGCTCGAGCTGTACCAGACGGAATGGTGCCCGGCTTCGCGGCGGGTGCGCCAGCGACTGACGGAGCTGGACGTGAGCTATGTGTGTCGGCAGGTGCCCGTCGAACGAGCAGACCGCATCGAGCTCCTCATGCGAACCGACACCGATTCGATCCCCACACTCGTCTGCGAGGACGGTGCTGCGCGTGTCGGGGAGGAGGAGATCGTCGCCTACCTGGACGCACGGTTCCCGGAGCCGACCGGTGCAGAAGCTCACCGATCGAAGGCAATCAAGGCGCGCAAGCGCGAACTCGAGGAGGCAATACGATGCTTGGAGCCCGTTACGCACTGACCGGCGAGACGACACGTTCGCTGGCAGACGCGGTGGAACGTGTTCGTGAGGAGCTCAAGCTCGAGGGCTTCGGCGTCCTCACCGAGATCGACGTCAAGGCGACGCTGCGGGAGAAATTGGATATCGACGTCGAGCCGTACGTCATCCTCGGCGCCTGCAACCCGGCGCTCGCACACCAGGCGCTCGAGGCAGAGCCGGACATCGGCGTGCTGCTCCCCTGCAACGTCGTCGTCTACGAGCGCGGCGGCGTCACGCATGTGTCGGCTGTCGACGCCGAGCGGATGCTCTCGATCGTCGGGAGCGACGAGCTGACGAGCGTCGCCGAGGACGTCAGCGCGCGGCTCGCCGCCGTTGTGGGTCGCGTGGTCGTCGATGAGCACGTCCGAGCGGACGCGCGATCGGAAGGCACGTGAGAAGAACAAGAACGAAGGACAGGTGCACGCGCTCGAGGAAGTACGCTTGATCGCGTGGGCAAGGTCTTCGGCGAGATCACGAGCAAGCTCGCGACCTGGATCGAGGCGCAGAGCCTCTTCTTCGTCGGCACGGCCCCGCTCGCGGGCGACGGGCACGTCAACGTCTCACCGAAGGGTGATCTCCGCTGGTTTCGGATTGTCGGCCCGCAGCGGGTTGCGTATCTCGACTTCGTGGGCAGCGGGGTCGAGACGATTGCGCATCTACGTGAGAACGGTCGCATCGTCGTCATGTTCTGCGCGTTCGAGGGGCCGCCGCGGATCGTCCGGCTGCACGGCACCGGCACGGTGCTGTTGCCCGGTGACGAGGGATTCGACGATCTCCTCGCGGCCTTCGACCCACCCGAGCACGCACTCCGATCGCTGATCCGGATCGAGGTCGACCGGATCTCCGACTCGTGCGGGTATGGGGTGCCGATGATGCGCTTCGACGGCCGCCGCTCGCAGTACGACGATTGGGTCGACAGCAAGGTTCGCACGACGGGCCTCGACGCGTACGTCGCAGAGAAGAACGCGGAGAGCATCGATGGCCTCCCTGCCATCGATCGCTAGGTGGTCGGTGGAGCGAGCTCGGCGTCCAGGGCCGACTCGGTCGCGGTGAAGCCGACCGTCCGGTAGACACGGATGGCGTCGTCGTTCGGGTCGGCGACCATCACGAGCGTCTCGGCGCCGAGCTCGGCGAAGCCGACCTCGCCGACGTGGTGAACGAGAGTCCCCGCGAGCCCGCGTCGACGGAAGGCGGGATCGGTCTCGACCGACTGGAACCGCGCGAGGCGGTCGCCCGCGCGGACGAGGCCCATCTGGGTCACGAGACGGCCGTCGACGAACGCGCCGAACCACGCACCGTGGCCGTCGGTCACGATGTCGCGGTTGCTCGCCGCACGGCGGGTGACGAACTCGAGGTAGTTCTCCTCGGAGCCCCCGTGGCAGGCGAGCGTGAGCGTAACGCTCTGCGCCCAGTCGTCTTCAGATGAGAACGGTCGGTAGGTCGCGTCGGTGTTCGGGTTGGGAGGCGGCTGCACCGATCGCGCCGTCATCACACTCGACGCGCTGACCGTGAAGCCCCTCTCGACGAATCCCGCGAGCTCGTCGACCGTGCCTTCAGGGCAGTCGAACGCGATCGCGCGATGGCGTGCTCCGGGGATCGCCGCGACGAAACGCTCGAGCCACGCGTCGATCCGACCCGGGGCCGGAACTGCGTCGAGGACGAGGAAGTTGCCCCAGTAGAACGTCGGGTTGCGCGGCGTGCGTACGACGAGGTGATCGCCGCAGTCCTCGATAGTCGATCCGGAGCGCCCGAGGAGCGCGAGATCCGTTCGCAGTCCGAGAGAGGCCACGTCCACGGGCGTCAGCGTACTGGCGACGAGCGCCCAGGTGCGTGTTGCGACGCCGACGAGATCGTGGTGGTAGGAATGAGCGACCATCGACAGGGAGGGCCTGGTGCCGCGCATCCTGATAGCCGAGTGCCTGCAGGAGATCTCATCGTTCAACCCCGTGCCGAGCGGGTACGACCTGTTCGTCGTGCACCGGGGAGACGAGATGCTCGACAGCCAGCGCGGGTTGAACACGTTCGTCGCGGGTGCGATCGACGTGTTCGAGGCGACAGCCGGGATCGAGGTCGTACCGACCTACAGCGCCCGATCGTTCAGCGCCGGGCAGCTCTCACGCGAGGGCTTCGAGCGGTTGGCCGGTGAGCTGCTCGACGAGGTGAGGGCGAACGCGACAGGACATCGACGCCGTGTACTTCTCGCTGCACGGCGCGATGGGTGCCGACGGCTACCCCGATCCCGAGGGCTACCTGCTCGAGGGGTGCCGCAGAGATCCTCGGCGCGGAGATCCCGATCGTGATCTCGCTCGACCTCCACGGCATCCTGACCGACAAGATGCTGGGGCAGATCGACGGGCTCACGCTGCTCCAGACCTATCCCCACGTGGACATGGCAGACACCGGTGCGCGCGCCGCCCGGCTGCTCCTGCGCGTCCTCGACGGTGCGAAACCGGTGATCGCGCGCGTGGTCGTGCCGGCCCTCGTGCGCGGCGACGAGCTGATCACCGAGACGGGCAGCTACGGCCAGATCATCGCTCGGGCCCGGGAGCTCGAGCGGAACGGGGTCGCGCTCGCGGCCGGCTTCATGATCGGCAACCCGTTCACGGACGTGCCCGAGCTCTGCAGCCAGGCGATCGTGATCACGGACGGCAACGCGAGAGAGCGCAGAGCGCGAGGCGATCGCGCTCGCCGAGGCCTTCTGGCCCGACCGCGCGAGGATGCAGGCGGAGCTGGTCTCGGTCGACGACGCGATCGAGGCGGCGCGCGCTCTCGACGGGACGGCGATCTTCACGGACGCGGCCGACGCGACGAGCTCGGGCGCCACGGGCGATTCGAACGTGATCCTGCGGGCGCTCCTCGACGCGGGGTACCCCGGCACGGTGTTGCTCCCGATCGTCGACCCGCCTGCGGTCGAGGCAGCGTTCGCCGCGGGAGTGGGGAGCACCGTCGAGGTGCGTCTCGGCGGCGCGTTCGACCCGCGGTTCGATCCGGTCGAGCTGACTGTCACCGTCGACCTCCTCTCGAGCGGGCACTGCGTCCACGAGACCTACGGTGCTCCGAACAGCACGGGCAGGCTCGCAGTGCTGCTGTACGAGAACATCACGATCGTCGCAACAACGCTCCCGGCCAACCTGTTCGACCGCTCGGTCTTCTTCGCCGGCGGCCGCAACCCGAAGCACTACGACCTCGTGGTCGTCAAGTCGCCGCATTGCGAGCGACATATGTTCGTCGACTGGGCGGCCCGGAACTTCGGGATCGACGCGCCCGGCGCCACGAGCGCCAGGCTCGAGAGCCTCGGGCACACGGTCTGCGCGCGGCCGATGTATCCGCTCGAGCCCGACACACCCTTCGCCGCGCGCGCGACGCTCTACACACGCTGACGCAGCGCGCTACTGAGCGAAACCTCGACGCGCGGCCCTCCGCACGACGACTGGCTACGATCGATTCGATGTCCAACCACCGACTCGTCTACTCGAGTGACGGCGGCGACTACCGCCGCAAGGAGGCCGACCGGCCGACGCCCGCGCCGAGAGGGCCGCAGCTCCCGAACGACGGCGTGGTTCGGGTCTTCCGCGAGAAGGGCGGTCGCGGCGGGAAGACGGTGACGGTCGTCCGCGGTCTCAGCGGTGACCTCAACGCGGTCGCGAAGGACCTGAAGCGGCTCTGCGCGACCGGCGGTGCGGTCAAAGGCGGCGCGATCGAGATCCAGGGCGACCACCGTGACAAGGTCGTCGCCCGGCTGGTCTCGGAGGGCTATCGCGCGAAGCCGGCCGGCGGCTAGTGCGGTGTCTCGCAACGTTAGACCGGAAATGATTGTTGCGAGACACCGCACTACCGTGTTGATTCAGTAGTGCGGCGTCTCATGACGATGCTGTTTCCTGTCGAACGTTATGAGACGCCGCACTAGCCGGAGTCGCGCAGCGGCACGGCCAGCACCGGAGCGGCCGCGGGATCGGGATCCTCGCTCGCTGTCGCCTGCACGACGACAGCCGCAGTGATGATCGCGCCGCCGATGAGCGTCGTCGCCGTCGGCGTCTCGGAGTAGGCGAGCAAGACCCAGAGCGGCGCCGAGGACGACCTCGAGCAGCGTCAGGAGCGCGACCTCGGCCGAGGGGAGCATCCTGGCCCCTACCGTAAGCAGCGTGAGGCCGAGCCCCATCTGGAAGAAGCCGAGCAGGAGGAAGATCGTCCAGTCGGAGCCCGTCGTGGATCCGATCGAGATGAACGGAGCGAGGACGAGGATGACGAGCACCTGCGAGGCGCACGTGGCGGGCAGCATCGACACCTCCTGGCGGTGGCGCGTGATCACGATCACGACGGCAAAGGACGCGGTCATCACGAACGGGAGCACAACCGCGAGCACGCCTGCGTCGAGCGACCCCGCCACCATCACCGACATGCCGACGGCCGCGATGGCGATCGCGAGCCAGGTGCGGCGCGCGATGCGCTCTGCCATCAGCGCCCAGGCGAGGAACGCCGCGAGCATCGGCGCCGCTGCCTGGAAGAAGAGGACGTTCGCCACCGACGTGTAGTTGAGGGCGAAGAGGAACGTCCCCGAGGAGATCGAGAGGGCCACGGTCACGACGACGCCGCTGATCCCGAGCGACCGGAGCGAGCCGATCGTGCGGCCACGTTCGGTGAACACGACCACTCCGAGCAGGAACAGGAACGCAAAGAACGCACGCCCCGCGATCTGCGTCGCCGGCGTCGCGTCGAGCGCATGCTGGCCGAGGCCGGCAGTCGACCAGGCGACGGCAGCACCGAGGATCGCGATCCGGCCGTTCCTCGTCCTCCGCTTCGCGCTCGACCCGTCCATCACGCCAGTCAACCACGTAAGGTCACGGGATGCGGAGGGCCAACGTCACCGACGCCGTCACGCGCCTCGGCACCGAGGGCGCGTTCGCCGTTCTCGCCCGCGCGCGAGCGCTCGAGGCGGAGGGACACGACGTGATCCATCTCGAGATCGGGGAGCCCGACTTCGAGACGCCCCCGCACGTGGCGGAGGCGGGGATCGCCGCGATCAGGGCGGGGGAGACCCACTACTGCCAGACGGCCGGGCTTCCCGTGCTTCGTGAGGCAGCAGCCGCCTCGCTCGCATGGTCGCGCGGTGTCGCGATCGACCCGCAGAACGTCCTCGTCGCGAACGGCGCCAAGCCGTTCCTCTTCTTCACCGTCCTCGCGACGGCAGGGCCCGGGGACGAGGTGATCTACCCTGATCCGGGCTTCCCGATCTACGAGTCGGCCGTGCGCTTCGCCGGAGCGACGCCGGTCCCGCTGCCGTTGCGGGAGGATCGAGGCTTCAGCTTCGATCCGGCCGAGCTCGAGAGCCTCCTCAGCGAGCGGACGAAGCTCGTGATCCTGAATGCGCCCCAGAATCCGACCGGTGGTGTGATCCCACTTGCCGACCTCGAACGGGCGGCTGCGATGATCGAGCGCACGCCGGCGTGGGTGCTGACCGACGAGGTGTACTCCCGGATCACCTACGACGTCGACGCACCCTCGATCGCCTCGCTTCCAGAGATGCTCGGCCGCACAATCCTGCTGGACGGATTCTCGAAGACGTTCTCGATGACGGGGTGGCGACTTGGCTACGCAGCTGTTCCGTCAGACCTCGTCGACCCTCTCACGCGCCTCATCGTCAACTCGACGTCATGTGTGCCGCCTTTCGTCCAGCTCGCGGGCGTCGCCGCGCTCGAAGGCCCGCAGGACGCGGTCACCGGGATGGTGGCCGAGTTCCGCCGCCGGCGGGACTACCTCGTGCCCGCGCTGAACACGATCCCGGGAATCAGCTGTATCGAGCCCGGTGGTGCGTTCTACGCGTTTCCGAACGTCTCGCAGCTTCCACTCGACGCCGACACCGTCGCAGAGCGGCTGCTCGTCGAGGCGGGTGTCGCGCTGCTCGCGGGGAGCGCCTTCGGCATCCACGCGACTGACCACCTGCGCGTCTCGTACGCCTCCTCGCTCGAGAACCTCGAACACGCCGTCGAGCGCATTCGCGCGTTCGTCGCGTCATTGGGCTGCTGAGCCGGACGATGCAGGGGTTCGTCGACGTTCACTCTCACGTCGTCCCGTCGGGCGATGACGGAGCGTACGCGATCGAGGATGGGCTCGCGCTCTGCCGGATGGCGTTCGAGGCGGGGACGGACGTGCTGTTCGCGACGCCGCACGCGCACGCTCCGTGGGACACGTTCCCGCGAACACCCGAGCGGGATTCGTTGTACGCCGCGGCACTGCCCGTGATGCAGCGCGAGGTCGCGTCGTGGGGCCTCGACCTTCGCCGAGGCTGGGAGGTCTACCCGACAGAGGTCGTGCCGGAGGACGTGGAGGCGTATGCGCTGGAGGGAACGAGAGGCGTCCTGATCGAGTTCCCCGGCTTCTGGGTCGAGCTCGACGACGCGATCGGGATCGTGGTGGAGGCCGGGCTCGTCGTCGAGGCCGCCGGCCTCGTGCCGGTGCTTGCGCACCCGGAGCGATGCCGCGCAGTCACGGAGGATCCGGGGTGCGTCGGCCCGATGGTGGAGCGCGGATGGCTCCTCTGCGTCAACGCACCCTCATTCCTCGGGAGGCACGGCGCCACGGCGGAGCGGACGGTATGGAGGCTCCTCGATGCGGGCTGCGTTGCACTGGCAGCCTCGGACGGCCACACCGTCGGGCGCCCGCCGACCTTGAACGACGCCTACGCCGTTGTCTCCGACCAGCGCGGCGAGGCGGTGGCCCGCCCGCTCTTCACCGGCGCGGCGCTTCCCTGGGGCTGATCTCACCCGGGGAGCCGCCAGTCGACCTCCGGTACCCCTCCGGCCGCAAGGAGCGCGTTCGCGCGAGAGAAGTGTCGGCACCCGAAGAAGCCGTTGTGGGCCGAGAACGGCGACGGGTGCGCCGCCGTGAGGACGTGGTGGTGCCCGGTGTCGACGATCGCGCCCTTCTGTTGCGCATGGCGGCCCCAGAGGAGGAAGACGATCCCGTCACGCCGGGCGGACAGTTCTGCGATCACGCGATCCGTGAATCGCTCCCACCCCTTTCCGGCATGCGAGGCGGGTGAGCGGGGTGCGACGGTGAGAACGCTGTTCAGGAGCAATACACCGCTCTCCGCCCAGGGCGTGAGATCGCCCGTCGTCGGCGTGGGAAGCCCGAGGTCGTTCGACAGCTCGCCGAAGATGTTGCGCAGCGACGGCGGCTGAGCGACTCCGGGGGGAACCGAGAACGAGAGCCCCATCGCCTGACCTCGGCCGTGGTAGGGATCCTGGCCGAGTATCACGACCCGCACGCGTGGAAGTGGCGTCAGCCTGAGCGCGTTGAACACGAGCGGAGCGGGTGGATAGAACCCGCGTCCCGCGTCCACCTCCGCACGAAGGAACGCGCGCAGGCTGCGCATGCCGGGTGTCTCGAGCTCGTCACCGACAGCCTCCAGCCAGCTCGGATCCATCTGCGCGGTCACGAGGAACCGATGATACGAATCCGCGCGCGAAAGGGCGACGTGCAGTGATCGCGATTGGCTACGCTTTGGCGCGAAATCAGAGCGCGGTTCCGGAGGTCACACGATGCTTCCTTCACCCGTTCGACATTGGGTGAGAGGAGGTGTTTGATTCATGGCAACAGGAACCGTGAAGTGGTTCAACGATGCGAAGGGCTACGGCTTCATCGCGCCGGACGAGGGAGGCAAGGACCTCTTCGTCCATCACAGCAACATCGCCGGTGAGGGGTTCAAGACCCTCGCCGAGAACGCGAAGGTCGAGTACGACGCCCGCGAGGGTGAGAAGGGCCCGGAGGCGACGAACGTCGTCGCCCTCTAGGACGAGACCCGCGAGCACGGCGCGGGGCCGAGGCGGCCCCGCGCCCCACTCGCTCGAGGAGGTGCGGCTCATGAGTGAGGAGAAGATCGAGATGGAGGGTGAGGTTCTCGAGGCCTATCCGAGCGGCATGTTCCGCGTCGTGCTCGACAACGGACACGAGATGATCGCCTACACCGCCGGCAAGATGCGCCGCTACCGGATCCGGATCAACCCCGGCGACCGGATCAAGGTCGAGCTCTCGCCGTACGATCTCAACCGCGGGCGGATCGTGTATCGGCACCGGTGACGGGCGTCTCGCAACCAGAGGAGGCTGAAGCCTCCTCGACGGGTTCAGCGGGCAGAGGCTTCAGCCTTCTGCCCTTGGGTCAGGATGTTGCGCGCGTGGGCTGAAGCCTCTACCCGCGCTGTTCTTTTACTTCTTCTTGCCCTTGCGCCCGCTCGAGCCGGGGCGCTGCTGCACGATCATGCCCTGCGCGCCACGCTCCTGGCGACGGCGCTGGTCGCGGTTGACCGGCTCGGGCATGGCGCCCTGCTCGCCGACCATCGCCACGTACGCCTTGCGCTCGGCGGGGGTCATCACAGCGAGAGCGCGCTGCGCCTGCTCGGGCGTCTTGATCTCGCCGAATGTCTGCATCTTCTTGATCGCGCCCGCAAGCTCGGGATTCGATCGCTCGTACGCAGCGACCGACATCTTCTGGAACCACCGTCGCATGAACGGGATCTTCGAGAGCAGCGTCACGATCGGGCGCAGGAAGCGGCCGTTCTGGATGCGCGCGAGAAGGTACAGCACTCCCATCGCGAGCAGGAGCACCCCGATGATGATGAACGGGAGGATGAAGAGGAAGCTGATCGCGAGTGGCATCGTGCGATTCTAGCGTCAGGTCACGGCGTGACGGTGATCGTAAATCGCCGCGCGACCGACCGGCCGCCGCTTTCGGTGGCACGCAAGAGGAGCGACCGCTTCCCGGCCACGCGGGGACTGCCCGAAAGCACGCCGTCTCGCCTCAGCGTCAGCCCAGCCGGAATCGCCCCCTGAGCGCGCACCCAGCGGATGGGGGCAGTGCCGCCGGTCGTTCGCAGTCGCACGAAGTAGCGATCGCCGATGTGACCGGCCGGGAGCCGCGTCGTCGCGATGGCGAGCGCGCGCCGCGTCGGGGTTGCCACGAGCCCGAGGTCGTCGAGCTTCCCGTGGACCAGGGACGCCATCGCGATCGCCCCGTCCCGGAGGAGGTGCAGGCCGTCTGGCTGAAACCACTCCGGATGACTCCTCGAGTAGAGGTTCCAGTCGACCACCGTCAACTTCGGATCGCGCGTCGAGGCTTCGCGGATAACGTCGTTCATGCGGAGATACGACTGACGTTCCGCACGCAGCGTGAGCCAGAGGACGTTCTCGACGCCGGCGTTGCGAAGGGCTGCGAGCGTTGTCTCGATGCTGGCCGCGAACGTACTCTCGTAGTCGTTGTACCCCGTTGCCACAACCACGGTCGCTCCTAGACGAAGCGACGGGAGGAGTTCGATCAGCGTGGGTGGCCGCGTCCCCTCGTAGGGGCAACTATCGCCCACGAGTCGCCGGCAGGGCGTCACCTGGAGGTCGAGGTCGATCCCGCGGTCGAGAACGCGTCGGGCGTCCGGTTCCTGCGCGATCGCCGTGGCGATCGAGTCGCCGATGACGGTCACTCTTGCCGGGGGCGATGCGGGCGAGGCGGCCTGGACCGTGACAGCGCCAAGGCAGACGGCCGTAAGGAGGATCAGTGTGAAGGCGCTTCGCACCCTCAGAGGATAGATGGCTAGGCGAGCCCACCCTGGGGGTCGTGGCGCCCCTCGGCCTTCTCGTCCTCCCGGGCGTGCATGATGCGCTCGCGCAGGTCCTGCGGATCGTTCACGCCGATGAAGCTGAATCGGTCGGCGGCGTTGTCGCCGGCCGTGTCGAAGTCGATGGAGCCGACCTTCATGATCCGGTCGACCGGCGACTGCTTCACGGTGATGTTCTGGATGCGGTCGACATTGGTGCTGCTCTCGGTCTTGGAGAGGATGCCGCTGCGGATCGTGAGGCGCTTCGTCGTGATCGTGTACTGCGTGAAGAACCGTTGCAACCAACCCGAGAGAACGGTGACGCCGATCCCGGCGATGAGCACGACCACGATCACCGGGTATGACAGGTCGACACCGATGTTCCGAACGAGCAGCAGCAGGCCGAACGCAACGAGCGTGATCGCAAACCACTTGATGTGGAAGGAGAGCATCGCGCGCCAGGTGGGATGCCCCTCCCAGATCATCGACTCGTTCCCCATCATCTCCATGGCGCTCGACGATATCAGCGGTGTCGGAGGCGATTGACTACCGTGGCTGCGTGAGCAGCGTCGACACGCCCGACGGCGCACCCGAGTTCCGCAAGAAGCGGCGGGCGGGATGGAAGCGCTACGCCTTTGGCGGCGCCGGCATCGCGATCGTCGTGGTCACATTCGCATTCGTTCTCCCGAAGATCGCCGACTACCGCGACGTCTGGGATGTCGTCACGACGCTCACCTGGGAGTGGATCGTGGTGCTCGCCGCCGCGACGGCGCTCAACCTTGCGACGTTCGCCCCGCCCTGGATGATCACGCTTCCCGGTCTCGGCTTCTGGCGCGCGCTCTCGATGACCCAGGCGTCGACGGCGCTCTCCATCATCGCTCCTGGTGGTGCGGCCGTCGGAATGGCCGGCTCGTTCGGGATGCTCCGCGGGTGGGGGTACGCGACGCGAGACGTGACCCGTGCGGTCACGCTCACGGGCGTGTGGAACCAGCTCGCGAACCTCGTCTTCCCGGTCGTCGCGCTCTTCCTGCTCAAGGCGAACGGCGGTGAGACCGCTCTGCTCGGCACGGCTGCGTTCGTCGGTGTCGCCGTGCTCGGCGTCGTGGTCGCCGTGCTCGTGCTGGTGCTCTACTCCGAGAACCTCGCGCGTGACGTGGGCGACGCCGTCGCGACGTTCGTCTCCTGGGCGAAGTCCCGTATCCGTCGCGGCCCGGTGTCGTTCGGCGGCGAGAGCTTCGTTCGGTTCCGCAACGAGGTCGTGGACCTGCTCGCGCGTCGCTGGCACGTGCTGACACTCGCGACCCTCGCGGGAAGCCTCACCGTCTTCCTGTTGCTCGTGCTCAGCCTTCGAGCGGTCGGCGTTCCGGCCTCGGAGGTGGACGTGATCGAGATCTTCGCTGCGTGGTCGCTCGTGCGCATCATCGCAGCGGTCCCGATCACACCTGGTGGGATCGGCATCGTCGAGCTCGGCCTCACGACCGCGCTCGTCGCCTTCGGCGGCGCAAACGCAGGTGTCGTCGCGGCCGTCCTGATCTATCGCTTCCTGACGGTGGTTCCAACGCTCGTCCTCGGCGGCCTCGCAGCGTTCACGTGGCGCTCGCGCGGCTGCCGAGGTCGCTGCGGAGCACGCATGCGCTGGAGACCGAGTCGAGGACGGCAGGAGATCGCGCGCACGAGCGCGGAACGAGATCGCGTGGAGGAGCAGAGCCACAAGGACGAGATGCGCGCCGCGACTCCGCGGCGACTTTCGGAGCGGATGCGCCGACGAGGCGTCAGCGCTCGGTGAGACCGTTGATCGCTCTCGGATTCGGCCCTCGCCGACGGGCATCCGCCGCCCTTGGTGGCCGCTCGACTGGTCAGCTGCGCTGGATCGCCGATGTCGACGGTCACGACGGCGCCACGGAAGCGTGGCAGGCGCTCGGGTCGATGGGCCTCGACCGGCGTTCGCTCGCGCCTGGCGACTGATCGGCATGGTCGTTCGACCAGGTCGACGATCTGATCGACCGTCGCAACCGTTCTCTCCGTCGAATCGCGGCTGCCGATGGGTCCGGCACGGACTCGCGCTCCTGGGCGCGAGGACTACGCCGTCGTCCGCTCGATGCGGCGTGGCGCTGAGCGTTCCCGCGGCCGCTGGGCATGAAGCCCGGGCGGCTCGACGAGGCCGAGCGTGCCCGCACGGTGCGAGCAGCAGCGCGCAGAGCGATGTACGGCCGAGACGTACGGGCCGCGTCGCCGAGGGCGTCCGCGATCGCTCCCCCGAGGACAGGCCCGAGCATCACGCCGCCTGCCCACGCGGTGTTCATGAACCCGAACGCCAGCGTCTGCGGGATCTCGCTTCCTCGCCACGATCGGAGATCAGGGCTGCGCTCGGCGAGAAGATCAGGGCGGCCGCGATCGAGGCGACGATGACGAGAACGGCGATAGCGTACGGCGTGTCGAGAGCTGCAAAGGCGAGGCCGGTGACTACCACCAGCAGGAGAGCCCGCCCGGACGGGACGAGCCTGCCGCGGCGATCGCTGAAGCCCCCGATCAGCGGGGCGAGAATGACCTCGCTCAGCGCAGCGACGATGAACGTGGCGGCGATCGCGATCGTGCTCCAGTCGGCGTCGTCGAGCGAGAGCGGAACGAGGAGATCGATGACGCCGAGGAAGAGTGACGGGACGAGCACGAGCCAGAGGGCGGCGAAGAAGCCGCCGTTCTCAGGATGCGACGAAGCGCCTCGGGCGGTTGCGCCTCCGGCTCGCCCGCCGGGGACGAGGCTGCGAAGAGCGCGACGAGAACGGTCAGTCCCGCGATCGCCACGAACGTCGCCCTCAGCGAAGTCCAGCTCGGCGATCGCACCGATCGCGGGCCCGATGATGAAGCCGAGCACGGCGACGCTGAACACCGTGCCGAGCGAGCTTGCCGCGCTGCTCCCGCGGCGTCGCGAGGGTGAGCCAGGCGAGGGCGCCGCACCAGGTGATCGCGCTCGCGACGCCCTGGGCGAAGCGCGCAACGCCGAGCGTGACGGCCGACTCGCCGAGCGAGAACGCGAGGGTCGAGACGGCGAGCACGAGAAGTCCGACGACGACGGTGCGCTTGGGGCCGATCCTCGACGCGAACAGCCCGAGGGGATACCCGCGATCACGGCCCCGGCGCCGTAGGCGGCCACGAGCAGCCCGGCCCCGAGCTTCGACAGGTCGTACGTGTCGCTGAGGACGGGAACGAGCGGCACGATCGCCGAGAAGAGCATGGCGTCCGCGAAGACGGTGACGCTGACGACGGCGAGGAGGCGGCGCATGGGGTCGAGCATACGTTGCGGCGCGAGTCGGCCGGACCAACGAAAATGCACCGAGTCGGTGGCTCCTTCGTCCGGCTTCCCGGTTGACCCCCGCCGAAGCGAGTGCCGACTGGGGAGCCATCAACCTCAGGCGCTCCGTTCTCGGTGCACACAGGAATCTAGGGGAGCGGAATTCACTGCGTCAAGGGCCTGCGAGCGAAAATGCGCAATTTGCATTCGATTCGCAATTTCGCGCTCGTCATAGTCTGCGACGCCGATGTCGCGTCGAGCGACGTCGCGCGACGCATTTCCGGGCACACAAAAAATGCACCGGGGCGGTGGCTCCTTCGTCCGGCTTCCTGACTGACCTTTCGCCGAAGCGAGCGGCCGATCAGGAGACCATCAACCTCAGGTGCTCCTACCTCGGTGCAATCACCAACCTAGGGGGTGGAAGTCGCCGCGTCAAGTGCGTGTGGACCGCGAATGTCCGCAAATTGCAGAGTTTTCATTGAAGCAGCAGCACGAATTGCGACTCGCGCTGTGTGCTCTAGAGAGGATCGAGACGTGCATTCGCCGAGCCGGGCCGCTTTCGTCCACCTTGCCGGCTGACCTTCCGCTTCCGCGTACAGCCTCCCGGCGAGGCTTCGTCCTCTGGCGTCCCGTGCTCGGCGCAGAGAGGAATCTATGCTGCCGGTGGCACCGGGATCAAGGGCCGTGGCACACGACCTTCCCGCAAATTGCGAACGTCTGGAGCAGAGATGACCGGAAAGCACATCGTAGTCACGGGAGCGGGGACGGGAATCGGCCGCGCGATCGCCCGGCGCCTCGGGCGCGACGGAGCGTCGGTGACGCTGCTCGCGCGCGACAGCGGACAGGCTCGAGGCGGTCGCGGCGACGATCGAGGCGCCGACGCACGTCGCCGCCTGCGACATCCGCGACCGCGGCAAGGTGGAGAAGGCGTTCGCGGGCGGCGGAGCGAGCTCGGCCCGATCCACGCGCTCGTCGCCTGCAGCGGCATCGGCGGCTCGAACGGTGGTAATGCGAAGGAGGATCGGTTCGACGAGATCGTCGCGACGAACCTGAACGGCACCTACTACTGCTGTCGCGCGGCGCTCGAGAACCTTGCGCCCGGCCCCGAGGCGCGCCACCTCGTCGTCATCTCGTCGATCCTGGCGCGCATCGCCGTGCCGGAGTACACGGGCTACAGCGCCTCCAAGGCGGGCCTGCTCGGCCTCGTCCGCTCGTTCGCCGCCGAGCTCGGCGAGGACAACATCCAGGTCAACGCGATCTGCCCCGGCTGGGTCGACACCGACATGGCGTGGGACGGGCTCGACGGGATCGCCGCTGCGACGGGAGGAACGCGTGAGGACGCCTACCGCGACGCGATGGAGGCGGTGCCGCTCGGGCGCATGTCCCAGCCGGAGGACATCGCCGGCACCGTCGCCTGGCTGCTCTCGCCCGACGCGCGCGGCGTCACGGGTCAGGCGATCGACCAGAACGGTGGTGCGTGGGTGGGGTAGCACGGAACGCACGAGGGGCGCCTTGCGGCGCCCCTCGCGACGTGCCTGTCGAAGCGAGTGCTGATCTAGCTCGTGTACTGCGTGTCGGCCGGCAGCGCGAACTCGGTCTCCTGCTTGGCCTCGAGCTGCTCGAGCTCCTCGTCGGTGCCCATCCGCACTGGGCCGACGAACCACTTCTTCGCGGAGAGCACCCACCAGCCGCCGAAGAGGATGAACGCGCCGCCGATCGTGAGCGGTGCGTAGTTGGCGAGGTTCCAGGTCGAAGCCGTCGTTCCACGGGATCGCCGCCGGGCCCGTCGGCAGCATGAACACGATCGAGATGAACGCGACCCAGATGATCGCGATCGGGTTGATCCACTTGTAGTGCTTCCCGAGGCTCCAGGCGCCGTGCTCGAACTCGTCACCCTTCCTCAGCCGGAGGATCACGGGCAGGATGAACGCGATGTAGAGCCCGGTCGTCCCGACCGACGTGCCGACGTAGTAGCCGGCGAGATTGTTCCACCAGGTCGGGATCATGAGCAGGAACCGCACGCCGGAGACGGCGACCACGGCCCAGACGGGCACGCGATGGCGTCGAGACGCGTCCGCCAGGCCTGGTGGCCGGGGACGGCGCGGTCGCGCGAGAACGCGAACAGCATCCGCGAGCCCGACGTGATGCATGCGGTCAGGCAGAAGAGCTGCGCCACGACGACGATGAAGAGCAGGACCTCGGCCCAGCGTGTGCCCATCGACTCCTGCCAGATGTAGGTCGTGATGTATGCCGAACTGCTCCTGCACCGCCGTCTGGTTCGGGATCGCGAAGGTGACGGCGATGAGCAGGATGAACCCGCCGATGCACCGAGACGATGACCGCCCAGATCATGCCGACGGCGGCGCAGCGCGAGGCCTGGTGGGTCTCCTCGGCCATGTGCGCCGAGGCGTCGTAGCCGGTGAGCGTGTACTGCGCCATCCGATCGACCCGATCGCGAAGACCATCCAGAACGTGATGCTGCTCCAGCCGAGTCCCGGAGAAGCCCGAGTTGTTGACCGTCTCCGTGAAGACGTAGCTCGCCGACTGGTGACTGTCGGGCACGATGATCAGCGCGCCGACGATGATGACGACGCCGATCACGTGCCAGTAGGCGGAGATCGCCGTTCAGCAGCGACGTGATCCGGACGTCGAAGAGGTTGAGCAGCGTCGCCGACGAGCATGCACGACGACGAAGACGTAGAAGATGTGCTGCCGGTCGTTCGGGTAGTCGAAGAGCAGGTTGAAGAGCGACGTCGCGAAGATCGCGAGGCCGTAGCCGACGGCCGCGATGATGCCGATCAGGCCGATCAGGTTGAACCAGCCGGTGAACCAGCCCCACGCCGGGCTTCCGAGCTTCGACGACCAGTAGTAGAGACCGCCTGCCGTCGGGTAGGTCGACGCGATCTCGGCCATCGAGAGCGCGACGAAGATCGTGAACGATGCCGACGATCAGCCAGCCCCACGTGACCGCGACCGGGCCGCCCCACTGGAAGGCGATGAAGTAGGACGTCAGGCAGCCGGCGAGGATCGAGATGATCGTGAAGCTGATCGCGAAGTTCCGGAACACGCCCATCGCGCGGAAGAGCTCCTGCGCGTAGCCGAGCTTGTGGAGGATCTGCTCGTCCTCCGAGGTGTGGATTGGTGCACCAGGTGCTGGTGCAGGTGTCTCGCTCATGCCGCCGCCTCCCTCGTTGATGACCAGACCGGCCGCCGTCTCCGAAACGGACGTGCCAGTGGTGTATTCACCCGCACGGACGAGGGACTTGTCAAGCCCTTGTCGCCACTCGCTCGGGGGAGCACCGTGATGCGCGGCAGTATCCTCCGGCGCCCGGACGGAATAGGATGGCCGCGCATGCTGACACTCGAGGAGTTGCGCACCGAGGTCGAAAGCGGCGCGATCGACACGGTCGTCGTCGCCTTCACCGACATGCAGGGGCGACTGATGGGCAAGCGCCTGCACGCCGAGTTCTTCATGGACGAGATGGACGCCGGGCATGGGGTGGAGGGGTGCAACTACCTGCTCGCGCTCGAGATGGAGATGGAGCCGGTGCCGGGGTACGCGCTCGCGAGCTGGGAGCAGGGGTACGGCGACTTCGACGTGCGGCCCGACATGGCGACGCTGCGCAGGATCCCCTGGCTCGAGGCGACTGCGCTCGTGCTCGGCGACGTCCACTTCCACGACGGTTCGCCAGTCGCAGCCTTCGCCCCGCCAGGTGCTGAAGGCGCAGATGGACAGAGCCGCCGCGCTCGGCCTGACGCCGATGATGGGCAGCGAGCTCGAGTTCTATCTCCTCCGCGAGACCTTCGAGGAGGCGCACGCCAAGGAGTACTCCGGGCTGACGCCTTCTGTGCCGTACATCCTCGACTACCACATTCTCGCGACGACCTACGATGAGGCGTTCCTGCGTCAGATCCGGAACGGGATGCACGCTGCCGGTATGCGCGTCGAGACCTCGAAGGGTGAGGCCTGGCCGGGGCAGCAGGAGATCAACTTCCGCTTCGCAGACGCTCTCACGATGGCGGACAACCACGTCATCTACAAGAACGGCGCCAAGGAGATCGCGTTCCTCAACGGGTGCTCGATCACCTTCATGGCGAAGCCGTTCCAGGACTGGATCGGCAACTCGTGTCACATCCACTCCTCGCTCTGGCGCGACGGTGTGCCGTGCTTCGCGAGCGACGAGACGATGTTCTCGCGCTGGCTGGCCGGCCAGATCGCGTGCTTCAAGGAGCTGGCCATCTTCCTCGCGCCGACGATCAACTCGTACAAGCGGTTCGCCGCGGGCTCGTGGGCGCCGACGACCCTCGCCTGGGGGAACGACAATCGCACCTGCGGGTTTCGCGTCGTCGGGCACGGGGCGGCGCGACGGGCGGAGACGCGGATTCCCGGAGGCGATGCGAACCCGTACCTCGCGTTTGCCGCCGTGATCGCCGCTGGGTTGCACGGGATCGAGCACGAGCTCGAGCTGCCGCCGGGCCTCGAGGGGAATGCGTACGAGTCGGATGCCGAGAGGTTCCCCTCGACGATGGGCGCGGCGATCCGTGCTCTCGAGGACGGGACGATGGCGCGCGGTGCGTTCGGCGACCAGGTCGTCGACCACTACCTCAACTACGCGCGCACCGAGCAGGGCCTCTACGACGCATTCGTGACGGACTGGGAGCGCAAGCGCTACTACGAGCGGGGGTAGTGGCCGGTCAGGTTCGCGCGGCTGAAGCCGGGCACCGGCGCGCGCTGGTGGGGCGATGCGCGGCGAGCCTCGGCGAGCCAGCGTCGCGCGGACGTCGTCCGTCCGCGGCTGCGCCGCCTCATCAGCTAGCGTGCCGCCATGGCCAGCGGGCGCCCGATCATCGGCATCACCTCCTACGCCCAGCCCGCGCGCTGGGGGGCCTGGGACCTGCCCGCAGCGCTCGTGCCGCTCTACTACGTCGAGTCGGTCGAGCAGGCCGGCGGTCGTGCGCTGCTCGTGCCGCCGAGCGAAGAGGGGGTCGACGAGACGCTCGACATCCTCGACGGCATCATCTTCTCGGGCGGGATCGACATCGATCCGGGGCAGTACGGTGCGGAGCGCCACCCGGCGACGGACCCGGCACAGGTACGCCGCGACGCGAGCGAGCTCCGCCTCCTCGAGGCGGCACTCGCTCGCGATCTCCCGACGCTCGCGATCTGCCGCGGCTTTCAGCTGCTGAACGTGCTGCGGGGCGGTGACCTCATCCAGCATCTCCCGGAGGAGGTCGGGCACGAGGGTCATCGTGAGACGCTGGGCGTCTTCTCCCAGCACCCGGTCGAGATCACGGAGGGGACGAGGCTCGAGGAGATCCTCGGTGCCCGCCACGGCGCCGTCAACTCGAGCCATCATCAGGGGGTCGGCCGGGTGGGGGAGGGGCTCGTCGAGAGCGCGTTTGCCGAGGACGGGTCGCTCGAGGCGATCGAGGATCCCTCGAAGACGTTCGCGCTCGGCGTGCTCTGGCACCCCGAGATGGAGGCCGACGACAAGCGACTGTTCGAGGCGCTCGTCGCCGAAGCACAGGCCTTCCGCGCTCGCCGGCAGCGCTAGCGGCACGGAGGGCCGCCAGAGCACGTAGCCGCCCCTCGACGCCGGCGCCAGAAAGGGGACGGCATCCCTCTATCGGAGGATTGCCTTACCCCTCGAAGGGGGATACGGTATCGGCACGAGGGGTTGCCGGGGCATGCGGCACACCGGCAACCCACTCCTGAATCCTGAGCGACGAGGCCAGGGGCGAGAAGCACTTGAACCGACGCACGAAGGGGGCCGAAACGGCCCCCTTCCTGTGCGTTCTCTCCCGACGAGGGGATGACGATCCCTCGCACGAGGGATTGTCATCCCCCTTTCAGGTCCTACCGTTTGAAGTGCTCTCGGCATCTGCCGGAGCCGACGCGTTCTCGACCGAGGTCGATGCGTCGATCGGGAGTCCAAACGGGGAGCGTTGAACATGTCGGTATGGGGTAGGCGAGGGAACGGTGGAGCGAGCGTCCGGAAGCGACGCTCGATTGGCGCGATCACAGCGATCGTCGCAATCGTCGCAATTGGGTTGTCGGTTGTCGCGGTCTCGTCCGCGGACATCACGAACAACACCAAGCTGCGCTCGGTCGACAACAACACGGCGGTGACCAGCGGTCCTGGCGGCTCCGTGCTCGCAATCGACGTCGAGTACACGATCCCAGCTAGGCGGATCCGCCTGGGGCTCCACACTCGTGACCGACTCCGACCAGTCTCTGTGTTTCGACCACGGTAACCATTCGTCGGGCACGTCCACGGAGCTCCTGACGCAGCGACCACCCGAACAACGAACGGCTCACCGCGGGAACCGCGAACGAGACGCCGGTCGTGAAGACGTTCTCCAGCAATAACTGCTCCGGGACAGCGCTCGGCACCAAGAACCTCTCGTTCTCGGTGCTCCCGATCACAGCCAATCCGACGCTCGCGCAGTCGTGCGGCATCGATGTCGTGCTCGTCCTCGACGAGACCGGATCGATTCAGTCCGCCGGTGCAACCCAGAACGTCCGCGATGCGGCAATCGCGTTCGCGAACGGAATCGCGGACACGGGTTCGAAGCTCGCGCTGGTCGAGTTCAACACGACCGGATCGGTGACGATCCCGCTCACGTCTGTGACGTCGAGCTGGGTCTCGGGCGCATTCACGACGCATCTCAACACCAACTACAACCCGACCGACAGGACGAACTGGGAAGCGGGCCTCCTGGCCGCTCAGACCGTCGCGTCCGCGAAGCTCGTCGTCTTCATCACGGACGGTAACCCCAACGAGCCCGGGGCCGGCTCAGGGCCGGACGGCGACGTCCTGGTGATGCAGAAGGCGTTCGATGCGGCAGGCGCGATCAAGGCGGCCGGGAAGCACATCTTCGCGGTGGGTGTCGGGAACGCGCTCAGCCAGCCGAGCGCCCAGATCCGTCTCAAAGCAGTGTCCGGCAACAACGTGTGGACCTCTGGCTCGTTGAACGACAAGGACGTGACCTTCGTCACGAGCTTCACCGATCTCCAGGCCGCGCTGAGGAGCGCTGCCGAGGCTCTCTGCGGCCGCGAGCTCAAGGTGACCAAGCAGGTCGACGAGAACGGTGACGGGGTCTTCAACGACTCGAGCACCACGCCGTTCACGGTCAAGGCGACCGTCACCGTCACCGGTGGGTCGGCCAATCCGGTCAAGTGGATCGATCCGAACGACGCCGCCGCAGCGTCACCGAAGCACGAAGTCGAAGACGCTCGTTGGCCCGGGAACGGCATCGTTCCGCTGGGCTCCGAATCCCGCGACCGCAGCGACGTCCGTCTCTGCTCTCGAGGATCCGGTCCCGACCGGGTACGCGCAAGTCAGCTCCAACTGTCCCACCGCGCAGAGCCCTGCAGCTGTCGCCGCGGGTCAAACGGTGACCTGCACGATCAAGAACCGCCGCAAGGGCGGCAATGTCACCCTGAACAAGCAGTGGATCGGTGCCCCCGGGAACGTGAATCTTCTTGTCGGTGGCCAGGTCAAGGGAACGGCGAACGGCGCGAACGGGTCCACCGGTCCGGTCTTCGTCCCGACCGGAGACGGATCGGCGAACGTCGCGCTCGACGAGGCGTTCGTCGGTGGCGCGGATGCGGCGCAGTACACGACGACGATGACGTGCACGGGCACAACCCAGACGTTCCCGAACTACCAGCCCGGCACGCCCGCGAACCTGACCGTCGCCGACAACGCCACCATCGCGTGCACGATCACGAATACGTTGAAGGCTGCTCCGCAGTTGAAGGTGGAGAAGGTGTGTGTTGGTGGGAAGGCTGCGGCGACTGATCGTTTCCAGCCGCGCAACGGCGGCTCTGATTTCGGGGCGGCGTTGGATTGTGCTGAGTCGTCGACGACTCCGTTGACGCCGAATGCGGCGTACAACATCACGGAGGTTGGTGCGGGGACGCCGGCGGCGGACCTGGCGAACTACACGGTCTCGTACTCGGCGGCGTGTGTGAATGCGCAGGGTCTGCCGCGTGGTGCGGCGACGCCGACGTGCACGATCACGAATACGTTGAAGGCTGCTCCGCAGTTGAAGGTGGAGAAGGTGTGTGTTGGTGGGAAGGCTGCGGCGACTGATCGTTTCCAGCCGCGCAACGGCGGCTCTGATTTCGGGGCGGCGTTGGATTGTGCTGAGTCGTCGACGACTCCGTTGACGCCGAATGCGGCGTACAACATCACGGAGGTTGGTGCGGGGACGCCGGCGGCGGACCTGGCGAACTACACGGTCTCGTACTCGGCGGCGTGTGTGAATGCGCAGGGTCTGCCGCGTGGTGCGGCGACGCCGACGTGCACGATCACGAATACGTTGAAGGCTGCTCCGCAGTTGAAGGTGGAGAAGGTGTGTGTTGGTGGGAAGGCTGCGGCGACTGATCGTTTCCAGCCGCGCAACGGCGGCTCTGATTTCGGGGCGGCGTTGGATTGTGCTGAGTCGTCGACGACTCCGTTGACGCCGAATGCGGCGTACAACATCACGGAGGTTGGTGCGGGGACGCCGGCGGCGGACCTGGCGAACTACACGGTCTCGTACTAGTGCGGCGTGTGTGAATGCGCAGGGTCTGCCGCGTGGTGCGGCGACGCCGACGTGCACGATCACGAATACGTTGAAGGCTGCTCCGCAGTTGAAGGTGGAGAAGGTGTGTGTTGGTGGGAAGGCTGCGGAGACTGATCGTTTCCAGCCGCGCAACGGCGGCTCTGATTTCGGGGCGGCGTTGGATTGTGCTGAGTCGTCGACGACTCCGTTGACGCCGAATGCGGCGTACAACATCACGGAGGTTGGTGCGGGGTCGCCGGCGGCGGACCTGGCGAACTACGACACGGCTCGTACTAGGCGGCGTGTGTGAATGCGCAGGGTCTGCCGCGTGGTGCGGTGACGCCGACGTGCACGATCACGAATACGTTGAAGGCTGCTCCGCAGTTGAAGGTGGAGAAGGTGTGTGTTGGTGGGAAGGCTGCGGAGACTGATCGTTTCCAGCCGCGCAACGGCGGCTCTGATTTCGGGGCGGCGTTGGATTGTGCTGAGTCGTCGACGACTCCGTTGACGCCGAATGCGGCGTACAACATCACGGAGGTTGGTGCGGGGACGCCGGCGGCGGACCTGGCGAACTACGACACGGTCTCGTACAGGGCGGCGTGTGTGAATGCGCAGGGTCTGCCGCGTGGTGCGGCGACGCCGACGTGCACGATCACGAATACGTTGAAGGCTGCTCCGCAGTTGAAGGTGGAGAAGGTGTGTGTTGGTGGGAAGGCTGCGGAGACTGATCGTTTCCAGCCGCGCAACGGCGGCTCTGATTTCGGGGCGGCGTTGGATTGTGCTGGGTCGTCGACGACTCCGTTGACGCCGAATGCGGCGTACAACATCACGGAGGTTGGTGCGGGGTCGCCGGCGGCGAACCTGGCGAACTACACGGTTCGTACCGGCGGCGTGTGTGAATGCGCAGGGTCTGCCGCGTGGTGCGGCGACGCCGACGTGCACGATCACGAATACGTTGAAGGCTGCCCGCAGTTGAAGGTTGTGAAGGAGTGTGTCGAGTGGGGAGGCTGCGGCAGGGTGATCTGTTTCCAGCCGAAGCAATGGCTGATGTGGTTGTTGGGGCGCCGCTGGCTTGTGGTGAGTCCTCGACGACCCGTCTGACGCCGAATGTGGAGTACAACGATCACTGAGGCGGCTGCTGGGACGACGGTGTTGGACCTGACGACTACACGCGTTCGTACGGCGGCGTATGTGAATTCGAGGGACTGCGCGAAGCGTGGCGATGCTCTGGTCACGTGCACCATCGTGAACGATTTGAAGGCTGCTGCCGCAGTTGAAGGTTGTGAAGAGTTGTCCGAGTGGGGCGGCTCATCAGGGTGATCTGTTCCAGCCGAAGAATGGTGATGTGGCTGTTGGGTCGCCGCTTGCTTGTGGTGAGTCCTCGACGACGGATCTGACGCCGGATGTGGAGTTCTCGATCACTGAGGCGGCTGCTGGGACGACGGTGTTGGCTGATTACACGCGTTCGACGACGGGTACGTGTTCGGCGACGCCGAAGCGTGGCGATGCTCTGGTCACCTGCACCCTCGTGAACGAGCTCAACCCGAAGCTGACCGTGATCAAGATCGTGAGCGGCGGTTCGAAGACAGCGTCGCAGTTCACGATGAATGTGAAGCGTGGAGAGGTCACCCTCGAGAGCTTCGGGGGCGATCCCCAGGGCACAACCAGGGCATACACACCCGGCGGATATGTGGTCAGCGAAAATGTCGACCCGCTCTACGGGGTGTCCTTCGAGGGCGACTGCGAGGGAACGCTCGAGTACGGCGATGTCAAGTCCTGCACGGTCAGGAACACCCGTAAGGCCCGCTCGATCACGGTCGAGAAGTCCGTGTCGGCCGAGCCGGACGGGACGTATTCGAACTCCGCGACGAAGCCCGAGAGTGGCGGTACGTTCTACTTCAGGGCGAAGATCACGAACAACTCGTCGGTTGACACCATCACTGTGTCGAGCATCGCCGACGTCGTGAACGGTCTCGGCACCGTCAGCGTCGACAACCTGGAGTGCCCGGGCGCCGGGCAGGGAAACGGGATCCCGTTCACCCTCGCTCCAGGTGCGTCGAAGACGTGCACGTTCACGCGTGACCTGGAAGGCAACGGAGGCGCGACGGAGACGGATCACGTGGACGTGTCGTGGAAGGATGACGAGGGCACCTCACAGGAGCCCGAGTCGAGCAACGACGCGATCATCGCCCTCACCGACGTAGAGTCGGGCATCACCGTCACGAAGACGGCGAACCCGACGGTCGTTCAGGACAGCGGGCCGGTGGAGTTCACGGTCGTCGTCCGGAACGACTCGGCTGTCGACACGGTGTACATCACGTCGCTGACCGACTCGATCTACGGCAACCTGAACCCGAGGGGCACGTGCACGCTCGATGACGGAGTCGACGAGGGCCCGGCGGGCTCGCGCCGGATCCTCCCGAGCGCGTCGTACACGTGCTCGTTCACGGAGACGGTGTCGAAGACCGAGACGAACGTCGTTACAGCCTCTGGCGTCGACGACGATGAGCAGTCCGTCTCGGATTCGGACGATGCGACGGTGACGGTCAATCGCACGCCGCCGCCGCCGTACGTGCCGAGCACGGACATCTCCGTGACGAAGGCCGCGACCGCGCAGGTGCGCCTGCCTCGGGGCGGTGGCACTGCGGCGATCACGTACAACCTGGTCGTCGTGAACAACGGCCCCGACGCCGCGGCCGACGTGAAGGTCGCAGATACAGCACCCGCCGGCGTGAGCTTCGGGTCGGCGACAACGAGTGCCGGCACGTGCGCAACGACGGCACAGACGCTGGACTGCACGATCGCGAGCCTCGCTCCCGGTGCGTCCGTGGCGATCACGATCAAGGCCACGGTCAACTCGACGGGGACGAAGGTCAACGTCGTCGTGGTCACGACCTCGACGCCCGAGACCAACTCGGGTAACAACAAGGCGTCAGCACAGACGCTCGTCCTTGCACCGCTGACGCCTCCGAGGGTGCCGGCGAAGGTGGTGGAGATCTGCCGGACACTCGCCGCCAACCCGAAGATGCTGAAGGCCACCGGAAAGGCTCAGAAGATCAGCATCAGGGTGACCCAGGGCTCGAACGGCGTCTCGGGGGTCAAGGTCAAGCTCACCGGCCCGGGGATCTCGAAGGTCGTGACGACCGGGAAGGACGGCAAGGTCAAGGTGACGATCAAGCCGTCGCAGCCCGGGATCGTGCGCCTCGCGATTCAGGGAAAGAAGGCCTGTAACGCCCAGCGGGTCGGTGTCGTCGGGGTCTACGAGCCGCCCGTCACCGGGTAGCGCGGGCACCACATCGAGGCAGGGCAGACGACGCCCCCGGGAGCCCCGGGGGCGTCGTTGTCTTCGCGGTGCGCGTCTCGCAGACGCACGGGGGAGACGAAACCCTCGAATGAGGCATGGCCATCCCCCGGACGGGTGGCTACCGTGTAGTGCATGATGGCATCTCGAGCAACGACGGGCGCAGGATGAAGCCGATGTGGCAGCATCGGCGGCCCCGACACGAGTAGGACGGCTGATGTTCGTGGCTGCTGCCGTCGGTCTCATGGCTATCGCCGTCGTTCTCGTCGTTGCTCCGGTGTCGCGCAGCTCGGTTCGCGCGGTGAGCACATCCCCACCCAAGACTGTCGTAGGCTCCGGCACGATCAATGTCCCGACCCTGATCGTCCGTCGCTCTCCGCGCAACGACGCGCGCATCGTCGCGCGACTCAGCGAGTTCCGCCCTCAGGACTACCGTCCGCGATACGTCCTCGCCGTCGGCGCGAAGCGGAGCAAGAGCGGGAAAATCTCCTGGTACAGGATCACCGTCCCGGGCCGACCCAACGGCCGCACGGGTTGGGTGAGGGCGCCGCACGTCTCGATCAGGTCGATGCCGTGGCAGGTCGTCGTCTATCGAGATTCGAGGGTGCTGCAATTGTGGAAACGGAACGATCTCGTCGACACGGCTCGGATCGCGGTCGGAGCTCCCGGGATGGAGACGCCGACCGGCCTCTACTTCGTCACCGTGCGCTTCAAGCCGGTGCAGGTCCCCTTCCTCGGGAGCTTTGCGTTCGAGACGAGCGCCTACTCCAAGCTCTCGGAATGGCCGGGCGGCGGCGTTGTCGGGCTCCACGGAACAACCGCGCCGCACCTGCTCGGGCAGGCGGTCTCACACGGGTGCGTCCGGATCTCCAATCAGACAGCGGACTTGTTGCGCGAGCGCATCCCGGTCGGGACGCCGATCCGCATTCTCGCGAGCTAGGGCGCTCTCTCGCACGTTGCGCCTGTTTGCCCGAGGGCGGGTGATCGCCGTGTGCGCTCGCCGGGAGAGGCTACGCCATCTCCCCTACGAAGGCGCTGCTTGCTTCGAAGGCGTACGGCGCGGGCGTGCCTGTGGAAAGCGCGCGCTGCCCACCGTTCGAGCCGCTCAGGCGCTTGACGGCATATCCGCGATCGAGAAACCTCGCGCCGGGCTGGAAGGCTCTCCACGAGCCCCCGGTCGCCTCCGCGACGGCGACTCCGTCGAAGCGGAAGCCGAAGCGGTTGCAGACTGCCCGGTTCCCGTTCCATGATTCAGCGGTTGCGATCGGGCGCCACCGTTTCGTGGAGTTCTCGAGCAGAATCGGCTTGGTCACGGCGGTCCCGTCGAGCCAGACCCGCCAGTAGTTCGGGCGACCGGACATCTCCATCACCGCGACGTTGTGGCTCTCGCCGACTGCGACGCCGTTGAGGAGTTGGACGAACACGGGATCCTTGCCGCTGCGGGTGATCTCTGCGTAGATCATGGCAGGAGTATCCGGCATCGAGGCGATGCCGACCTGGAGCCACAGCGTCTCGCCGCGGGCGCCCTGACCCGGCCCACCGACGCCGATCCAGCCTGCGACGTGACCTGCGACGACGTTCGCCTGCACGGTCGGCGTGATCGTCGCGCGCACTCCGTGTGAGACGCTCGTCGCCTGGTGGCCGGCATACGCGTACCCGGCGGAGCCGTTCGTGCCGGCTCCACACCGCTGGCCGTTTGCCTGCGCCGCCTCGCTCCCTGGACCCGCAGTCGCGGCGCCAAGCGCAAGGGTCGCGAGCGTGGCAAGGAACAGGAGTCGCCGCATGCCACGGAGATCGGCAGCAGGAGGCCTCCACGGTGATCCCCCATCTCAGCGATCGCGCCACCCGGCCATCCAGGGGAGGGGGAGCGCTGTCAGTCCCTCGATCGGGCCGCTCGGACGGGTGGGGGAACCGCTTCTCGCCGTGCCTCGATCGGGCACGGTGTCACCCGTGTGGCGCTACAGATCGATCTCGAGGCCGTCGCGTGCCCGTTCGACACCCGGCGGTGCATCGAGCTCGGCCGGACGATGCGTGAGAAGCAGCCGCTTCGTTCCGGAGTGCGCAGCTGATTCGAGCGCCTCCTCGACGCTCAGGTGGCCCCGAAGAGGTCCATCGTCGACGCCGCGCGCAAGCGTGGCCTCACAGATGAAGAGATCGGAGTCACGAGCGAGCTCGGCCAGTCGCTCGCTCGGGCCGCTGTCGCCGGAATAGGCGACCGTCACACCGTCGGACGAGAGCCTGAACCCGTACGTCTCGAGGGTGTAGTGCGGGAGCCTCATGGGCACCACCTCGAACCCCGCAGCCAGAAACGGCTCTTCGGGCGGGTACTCGTGGACGGTGAAGACGCGATCGAACATGTCCCTGAAGCCGAACCGCTCGCCGAAGTCTTCCAGGATCTCCCGGCCACCCTGGTGCACCCAGAGCTCGGGGCGATCGCTGACCGAGACCGATCCTGCCCAGCGATACATGGCGCCCCATACCCACGGGACGAGATCACCCCAGTGGTCGAGATGGAAGTGGGTGATCGCGATCGCATCGACGTTCGGCCACCCCTCCCGCTGGCGGAGACGGGGCAGCACGCCCGGGCCGCAGTCGACAAGGAGCCGTCCGGCGGAGTGCTCCAGGAGGTAGCCCGAGTGGGCGCTCCCCGGATTGGGCCAGGCGGGCGAGCAGCCGATGACGGACATTTTCATCGCCGTATACTGCCCATGTGGACCGGAAGACACGCGTCGTGATCGCAAAGCCCGGCCTCGACGGGCACGACCGGGGCGCGAAGATCATCGCCCGGGCCCTGCGCGATGCCGGGATGGAGGTGATCTACACCGGTCTCCACCAGACCCCCGAGCAGATCGTCGAGACGGCGATCCAGGAGGATGCGGATGCGGTCGGGATCTCGATCCTCTCGGGCGCGCACATGACACTCGTCCCACGGATCGTCGACGGCCTTCGCGCCCAGGGTGCGGACGACGTACTGATCGTCGTCGGCGGGACGATCCCGAGGGACGATGCCGCCGCGCTGATCGATGGGGGTGTTGCGGCGATCTTCACGCCGGGCGCCCCGACGAGTGAGATCGTCGAGTTCCTCCGCTCTGCCACTGCCGTCGTGTAGGTGCGGCACGCATCGGGCGCGGCCGTGGACGTGACTCGACTCATCCGGGGCGGATCCGATCGACCGAGAGCGCTCCGGGCTCGCCGGCGGCGACCGCAAGGGTTGCGGCGGTCGGGATGGTGAATGCGACGACCTTCGTTGCCTTGCGCGAGCTCAGCGTGCGTCTCGTCGGCGAGAGCAACACATCGATCAGCGTCTCGTCCACCACCGATTCGATCGGCACGGCGAGCTCCAGCGAGCGCGCGGGGATCGTCACCCAGGCACCTCCCGGCCAGACGCGGTAGCTCGTCACCGAGAGCTCGACGACCCCACCCCCGGCAGCGACGGCCGTGCCCTTGAGGCCGACCGTCACGGGCTTCGCCGTCGTCTGCACGGGGAAGAGAAGTCGACGTGCCTCGTTCAGGTAGGGCCGAGGATTCACATCGACGCCATCGTTCGGGTGAACCTCGAAATGGAGGTGGTAGATCCCCTCCGCGTCGCCCGAGTCACCGTTGTACGCGATCAGCTGACCGGCCTTCACCCGCGACCCCGTCTTCAGACCGTTCGCATAGGCGATCCCCGGAACGCAGGAGCCGCTGTTGTCCCGCTTGGCGGTGCGGTCGTTGTTCAGATGGATGTAGAGGTAGGTCGTACCACTCGCGCCATACAGGTAGAGCATGCACCCGGCGCGCGAAGACGTGGTATGGAGCCGGATCTTTCCGTCCTCGGCTGCGACTGCGGGGGAGCGCCAGGTCGTGAGGATGTCGTTTCCGGCGTGCCGACCCTGACCGCGCGGATCACCCCAGTCGTCGAAGTACTTCGCGGCGCCGACGACCGGGAAGATGATCGGCTTCTTCCCGTTTCCGGGCGGATCCGTGGGCTCGTTCACTCCGAGCGAGGCCGACGCGACCGCCAGGCTGAGCGCCAGGAAGAGAGAGAGGAGGAGTGCTCCTCGGGCTGTCGTCCGGTGAATTCGCATCCTGGGGCAGGGAAACGGGCGTCACCCGCGTCCGATTCGCGCGCTCGAAGTGCCCGAGCCTACCAGAGTGCACGGCGCACTTCATGAAGAGACGGATCTCTCTGCGACGGGAAATGCCGATCATCTAGGCTCAGACCATGAAGATCGCCGTCTGTGTGAAGCAGGTTCCCGACGCGACCTCGGTGCGCAGGCTCGATCCCGCCACGAAGAGGCTCGACCGGTCGGGAGAGGGCGCGCTCAACGCGACCGACGTCAACGCCGTCGAGGAGGCGCTCCGGATCAAGGAGGCCCACGGCGGTGAGGTCGTCATCGTCTCGTTCGGGCCGGCGCGGGCGCTCGATTCGCTGCGCAAGGCGCTCGCGATGGGAGCCGACCGCGCGATGCTCGTCTCGGACGAGGCTGCTGCGGGCTCCGATCTCGTCGCCACGAGCTATGCGCTCGCGAAGGGCCTCGAGCGTGAAGGTGCCGACCTCGTCCTCTTCGGACAGCAGTCGTCGGACTCGGACGGCGCCGTCCTCTGGGCTGCCGTCGCCGACCGGTTGCAGCGCCCGCTGATCTCTCAGGTCGCCGACCTGACCGTCGACGCGTCGTCCGTGACCGGGAAGCGGCAGACGGAGTTCGGCTACGACGTCATCTCCGCGCCACTGCCGGCCGTTGTCGCCGTCTCGGACGCGATCAACGAGCCGCGCTACCCGTCCCTCAAGGGAATCATGGGTGCCAAGTCCAAGCCGGCCGAGACGCTTTCGCTCGCAGACATCGGCGCCGACCCGGCTCAGGTCGGGGCGGCCGGATCGCAGACGTCCGTCCTCGCGCTCGCTCCGCCGCCCGCAAAGGGCAATCAGGTCAAGATCGAGGACGACGGCTCGGCGGCCGAGCAGCTCGTCGCGTGGCTCTCGGAAAGGAAGTTGCTTTGAGCGGCACCCTGGTCTTCCTCGAGCACCACGACGGTGTGATTCAGAAGGGCTCGCTCGGTGTTCTCGCGCGCGCACTCGCGGTGGCCGGAGACGTGGCAGGCGTCGTCGTCGGGCATGGGGTTGCCGAGGTCGCCGCATCTGCCGGCGCGTACGGCGTGTCCACCGTGTACGCCGTTGACGCGCCCGAGTTCGAGGCGCCGCTCCCGCAGCCGCGCGTCGATGCGCTCGAAGCGGTCGTCGCAGCATCTGGCGCGACGAACATCCTCTTTGCCGCCTCCGTCCTCTCGGCCGACGTCGCAGCCGGCCTCTCGGCGCGACTCGACGCTGGGCTCAACTGGGACGTCATCGACTTCGCGCTCGAGGGTGGAGAGCTGACCGCGCAGCGGCCGGCACTCGGCGACACGGTCCTCGTCACGGTCGGCTGGACGAGCGCGGTGCGCATCGCGCTCGTGCGGTCGGGTGCGTTCGAGGCCGTCGAGACCGGGGGAACCGCGGCCGTTCACCCTGTTTCCGTTACGCCGAGGGACTTCTCGACGGCGGCGCGGATGGTCGAGCAGGCGCAGGAGCAGGCAAGCGGGCCCTCGATCGAAGATGCCGACGTGATCGTCGCTGGGGGGCGCGGCCTTGGTGCGCCCGAGGGCTTCGAGCTCGCCGAGGAGCTCGCAGCGGCGCTCGGCGGAGCGGTCGCAGCGACGCGAGCAGTTGTCGATGCGGGTTGGTACCCGTACTCGACGCAGGTCGGGCAGACGGGCAAGTCGGTCTCACCGAAGCTCTACATCGCGCTCGGGATCTCTGGCGCGATCCAGCACAAGGTGGGCATGCAGAACTCCGGCGCGATCGTCGCGATCAACAAGGACCCGAACGCGCCCATCTTCGACTTCGCCGACTTCGGCGTCGTCGGCGACCTGAACCAGGTCGCGCCGAAGCTCGCCGAGCTCGTGCGGGCCCGTAAGGCGTAGTGGTCGCTCCGGGGGATCCTGTCGTGGTGCGCCGGCGAAAACCGAGCAGGGCGAGGACGCAGGGAGCTCCCATACCGGGTTGTACGGGTGCGACCGAGGACGAAGCCCTGCGATGTGTTTGCAGCCACGCGCAGCGTGGCAGGATTCCCCGGAGAGGCCACTGACGTGGCCAGGGGCGAGGCGGCCGCAGAGATGCGCGCGGCGGACTTTCCGCCACCGTTCTCGAGCGGCGAGGTGATCGCCGCTCCGACCGACGCACCGGACGAGCGCATCGAGGTCGGTGTCCTGATCGTGGGCGGCGGCCCGGCGGGCCTTGCGTGCGCGATCCGGCTCGGGCAGCTCCTCGAGGACGACCCCGCGATGGCCGAGAAGCTCGGCGACGTCCCGGTCGCGCTCGTCGACAAGGGCAAGCAGCCCGGCTCGCATCTTCTCTCGGGCGCCGTCATGAACCCCAGGGCGATCAGGCGGCTGTTCAAGGGCCGCCCGGAGCAACTCGACGGAGTGCCGACCTACGGAGAGGTTCCCGGCGAGGGCGTCTACCTCCTCACACGAAAGCGTGCCCTCCGCATTCCGCCGCCGCCGACGCTCCGCAACCACGGCAACTGGATCATCTCGATCTCGCAGATGTCCCGCTATCTCGCGGAGCAGGCGGAGGCCGGCGGCACGTTCGTGCTGCCGGAGACCTCGGCCGACAGGCTGCTCGTCCAGCACGGCCGCGTCGTCGGGATTCGCAGCGGCGACAAGGGGCGTGGGAAGGAGGCCGAGCCGCTCGGCAACTTCGAGCCTGGCTCGGACATCGTTGCGCAGGTGACGGTGCTGGCCGAGGGCACGGCGGGCCACCTCACGGGAGCGGCGCTCGACCACTTCGGCCTCAACGGCCCGGAACCGCAGATCTGGGAGCTCGGGGTCAAGGAGGTCTGGCGCGTCGCGAAGCCGCTCGGCAGGATCGTCCACACGCTCGGGTGGCCGCTGCGCAAGCCGGCCAAGTACCGCGAGTTCGGCGGCTCGTGGATCTACCCGATGGGTGATGAGATGGTGTCGCTCGGCTTCGTGATCGGGCTCGACTACCGCGACGTCGAGCTGTCGGCGCACGATCTCCTCCAGGAGTTCAAGACGCACCCCTTCGTCCGCGAGATCCTCGAGGGAGGGGAGCGCGTTGCCTGGGGGGCGAAGACGATCACGAGCGGTGGCTGGCATGCAATGCCGCGTCGACTCGGCGCGCCGGGCCTGCTGCTCGCCGGCGAGAGCGCGGGACTCGTCGACCTCGCGCGGCTGAAGGGTGTTCACTACGCGATCGAATCCGGGCGCCTTGCCGCAGAGGCCGCCTACGCGTCGCTCCAGCGCGGCGAGAACCCGGGCCGAATCGGCGCGTTCGACGCGTACGACTCGGAGATCCGCACGGGATACCTCGGCAAGAGCCTGCGGGAGGTGCGCAACATGCGGCAGGCGTTCGAGAAGGGGTTCTTCGTGGGCGGCGGGCTCGCGAGCGCGATGACGGTGACGAAGGGAAAGCTTCCTCCGAAGGAGTTCCACAACGAGCCGAACGCTGCGGCACCTCTGCTTCGCACCGATCGCGCGGCGCGCTATCCCGCTCCCGACGGCTGCTCTCACCTTCGACAAGCTTTCCTCGGTGTTCGTGTCGGGAAACCGGACGCGCGACGACCAGCCGAATCACGTTCGCATCGAGCGGCGCGTTCCGCGAGACGTCGCGGAGATGTGGGCCTGGATGTGCCCCGCCCAGGTCTACGAGGTGGGCGAGGACAACGGCGACGGCACCGTCGAGGTGCAGCTGACGCCCTCGAACTGCGTGCAGTGCGGCGCGATCACGGCCCGAGGCGGCCGCCTGACGCCACCCGAGGGTGGCTCCGGGCCCGAGTACACGCTGACGTAGGGGCGATGCGAACGGCGCCTCGGCGCCGGGAGCGTCGCCCGGGCTGTGGGGACGCCTGCCTGGCGGGCGGCGATTACCCGGCGGGCGACGCTTACCCGCGCTGGCGCGCGGGTGCGCATCGCCCCTACGCGTGCGGGAGCGCATCGCCCCTACGGCTGGAGCTTCTTCCACGCCTCCGCCATCTCGACCCGTTGCGAGAGCGTCGGATGGCTGTCGAGGAGCACGTGCGCCCACGTCGGCGGATCGGGATCGCCGAGCGACGTCTTTGCGAACCCGGCGAACAGCCCTCGCACGGCATCGGGATCCCGCGTCGTCTGCAGCGCCTTCCAGTCGGCCTCGGACTCCATCCGGCGGCTGATCCACGTCTGGGCCGGTGCCGTCGCGAGCTGAAGTGCGGCGACGACGAGGAGCGCGAGCGGAACGGCCGCCGCCTCGCCCATGCCGCCGCGACGGCGTGTCAATCGCATCAGGATCCACGCACCGGGAAGCGCGAAGAGCCCGAACCAGGCGAGCGCCTTCGGGATGTGGTCGCTCGAGTGATGCCCGATCTCGTGGGCGAGCACTGCGCGCACCTCGCCGTCGGAGAACGTGCCGTCGACCATCGTGCTCCAGAGGACGATCTTGCGTGAGGGCCCGAAGCCGACGGCGTACGCATTTGCCTGGCTCGTCGTGCCACTCACGTCCTCGACGGAGATCGGTATGCCCGACACGCCCTGCTCCCGCTCGAACTCCGTCGCCGACCGCTGCAGTGCTCGATCCTTCAGAGGCGTCGTCTCGGGGAGGAGGTAGGGCTGGGCGAAGGCAAACCCCGCACCGATGACGACGAACACGGCGGCCCCGGGAATCCACCACGCCTCGCCGAGCCTACGGGCGAGGAACATGACGATGAGCAGCGTGACGCAGATCGACGTGAAGGCGCCGGCGAGCTCGAACCAGCCGCCGAATGCCCACTCCAGGTATCCAACCTCACTGAGGTCGTAACGACGAGCCCACCAGACGCTGAGCAGTCCGAAGGGCAGCTGCACGAGCCAGACGATCCCGAGCCCGAGCATTCCGAGCAGCATCCCCGTTCCGATCGGTCCTGCGGCGGACTCGCGGGCAAACCGTGGGCCGCGGCGGGCGTAGATCCAGAGCGTCGTGAAGAGCGCGACTTGCGAGAGCACCCAGACGACGAGGAAGAAGCGCTCGACGTGCTCGGAGCGACGAACGAGTGCCTTCCCGAACACCGTCGCGCTGTCGATCCGAATCGCTGGCAGGTCGGACGGAACGGCGGTACGAAGAAGCAACGCCGCACACCAGATCCAGGCGACGCCGGCGATCGCGACAAGGCCGAGCTGTAGCGCCCGCCTCGGCTTCAGAGCGCCTCGATCGCGGTTGGGTCGGGACCCGGAGCAATGAGTGGAAGCTCGAGCTGCACATCACGGGGTCGGTCGCGAACTGCGGGCGCCGAGTACGGATAGCGCTCCGTGACGAGGAAGAAGTACGCGCTCGCCTGCGCCGAGTACCGGAGGCTGACGGCACCGATGTTGCGCAGGCCCTCGGGCATCCGCGCGGTGAAGAGCGACGCCCACCAGCCGAGGAAGCCGACGAGGAGCGCGACCGAGCCCAACGCCCCGGAGAGCAGGAACGCGGGGATCGCAAGCAACGCCCGGAACGCCGTGACCACTCGGCGCTGTGGCTGTGGTGGATCGAACGCGATGTCGACGGGATAGCTGCCCGCGCGACCGGTGAACCCGGGGAACGGCCCACCGATGACGTAGAGGAACGCGATCACGTGCGTGGAGTAGCGAATCCACGCCGTCAAGAACCGGTGCAGCGGCACGGGCAGTCGGCCGCTCACGAGCACGATCAGCCAGATGACCGGCACGACGACCAGGACCACGGCGGTCCACAGGAGCAGCCAGATGAGGTGCGGGACGGCGAGCGGGAAGCGGAAGAACACCGTGAGCCGTGACCGGCGAACGTCGTCCGTGAGCTCGAGTCGCACGGGATGCGCCGGTAGCTCGACGAGGGGAACGACCCGAGTCGGGTCCGTCGTCGGGTAGCGATCGGTGAGCAGGAGGAAGTAGCCCGTCGCGTGGGCGGTGTAGCCGATGCAGTACGTGAGCAGGTCGCGCAGACCGAGCGGCATCCGGCCGCGAGCGAGGATGGCGAACCACGCGAGGACGGCGACGGTCGTCGAGACGCCGCCGACGCTCCAGGCGCTCAGCCACCAGTCGTCCCCGGCAGAGGTCGACGACGTCACGTTCGCGGAGCTTCCGCCCGACATGCCGCCGCCGAGGACTGCGATGAGCAGGAACGCCGGAAACGCGAGCACGAGCCGTGCCGCGACGCGTCCTCGTGACTGACGCGGAGCGAGGTCGATCTCGAGGTCGATCGGGTACCCCGGGGCTCCGCCGAACGTCGGGTACGGCGCTGCGGCGAGGTAGAGGTACGCGCTCACCTGGGTTGCGTAACGGAGGTACGACGCGACGAACTCCTGCAGCGTGCGCGGCGCCTTTCCCTCGAAGACGAGTGCAATCCAGAAGATCACGGCCACGGCAAACGCTGCGATTCCCCACAGCAGGACGACGAACAGGTGCGGGATCGCGAGCAGCAGCCGAAAGAACACCGTCACCCGTGACCGCTCGAGGTCGTCCGTGACGACGATGCGGATCGGCGGCAGTTCGTCGACGTCCATGTCCGCATTCTCGCTGTTTCGGCGGTCGACGAGTCCCCGGACGGTCGACTACGATCACCCGGTGCCGCGCGTCGCCATCACACCCGACGACGTCGCACGCGCGGCGGCGACGATCAGGGGTACGACGCATCGCACCCCGACCTTCAGCTCCCGCAGCCTCGGGCCCGGGCACCATCTGAAGGCGGAGCTGTTTCAGCGCACCGGCTCGTTCAAGGCGCGAGGTGCGCTCAACCGGGTGCGGGCGCTCTCTGGGGAGGAGCGGGAGCGCGGCGTGATCAGCGTGTCCGCCGGCAACCACGCTCAGGCACTCGCGTGGGCAGCTGCGACGGAGGGGGTCGACGCGCTCCTCGTCATGTGGGCGTCAGCAAGCACCGCAAAGATCGCCGCGACGCGTGGGTACGGGGCCACGATCGATCTCGAAGCCGAGGATCCCGCCGGTGCGTTCGAGCGACTCGAGGAGCTCCGGCGGGAGACCGGTCGCGTCCTCGTCCATCCGTTCAACGATCCGGTCGTCATGGCGGGAGCCGGGACAGTCGGGTTGGAGATTCTCGAAGACATCCCCGAGGTCGACACGATCGTCGTTGCGTGCGGAGGGGGCGGTCTCGTGACCGGGATCGCCGCGGCGTGCGTTCCGCACGGCGTGCGCGTGATCGCCGTCGAGCCAGAGCACTCTGACGCGCTCGCGCTCGGGCTCGCTGCCGGTGAGCCCGTGTCTCTGACACCGTGCACGATCGCCGATGCGCTCACCGCGCCGTTTGCAGGAACGGTCGCTGTCGAAGAGTGCGGCCGGCTCGGTGTCGAGGTCGTGATCGTCACGGACGACGAGATCCGGGACGGCTTCAGGTTCCTCTACGAGCGCGCAAAGCTGGCCGCGGAGCCAGGGGGCGCGGCTGCCGTAGCTGCCGTTCTCGCGGGCAAGGTCGAAGGAGGCTGCGTCGTCAGCGTCGTCTCCGGAGGCAACGTCAGCACCGATATCGCCTCTGCTATTCTGGCCGGGCGATGAAGACCGACATTCACCCCGACTACGTGCTCGCTCACGTCAGCTGCTCGTGCGGCAACGAGTTCATGACCCGTTCCACGAAGCCCGAGCTCCACGTCGAGGTGTGCTCGCACTGTCACCCGTTCTACACGGGCAAGCAGAAGCTGATGGACTCCGGCGGTCGGGTCGAGCGCTTCCAGCGCCGGCTCGAGAAGTCCGGCGGCTCGCGCCGCTAGTGGCCCTACAGGAAGCGTTGTACCCAGAGGCTTCGGCTCAGGGTCGGCCGCTGTACAGCAAGCATCAAAGTGGGGCTTGCTGTGACGGATATTGCGCGTCTCACGTTGCAGCAAGCTCCACTCGGAGATTGTTCTCTTGAGCGTCTCGTACGGCGGTCAAGCCGTACTCGAAGGGGTGATGATGCGCGGCCCCGCAGTGTGGTCCGTCGCGGTCCGCACCCCTGACGGCGAGATCGTCGCGGTCACGACGACCGTGAGCTCACCGATGCAGCGACACCGGGTCTGGAGGTTGCCGGTGATCCGGGGTGTCATCGCACTTGGCGAGTCTCTCGCGATCGGCTTCCGCGCCCTTGCGATCTCTGCGAACTACGCCATGCAGGGCGAGAAGGAGGAAGGCGCAGACGGTGAAGTCGCCGAGGTCTCGACCGAGATCTCGAAGGGGCACATCATCTTCTCCTTCGTGCTCGCGATCGGCTTCGCGCTGATGCTCTTCAAGGTCGGGCCGGCCCTCCTCACGAGTTGGCTCCCGATCGACGGCACGTACTCGTTTGTCGTCGTGGAGGGACTGATCAGGGTCTCGGTCTTCATCCTCTACATCGTGCTGATCGGGCTGCTGCCCGATCTCAGGCGCGTCTTCCAGTATCACGCCGCCGAGCACAAGGCGATCAATGCGCTCGAGGCGGGATCCGAGCTGACGCCGGAGAAGGTGCAAAAGTTCAGTTTGATCCACCCACGTTGCGGAACTGCTTTTTTGCTATGGGTTATGGTGATCGGGATCTTCGTTTTCGCCTTCGTCGGGCGCCCCGTCTGGTACTGGCTGATCATCAGCAGGATCCTGCTCTTGCCGGTGATTGCCGGTCTCGCCTACGAGCTGATCCGGTATGCCGGCAAGCACCAGGACAACCGGGTCCTCATGGCCGCGCTGGCGCCGGGCCTCTGGCTGCAACGGCTCACCACCCGCCAGCCGGATCTCGAGCAGATCGAGGTCTCGATTCGCGCCCTCCAAGAGGTGATCCGCGTCGAGCAGTCCGAGAGCGACGACGAGTTGCGGGCCGAGTCCCGCGTCGAGGTAATGGCGTAGGGGCGAGGGACTCCCCTGGGCGGGCCTCGTCCGCAAGACCATCTAGATCCCGATCGAAGGAGGAGCACGATGCCCAGAATCATTCGCGAGGCACATGCGGTGTGGCAGGGCAATGTCGCCCGGGGCAGCGGCACCCTGAGCGCGGCAACCTCGACGGCGTTCACCGACCTGGCCTTCACCCTGGCGTCCCGCATCAGCACCCCGGGAGACAAGACGAGCCCCGAGGAGTTGCTTGCCGCGGCGCACGGGGGCTGCTTCACGATGTCCCTCGCCACCGAGCTCTCGCAGGCCGGGACACCTCCGGCGAGTCTCGAGACGCGGGTCGTCGTGACGATGGACGAGGTCGAGGGGAAGGGTCACCAGATCGTGCACTCCCAGATCGAGGTGCGCGGCGAGGTGCCCGGCTGCGACGAGGCGGCATTCGCGCAGGCCGCAGAGGCCGCTGATGCCGGCTGTCCGTTCTCGGCGCTCATCCGCGGGATCGCAACCGTTGGCGTCTCGGCCTCGCTCGCCTCGTAGTGTGGGGTCCTACAGCGTTTGACAGGAGAGCGTTCCCGACAACTCCCGGAGGGAAGAACCGATGGCAACCGACCGAACGATGACGACGACCTGGCACGGCTCGCTCCTCGAAGGCGCTGGCACGATTGCTCCCGCTGGGAGCGGCGCATTCGGAGCACTCGAGGTCAGCTGGGCATCGCGCACAGAAGAGCCGGACGGGAAGACCAGCCCCGAGGAGCTCATCGCGGCGGCGCACTCGGCCTGTTTCTCGATGGCTCTGTCGCACGGCCTCGCCCAGGCGGGTACCCCCGCGGACAGGCTCGATACCTCGGCGACGGTGACGTTCGTCCCCGGTGACGGCATCACGAAGGTCGCGCTGACCGTCCGGGGCAACGTGCCCGGGATCGACGCGGAGACATTCGTCGCCGCGGCGGAGGAGGCAAAGCTCGGCTGCCCGGTATCGAAGGCGCTCGCGAGCGTTCCGGAGATCACGCTCGACGCAGCGCTCGTCTGACCTGGATCGGGCGGTGCCGGGCGACACGCTGAAGGCTGTCGCTCTGCGCGGCTACCATCGGCGCGATGGCCGGAATCGAACCACTCGTCGACGAGCTCGAGCGCTCGTACACCGAGCTGCAGGCGCGTCTCTCCGACCCTGCGGTCTACAACGACCACCGTGAGGCCGCCGACATAGGTCGGCGGCTGAAGGAGCTCGAGACGCCGTACAAGCTCGCGGTCGCGTGGCAGGAGGCGCGTGCCGATCTCGAGGATGTCCGCAACGACCCCGAGTTGGCATCGATGGCCGGCGATCTCGAGAGCGACATCGAGCGCCTCGAGGAGGAGCTCAAGGCGGCTCTCGTCGAGCGCGACCCGGCCGACTCCAAGGACGTGATCGTCGAGATCCGGCAGGGCGTCGGCGGGGACGAGGCGGCGCTGTGGGCGGGCGACGTATTCCGGATGCTCTCGCGCTACGCCGAGCGACGCGGATTCAAGACCGAGATCCTCTCCGCGAACGAGAGCGAGACCGGCGGCTTCAAGGAGGTCGTCTTTGCCGTCAAGGGCGACGGGGCGTTCTCGGTCTACAAGTACGAGGGCGGGACGCACCGCGTCCAGCGTGTGCCGGAGACCGAATCGCAGGGGCGCATCCACACATCGACCGCAACGGTCGCGGTGATGCCAGAGGCGGAGGAGGTCGAGGTCGAGATCGTCGAGAGTGACCTCAAGATCGATGTCTACCGATCGACCGGCCCCGGCGGCCAGAGCGTCAACACGACCGACTCGGCGGTGCGCATCACGCACCTGCCGACGGGCGTCGTCGTCGCGATGCAGGACGAGAAGTCCCAACTCCAGAACCGCCAGAAGGCGATGCGCGTCCTCCGCGCCCGGCTCTACGAGCTCGAGCGCGAAAGGGAGCAGGCGCGGCTCTCGGCCGCCCGCAAGTCGCAGATCGGGACAGGGGAGAGGGCGGAGAAGATTCGCACGTACAACTTCGCCGAGAACAGGCTCACCGACCACCGGATCAAGCTGACGGTGCATCGGCTCGACCAGATTCTCGACGGGGACCTCGAGGAGTTCACCGAGGCGCTCCAGGCCGAGGATCGGCGTCTCTCGCTCGAGGCCGCCGGGGTATGACGCAGGGCTCGGACGTGGGCCCGAGCACCATCGGCTCCGTTCTTCGTCGGTCGACCGACTACCTGGTCGCGCGTGGGTCGGAGACTCCACGGCTCGACGCGGAGCGACTCCTCTCGAAGGCGCTCGGGCTGGAGCGGATCGAGCTCTACATGGCGCTCGATCGCCCACTCACGCCGTCGGAGCTCGAGGTCGCGAGGGAGCTCGTCGTTCGGCGCGGCGCCCGCGAGCCGCTCCAGTACGTGCTCGGTGAGTGGGGGTTCCGTCGCCTGACGCTGAACGTCGACCCGCGGGCGCTCATTCCCCGTCCCGAGACGGAGATCCTCGTCGATCGGGCGCTTCTCCTGCTCGCCGGGCGCGATGCTCCCAGAGTGCTCGACGTCGGGACTGGCTCCGGTGCGATCGCTCTCGCCCTTCGCGACGAGCACCCGGGCGCCCTGGTTTCCGGGTTCGACTTCTCGCGGGATGCTCTTGCCCTCGCCTCGGAAAATGCGACCCTGACCGGGCTCGAGGTCGACCTTCTCCAGGGAGACCTCTTCGACGGACTTCCCGGCGGGCCCTGGGATCTCGTCGTCTCGAACCCACCGTATGTCGACGCGAGCGACGTCCCGAACCTCGAGCCGGAGGTCCGGGACTGGGAGCCGCACGAGGCGCTCACGGCCGACGGCGCGGTTGCTGCAGTTGCAAGAGGCGCCGTTCCCGTGCTCGCCGCCTCGTCGGGGATCGTCCTCGAGGTGGGTGCCGGGCAGGCGGAGTCGACTGCCGCCCTCCTCGAGGAGCTCGGGTTTCACGACGTTCGGGTGACGCCGGACCTCCGTGGCATCGATCGTGTCGTCGAGGGCGTCTGGCGATGAACGATGCCCGCGAGATGGCGGCCGCGCTCGAGGGCGGCGCGCTCGCCCTGCTCCCGACCGACACGGTCTACGGTCTCGTCTGCGTCGCCGCGAGTCGGGAAGCGGCGGTCGATCTGTACCGCCTCAAGGGGCGTGCCGAGATTCAGCCGACCGCCGTGATCGCCGCCGACACCGAGGTCTTGCTCGCCGGCATCCCTGGGCTCGAGGGCATCGCCGCCGCAGGAGTTCGCACGCTGCTGCCGGGGCCGTTCACCCTCGTCGTCCCCAATCGCGAGCGACGCTACGGCTGGCTCTCGGCAGCACGCCCCGAGACGATCGGCGTCCGCGTACCTCGCCTCGTCGGGCCTGCGGCGGAGATCGTCGCGAGCGTCGGAATGATCGCCGCGACGAGCGCGAATCTTCCCGGCGGGCCCGACCCGCGCCGCCTCGACGACGTTCCCCCCGAGATCCGCGCAGGCGTCGCCTTCGCTGTCGACGGTGGGGAGCTTCCAGGTACGCCGTCGACCGTGATCGACCTCTCTGGAGCCTTGCCGGTCGTCCTGCGGGTCGGGGCAGGCGATCCCGAAGAAGCGCTCGCCCGGCTGGCTGCTGCCTTCACAGAATGATAACGCCTCCGCGACCTCGCCCTTACGACAGCGGACATAGCCTCGGTATATGCGTAGACATCGCCGCTCCGTGCTGCTCGCCGTTGTGCTCGTCGTTTCTGCGCTTGCCGCGCAGGGTGCTGCCGCAGCGAACCCCGTCGCGATCACTGGCACCGTCAGCGCCGTCGGTGGCACGTCTGCGACGCTGAACGGCACGGTGAACCCGAGTGGGGCGGCGACGGACTGGTGGTTCGAGTACGGCACAACGACCGGGTACGGATCGAAGACCACGACGACGGCTGCCGGATCCGGCGCTGCCAACGTCTCGGTCTCGAAGAGCCTGAGTGGGCTGAGCGCCGCGACCACCTACCACTACCGGCTCGTCGCCAAGAACGCCTCGGGAACGGTCACCGGGGCCGACGGGATCTTCACGACGGCAGCGCCTCCCGTCGCCGTGACCTCAGGTGCGTCGGGCGTCGGCCCGACCGGCGCCACGCTCGGCGGCACCGTCAACCCGAACGGCCAGGCAACGGACTGGTACGTCGAGTACGGCACGTCGACGTCGTACGGTACGAAGACGGCCACGACCTCTGCCGGATCGGGTACCACGTCGAAGTCGGTCTCGATTGCCGTCGGCGGGCTTACGCCCGGCAAGACCTATCACTTCCGACTCGTCGCGAAGAGCTCGGCCGGCACGACCGAGGGATCGGACAGGACGTTCGTCACCGCCGAACCGCCGGTCGCCGTCACCTCTGCGCGCGAGCTCGATCGGGACGACCAGCGTGAAGCTGAACGGAAGCGTCGACCCGAACGGTCGTTCCACAACCTATTTCTTCGAGTACGGCACCACGACCGGCTATGGATCAAAGACGTCGACGTCGAGCGCCGGCTCCGGATCGAGCGCGAAGAACGTCTCGAAGACGGTCAACGGCCTCGCACCGGGAACGACCTACCACTTCCGGCTCGTTGCGACGAGTGACGCGGGCACCGTTGCGCGGCTCGGACAGGGCGTTCACGACCCAGAGCCCGCCGAGCGTGGCGACGGGAGCGGCGTCGTCGGTCGGTCCGACGTCGGCGACGCTCGGGGGCTCGCTCAACCCGAACGGCCGCTCGACCTCGTGGTACTTCGAGTACGGCACGTCGACCAAGTACGGGTCGCGGACGTCCACGAGGAGCGCGGGCTCGGGAACAGCGACGCAGGCCGTCGTGGCGGGAGTCGCGAACCTTCAGCCGGGGGTCACGTACCACTTCCGCCTCGTCGCGTCGAGCTCGCTTGGAACGACGCGTGGGGCCGACGCGGCCTTCATCACGAGCGGTGCGCCGACGGTCTCCACCGGCCCGATCAACTTCGCCACGCTGACTCTGACCTCAGCGCGGGTCACCGGCACCGTGAACCCCCGCGGGCTTCCGACGACGTGGTGGATCGAGTACGGACGCACGGCCGGCTACGGCTTCAGAACGGCCATCGCGCCGATCGGCGGCTCGGCCGACGTCGCCGTCGGCACACGGCTCCGTGGCCTCACACCCGGCGTACGCTGGCACTACCGCGTTGTGGCGCAGAGCTCTGGCGGGACGAGCGCCGGATCAGACGCCTCCTTCGCCACACCCCCGCGACCGCTCGATCCGCTCGGTCGCCCCGTGCGCTGCACGATCGTCGGCACGCAGGCTGCCGACGTGATCCGCGGGACAACGGGTCGTGACGTGATCTGCGGGCTGGGCGGCAACGATGTCATTGTCGGGCGCGCGGCAACGACACGATCTACGGTGGCCCCGGGAACGACACGCTCGACGGGGGGGCCGGAAACGACGTGCTGCGCGGCGGCGCAGGCAACGACACGATTCGCGGACGCGACGGACGTCGCGACGTCCTCGAGGGTGGGCGCGGCACGGACACCGCCGTGGTAGATCGCGCAGACCGGCTCGTGAGCATCGAGCGCCGCCGCTTCTCGTTCTAGAACGAGATCGGGAACCCGCCTGCCGGGTCCGGTGGAGTAGCATCGCGGTATGTCGCCGCCGGAACCCACTCTCGACCAGATCCGGGGAGCGGGACTCGCCGAGATCGATCCCGACATCGCCGCTCTGCTCGAGCAGGAGCTCGCCCGCCAACGCGACCAGATCGAGCTGATCGCCTCCGAGAACTTCACCTGGCCGTCCGTGCTCGAGGCCGTCGGATCCGTGCCCACGAACAAGTACGCGGAGGGGTACCCGGGCAAGCGCTACTACGGCGGCTGCGAGGTGGTCGATCAGATCGAGCAGCTCGCGATCGACCGCGCGAAGTCACTCTTCGGCGCCGAGCACGTGAACGTCCAGCCGCACGCCGGCGCCCAGGCGAACATGGCCGTCTATCTCGGTCTGATGAAGCCGGGAGAGACCGTGCTCTCGCTCCGCCTCGACCACGGCGGCCATCTCACTCACGGGCTCAGCGTCAACTTCTCCGGGCGGCTCTACACGATCGCGCACTACGGAGTCTCGCGCGAGACGAGCCTCGTCGACTACGACGAAGTGCTGGCGCTCGCGAAGGAGCATCGGCCGAAGGTGATCCTGTGCGGCGGGTCCGCCTACCCCCGCACCGTTGAGACATGGGAGTTCCGCAAGATCGCGGACGAGGTCGGCGCGCTCCTCTGGTGCGATATGGCGCACTTCTCCGGCCTCGTTGCCGCCGGCCTGCACCCGAACCCGGTCGCCGACTGCGACGTCGTCACCTCGACCACGCACAAGACGCTTGCCGGGCCGCGCGCGGGATTCATCATGTGCCGCGAGGAGCATGCGACGGCGATCGACCGCGCCATCTTCCCCGGCCTCCAGGGCGGGCCGCTCGAGCACGCGATCGCCGCCAAGGCGACCTGCTTCAAGATCGCTGCCTCGCCGGCATTCCGCGAGTACCAGACGCAGGTTCGCGCCAACGCCGATGCGCTTGCCGCCGAGATCATCGCGGGAGGGCTCGACGTGCTCACGGGTGGCACGGATACGCACCTGCTGCAGCTCGATCTGCGCGCGACGGAGTGGACAGGGAAGGACGCCGAGGAGCGACTGCACGCCGCGAAGCTGACGACGAACCGCAACACCGTCCCGTTCGACGAGCGCCCGCCGACCGTTGCGTCGGGCGTGCGCATCGGGACTCCTGCGGCGACGATGCGGGGCTTCGACGAGGACGACTTCCGTGAGGTCGGGCGGATCATCGTCGGCGCACTTGCCGACGGCGCGGATGTCGAGATCGCTCGCCGCTCGCAGCGTCGCACTCTGCGACAGACGGCCCCTCTATCCCGGGTTCCGCGGGTACACGAGCTACGTGACGTGACCACCGGCGTCGTCGTCGAGGTCGACCACCCGCTCGTCCGGCACAAGCTCGGGCTCCTGCGGGACGTGACGACGCCGACCCAGATGTTCCGTCAACTCGTCAACGAGCTGACGCTCCTCCTCACGTACGAAGCCACGAAGACGCTCGCGGACGAGGCGGTCGAGATCGAGACGCCGCTCGAGCGGATGGGGGCGCGGCGGATCTCCGGCAAGAAGGTCGCCGTCTGCCCGATCCTGCGCGCGGGCGTCGGGATGCTCGACGGAGTGCTCTCGCTGATCCCGGGCGCGCGCGTCGGCTTCATCGGCCTCTACCGCGACGAGGAGACGCTGCAGCCCGTCGAGTACTACGTGAAGCTGCCGAACGACATCGCCGACCGGGACGTGCTCCTGCTCGACCCGATGCTCGCGACCGGCAACTCCACCGCGGCCGCCGTCGTCACCGTGAAGAAGGCGGGCGCCACGTCGATTCGTCTGATCGCCCTCATCGCAACGCCCGAGGGGATCGCGCGAATCCACGCCGAGCATCCCGATGTGGCGATCGTCGTTGCCTCGATCGACCGGGGCCTGAACGAGAAGGGCTACATCGTTCCGGGCCTCGGCGATGCAGGCGACAGGCTGTACGGCACGAAGTAGCCTGAGATGGACGCGCTTCGGGCCGATCCGCAGGTCCTCTACGGCGCCGCGATCGCCCTGCTGATCGTCGTCCTGCTGACGCCCGCGGTCGGTGGCATGGCTCGCCTCCTCGGCGTCGTCGACAACCCCGGTGAGCGGCGGCTCAACCGACGGCCGATTCCGCGGCTGGGCGGGCTTGCGATCTTCATGGGGATCCTCGTGCCGTCCCTCGCGTTCCTCGACCTCTCGAGCGAGATGCGCGGGATCCTGCTCGGTGCGGCGGTCGCGTGCGTCGTCGGTGCGATCGACGACTTCCGGGGGCTCGCGCCGCTGCCGAAGCTCGCCGGCCAGGTGCTGGCGGCCGCGATCCCCACGGCCTTCGGCGTCTGGATCGACCACTTCACGCTGCCGTTTCTCGGCGCAGTCGACCTGCCCCCGTGGATCGGCGTCCCGATCACGATCGTCTGGATCGTTGCCGTGATGAACATGGTGAACTTCCTCGACGGGATGGACGGGCTCGCCTCCGGCGTCTGTGCGATCTCGGGCGTCACGTTCGCGGTGCTGGCGCTGTCGCTCGGCAAGGTCGACGCCGCGATCCTCTCTGCGATCGTCGCCGGTGCCTGCATCGGCTTCCTCCGGCACAACTTCTTTCCGGCGCGGATCTTCATGGGCGACTCGGGCGCGCTCGTTCTCGGGTACACGCTCGCGGCCATCTCGGTGGCGGGTCTGCTGAAGACGGCATCGACGGTCGTGCTCTTCCTTCCGTTGCTCGTCCTCGCCGTGCCGATCATCGACACGTCGTTCGTCGTGCTGAAGCGGATGAAGTACAACCAGCGGATCTCGGAGGCGGACCAGTCGCATCTCCACCACCGCTTCCTCAATATCGGCTTCAGCCAGCGGCGGGCGGCGGTAACGATGTGGGCCTGGACGGCGACGCTCGGGGTGGCGGCGCTCGCGACCCGGTTCATCCCGTTCCGCGAGGGCGGCGAGTGGCACCTGTGGGAGACGGTGGCCGTCGTCGCGATCGCGCTTGCCGCGCTCGGGTTCTCCGTCTACATCATCTACCTGCTCGAGATCGTCAAGCTCGGCAACCCGCGTGTCCGGCGCCGCGTCGCCGAACGGGAGCGAAACGAGAGAAAGAGCGCTTGATCGGCCCGACGAGGCTGCGTTGCCCACTCCACGTCGGGCGGGCGCCCATCACGCTGCCGTGGACGAAGACGATCTGTGGTCGCGGTTCGAGCATGTGACGAATGGTCGCATTTTTGGCTGAAACAGTGGTGATCGGCTGTCACAAGCAGCCTGATATGCTCCACCCGAATGGTCGCCTCGACGCCCACCAGCCCGCATTCGCTCGCGACCGCTTCGGGACTCCTGCTCGGCACCCTCGCCGTTGCGATGGCTGTCGGTGCGCTCGTCGGCTGGGCCGTCGGCGCCGGAGGGCTCGGCCTGCTGGTCGGTGCCGTCGTCGGGATTCCGCTCGCCGTCTTCGTCGTCTACAAGGTGTACTCGTGATCGCCGACCTCTACACGAAGCCGCGCCCGGTGCCGAGCCGACTCGCTCCGATGCTCGCCGGGAGCGCTCTGATCGTGCTCGCGCTCCCGGTCTTCGCGATCGCCGGCTGGCCACTGAAGGGCTGGGCGCTCGCCGCCGTCCTCTGGGCCGCCGCGCAGGCGCTCGGCTACCTACTGACGCGCCTCCCGCTCGATGAGGGTAACCTCGCCGCCTCAGGAGTGAGGGGCATCGGCATGGGATTCAGAGCATTCATCGTGGGCATACCTCTGGTGGCGGTCACCGTCGCGGACGCTCGCGTCGGTGCGGCTGCCGCGATCCTCTACGTCCTCGCGTACACGCTCGATCTCGCCGTCTCGCTCGTCACGTTCTTCGGCGCCGAGGCCAAGGCATGAAGCGCCTCCTCGCGATCGGCACGACGCTCTTCCTCGCGCTGCCCGCGGTCGCGCTCGCGTCCGGGGAGAGCGGTGAAGAGGAGAAGTTCAACCCCGCCTCCGAGTGGACGCTGCATCCGTGGGTCGACATCCAGATCGGGCCGATCGACATGTCGATCAACAAGGCCGTCGCGTACCTCCTGCTCGGCACCGTCGTCTCGTGCGTGATCGGGATCGTCCTCATGCGCGTCAAGGCGGGCTCGGAGCCGACGAAGCGCCAGGCGATGGGCGAGTCGATCTACGAGATCGCCCAGGTGCAGATCGCCGAGCAGGGGCTGCCGACGAAGGCGATCGGCCGCTGGTTCCCGTACGTCGCGTCGCTGATGATCTTCATCTGGGTCGTCAACATGATCGGCTTCATCCCGCTGCCGCTCTCGGACGAGAAGTGGAAGATCTTCGGGGTCGAGGTACCGACGCTCGCCATCTTCGCCGCGACGTCAACGCTCTCCGTCACGCTCGCGCTCGCGTTCATGACGTGGATGTTCACCCACATCGAGGGAATTCGCGCGAACGGCGTGATGAAGTACCTCCAGAGCTGGATCCCCGATGTGCCGAAGGCGCTCTACCCGCTGATCATCCCGCTCGAGATCCTCGGCCAGTTCATGCGGCTGATCAGCCTCTCCGTTCGTCTCTACGCCAACATGCTCGCCGGGCACATGTTGATCCTGACGTTCATCGGCCTGATCTTCCTGGTCACGCCGTGGATCTTCCCGTTCTCCGTGCTGCTCTCGACCGTCTTCTACCTGTTCGAGGTCGTGATCGTCGTTTCGATCCAGGCCTATATCTTCGCTGCCCTGTCTGCCATCTACATCGGCTCGGCCATCGAGCCGGAGCACTAAGGAGGAATCACCGCAATGCTGTCCTCGTTCTTTCTCCTCGCGGAGACCACAGGCGACGTCGCCGACGCCGGCAAGGCGATCGCCCTGGCCCTCGGTATCGGCCTCGGAGCCCTCGGCGCCGGCGTCGGCATCGGCAACATCTTCGGCTCGATGATCCAGGCCGTCGCCCGTCAGCCCGAGCTCAAGGGTGAGCTGCAGGGAATCCAGTGGCTCGGCTTCGCCCTCACCGAGGCGGTCGTGTTCTACGGCCTCATCGGCGGCCTTCTCGCATACGTCCTCGTCTGAGTCGATGTTCAACGTCCTCGCAGCCGAGTCGAGCAACGACCTGATCAAGGTCGTTCCCGGCCTCATGATCTGGACGCTGATCGCGTTCGGGATCACGTTCTTCGTGCTCAAGAAGTTCGCGTTCGCCCCGATCCAGAAGACGATCGACGCCCGGCGCGATCGCATCCGCGAGGCCGTCGAGGAGGCCGACAACGCCCGCGACGAGGCACGAGACCTGCTGGAGCAGAATCGTGCCATCCTGGCCGAGGCCCGGTCCGAGTCCGCATCGATCCTGGCGGAGGCCCGCAAGGTCGCCGACGACCAGATCCAGCGGGCGAAGGACGAGGCCGAGGTCGAGCGGCAGCGGCGTCTCGAGGAGACCCGCAAGCAGATCGACGCCGAGACGGCGCGCGCGATCGACCAGATCCGCGGCGAGGTCGCCGATCTCACCCTCGAGGCGACGCAGCGCGTCGTCGGCAAGGTGCTCGACTCGGACGACCAGCGTCGCCTGATCGGCGAGGCGATCGAGGGCCTCGACTTCTCCGCGCTCGAGCGGGGGCGAAGCTAGACCCGATGGCAGTCGCGGAACGCCTGTACGCACGTGCCCTCTTCCAGGCGGCCGAGGAGCAGGGCCGCCTCGAGGCCGTGCATCGCGATCTCTCGCGAGTTCGCCGATGCGGTCGCGGGATCCCCCGAGCTGACGGCGTTCCTCGCGAACCCGCAGGTCGAGCCCGCTGCCAAGGTCGGTGTTCTCGGAGAGCTCTCCGACGGGGCCGACACGCTCGTCCACAACTTCCTCCGCCTCGTCGCCGAGAAGGGGCGCGCGGGAGAGATCCTCGGCATGCGCGACGAGCTGCAGGCGCTCGTCGACCGCGCGCAGGGGCGCGTCGCGGTCGAGCTGACCACCGCGTTCGAGCTGTCCGACGACGAGGCCGCCTCGATCGTCGCGCAGATCGAGCAGGCCTCCGGCCGCACCGTCGAGGCATCCCGAAAAGTCGACCCTGAGCTGGTCGGCGGCATGATCCTGCAGGCCGGCTCGCTGCGCGTTGACGCCAGCGTGCGCGGCCGCCTGGAGCGTCTCCGCCACGAGCTCATTACCCGGTAACGAAGGAGAAAACGTGAAGCTACGGCCCGAAGAGATCACCTCGATCCTCAAGACCCGGATCGAGCAGTACGACGTCGAGACGGACCTGTCCGAGGTCGGCACCGTGCTGCAGGTCGGCGACGGCATTGCGCGCGTCCACGGCCTCGAGAACTGCGTCTCGCTCGAGCGCCTCGAGTTCGAGCACGGCGTTGTCGGCATCGCGTTCAACCTGGAGGAGGACAACGTCGGCGTTGCGCTCTTCGGGCAGTGGCAGCTCGTCAAGGAGGGCCAGCCCGTCCGTCGCACCGGCGAGGTCATGAGCGTCCCGGTCGGCGAGGGAATGCTCGGCCGCGTCGTCGACCCGCTCGGGAACCCGCTCGACGGCCAGGGTCCGATCGAGGCCACCGAGAGGCGACCCGCTCGAGTTCAAGGCTCCCGGCGTGATCCAGCGGCAGCCCGTGACGCAGCCGCTCCAGACGGGTCTCAAGTCGATCGACGCGATGATCCCGATCGGCCGCGGCCAGCGCGAGCTGATCATCGGCGACCGCGGCACGGGCAAGACGGCCGTCGCGATCGACACGATCATCAACCAGAAGGGCGGCGACGTCGTCTGCATCTACGTCGCAGTCGGCCAGAAGGCCTCGACGGTTGCGCAGGTGTACGAGAAGCTCCGCGACGAGGGCGCGATGGACTACACGATCATCATCTCCGCTCCCGCACAGGAGGCAGCGCCGATCAAGTGGATGGCGCCGTTCGCCGGCGCCGCGATGGGCGAGTACTTCCTCTACGGCGGCAAGCACGCGCTCGTCATCTACGACGACCTCTCGAAGCACGCCGACTCGTACCGGCAGCTCTCGCTGCTGCTGCGCCGCCCGCCGGGCCGCGAGGCGTTCCCGGGTGACGTCTTCTTCCTCCACTCGCGACTCCTCGAGCGCGCCTGCCGGCTCAACGACTCGCTCGGCGGCGGCTCGCTCACGGCGCTTCCGATCATCGAGACGCAGGCGGGCGACATCGCCGCCTACATCCCGACGAACGTGATCTCGATCACGGACGGCCAGATCTTCCTCGGCTCGGAGCTCTTCTACTCGGGCGTCAAGCCGGCCATCAACGTCGGCACGTCCGTCTCCCGCGTCGGTGGTAACGCGCAGACCAAGGCGATGAAGAAGGTCGCCGGCCGCCTGCGCCTCGACCTGGCGCAGTTCCGCGAGCTCGAGGCGTTCGCCCAGTTCGGCTCGGAGCTCGACCCGGCCACGCAGCAGGCGCTCGGGCGCGGTGCCCGCATGGTCGCGACGCTCAACCAGCCGCAGTACCAGCCGTGGCCCTTCGAGGAGCAGGTCGTCGCGATCTACGCAGGCAACAACGGCTATCTCGACCGCGTCCCCGTCAGCCTCGTGCCGCGTTTCCAGGACGAGCTGCGCGAGACGCTCCGCTCCGACGGCGGCGTCTACGACGCCATCCGCGAGTCGAAGGACCTCGGCGAGGAGACGGTCGCCAAGCTCGATGACGCCCTGGCGAAATTCGTCGAGGGCTTCGACATCGTCGAGGAGAAGGGTCTCGTCGGGTAGATGGCCACCGTTCAGGACCTGCAGCGGCGGATCAAGTCCGTCACCAGCACGCGGAAGATCACCCGTGCACTCGAGCTCGTCGCCGCGGCAAAGCTCCGTCGTGCGCAGGTCCGGATCGAGGCGATGCGGCCGTACGCCGACACGATGAGCGACCTCGTCAGCGGCGTCGGCCGGGCGGCCTCGTCGGTTCGGAGCCTGCCGCTCCTGCAGCAGCGCGAGTCGGTCGAGACCGTCCTGATCGTGCCACTGACCGGAGACCGGGGCCTTGCCGGGGCGTTCAACGGTCAGGTGATTCGTCGTTCGTTCAACCTCGAGCGGGCGTTGCAGGCCGAGGGCAAGACGGTGCGTTTCGTCCCGGTCGGCAAGAAGGGGCGCTCGACATTGACGTTCCGCGGTCGCGACGCGAGCGATGCGTTCGTCGGCTTCTCCGACGGCCCGACCTACGCGGACGCCCAGGCGATCGCGCATCGCGTCGCCCAGCTCTACACCGAGCAGGAGGTCGATCGCGTCGTGCTCGTCTACAACACGTTCGTCTCGGCGCTGACCCAGAGCGTCACGGACATCGACATCCTGCCGATCTCACCCGACGTCCTCGAGACGGACGAGCAAGAGGCTCGCGACGACGCGATGCGCGGTGACTTCATCTTCGAGCCCGAGCCCGAGGAGATCCTCGCCCGACTGCTCCCCGTCTATCTCGAGACGCTGATCTACCGAGCCCTGCTCGAATCCGCAGCGTCGTTCCAGGGCGCGCAGATGACTGCGATGCGAAACGCGTCCAAGAACGCAGGTGAGCTGATCGACAGCGTCACCCTCCAGATGAACCGGGCGCGGCAGGCCGCGATCACCCAGGAGATCCTCGAGGTCGTCGGCGGAGCCGAGGCGCTGGCCTCGAGGTCTCGCGACAACTAACAATTCGCCCTGCCTGCCGTCTGATCACCCAACGGGTGCTTGCAGGTATATAGTCCCGATCTGCCGATGTCGACGACGAGCAACAGACCAGACGACTTCACCCCGGCAACCGTCGCGGAGTTGCAGGACGGCGGCGGTGAGTACGTCGACAACCTCTCGGGCCGCACGGCGTCGATGCCCGGAGATCTCGAGGCGCTCGGCGAGTTCGATTCCACGGCCGACCACGATGTCGCCACCGCGGTCAAAGCGCGCGGCTACTGGGAGGGCGTCTGGATCCGGTTCCGTCGCGACAAGGTCGCGTTCGCGAGCATCTTCTTCCTCGTCTTCCTGATTCTCGCCACGTATCCCGGGGCGTGGTTTGCCGAGAAGCTGATCGGTCACGGCCCGAGCGACATTCACACCGACGGTATCGACGAAGGCCTGCTCCCCGTCGGTCCCGGCTCGTGGGTGACGAACTTCGAGACGGGCGAGAAGCAGATGCTCGTGCTCGGTGCCGACGGCTCCCTCGGACGCGATGAGTTCCTGCGCCTGCTCTACGGCGGACGCGTCTCGCTCCAGGTCGCCGTCGCCTCGACGATCCTCGTGATGCTGATCGGCGTCACGATGGGCGCGATGGCCGGCTACTACCGCGGCTCGATCGACACTGTCGTCTCCCGCCTGACCGAGATCACGATGGCGTTCCCGGCACTTCTCTTCGTGATCGCTCTCGCCAGCACCGCCGGCAGCCGCCTCAACGAGGTCACGTTCGGTGGCGTGCTCGCACCCGGCGTGGTCACGCTCGTGCTCGTGTTTGCGGTCTTCGGGTGGTTCTATCCGGCCCGGATCGTCCGCGCCAAGGTGCTCTCGCTGCGGGAGAAGGAGTTCGTCGAAGCGGCACTGATGACCGGCGCCAGCGACTTCCGGATCATGAAGTCTCACCTGCTCCCACACCTCGTCGCACCGATCATCGTCTACTCGACGCTCGTCGTCGCAGGGTTCATCCTGGGCGAGGCGGCGCTCTCCTTCCTCGGTGTGGGAATCCAGCTGCCGACGCCGAGTTGGGGCAACCTGCTCTCGACGGCACCCGAGTACTACACGACGAGGCCCCTGCTCATGGTCTGGCCCGGCCTCGCCGTCGTCCTGACGACCCTCGCGTTCAACCTTCTCGGCGACGGCCTTCGGGACGCGTTCGATCCGCGCTCCCGGATGTAGACCCGAGTCGCCTCCACTTTTTCCTCGCACGAGCTAACAAACACCCACGTCGTCCGTCCAACGTGATGGGCGACACCTTGCCCCGGTTCGGTGGAACCCACCGGCCAGACAAACGAGAGGAGTGAAATGAAGGGACGAATCTTGAGCTCGGTCGCGATGAGTGCGATCGGTGTCTCCATGCTCGTCGCTGCGATGCTCGCAGGTTCGGCATCGGGTGGCACGCAGGCGGCTTCGAAGAAGTCGGCCGGTGGGTCGATCACGATCACGAACCGCAGCGACTTCGACTACGTCGATCCAGGCCTGTCGTACTTCAGCCACACGTGGAACATGATGTCGGCGTCGCAGCTGACCCTCCTGTACTACCCGCACGTCGAGGGTGCAGCCGGTGGCCGCCTGGCCCCGATGGCGGCCCAGGGCATGCCGAAGGTCTCGAACGGTGGCAAGACCTACACGTTCACGATCAAGAAGGGCTTCAAGTTCAGCGACGGGACGCCTGTCACGTCGGCGAACTTCAAGCGCGCCTTCGATCGTGGCGTCAACAAGACCATGCAGTCCCCGGCCTCGTCGTTCCTCGACGATGTCGCGAGCTGGAAGGCCCCGAACGCGTCGACGTTCGTCGTCGTGCAGAAGAAGGTCGCTCCGGACTTCATGGCCCGCATGTCGATGATGTTCTTCGCCGCCGTGCCGGCCAACCTGCCGTTCACGGCAGAGGGCGTCAAGGCGCCGACGTGTCGTCCGCCGGCCCGTACTACCTGAAGGAGTGGAACGAGAAGACGTCCGCTCTGATGGTGCGGAACCCGAACTGGAAGAACAACGTCGAGCCGTTCAAGTCGCTCGGCTTCAAGAACAACCTCGACCAGGTCCGCTGGATCGTCGGCGCCGACCCGGCCACGCAGCGCCTTCAGTGTGAGAAGGGCGAGGCCGACATCTGCGGCTTCCCGCCCGCTCAGGCCAAGGAGCTCTTCGACAAGTACGGCCTCAACAAGAGCCAGTTCTTCGTGAAGCCGCAGTCGACGCTGTGGTACATCGCGATGAACACGACCCGCCCGATCTTCACGGGCAACACGGCGCTCCGCCAGGCCGTCTCGAACGCGCTCGACCGCAAGTTCATGACGGCGCAGCACGGCTACCTCGCCGGCAAGCGGACGGATCAGTTCCTGCCCTACTCGATGCCGGGCTTCAAGGACGCCGAGCATCTACTCGCTTCAGGGCCCGAACTACCCGAAGGCGAAGGCTCTTGCCGCCGGCAAGACGCGTGACGGCAAGGCCGTGATGTACACGTCGAACGTCGGCGTCGGCCCGCCCATCGCGCAGTCGACCCAGTTCAACCTGAAGCAGATCGGCATCGACGTCGAGATCAAGCTGCTCGACCGTGTCGTCCAGCACGAGAAGGCCGCCACCAAGGGTGAGCCCTTCGACCTGACGTACGAGGGCTGGGGGATGGACTACCCGGATCCCGCGAACTTCATCAACGTGCTGCTCGACGGTCGGCGCATCCAGCCCGACAACAACGTCAACGTCTCGTACTTCAACGACGCGAAGTTCAACGCACAGATGGACAAGGCATACGGTCTGGCCGGTCAGCCGCGCCTGGACGCGTACGCCGCGCTCGACAAGGCCCTGATGAAGGATGCGGCTCCGGTCGCTCCGTACATCTCGACCAACGCCCGCATCCTGACCAGCAACAAGGTTGGTTGCTACGGCTACACGTCGATCCAGAGCACGCTGCTCACGCAGCTCTGCGTCAAGTAGGGCTCGAAGCTCGAACGAAATCATCGTCGGAGTGGGAGGGGCGCGAAAGCGCCCCTCCCACAAAGGCGTTGACAATTCGTCCTCACCATCAGTTAGGCTTTCTCTCAAATGCTCCGCTACCTCATCCGTAGGCTTCTCTGGGCGGCTGTTCTCTTCATCGCCGTCACGTTCGTGACCTACGTGATCTTCTTCCTGGTACCGGCCAACCCGGCGCGGCTCGCCGCAGGCCAGTCGGCGACACCGGAGAAGGTGAAGGAGGTCGAGGAGTTCCTCGGCCTGAACGACCCGGTCTACATCCAGTACGGGGCGTTCCTGAAGCGGCTCGTCTTCGAAGGCTCGCTCGGCCAGTCGTTCGTGACGCGGCAGTCGGTCAACGAGGAGATCTTCCGCGCCGCCCCGATCACCGCATCACTCGTCTTCGGCGCCATGATCATCGTTCTCTCGGTCGCGATCCCCATCGGAATTCTCTCCGCGCTTCGCCCGCGGTCGTTACTCGATCGCACCGCGATGACGTACGTCCTCATCGGCATCTCGCTGCCGTCGTTCTGGATCGCGCTCATGCTGTCCTACATCGTCGGGTACAAACTCGGGTGGACACCCGTGGCCGGCTATTGCGAGGTGGTGAGCGTGCCCGAAGCCTCGACCTGTGGCGGGCTCGGCCAGTGGGCATACCACATGATCCTCCCGTGGCTCACCCTCGCGATCGTCGTCGCCGGGACGTACGTGCGCTTCGTGCGCGCGGAGGTCATGGACACGATGACGCAGGACTACGTCCGCACCGCGCGGGCAAAGGGTGCCCCCGAGGGCCAGGTGATGCGCTCGCACATCCTCCGCAACGCGATGCTGCCGGTCGTCACGCTCGTCGGCATGGACATCGGCCTCCTGCTCGGTGGCGCCATCTTCATCGAGGCGGTCTTCGGGCTGAACGGCCTCGGTGGCACCGCCCTCGAGTCGATCGGTCGCTTCGACCTGCCGACCTTGCAGGGCGTCGTCATCTTCGGCGCCGTTGCGATCATCCTCTTCTCGCTCATCGTCGATCTTCTCTATGCCTGGATCGACCCCCGGATCAGACTGACCTAGGCGGCCGATCGTATGGCACCTCTCCTGGACGTCCGCGACCTTCGGACGACCTTCAAGACTGACGACGGCCTCGTCGGCGCCGTGGACGGCGTCACCTTCTCCGTCGAGCCCGGTCAGGTGCTCGGCATCGTCGGCGAATCCGGGTGCGGCAAGAGCGTGACGTGCCTCACCGTGATGGGCCTGAACGACCCGAAGGTCGCCACCTCGACCGGTGAGGTGCTCTTCCGCGGCGAGGATCTCCTCAGGGCCGAGCTCGAAGCGACTGCGCGAGATCCGCGGCAACGAGATCGCGATGATCTTCCAGGACCCGATGACGTCGCTGAACCCGGTGCACAAGATCGGCAAGCAGCTCGAGGAGGCGGCGCTTCTCCACAACGACATGACGAAGAAGGAGGCACGCGCCCGATCGATCGAGATGCTCAAGGTCGTCGGCATCCCGCACGCCACACGGCGCGTCGACGACTATCCGCATCAGTTCTCCGGCGGCATGCGCCAGCGCGTGATGATCGCGATGGCTCTGATCAACTCGCCGGATCTGCTCATCGCCGACGAGCCGACCACGGCGCTCGACGTGACGACACAGGCGCAGATTCTCGCCGTGATCAAGCAGCTCCAGGACGAGTTCGGTACGGCGCTGATCATGATCACGCACGACCTCGGCGTGGTCGCCGAGACCGCCGACGAGATCGTCGTGATGTACTCCGCCAAGGTCGTCGAGCACGCCCCCGTGCAGGACATCTTCAGTCGGCCGCGCCACCCGTACACCTGGGGCCTGATGGGCTCGCTGCCGCGCCTCGACGTCAACGTCGAGCGGCTCGTGCAGATCCCCGGCCAGCCACCGTCGCTGCTCAACCCGCCGAAGGGCTGCCGGTTCAATCCCGCGCTGCACCTACACGATGTCCGTCTGCCGCGAGACGGAGCCGCCCCTCACGGGCGAGCGCCGAGCACGCGGATGCGTGCCACCTCGATTCGGCAACGAAGGACCGCGAGGCGGCCGCGCTGTCCGCAGCGCTCGCCGGCGGAGCGGTCGTATGACGACGGTTACCGGGGACGAGCTCCTCGTCGTCGAGGATCTGAAGAAGCACTTCCCGATCACCCAGGGGATCATCTTCCAGAAGGAGGTCGCGACGGTGAAGGCCGTCGACGGCGTCTCGTTCACGCTCCGGCACGGCGAGACCCTCGGGATCGTCGGCGAGTCAGGGTGCGGCAAGTCGACGCTCGTCCGCTGCATCCTCAAGCTCCTCGAACCGACCGCGGGCAAGATCATCTTCGAGGGAACCGACATCACGAAGCTGTCGCGCAGTGACATGCGACCCTACCGCCGCAACATGATGATGGTGTTCCAGGATCCCTACGCTTCACTCAACGCTCGCAAGCGCGTCGGCTACATCGTCGGCGAGGCGCTCGAGATCCACGGGATCGGGACGCCGGCCGAGCAGAAGCGCCGCGTGCAGGAGCTCCTCGAGGTCGTCGGCCTCAACCCCGAGCACTACAACCGCTTCCCTCACGAGTTCTCCGGTGGGCAGCGCCAGCGCGTCGGCATTGCCCGCGCGCTCGCCGTCAACCCCAAGCTCATCCTCTGCGACGAGCCGGTATCGGCGCTCGACGTCTCGGTGCAGGCCCAGATCCTGAACCTGCTCAAGGACCTGCAGAAGGAGTTCGGGCTCACGTACGTCTTCATCGCTCACGACCTCAACGTCGTCCGTCACATCTCGGATCGCGTGATGGTGATGTACCTCGGTAAGCCGGCCGAGCTCGCGAGCCGTGACGAGCTGTACGCGAACCCGAAGCACCCGTACACGGGCGCTCTGCTCTCCGCGGTGCCGATCCCCGATCCGAAGAAGGGCCGGGAGCGGCGGCCGGTCGATGCTCGAAGGCGACGTCCCGAGCCCGGTCAACCCGCCGTCTGCCTGCAACTTCCATCCGCGCTGCCCGCGCTTCCACGAGGGCACGTGCGACGTCGACACCCCCGGATTCGACGAGGTCTCGCCGCTCCACCAGGTCGCCTGCCACTACCCGCTCGAGCGCTGGCCGATGGACATGCGCCTGGACGCAACGGACGCCTCGGTCGCAGCGACCGCCGAGTAGGTCGTGCCGGACATGCAGGCGGCACGCCGGATCGGTCTGATCGTCGGGGGCGTGATCGCCGTAACGCTCCTCGGCTCGCTCGTCGCGAGCGCGCTCGTCGGGACGAGCATCGAGCGGGCGATCTCAACCGGGCTCTACATCGTCGGGAGCTTCTTCCTCGTGCTCGGATTCTTCTCGGGAGTACGCGGGCCGGTTCGCCCGAGAGGAACCGAGGATGCGAAGGGCGACAGCGGGCACCTGTTCGGTGTCGGCGTCGCCGGGTCGTGGCGCGCGAACGGCGACGGCCGAGGAGCGCAAGGACGCGCGTGGGACGACCTGGCTCTTCATCTTCCTCGGTGCGGCACTGATCGTGGCGGGAATCATCGTCGACGGGCGGGCAAGCCTCGTGTGAGGCTGTCCGAACGACCGCCGTTGGGACGTCAGACCACCATTGGGACACCGTACTAACTCCTGTGGTACACCTTCGTCTCAGCAGATATGACGACTTCATGTCAGAGAGCTCGCTCGCTCGTCTCCGTCGGTCTCGACGGGCCGCTGAACGACCTGGAGCAGCACTTCCTCGGCGTCCACCTCGGACGTTGCGGAGCCTGCCGGGCGTTCCAGGAGGATGCGCAGGCCTTCACGACGCTCCTCCGCGACGCCCCGCTCGAGCCGACGTGCCGTGGCCCGCGACCGCATCGGTCAGTGCGCACCGGTCACGCGTGCAGTTCCGCACGATCGCGCAGATCGCGTCGGTTGCGTCCGTCGTGATCGCGGCGGGCACGATCGCCCTTGCGTCCGATCTTCCCGGCGTGGCGTCGGAGAGCGCAACGCTCGGCGCGGGGAGCACAGGGAGCCTCGCGCTCGGCGAGGACTCGATCCGGTCGCTTCGCCGAGAGGCCCTCGTGCAGCACGAGCTGCCGATTCTTCCGGAGACGAGCACGGCCGCCGCGAGCGGTGAAACGGCAGCCGCTCCGCTCAAGCCGGCTCTCCCGGTCGACGGCGGGTAGGCGCACACCCACCGCCCGGGCAGGGCAGGACGCTCCCTGTCTACACTCGGCCGCATGGCGATCCGCTCCGAACAACCGACCGCGTCAGACCTCGCGGTTGCGGTCGATATCGCCGACCGGCTGCTTGCGAACATCGAGTCGGTCGTGCAGGGCAAGCGGGAGGAGATTCGCCTCGTCCTGACCGCGCTCGCCTGCAACGGCCACGTCCTCTTCGAGGACGTTCCGGGGACCGCGAAGACGGTCCTGGCGCGGGCGGTTTCCGCGGTCGATCGACGGCGTCGTCGGAACGAGAATCCAGTGCACGCCGGACCTCCAGCCGACCGACGTCACCGGGCTCGCGGTCTACGACCAGCGGAGCCGCGACTTCGAGTTCCGGGAGGGGCCGATCTTCGCCAACATCGTGCTCGTCGACGAGATCAACCGGGCGATGCCGAAGACGCAGTCCGCGCTGCTCGAGGCGATGGCCGAGCGCCAGGTGACGGTCGACGGGGTGACGCGCGCGGTTCCGCATCCGTTCCTCCTGCTCGCGACCGAGAACCCGATCGAGTACGAGGGGACGTTCCCGTTGCCCGAGGCTCAGCTCGACCGCTTCTTCCTGCGAACGTCGCTCGGCTACCCGACAGCCGAGGAGGAGCTGAGCGTGATCGACGATCAGCGCGTGGAGCATCCGCTCGAGTCGCTCCGGGCGGTCACGAGCGTCTCGGAGATCGAGATCCTGCAGCGCGCCGCAACCGATGTCTACGTCGACCCCCAGATCGGCCGCTGGATCGTCGACCTCGTCCGCGCCACGCGTGAGGTGCCGGCCACGTCGGTGGGCGCCTCGGTTCGGGGGAGCCTTGCGCTCGAGCGGGCCGTCCGCGGCTGGGCGCTCGTGCACGGCCGCGACTACGTCGTTCCGACCGATGTCGAGCTGCTCTTTCTGCCCGTCCTCGGTCACCGCGTCGTGTTCACGCCGTCGAAGTTCGCCGAGGCGCGCCAGATCGGGATGGCGGCCTCGCTGGCCGCGTTCGAGGGTGAGTGCATGGACACTCGCGCCGCCCCCGTCGCTCGTGTTCGCCGAACCTGCACCTTCGCCGGAGGCTGCCGTGAGCGCGCGCGGGCCTGACGTTCCCGCTCGTCTCACGCAGACGGCTCGTCGGGCTCGCCTTCGGCGCCATGCACGGCGCGCGGCGAGGTACCGGCTCGGACATCGCCGCGTCGCGCCCGTATCGCACTGGTGACAACCCCGATCGCATCGACTGGGGGGCATCGGCGCGGCTGTCGTCGGCGCGTAACACCGACGAGTTCGTCGTCCGGGAGTACTTCGCCGACGAGGCGCCTCGCGCGATCGTGGCAGTCGACTCCCGCGCGGTGATGGGGCTGTGCCCGCCGGGAATCCCGTGGCTCCGGAAGGACGAGGCATCAGGCATCGCCGCGGAGCTCGTCGAGGACAGCGTCGCCGAGGCTCGTGGATTCGTCGGCCGACTCGAGTTCGGCGCCCGGGCAGACGTCGTCGGCTGGTCGCCGCCGGCCGGGGCGCGGGGGGTGGGAGCGCTCGTCGATCACGCGCTTCCCGACCCGGAGAACATGGCGCGCGCCGGCACGGTCGCGGGCGCCCTCGAATTCCTCGCCTATCATCGCCGGTCGGTGCCGGCGGCGAGCTTCGTCTTCGTCGTCTCCGACTTCCTCGTCGCCACCGACGCTCGAGACGTGGGAGCGTGCCCTCGATCGCGGCTGGGACGTCGTGCCCGTGATCGTTCAGGATCCCGATCTGGGAGCAGAGCTTCCCGGACGTCGACGGGATCGGGATGCCGCTCGTCGGACGACGGCGGTCGGCTCCGCGTCGTGCGCCTTCGGCGCGGCGAGTCGCAGATGTGGCGCGCTCGCCACGAGGAGCGGTTCACGGAGTCTCGTCTCGGGCCTCCGCTCGCTCGGGATCGAGCCGGTCGTCGTGTCGTCGGACGAGACACCGCGTATCTTCGATGCGTTCGTCACCTGGTCGGCCGAGCGTGAAGGCGCCGGAAGGCTCGGCCGATGAGGCGAGCCGCGGTCATCGTCGTCGCAACGATCGCGGCTCTTGCCGTCGGCTTCGGCCTCGGCCAGCTCTGGCTGGCGCGTGAGGGGGAGGCCGCGAGCGCGTCGCCGAAGGAGCTCGTCGCCGTCACGACGATCCTGAGCCCGACTGCGCACGCCTTCGGCGATCCCGTCGTTGCCAGGGCCGACGTTCTCGTCGACACACGGGAGATCGCCGCTCGGGAGCGTTGTCCTGCAGCCGAACTTCGGGCCCTACGAGCCGCTCGACCCACCTCGCGTCGTTCGTGAGCAGTTCGGCGATCTCGGGCGCGTCCGCTACACGTACGAGCTCGTGTGCCTCAAGGAGGGCTGTGACACGGCCGAGGCGCGCGGCGTGAGCGACTTCCCGAGCGGGCGCCTCCGCTACCGGTTCAAGGATCGTCCCGGGAACGCGTTCGAGTCGTTCGACTGGCCGCTGCTCGAGGTCTCGAGTCGCGTGGCGAACACCGACGTGGAGGAGATCCGGTGGCGCTCCGATGCGACGTCCCTCGTGCCTGCGTCCTATCGCGTCAGCGCTCGAGCAGCGGCGCTCGCGTCCTCGTGGTTGCGATCGGCTGCGCGATTGCGGCGGTCCTGCTCGCACGGCGACTGTGGTGGCCGAAGCGCGCTGACGCGTCCGATCTCGTCGGACGACGTCGACACGAGAAGCGCGCTCGAACGAGCCCTTGAAGTGGCCCTCCTGCGCGCAGATGACGGTGACCTACCGGAGCGTCGACGTGCGCTCGAGCGCGTCGCGCGCGAGCTCGGTGCGGCAGGCGACCCGGACCTGGCCGGGGAGGCGCGAGCGCTCGCATGGGCTCCGACCCCACCGACCACGGCGCAGATCGAGGCGCTGACCGATCGCGCCGGCATCCCGGCCGTCGTGGGTGAGACGGCATGAGCGTCTCGGACTGGAGGATGCGCACTCCCGGGCTGCCGACGTCTGCGGCCGCCGAGCTCGGTGGCGCATTTCGCCGTACGCGGCTGCTGCGCTTCGCGTTCGCGTTTGCCGCGATTGCGCTCCTCGTCGCCGCGTTCGCCGTCGCCCGGTCGCTCGAGTCGCTGCCGACGACGTACTTCGCGACCGGGAGCGGTGGCGTCGTCGTCCTCGATCTCTCGACGAGCGTCGACGTCCAGAAGGCACAGCGCGCCCAGCGCGTGCTGCGCTCGATCGTCGAGACGGACGGGCGCATCGGCCTCGTCGTCTTCTCCGACAGCGCATACGAGATGCTGCCGCCGGACACGCGCAGCGCCGAGCTCGCGCCGCTGCTCCCGTTCTTCCGGGCTGGGCCGCAGATCTCGCCCGACAACGTCCGTCGCACGCGCGGCGGCCGCGTGGTGCCCGACACTCCCTCGGCGACGGCCGCGTGAGAGCCCCTGGTCGCTCACGTTCAGAGGCGGCACGCGCATCTCGACGGGTCTCGTCGAGGCGCGCCGGATCATCGAGCGGGAAGGGGATCGGAATCTCTCGGTGCTCCTGATCAGCGATCTCGACAACTCGGGCTTCGACACGTCCGATCTCACCGAGGAGCTCGGCCGGTACGAGCAGGCAGGGATCGACCTGAAGGTGATTCCGCTGTTCCCGGGTCCCGAGGACAGGGAGCTCTTCGTGCAGCTCGTCGGGAAGGAGAAGCTCGTTGCGCGACCGGAGCTGCTTCGGAACACCGACGTGCAGGAGCGGCAGACGATCATCGGCGCGTTCCCGTGGGTGCTCGCCGCGATCGGCGTTGCGCTCCTGCTCCTTCTCGCCGCGAACGAACGCTGCTGTGGGCGCCTCGCCTGGGGAGCACCCCGATGACGGGCGATCGCCTGCGGTCGATCGGTGCCGGCGTCGCGGTGGCGGCGCTCCTGCTCGTCGCGATCCTCGGCGTCGCCCTCGCAGTCGACCTCCTCCGCACCGAGAATCGCGTCGACGTCGCCGACGCCGCGTTCACGAGCGGCGGTCGACAGGAACGTGACGTGGGACGCCGACACGCTGCTTCCGGTCGGTGTCTCGCGTGGGATCCTCGGCCTCGGCGACGACGTCACGTTCCGCAACGCCGTCCAGCGCTTCTGGCTGAGCAAGCCGCGCGATCCGCTGCGCGAGTTCGGTGACGTGACCCGACGGAGCGGTGCGGAGCGCGAGCTCGCCCGACTCGGCGAGAACGACCCGAGCGCCGAGCGGCGCGCGGTCGCTCTTACGATGCGGGGAGCACTCCTGCTCGAGGAGGCACGGAACACGACGACCCAGCGACAGGTCTTCGTGCGCAGAGCGATCGAGCAGTTCCGCAAGGCGGTCGATCCTCGATCCGGCGAACGCCGACGCCGTGTACAACCTGGAGCTGGCGTTGAAGCTGCTCCGACAGGGCGGAGCGGACCCGGGTGGGGGCGGTGAGGGGCGTGCTCCGCTGCCGTCGCCGGGTGCAGGGGCCGCGGCCACCGGAACAGGCTTCTAGCCGCACGGGGTGCCTGCCGTGTCGCTCTCGTTCCTGACCCCGCTCGGGGCCCTCGTCGGGGTCGTCGGGGCCGTCGGCCTCGTCGCGCTCGTCGCAACGCTCCGGCGATCTCGGATCGTCGACGCACAGCTCGGCCTGGCGCCGCCACGCCGGCGGAGCGTCGGAATCGACGTTGCGCTGCTCGTCGTCGTCAGCGGACTCGTCGCCCTTGCCTGCGCACAGCCCGTCGTCTCCAGCGCGGCGCGGCTCGAGGGGCGGGAGGGCGTCGAGGTGTACGTCGTCTTCGACATCACGCGCTCGATGCTCGCGCAGCGAGCGCCCTCCGAGCCAAATCGTCTCGAGCGCGCGCGGTCGTTCGCAAAGGAGCTCCGCGCCGAGATCCCGGAGGCGCGCGTCGGGGTCGTCTCGCTCACCGATCGCGTGCTGCCCGCATCTGTTTCCGACGCTCAGCGACAACGCGTTCGTCGCTGTCGTCAATCGCTCGATCGGGATCGAGCGCCCGCCGCCGGACCGCAGGACGCGTCGCGCAACGTCGCTCAATGCGCTCGGAGACATCGGCCGAGCTGCGTACTTCGATTCGCTCACGACGCGCCGACTCGTCGTCGTCCTGACGGACGGCGAGACCCTGCCGGTCGACTACGAGACGCTGCGTACGCGACTCGTCGATGCGCGAGTGGCGACCGTCTTCGTCCACGTCTGGCGCGGCGACGAGCGGGTGTTCGGTCCGCGGACGGGCGCCCGGATGCGGCGTATCGTCCGGATCCGACCGCACTTCGCTCGTTGCGGCGGAGTGGCGGGAGCCGTCGACGGCGCGGTGTTCGTGGAGGGGCAGCGGCGGGAGGTCGCCGACGGCCGTGCGGAAGTTCGCGGCCGACGGGCCGCTGGTCGAGCAGGGAAGAGAGCTCCGTCCGGTCGAGCTGGCAGCGCCGATCGCCGCGGTAACCCTGTTGCCCCTGTTGTTCCTGCTCAGACGGCGCACGCTCTGAGGGTCGTCGGACATGTAGCGCTCCTTAACACGAGCGTGATCTTCCGCTAACCCTGCGCACAGTCCCGTCGTCTACCCTTTTGGACGAAATGATGGATCGACTCAAGTCACCCGGCTTTCTGCGTGCACTGACGTGGGTCTCCGCACTCGTGCTGATCGCCGGAGTTGCCGCCGTGGGCACGGTTTGGCTCGGTGGCGACAGCGACTCGACGGCGGCTCCATCGACCTCGACGAACCAGGGAGAGACGGTTGACGAGTTCGGCGAGCTTCCCGCCGAAACCAAGCCGGATCCCGCGGATGTTCCGGCCGTCGGCGCGCAAGGCGGCTGCCGTCTTCATCGACGGCGCCGTCGCGCGCAAGGAACCTTGCGAAGGCCTGGACGGTGACGCATCCGGATCTCAAGCGCGATTGCGATTGCACGCTCGCAGGAGTGGAAGACCGGCAACATCCCCGTGCTGTTCTTCCCCGCTCTCGGAGCCGGAGCGACGGGCTTCGGCGTCAACGAGATCTCCGATGGCCGAATCGTGCTCGAGGTTCTGCTCTATCCGAAGAAGGGCACGGGCCTGAGTCCGACCGCGTTCTACGTGGGCATGAAGGCGGTCGGTGAGGGCGAGAACGAGAAGTGGCTCGTCGACTACTTCGCGCCCATCGGCAGCCCGCCCGTACCGTCGGCCGGTTGATCCGGCAGAACCGACGCCGAAAGGCCCGGTGACGGAGTGTTCACGCCGAACTTCGTCACATCTCACGTCTGACGCCTCGATCACGCCGCGCGTGTCGAGGCGATGCTCGGAGACGACCGTCTGGAGGCCGGTTCGAGGCGAAGCGGGCTGTCGCGCTTCGCTAGACTCCCGCTCAGGCGCCACCTGATGGCGTCGCTTCCTTCAATGCCACCGATTTCCCCCAGGGAGAACAATGTCTGAGCAGGCGAGCACGAACGGGTCGAAGAACGTCGGCCAGATCATCGAGATCAAGGGCGTCGTGATCGACGCGGTCTTTCCCGACAGCCTGCCCCAGATTCTCCATGCCGTCGAGGTCGAGATCGTCAAGGCCGACGGGTCGTCCACGACGCTCGTCGCCGAGGTGCAGCAGCACCTCGGGGACGATCGCGTTCGCGCCGTCGCCATGGACTCGACCGACGGCCTTGCGCGCGGCACAGCCGTCGTCGATACCGGCGCGCCGATCTCGGTGCCCGTCGGCGACACCACGCTCGGGCGCATCTGGAACGTCCTCGGTCAACCCGTCGACGAGAAGCCTGCGTCCGCCGATGTCGAGCGCTGGTCGATCCACCGCGAGCCGCCCGCCTTCCGCGAGCTTGCGCCGTCCGTCGAGGTGTTCGAGACCGGGATCAAGGTGATCGACCTCATCGCCCCGTACATCAAGGGCGGCAAGGTCGGCTTGTTCGGGGGCGCCGGCGTCGGCAAGACGGTCACGATCATGGAGCTCATCCACAACGTCGCGAACGCCCACAGCGGTGTTTCCGTGTTCGCCGGGGTCGGTGAGCGCACGCGTGAGGGCAACGACCTCTATCTCGAGATGGAGGAGTCCGGCGTGCTCGACAAGGTGGCGCTCGTGTACGGCCAGATGAACGAGCCGCCCGGTGCGCGCCTCCGCGTCGCCCTCTCCGGTCTCACGATGGCCGAGTATTTCCGCGAGCAGGGCCAGGACGTGCTCCTGTTCATCGACAACATCTTCCGTTTCGTGCAGGCCGGCTCCGAGGTCTCGGCGCTTCTCGGCCGTATGCCGAGCGCCGTCGGCTATCAGCCGACGCTGGCCACGGAGATGGGGCAGCTGCAGGAGCGCATCACCTCGACGCGCACCGGCTCGGTGACCTCCGTCCAGGCCGTGTACGTGCCGGCAGACGACCTCACCGACCCCGCTCCGGCGGCGACGTTTGCCCACCTCGACGCGACGACGGTGCTGTCTCGCGCCATCGTCGAGAAGGGGATCTACCCGGCGGTCGATCCGCTCGGCTCGACGTCACGCGCGCTCGCGCCGGGTGTCGTCTCCGACGAGCACCTCGCGACGGCAACGGCCGTGCAGCAGATCCTGCAGCGGTACAAGGATCTCCAGGACATCATCGCGATTCTCGGTATGGACGAGCTCACCGACGAGGACAAGCTCGTCGTCTCGCGCGCCCGCAAGATCGAGCGCTTCCTCTCGCAGCCGAACTTCGTGGCCGAGCAGTTCACCGGAACGCCCGGCAAGTACGTGAAGCTCGACGACACGATCAAGGGCTTCAAGGAGATCATCGCGGGACTCCACGACGACCTGCCCGAGGCGGCGTTCTACATGGTCGGGCCGATCGAGGACGTCGTCGAGAAGGCGCGTCAAATGGAACAGGTCGCGGCCTAGCGCCTCCGCATGGCTGACGCACACCCCAAGTTCGACGTCTCGGTCGTCACGCCGGACGGTCCGATCTACGAGGGCGAGGCCGAGATGCTGATCGTCCCCGGCCAGGCCGGAGAGATCGGCGTCCTCGCTCGCCACGCACCGCTCGTCGCGACCTTGAAGGCGGGCTCGACGCGCGTTCACCTCGGCGGCACCGAGATCCTCGAGTTCGCGACCGGCCCGGGATTCTTCAAGGTGGAGACCGACAGGGCCCTTGCGCTCGTGGACGACGCCGTGAACGTCAAGGAGATCGACGACGAACGGGCGACGGCACAGCTCGAGGCCGCGAAGGCGGAGCTCGAGAAGATCGAGGCCGGCGAGTCCACGGGCGACCGCTGGCAGCTAGAGCAGCGCATCAAGCACGCCGAGAACCAGCTCACGGTGTCCGGCCGCACGACCGGCTGAGTGCTCCACGCCGCGCGGGCGGCTATTGATCCTCTCGCGGAGCTACGACTGATCGGCGAGGGTCGTGGCGGCCTCTTCGCTGATGGCCCTCCTCTTCGCGCGTGCGCTCGACCTCGTCGAGCAGATCGGCAATCCGCGAGAAGCCCGTGCCTGGTATCTCGCTCCCGACCTCGAGCGGCATGAGGTCGACGGGGGTTGGAGTGGTGACGATCTCGGTGGTCTTCGAGCCCCGCAATGCCGTTACGAGCACGGCGTTGAGATAGCCGACGATCAGGAGGGCCGCACTGATTCCCCACATCATCCGCGGTCCGACGGCCACGGTGATCGGCCCTGCGGCCAGCGTGCCGATGAGGGTGAAGAACTGCACGAGGCTGCCGAGGACGGCAAAGATCTGTCCTCGTCGATCGTCCGAGACGACCTGCTGGATGAGCGTCACGTTGCAGACGAGCCCGATGCCGTTGCCGATACCAAAGATGACCGCGCCGATGCAACCGATCGCGAGGTTCGGGCTCACGGCACAGATCGCAACGCCGGCCGCGGTAATCAGAAACGACGCGCGATAGCCGCCGTAGACCGTTAGCCGCCTGATGAACCAGAACGCGAGAACGTTCCCGGCGAGGATCCCGGCGGCCGAGAAGGCGACGAAGATTCCGAAGCCGACGTTCCCGGAGCCGTACGCCTCGGTGGTGAGGACGATCTCCGCCACGTTGATGCCCGCGTACGCCAGTGTCGCCCAGCTCCAGATCAGGAACAACGACGAGAGGTGATGGTTGTCGTGCACGAGCGCGAGGCCGGCTCGTACCTCGCGCCAGTGCGTGCGTCCGATTCTTGCCACGAGGTTCGATTGGAAACTGCTCGTGATCCGGACGAGCAAGGCCGCCGAGATGAGGAAGCTGACGGCATTGAGCGCGTACACCGTGTTGGGGCCGAGAAGGACGATGCCGACACCGGCGATGACCGGTCCGAAGAGGGTCGAGAGGTTCTCGGCGCCCTGCACGAGGGCGTTTGCCGCGACGGTGGAGTCCTCCCTGACGAGGTTGGGGATCGAGGCGTAACACGCTGGGCGGAAGAACGCGGCCGAGAAGCCGGCCAGCGCTGAGACGGCACAGATACCGGCGGGAGAGTGGACGAAAGGGAGAGCGCCGAAACAGACGGCACCTCCGAGATCCGACAGCACCATCATCCGCTTGCGCGGCCAGCGGTCGATCAGCGGCCCCACGGCCAGCCCGAGGATGACGCCGGGGACGAGCTCTGCGAAGAGCAGGACGCTCACCCACCAGGCGGAGTTCGTCTGGTTGTAGAGCGCGATGCGTACCGCGAAGAAGGCCGTCCAGGTCCCGAGGGCCGAGATCAGTCGGGCGTAGAAGAGATTGCGGAAGGAACGATGTTCCGGCATCCCCAGGATCGCGAACTGCGCGGTGAACTGACCCAGCATCCGGAACGAGCCTACAACCTCGGGAGAACGGCGTCTGCTGTCCAAAACGGACGTGCCCGTGCCGTAGAGTGGCGCCGATGGCGCGACATCCCTTCACCCGCGCGGAGCTCGTTGCCGGCGTTCGCTCCGGTGACCACCGGGCGCTCGCGCGCGCAATCACGCTCGTGGAGAACCGCGACCCCGACGCGGCGGCGGTCGTCTCGGAGCTCTACCCACAGACCGGCCGGGCGTTCTCCGTCGGGATCACGGGGCCGCCGGGCGTCGGGAAGTCGTCGCTCATCGCTGCGCTCGTCCACCATGTCAGGGGCCTCGGGCTCACCGTGGGTGTCATCTCCGTCGATCCCTCGAGCCCGTTCACGCAGGGAGCCTTGCTCGGAGACCGGATTCGACTCGCTGATCACTTTCTCGATCCGGGTGTGTTCATCCGGTCGATGGGAACGCGGGGTCACCTCGGCGGCCTCGCCGAGGCTACGCTCCAGACCCTGCTCCTCCTGGACGCGGCCGGCCGCGACGTGATCTTCCTCGAGACCGTCGGTACCGGTCAGAGCGAGGTCGAAGTGATGGGTATCGCCGACGAGGTGCTGCTCGTGCTGATGCCGGGCTCCGGCGATTCGGTGCAAGCCCTGAAGGCCGGGATCATGGAGATCCCCGACGTGATCGCGATCAACAAGATGGATCAGCCCGGCGCAAAGGCGTTGCTGAACGACATTCGCACCGTGATGGCGCTCAGTCCGGACGCCGAGCGGCAGCCGGCGATCGTGCTGACCGAGGCGATTCGAGCGGAGGGTGTCGATGCCCTCTGGGAGACACTCGCCGGGCACCGCGACGCTCTTGCCGTGGCGGGTGAGCTGGAGGAGCGCCGACGCCGCAACCTGGCCGCTGAGGTCGTCTCTGCTGCGGGAGCACGCGCACGCACGAGGATCGAGGAGCGGATCACAGCGGACCCCGTCCTCGCGGAGCTCGTGCGAGGTGTCCAGGATCGCAGCGTCGACCCCCTGACCGCCGTGGATGCGATTGTGGCGGCCGTGTTGCGCGAGCCCACGCCATGACGCGACCAACGCTCGAGGACATCCGGGCAGCCGGGGAGCGCCTGGCGGGCGTCGCGCAGGTGACGCCGGTCCATACCTCGGGAACGCTCAGCAACCTCGTCGGGCGCCCGGTGTCGCTGAAGGCCGAGAACTTGCAGCTCACCGGCTCGTTCAAGATCCGCGGCGCGTACAACACGATCGCGCAGCTGACGGAGTCGGAGCGGGAGGCGGGTGTCGTCACCTCGAGCGCCGGGAACCATGGACAGGCGGTGGCGTGGGCGGCGCGGCAAGCCGGGATCGCGGCGACGATCTTCGTCCCCGACGGGGCTCCGATGGCCAAGTTCGACGCGGCCGTCGGGTACGGCGCAACCGTGATCAACGCGGGCGCGGGTTTCGACGAGGCGGTGGCGGCCGGGCTCCGGCATGTGGAGGAGACGGGCGCGACGTTCGTCCACGCCTTCGACAACCCCCGTGTGATCGCAGGTCAGGGAACGCTGGGTCTCGAGCTGGCCGAGCAACTGCCGCCGGGGCCGGGCACCGTTGTGATTCCCGTCGGAGGCGGTGGGCTGGCGTCGGGCATCGCGATCGCGTTGCGGGCGCTTCGCCCGGAGCTGTCGCTCGTCGGTGTCCAGGCAGCTGCCTGCGCGCCGCTTGCCGGGAGAGCGCCGATCGGGCCGACGATCGCGGACGGGATCGCCGTCAAGTTTCCCGCCGAGCTGACCTCGGACATCCTCCGGGATCTCCTCGACGACGTCGTGGTGGTGGACGATGCGGCGATCTCCCAGGCGCTCGTGCTCCTGCTCGAGCGCTCGAAGCTCGTCGTCGAGGGTGCCGGGGCAGCGCCGGTCGCAGCGCTGCTGCAAGGGCTCGTGCCGGGAGACGATCCGGCGTGCGCCGTCCTTGCCGGTGGCAACATCGACGCGACGACGCTCCGCTCGGTGACCCGCTTTGGCCTAGCCTCCTCCGGCCGCTATCTCGTTGTTGCCATCTTGATTCCCGATCGCCCCGGGCAGCTCGCACGGATCGTTGCCGCTGTCGCGGGTCTCCAGGCCAACGTCCTCTCGGTCACCCATCATCGGGAGGGGCGCAACATCGGCGTGCTCGAGACCGAGGCCGAGTTGACGCTCGAGACGCGCGGGGAGGAGCACTCACGAGAGCTCGTCGCCGCGCTCGCGGCGGACGGGTTCGCTGTGCGTCGGCTGACGTAGCCGTACACTCACCGCGATGGTGATCTGTCCCTCATGTGGAAGAGAGAGCGCCGATGACGTTCGTTTTTGTGCAGGGTGCGGCGCAGCGCTTGGGGCGTCTGCAGCACCACGCGAGGAACGAAAGGTCGTCACTGTTGTGTTCGCCGACCTGGTCGGATCGACGGCGTTGGCCGAACGGAGCGATCCCGAGGACGTACGGGCGATGCTCGGCGCGCACCACGCTCGCGTCCGGGTCGATCTGGAACGGTTCGGCGGCACGGTCGAGAAGTTCATCGGCGACGCCGTGGTGGCCGTCTTCGGCGCCCCGGTGGCGCACGAGGACGATCCTGAGCGCGCAGTACGTGCTGCGCTCGCAATCCGCGACGCCGCGCTGGAGGCGGGTGTCGATCTGCGCGTCGCCGTCAACACGGGTGAGGCTCTTGTCACGCTCGATGCTCGCCCGGCAGAAGGCGAGGGCATGGTCGCCGGTGATGTCATCAACACCGCGGCTCGCATGCAGTCTGCCGCTCCGGTAAACGGCGTTCTCGTCGGTGAATCGACGTATCGCGCAACCTCGCACGTGATCGAGTACGAAGCGGCCGATTCGTTCGAGGCCAAGGGAAAGAGCAAGCCTGTCCACGTCTGGGTTGCCGTAGCGCCGCGGTCCCGGTTTGGCAGCGACGTCGAGCAGGCGCCGCTCGCTGCCCTCGTCGGTCGGGAGCGCGAGGTCGAGGCCATGCGGGCGGCACTCGCGCGCGTGCGGCAGGAACGCGTGCCGGAGCTCGTCACCCTTGTCGGCGTTCCCGGGATCGGCAAGAGCCGGGTCGTCGCCGAGCTGTTCTCGATCGTCGATGATGACCCCGACATCATCGTCTGGCGCCAGGGCCGCTGCCTACCGTACGGCGAGGGCATCAGCTACTGGGCGGTGGGCGAGATGGCGAAGTCGCAGGCCGGCATCCTCGACAGCGATAGCGCAGGAGAGGCCGAGGCCAAACTCACAGCGGCCGTGGCAGCGCTCGTGCCGGATACGGCACAGGCGGCCTGGGTTACGGGTCACCTGAAGCCACTCGTCGGTCTGGGCTCCGAGGCCGGCGTGGGTGGAGAAAGTCGCGGTGAGGCGTTCGCTGCGTGGCGGCGCTTCTTCGAGTCGCTCGGGGAGCAGCGTCCGACCGTCCTCGTCTTCGAAGATCTGCACTGGGCCGATGATGGGCTACTCGACTTCGTCGACGGGCTCGTCGATCGGGCCACGGGCGTGCCGTTGCTCGTGCTCTGCAGCGCGCGCCCGGAATTGCTCGTGCGGCGCCCGGGGTGGGGAGGAGGGAAGGCGAACGCCGTTACGTTGTCACTCGCGGCGCTCTCTGACGAGGACACGGCTCGGCTGATCGCCGAGCACCTCGCGCAGGCGGTGCTGCCCGTTGAGCTGCAGCAGACCCTGCTCCGGCGTGCCGACGGCAACCCGCTCTTCGCAGAGGAGTATGTCCGGATGCTTCGCGACCGTGGCCTTCTTCGTCACGAGGGTGGTTCATGGCGGCTCGACAGGGTGGAGGTCGATGTTCCCGAGACGGTGCAGGGGATCATCGCAGCACGGCTCGATGCCCTGGAGCACGACGAGAAGGCGGTCTTGCAGGCCGCGTCGGTGGTGGGAAAGGTCTTCTGGCTCGGCTCGGTCGCCGCGATCGCCGACATCTCACCGTGGGACGCTGAGGAAAGACTGCACGCGCTCGAGCGCAAGGAGTTCGTCCGTCGCGATCGTCGTGCCTCGGTGGGTGGTGAGACGGAGTACGCCGTGCGCCACGTCCTCGTCCGCGACGTCTCGTACGGGCAGATTCCACGTGTGCGCCGCGCCGACCTGCACCTCCGTGCCGCGCGGTGGATCGAATCGCTTGCACAGGATCGGTCGGAGGACAGGGCGGAGATGCTCGCGCATCACTACGAGGCGGCGCTCAAGCTCACTCGGGCAGCGGGCGGAGACACGACAGCGATCGAGGAGCCTGCGCGTCGCGCGCTGCGCGAGGCCGGGAAGCGTGCTTACGCCCTCAGCTCCCTGGATTCAGCGGAGCGTTTGTACTCCCGTGCGCTCGACCTGTGGCCCGAGAGTGATCCCGACTACCCCCAGGTGCTTCTCGAGCTCGGGGAGACGATCTTCTGGTCGCGGAACGCCGGCGAGCCTCAGTTGCTGGAGGCCACCGCCCGGTTTCTCGAAGCCGGCGATCGAGAGAATGCTGCCGTGGCCGAGGTCCTCCTCGGCAGCATCCACTGGCTGAAGGGTGATCAGGGGCGGACGGGGGCTCACTACGAGCGTGCGACGGAGCTCATCGCAGGTTGCACCGAAACGAGGCGAACCGTATGGATCCGCTCCTGGGTTTGGCGCGCGCGAATCCTCTCGGGCGAACCGGCGCCGCTCGATGAAGGAGAGCGCATCATGGCTCTGAGCGAGCAGCTCGGGACATCAGAGGATGTACTCAACGCTGGGATCAATCTCGCGATCGGTCGGGCGACACACGGTGACCCACATGGTGCGATTCGCGACCACGAGCGCTCGCGTGATCTGTGCTTGCAGGCGAACTCGCACCTCGCAGCACGGGCGTACGTCAACCTCGCCTCCGTGACCGGGACCGTTGGTGATCTTCGTCGCGCTGCCGCCTTGCATCGCGAGGGGATCGAGGTTGCCCGTCGCGTCGGAAGCGTTCCCCATGAGAAGTGGCTCACGGCAGAGTGCGTGCTCGACGACTACTACAGCGGAGCATGGGACGCGGCGGTTGAGGGCGCGCTGGCGTTCCTCGACGACTCGGATTCCGCCGAGTACATGGACGTAGGGGTGCGGCATGTTCTCGCGGCGACCGCTGCAGCGCGCGGAGACGATCTCGGTGCCCGATCCCACGCCCGGATACTCCTCAGCCGCGGACGTGCCGTCGGCGACCCGCAGGCGCTCTGGGGGGCACTCGGAGGATCTGCGAAGCTCGCGCTCGAGGCCGGCGACGTGGACACGGCAGGGTCTCTCGTCGGCGAGCTCGAATCGCACTCTCTGCCGACTCGAAACCGTTTCAGGTCGAGTTGGTGATGCTCGACGGCTTCGTTGCGGCGGCCGGGCTCGGCTTGGGAGACGGCCTCGGCGTCCACCTGGCGAAGGCGGCGCACGGCAGCCCGTGGGTCGAGGCGGCGGCGCGGATCTCGGAGGGACGCTACGACGTCGCCGGCATGATCCTGGAAGAGAGTTGCGCGTACGCCTACTCCGCGATGGTGCGGCTTCTCGAGGCCGAGCTGACCGGACACGGGACCCCCGGGCTCCGGGCAGCGGTCGAGTTCTACGAGAGCGTTGGCGCGACCGCGTATCTGGCGAGGGCCGAGCGGCTCCTGCAGGCGAGCGCATGATCGTCTGTTCGCGGTGCGGCCGGGAGAGCCCCGACGCGGAGCGCTTCTGTGCTTCGTGCGGGACGGCGCTGAAGCCTGTCGTTCGGCGCGAGGAGCGCAAGGTCGTGACGGTCGTGTTCGCCGACATCGTCGGGTCGACGGCACGAGCCGAGCATGCCGACCCCGAGGATGTTCGCGCCGTGCTCGCTCCCTATCACGCGCGCCTGCGCCGAGAGCTCGAGCATTTCGGCGGCACCGTCGAGAAGTTCATCGGCGACGCCGTGGTCGGTGTCTTTGGGGCGCCGGTTGCGCACGAGGACGATCCCGAGCGGGCGGTGCGAGCGGCTCTCGCGATTCAGGACGCGATCGCCGACCTGAACGACGCTGACCCGGCGCTCGAGCTCGAAGTCCGCGTCGGCGTCAACACGGGTGAGGCGCTCGTGGCGCTCGACGCCGCTCTCGCCGAGGGCGAGGGGATGGTGTCCGGAGACGTGATCAATACGGGGGCGCGCCTCCAGGGTGCGGCAGCGCCCGGCGGCGTGCTGGTCGGGGAAGCGACCTATAACGCCACCGAGCGGGTGATCGAGTACGAGCCGGTAGAGGCGGTGGCCGCGAAGGGCAAGGCCGAGCCCGTGCAGGCGTGGCGTGCCGTCGCACCGCGGGCACGGTTCGGCGTCGATCTCGGCGGCGCTGGGCGCGCACCGCTTGTTGGCCGTGACCGCGAGACGGCCCTGCTCGCCGGCGCTCTCGAGCGGGTCCGCGCGGAGCGCGAGCCTCAGCTCGTGACGCTCGTCGGCGTGCCCGGGATCGGCAAGAGCCGCCTCGTGCAGGAGCTGTGGCGCGTCGTCGACAGGGACGAGGAGCTGATCTCCTGGCGCCAGGGTCGATCCCTTTCGTACGGCGACGGTGTCGCCTTCTGGGCGCTCGGGGAGATGGTCAAGGCCCAGGCTGGGATCCTCGAGTCGGATTCGGCGGACGTCGCGTCGACGAAGCTCGCTCGCTCCGTCGAGGACCTGCTTGCCGACGACAACGAGCGGGCGTGGGTGGAGCGCCACCTGCGCCCACTCGTCGGGTTGGGAGCTGATGTTACGGGTCGCGCAGATGAGCAGAGGACCGAGGCCGCAGCGGCGTGGCTCCGCTTTCTCGAGGCGATCGCCGAGCAAGGACCCGCCCTCCTCGTCTTCGAGGACCTGCACTGGGCCGACGACGGATTACTCGACTTCGTCGATGCTCTTGTCGATCGCGCGTCGGGCGTTCCCCTGCTCGTCGTCTGTACGGCGCGCCCTGAGCTGCTCGAGCGGCGACCCGGATGGGGCGGGGGCAAGCGGAATGCGCAGACGGTCTCGCTGCCCTCGCTCTCCGACGAGGACACAGCCCACTTGCTCCAGGCTCTCCTCGAGCGAAGCGTTCTCTCGGCGGGCGCCCAGTCTGCACTCCTGCGAAATGCGGGTGGTGTTCCGCTCTTTGCCGAGGAGTTTGCGCGGATGCTCGGCACCGGCGCAGGAGCGGACACCGTTCCCCAGACGCTGCAGGGGATAGTCGCGGCACGGATCGACGGACTACCGGACGACGAGAAGCGGCTCCTCCACACGGCAGCCGTGCTCGGCAAGGTCTTCTGGACCGATGGCCTGGCGACAATGAGCGATGAGGAGTCGTGGTCGCTCGAGCCGCGGCTGCTCTCCCTCGAACGCAAGGAATTCGTGCGGCGCGAGCGGCAATCTGCCGTCGAGGGTGCGCGGCAGTACGCGTTCGTCCACGCACTCGTCCGCGACACCGCCTACAGCCAGATTCCACGTGCCGACCGTTCGCGAGAGCACCGTCGCGCGGCCGAATGGATCGCGTCGTTGCCGGGCGACCGGTCCGAGGACCGCGCCGAGGTGCTCGCCCACCACCTCGGGAGTGCGATCGAATACGGCACGGCGGCGGGGTTGCCGGTTGACGACCTGCGGCCCGCCGCCGCAAAGGCGCTTCACGAGGCCGGCGATCGAGCGTGGGCGCTCGCCGCGCCGCGCGAAGCCGCGCGCTTCTACAGGGCGGCGCTCGCAGTCGGGACGATCGGCGAGCCCGACCCGCACCTTCTCTTCGCGCTCGGGCGCTCCCTCGTGTACGCCGAGAACGCGGGGGAGGACGAGCTCGAACAGGCGGTCGAGGGCCTCCTCGCGGCCGGAGACGTTTCGACAGCCGCCGAAGCTCTTGTCGCTCTGCACGAGGTGAGGTGGTTGGCCGGGACGACGGGTACCGCGCTGCTCGAGCGCGCCTGCGAGCTGATCGGCGACACGGTCGATACCCGGGCGGCGGCGTTCGTGCACGGCAGCCTTGGGCGGTTCTACGGGCTCTCGGGCCGGTCGGCCGAGGCGGTGCCGCTCGATGAGCGCGCGATGGCAGGCGCCGAGCACGTCGGCGATCGCCGGCTGTATGCGTGGGCGTTGACCAACCGCGGGGTCGCACGTTGGAATCTCGGGGATCCGGAGTCGGTTGCCGATCTCGAGCAGGCCCTGGAGATCTCGCTCGAGATCGGCTCGTCCGATGTCGGTCGCTCGCCGGATCAACCTCGGCTCGATCCTCGACGATTACGGAGATCTGGACGCGGCGCATGAACACCTCTCCGAAGGGCTCGCGTTCGCAAATCGCATCGGTTCGGCTCGTTTCGCGAGGATCATCAGCGTGGGGCTCGCCTACAACCGGTTTCTTGGCGGGCCGGTGGGAGGAGGCGGTTGACCTGGCGGCGACACTCGTCGACGAGGTGCGAGACGGCTATCACGAACCGAGGTGCAGAGCGTGCTGTTGCTCGTCGCCGCGGAACGGGGGCAGCCGATCGACGCCGAGGACGTCGCTCGCGTGTCGAGCGAGCGCGGGAGATCGGCGATTTCCAGGTTCTGCTGCCGTGGCTCGCCTGCGTCGCCCGAGCCTTTGCGACGACCGGCGATCGAACCAGTGCCGCCGCGTATCTCGATGAGCTCCTGGACGATTGCCGTGGTCCGGCAGCGACGTACGTTCAGGGAGCGTGGTTCTACGACGCCGCTCGTTGCCGCGACGATTCTGGGTCGTTCCGCGGAGCTCCTGGAGGTCGCTCGTCGGCAAGGTGGAACGCGGTGGAGCGAGGCCGCCGTCGCTTTGCTCTCCGGGGAGCCACAGCGTGCAGCCGAGCTGCTTGCGGCGATGGGGGCGTTCGACGAAGCGGGAGCACGCCTGGCTGCGGCCGAGGCGCTGGCCGAGGCCGGAAGGCAGCGAGGAGTCGATCGGCCAGGCGGAGCGCGCGCTCATGATCTATCGCTCGCTCGGCGCGAGACCGGGCATGGCCCGCGCGGAGGCGATCAAAGGCGACGCCCGCTACGGAGAGCCGCAGCGCCTGAACTCGATCGTCTACGCCGCCGCGGGCGCGCCAGTCGACCATGCCGCCGTCGGCGACGGGGTGCACGTCGTACCCGCGCGTGCGGAGGATGCTGGCCGCGATCACCGCGCGCGGGCCCGGTGTCGCAGATCGTCACAACCGGCCGGTCGAGCGGCAGGTCAGCGCAGCAGGTCGCGATCAGCCGATACGGGACGTTGCGGCTGCCCGGGATGGAGCCGCTCTCGCGGTCGTCCTTCTCGCGCACGTCGATCACCTCGGCGCCGCCGGCGATGAGCGCTTCGAGCTCGTCGATCGTGACGGGCGTGGTCTGCTCGTCTCCGCCGCCGAGGACGTAGCCGGCGATGTCGAAGAACGCGACCGAGTGGAGGCCGCGAATCGCACGCTCTGCCTCGTGCGGCGGACTCGGCGAGCACGCAGACGGGCTCTGCCGCGTCGAGGACGAAGCCCGCCTTCGTCGAGAAGCTGTTGCCCGAGACCGGGACGGAGATCGCGCCGGGACGATGACCGGCGAGGTGCGCGGCGCGTATCGCGCACGTCGAGCAGCTGCACGCCCTCGGGCGGTGCCACGAGCTCCTCCACCGGCGCCGGGGCACCGACGAACGGCCCTCGGTTGGCCTCGACGATGCGCGTGAGGTTCGGCGGCTTCGGTGCGCTGACCGCCGCGGACTCGGCGATGAACGCGTGTGACATCGGTGATCTGCAGCGACGGGTTGAAGCGGCGCTCGAACCCGATCGTCGTCGATGGCTTGGAGCTCATCGACTTGCCGCAGAGCGAGCCGGCAACATGCCCGGGGAACACCTCGACGCCGTCGTCGAGCTCGAGCAGGCGGTGGAGCGAGTGGAACAGGCCCTCGGCTCCCTCCTGTGCTGCAACCGCAAGGTCGGGCCGGGCCGCGTCGCCGACGAACAGCGAGTCGCCCGTGAGGACGAGCCAGGGCTCGCCGCCGCGCGAGTTGTCGACGACGGTGAGGCAGCAGTGCTCGGGTCGATGGCCCGGCGAATGGATGACGCCGAGCGTGACGGCACCGACGACGATCTCGTCGCCGTCGTGCATCGGGTCGTTCGGGTAGTCGACGCCGGCGTCTGCATGCACGCTCACTGGGATCCCGTGCTCGAGCGCCAGTCGGCCGTGCCCCGAGACGTGGTCGGCGTGCGTATGCGTCTCGATCGTGCGCACGATTCGGAGCCCGCGGTGCTCGGCCTCGGCGAGCACGGGCTCGATCGCGAACGGTGGGTCGACGACCACGGCGATCCCCGCTTCCTCGTCACCGATCAGGTAACACGCACAGCCCAGGTCGTCATTCAGGAACTGGTGGAAGATCACGACCCGACCGTAGCATCCGGTCCCGCTGTCTGATCTTGAAGTGATCACCGGCGCAGTCGAAGCGGAGGATCAGCAGGCTGCCCGCGATGACGACGATGCCGACGACGGCAGCCGTGATCGCCGGCCACGGCCGCTCCGCGCGGGGCCGCGTCGCTCGTGGCCGGGAGCACGCTCAGATCGCTCGTCCACCGGACATCCGCGCCGTCGTCGTAGCGCTGGCGCGCGGCGACGCGGTAGGTCCCGGCGGGCACGACCGCCTCGATCCGCACTGGGAACGCGATCTCCGTCGCGACCGGTGATTCGCCCGCCCGACCATGTCACCGTGGAGCCGTCCACGCGTTGCGGCCCAGCCCGCGGGCGCGCTCGCCGAGACGATCGAGATGCCCGAGGGCATCCTCGCCTCGAGGGAAACGGTGGCGTGGGGTGGACGCTCGTTCGGGAACGGTCAGGCTGATCTCCGTCGCGACACCCGCGTCGACGAACGGCGGCGCGATCGTGACATGTGCTGTCGCCGCGACGGGGAGGACAAGCGCGGCTGCGAGCAGGACGAGGCCAGCCTCACGGCAAGCCGAGCTGCCGTGCGATCACCATCCGCTGTACCTCGTTCGTGCCCTCGCCGATCTCGAGGATCTTCTGATCCCGGTAGAGGCGTGAGATGGGGAACTCGTCGATGAAGCCGTAGCCGCCATGGATCTGCAGCGATGCGTTGACTGCGCGGTTCGAGAGCTCGCCCGTGTAGAGCTTCGCCATCGCTGCTGCGAGGGCGAAGGGTCGTCCCTGATCCTTGAGCCAGGCAGCTTTCCAGACGAGTCCTCGGGCCGCCTCGATCTCCGTTGCCATGTCTGCGAGCTTGAACTGGATCGCCTGGAAGGCCGAGATCGGCTTGCCGAACTGGCGCCGCTCGCGCGCGTACGCGTACGCGAGGTCGTACGCGCCCTGCGCGAGGCCGACGCTCATCGCCGCCACGGAGATCCTGCCTCCGTCGAGGATCTGGAGGAACTGGTGAAAGCCCTGCCCACGGACGCCGAGAAGGTTCTCGTCCGGGACGACGCAGTCGGTAAACGAAAGCGCGCGTGTGTCGGATGCCTTCCAGCCCATCTTGTGGAGCGGAGCGGAGATCTCGTATCCCGGCGTTCCGTTTTCGACCACGAGGTTGGAGACCTCGCCCTCGGCGGTCAGGGCGGTGATCGTCACGCACTGCGTGATGTCCGTGCCCGAGTTCGTGATGAACGCCTTGGCACCGTTGATCGACCAGCCACCGTCGATTGGAGTCGCCGTCGTTCGCGTCGCACCTGCATCCGAGCCGGCCTCGGGCTCGGTGAGACCGAACGCTGCGAGCCGTTCGCCGCGCGCGAGTGGGGGTATCCACCGCTGCTTCTGTTCCTCGTCGCCGAAGAGGTAGAGCGGCATCGTCCCGAGCGAGGTGTGCGCTGCGAGCGTGATGGCGACCGACGAGTCGATCCGCGCGAGCTCCTCGACGGCGATCGCGTAGGCGAGCGTGTCCCCGCCCGCGCCTCCGAGCTCCTCGGGAAAGGGGATCCCCATCAGCCCGAGAGCGGCCATCTCCTCGACGATCTCGTACGGAAAGCGACCCTCACGGTCGATCTCCTCTGCGACGGGTGCGACGCGATCGACGGCAAAGGCGCGAACCGTGTCTCGGAACAGCTCGTGCTCGGAGTGAGAGGTCGAAGTCCACGCGAGGCGATGCTACCGACAGGCTCCTCCTCGGGAAACGAGTGCACGAATCACGTGCCGTGCAATCATCGAGCAAGCCAGAAGCTGCCCCATCCATCTACCTGCGGCTTCCCAGCCGCCAACGAAATGTTTGCCGCCGTTCGAGGAGGCCGCGGTCAGCGGTCGATCGCGCGGTACTTGCGAATCGCGAGTGGCATGAAGACGACGATCAGCACGATCGTCCAGACCACGGACATGAAGATCGGATGCTCGCCGGGGAACGAATCCGACGCGTACGGATTGGGGTTGCCGAAGAGCTCTCGTGTTGCCCCGGTGAGCGCGCTGACGGGGTTCCACTCTGCGATCGGCTGCAACGGCGCAGGCAAGCGTCTCGATCGGGACGAACGCGTTGGAGAGGAACGTGATCGGGAAGATGACGAGGAAGCCGAGCTGCTGCGCAACCTCGACGGTCGGCACGGACAGGCCGAGATAGACGCCGATCCACGCCATCGCGTAGGTGAAGAAGAGGAGGAGCAGGACGCCGTACATGAACTCGGCGAAGCTGCTGTGCACGCGCCAGCCGACCACGAGCCCCGTCAGCATGAGGACGATCAGCAGGCCGACGTTGTAGACGATGTCGGCGAACGTTCGCCCGCTGAGCACGGCCGATCGCGCCATCGGGAGCGAGCGGAACCGGTCGATCAGACCCTTCGTCATGTCGTCCGCGACGGCGATTGCGGTCGTGACCGAGGCGAAGGCGAGCGTCTGAACGAAGATTCCTGGCATCAGGAACTCGGTGTACGAGCCGCCACCCGGAATGGGTATCGCGCCGCCGAAGACGAACGCGAACAGCAGCACGAACATGATCGACTGCAGGATCGCGAAGATCGCCAGCTCGGGAATACGGGGAACCCGCTTGAGGTTGCGCCAGCTGATCACGATGCCGTCGGCGACGGCGATCCGGAGGCTGCTCATGCGCTCGTCCCGTGGGCCACCGTCGGCTCGGCGGTGTCCTCTGAGTCAGGAGCGACCTCCGCTGCGTGTCCGGTGAGGGCGAGGAAGACGTCGTCGAGCGTCGGCCGGCGGAGCCCGACGTCGTCGACCCGGATCTGCTCCTCTCCGAGGCGAAGTACGACCTCGACGAGCTGCTGGGCGCCGCCCTCCGCGGCGATCGTCAAGCGGCGCGTGTGCTCGTCGATCGAGGCTGACCCGTCGGGTGCCATGAGCTGCGCCGCGCGTTGCAGGAGGTCACGCTCGTGTACGACGACCTCGATCCGCTCACCGCCGACCTGCGTCTTCAGCTCGTCCGCGGTGCCCCGCGCGATGATCTTGCCGTGGTCGACGACCGCGATCTCGTCTGCGAGCTCGTCCGCCTCTTCGAGGTACTGAGTCGTGAGGAGGAGCGTCGCTCCCTCGCGCACCTGCCTGCGAATCACGTCCCACATGCCGAGGCGGCTTCGCGGGTCGAGCCCGGTGGTCGGCTCGTCGAGGAAGAGCAGCTTCGGGCGGCCGATCAGCGCCGAGGCCAGGTCGAGACGCCGCCGCATCCCGCCGGAGTACGTCTTCGCAACGCGGTCGGCGGCCTCCTCGAGATCGAATCGCGTCAGGAGCTCGGTCGCGCGCGCCTTCGCATCCTGCGAGCCGAGCTGGTAGAGCCGCCCGAACATCCACAGGTTCTCGCGACCCGTCAGGTTCTCGTCGATCGCTGCGTACTGCCCTGAGAGGCCGATCAACCGGCGCACGGCCTGTGCGTCGCGCGTGACGTCGAGGCCCGCGATCGTGGCTCGACCTTCATCCGCGCGTAGCAGCGTCGTGAGGACGCGCACCGTCGTCGTCTTGCCCGCCCCGTTCGGGCCGAGCAGTCCGAGCACTGTGCCCTCCTGGACGTCGAGATCGACGCCGTCGAGCGCGCGTACCTCGCTCTTCCGCGAGCGGTACACCTTCACGAGCCCCTCTGCTTCGATCACGGCCATCGCACAACGCTAGCTGTGGCGACCCGTCTCACGCCTAGACTGGCGAGATGAGCGATTCGATCGACCGGAAGGGCATGACGACGCTCTCGGGAGGGCACCTGGCAGTCGACTTCGCGTCGGGGAGCGTCCCCGCGATGCTGCCGTTCTTCGCCGTGAAGTTCGATCTCAACTACACGCTGACCGCCGTTCTGATGCTTGCCGCGCTCGCATCGTCGTCGCTGACCCAGCCGCTCTTCGGTCTCTGGTCGGATCGGCACGGCGCCCTCTGGCTGTTGCCGGCGGGGATCGCACTCGCCGGCTTCGGCATCGGTGCCGCGGCGGTCGCCCCGAGCTACTGGATTCTCGTTGTGGTTGTCTTCCTGGCCGGTCTCGGGATCGCTGCGTTTCACCCCGAGGGAGCGAAGTTCGCCGTGTTCGCAAGCGGGCGCAAGCGTGCGAGCGGGATGTCCCTGTTCAACATCGGCGGCAACACGGGCTACGCGCTCGGCCCGATCATCGTTACCCCTCTCGTTCTCTGGCTCGGCCTCGGACTCGGTGGAGTCCTCGCGTCCATTCCGGTGATCCTCGGTGCGTTCGCCGTCCTCGGCGTGCTCTCGTACCTCGCCCGTCTGCGGCCGGAGGTGCCGGCCCACGAGGTCGTCAGGGAGGGGAAGGACAACGTGCGCGCGATGGTCATCCTCGGCGGCGTGATCGGACTCCGGAGCGTCGCGTGGTTCGCGCTGCTCACGTTCGTCCCGCTCTGGGTCGTCTCGCTCGGGAACTCCGAGGCTGACGGCAATCACCTGCTCTCGCTGATGCTTCTCTCCGGTGCGGTCGGGACGCTCCTGCTCGGCCCGATCGCCGATCGGTTCGGTCTTCGGCGGACGCTCGTCGTTGCGCAGGCGATCCTGACGCCGATGATTCTCGTGTTCGTTCTCGTCGGAGGCGTCGTCGGGGCTGTGGCGCTCGCCGTGGTCGGTATCTGCGTCGTCGGAACGTTCGGACTGACGATGGTGCTGGCCCAGATGTACCTCCCGCAGCACGTCGGTATGGCGTCCGGCCTTTCCATCGGCCTGGCAATGGGGATCGGTGGGATCGCCGCTGTCGCACTCGGCGGCGTCGCCGATGCGGTCAATCTCGAGACCGCGCTGATTTGCTCGGCTGTCGCTCCCCTGTTCGGCGTCGTGCTCTGCTTCTTTCTCCCGGCGCCCGCGACCGCATCTCCGGTACCGGTTGCGACCGCACCTGCCTCTGCATACCCTCTGCTCGACTGACCCGTCCCCGCGCGCCTACAGCTGACAAGGAGATCCAATGACCGTGCACGAGTTCTTCGAAGCGCTTCCCTCGAAGGTCGATCCCGCCAAGACGGCCGGGATGAACAACCGATTCGCTTTCGATATCGCCGACGTCGGCATCTGGACGGTCGTCGTCACCGATGGAGTCGTTTCGGTGGAGGAGGGCGACAACAACGCCGATTGCACGATCTCCGCGAGCGAGGAGACGCTCCTGAAGATCTCGCGCGGCGAGGCCAACGCGACGACCGCCTACATGACGGGCAAGCTCAAGATCAAGGGCGACATGGGCGCTGCACTCAAGCTGCAGAAGCTGTTCTAGGCGAGCCGGCAGCCGCACATGTACCTCGCCGTCCGACTCCTCGTCGCCTGGGGCGCGAACGTCCTCGCGCTCATCGTCGCGGACTGGGTGTTCGGCGGCCTCGCGATCGAGCGCTGGGGGCCGCTCCTGCTCGCCGGGGCGGTGTTCGGGCTCGCGAACATCTTCCTCAAGCCGCTGCTCACGTTCATCGCGATCCCGTTGATCATCCTCACGTTCGGGCTCGCGTACTTCTTCGTCAACGTCGCGATCCTCGCCTTCACGGTGTGGGTCGTCCCGGACTTCTCGATCGACGGGTTCTGGACGTACGTCGGCGCGGTGATCGTGATGTGGCTCGTGAACGTCGCCGTCAGGCGCCTTCTGCAGGCGATCCAGGGCGACGAGCCGCTTACGTACTAGTGCGGCGTCTCACGACGGCACGCCGAGGTTCCCCCGAGGCCGGTGATCGTCAGCTTCGTTCCCTGGAGAGGCTGCGCCATCTCCCCTGCGGGGTACCCGTAGAACGTTCGGTGCAGGCGCATCAGCCGAGCTCGACGAGGATCGCTCCGGCGGCGACCTGCTCGCCGGTCGCCACGTGCACGGCCGTGACGGTGGCAGCGAAAGGCGCGAGCACCGGCATCTCCATCTTCATCGCCTCGAGGACGACGAGGTGCTGCTGGGGCGTGACGGTGTCGCCCACGGTGACGTCGACCGCGAGCACCGTTCCCGGCATGGGGGCAGCGATCGACCCGTGCGCATGGGCGCCGACGGCCGGAGTGGCAGCGTCGACGTCGGGTGCCGCGAGGGGAGGCGGCGCGGCTCGGTTGAGCCGCCACGACGATGCGAACGACGGGGGAGGCGGGCGAAGCGGTAGCGCCGAGAGCGGCGCGTGGTCGATCAGGAAGGCGGTCGAGAGCGAGCCCGCGAGGAAGGCGGGGTGGCGCACGAGCCAGCGCAGGAACGGCAGGTTCGTCGTCACGCCCTCGATGGTCGTCGCGTTCAGGGCGTCCGCGAGCTTCGCGATCGCACTATCGCGGTCGGGCCCGCTGGCGATGAGCTTCGCGATCATCGGGTCGTAGGCGAGCCCTATGTCGTCGCCCTCCTCGACGCCCGCGTCCACGCGAATGTCGGTCGGGAGAACGAGCCGCGTGAGTCGCCCCGCCTGGGGGAGGAAGGTGCGCGAGTCCTCGGCGTACAGGCGTGCCTCGACGGCATGACCGACGGATGCGACGTCGAGATCGAGCTCCTCACCGGCAGCGACCCGAAGCTGGAGCTCGACGATGTCGAGACCCGTCACCGCCTCGGTGACAGGGTGCTCGACCTGAATTCTCCCGTTCAGCTCGAGGAAGTAGACGTCGGTTCCCGAGACGAGGAACTCGGCGGTGCCGGCGCCCTCGTAGCCGATCGCCAAGGCGAACGCGCTCGCTCCGGCCGCGATTCGCGCCCATGCCCCGGGCTCGAGACGCGGAGGCGGAGACTCCTCGATCAGTTTCTGATGCCGTCGCTGGATCGAGCAGTCGCGCCCACCGAGCACCGTGATGCCGCGCCTGTGCCCGAGGATTTGCGCCTCGACGTGTCGCGGGCGTTCGAGGTAACGCTCACAGAAGACGGTGTCGTCACCGAACGCTCCCTTCGCCTCGCGACGCGCTGCGGCGTAGGCCTCCGCCAGTTCCTCCCGCGAGCGCACGACCCGCATCCCGCGCCCCCCGCCGCCCGCTGCAGCCTTGATCACGAGCGGGAATCCGATCTCCTCGGGAGAGCCCTGCGGCAGCGTCGGTACGCCGTTCTCGACTGCGATCGCGTGTGCTGCCACCTTGTCGCCACCGAGGCGAAGCGCGTCGGGTGACGGCCCCACCCAGCTGACGCCGGCCGCGATCACGTCCTTGGCGAACGCCAGGGTTCTCGGACAGGAATCCGTATCCCGGATGGATCGCGTCGGCCCCTGCCTCGAGGGCTGCCCGGACATGCTCGGAGGCGTCGAGGTAGGACGAGATCTCGACCGTACGATCCGCTCGCCTCGCGTGGAGCGCACCCCGATCGTCCGGAGCGACAACGGCTACCGTCTCGATGCCGAGCCGAGCGCAGGTCCGGAACACACGAACGGCGATCTCCCCGCGGTTCGCGACGAGTAGCGTGCGAATTGCCACACACGGACTCTATGCGCCCGCACTCGATTGCCTGCCGGGAAGTGGCCCTCCGCGGGCGAGGGCTTTGAGGTCGAAGGTTGTCTCAAGCGCCACTAGCCGGTCGAGACGAGCGCTACGGAGACGAGCGCGCACGCGACGCCGACGTACTGCAGGCGTGACAGGCGTTCACGGAGCACGAAGGCCGCGAGCAGGACAGTCGTCACGGGATAGAGCGAGGCGAGGACGGATGCGACGGCAACCGGCCCGCGCTGCAGCGCGAGAAGCAGTGGCACCATCGCGGAGACCTCGAGCACCGCGATCAGGAGAACGGTTCGCCAGAGTGCTGTCACACCGCCGAGAACGCCGCGCGTGAGAGCGAGCGACAGGACGACGAGCACGACCGATCCTGCGGCGCGGGAGATTGTCACGGGCCAGAGGCCGGCGTCGTCGGATACCCGCGACAGCGCGATGTAGAAGAGCCCGAAGAACACGCCGGCCACGAGTGCGAGCGCGATCACGTGCCGATCGACGCCGACGAGCGTCTCGGGGTGCTGCTCGGACTGCGCGATCGAGACGACAGCCACGGCCACGAACGCGACCACGAGGCCGACGAGCGCGAGAGCTCCCGGCCGCTCGCCGCGCACGAGGCCGTAGACCACCGGAATCACCGCCCCCGTGACGGCCGCGACGGGAGCGACGACGCTGATCAACCCTCGGCCCATGCCCACGTAGAAGCAGCCGATCCCGGCTGCGACGGCGATCCCGGCCAGCACCGACCAGGCAACGTCGGCGCGGCCGACACGCTCGGCGCCGTAGGCCAGTGAGACGACGAATGCGAGTGGCAGGCCCATGACCGCCACGAACGTCGCGACGCGAACGCCGTTCGCCGTCCGCGACGCGAGGCCTCCGACGAAGTCCGCGCCGCCGATGAAGACCGAGGAGAGAAGCGCGAGAACAGCCGTCATCGCGAGGCGTCGCTGCCGGCGATGGGAAGGATCTCGGTCAGCCGCCCATCCCGGAACCCGTGGAACCGCTCGTGGAGGAAGACCGTCAGGTCCGCATAGCCGGGGACGACCTCGAGCCGATCGCCGATCGCGAGCGGTGCGGCGTCGGCGGCAACCGTCAGCTGACCGTGCTCGGCCGACATTCGCTCGAATTCGATGCCGGGCCGCCCGATCACGCGTGGCATCGCGATCTCGACGTTCAGCGTCTTCCGCCCGGCATCGACGATCGCCCGTTCGGGCGTCGGCCGGGCAACCACCGTCGTCAACAGCGTCAGGGCGTTGCCGAGCCCGGTTACCCCGCACGCGTCCCGATAGAAGACATCCATCATGATCGCGCCTCCCGCCTCCACCTCCGTGATTCCGGGGTGCGAGAGCGAGATCTGGAAGGAGCCGGTGCCCGCGCACGAGACGATCGGACAGGCGATCCCGGCGGACTCGAGGGTCCGTTTCGTCTCGAGCAGCCGGGCGAGCGCCTCGTGGATCGACCGCTCCTTCTCGACGCGGTCGGCGATCCGGATCAGGTGACCCTCCCAGGCCATCAACCCGGCGAAGTCGACGCCCTCGAGCGCGGATGCCTCTCGGGCGAGTGGGAGCGCCGCGTCGCCCGGTTCGACGCCGCCGCGGGCGAGGCCGATGTCGACTTCGATCACGACGCGCACCGTGCGACCGACCGCGGCGAAGGCGGCCGCGAGCGGTCGCAGCTGATCGGCGTGATCGACGGCGACGATCGGGTCGGCATGACGGCTGAGCTCGACGAGGCGTGCGACCTTGCGGGGCCCGACGATCGCGTTGGCGATCAGGAGATCGCGCACGCCCGCTTCTGCCATCAGCTCGGCCTCACCCAACTTGGCGCACGTGAGGCCGATGGCGCCGGCAGCGACCTCACGCGCACCGATGCTCCCGCAGCGATGGCCCTTGACGTGGGGTCGCCAGGCGACTCCGGCCGCTCTGCACGCCTCGGCAACGAGGCGGATGTTGTCGTCCATCACGTCGAGGTCGACGCACAGCGCCGGAGTGTCCAGATCGTCCTTCGTGCAGCCGAGCAGCGGCGCGTTCCCCGACGACGTCACGAGTCGGCGATGGTGCGCTCGGGCGTCGAAGGAGACCAGGATGCGAAGCCCGGGCTACCAGGCACGCGCCCGTCGCAGAACGCACGGAGCCCCTCCTGCCCTTCCTCGCTCGTTCGTCGCTCGGCGATTCGGCGCGCCGTCTCGGGGCCGTCCGGGCGGTCGAGCACGAGCCGCTTCGCGTGTCGCGCGGCACGCGGCGCTGCAGTTCGTAGCTCGCCAACCACGGTCTCGAGTGCCCTTGCGAGATCGGGCGTCACGTCGTGGACGAGTCCGATTCTCAGAGCAGTCGCGGCATCGAAGCGCTCGCCCGTGACGAAGTAGCGACGCGCCGCGCTCTCGCCGATCTTTCGCAGCGCATACGGCGAGATCACGGCAGGGATGATCCCGAGCTTGACCTCCGAGAAGGCGAAGACTGTCCGCTCCTGCGGCGATCGCGATGTCCGCCGTGGCGACGAGTCCAGCGCCGCCGCCGAGGGCGTGTCCCTGCACGAGAGCGATCACGGGCGCGGGGCACGTGTCGATCGCGTCCAGCATCCGCCGGAGCGCATTCGCGTCGGCCACGTTCTCATCGTGTGTGAGCTTCGCGGAGTTGCGCATCCACTCGATGTCGGCTCCCGCACAGAAGCTCTTCCCGTCACCTGCGAGCACAACCGCGCGAGCCTTGCCGACGTCGACGAACGCCTCCGCAAGCTCCTCGATCAGGGTGGCGTCGAACGCGTTCCGCGAGTCGGGACGCGCGAGCGTGATCCGGAGGAGATCGTCGTCCCGTTCGATCCGTAGCGCGTCCACGTCTCGGGAGTCTAGTGCGGTGTCTCGCAACGTTAGACCGGGAATGATTGTTGCGAGACACCGCACCACCTTGTCGATTCAGCAGTGCGGCGTCTCATAACGGTGCTGTTCCTGTTGAACGGTATGAGACGCCGCACTAGAGTCCCTGTGTGCCGAACGACGCCCTGCTCCACGGGACCCTCGCGGCCTCGGTGACGCCGCTTCTCGCCGGAGGGGGCGATTTCGACGACGACGCCTTCGGCCCGCTGCTCGACCGGTACGTCGCCGCGGAACTCGACGGCGTTCTCGCGTTCGGGACGAACGGCGAGGGCGTGCTCTTCTCTGTTGCGGAGCGGCAGCGGGGACTCCGCCTGTTCGTCGAGGCCGCCGCCGGTCGACTCGACGTTGCGGCTCATTGCGGAGCGCAGACGACGGCGGACACCGTCGCGCTCGCCGCAGACGCGGGGGAGGCCGGGGCGAAGGCCGTCGCGGTGATCGGGCCTCCGTACTTCGTGCTCGACGAGGCGGCGCAGCTCGCACACTTCGTCGCGGCGGCGAAGGCCTGTTCGCCGCTGCCGTTCTACGTCTACGAGTTCGCGAAGACGAGCGGCTATCCCGTCGCGCTCGACGTCCTTCGGCGGCTGCAAGACATCGCGCCCAATTTCGTCGGGATGAAGGTCAGCGACGCTCCCTGGGAGTCGTTCGAGCCCTACCTTGGTCTCGAGGAGCTCGATGTGTTCGTCGGCCCCGAGGCGCTCATCTTCCGGGGTCTCGGCGGCGGCGCAATCGGTGCGGTGTCAGCGCTCGCATCAGCCTTCCCGGAGCGTGTTGCGGCGGTCGTGCGGGCGCCGACCGCTGAGGGAGCCGACGCGCTCGCGACGCTCCGCGCTTCGGTGGAGCGATTTCCCCGACAGGCGGCGATGAAGCGGCTCCTCGCGGCGCAGGGAGTGCCGGTTCGCCCCGACGTGCGGGCGCCGCTTCGGGATCTCTCGGCGGGGGAGACGCAGGAGTTCGCCGGGTTGCTCGCTTCGGCGCTCGGTCGCTAGCCAGTACAGCTGTTTGCGTCGCAGTCCTCGCCGCCGGGCAGGCGTCCGAGCAGCGCCGAGAGCTCGTCGAGCTCGGCGGGGGAGAGGCGCGAGCCGATCAGCTCCTCGCACACCGCGGCATGCGTGCACGATGCGCGCTGCAGCATCACGCGTCCGCTCTCGGTGATCACCGAGTAGGTCACGCGCGCATCCGCCGGGCAGTCGCGGCGGCCGGTCAGACCGGCCTCCTCGAGGCCGTCGAGCAGCCGCGTCACGCCGGACGGCGTCAGGCGCAGGCGCTCGGCCAGATCGATTCGACGCAGGGCGCCGTTCTCGTCGCGTGAGAGGTGGAGGAGCGTCTCGAAGTCGTTGGCGCTCAGGCCGTGCTCGGTCCGCAGCCGCGCTTCGACGGCTCGCATGAGCGTCCCGTGCGTGTGCAGGAGTCGCCCGAAGACGGTCTGGGCAGAAACTTGATCAATCAATACTTGACGAGACAATGAATTCTCCGCTAGGATAGTTGAGTCATCAAATAGTAGCGAGAAAGGACACTTCCTGTGAGCACGATTTCAGAATCCCGCACAGCGCTTCCGACGGGCACGTGGCAGATCGATCCGGTTCATTCAACGGTCGAGTTCTCCGTCAAGCACATGGTCGTAGCGAATTTCCGCGGCGGCTTCGACGCTTTCGACGTCACGGTCGACGAGGCAGGCATTCGCGGCACGGTCGACGTCTCTTCCGTCCGCGTCTCCGAGCCGAACCTCACCGGGCACCTGTTGGCCCCGGACTTCTTCGACGCGGAGCGGCATCCGCAGCTCTCGTTCAACTCTGCAGCGATCACGGTCAGCGGTGACGAGCTGGTGGTCGACGGTGAGCTCACCCTGAAGGGCATCACGAAGTCGGTCGTGATCAACGGCACCGTGACCGGACCGGTGACGTCGTTCGACGGCAGCTCCCGCCTGGGCCTCGAGCTCGGGACGGTCATCGATCGCACCGCGTACGGCCTCGACTGGAATGCGCCGCTCCCGACCGGCGGATTCGCCGTCGGCAATGACGTGAAACTGCATGCCGAGCTCGAGCTCGTGCTGGCCGAGGAGGCGTAGAGATGAAGATCCTGGGCATCGCAGGGAGCCTGCGCTCGGGCTCGGTGAACGCGCAGCTCCTGCAGCTTGCCGCAGAGACCCTTCCGGACGGCGTCGAGCTCGCCGTCTGGGAGGGACTGCGCGAGATCCCCCCGTTCGATCAGGACACGGAGGAGACCCCGTCGGTCGCGGTCGCAGGGTTCCGCTCCGCCGTCGCGGGTGCCGACGCGGTGCTGATCGCGACCCCCGAGTACAACGGCTCGATCCCGGGGACGCTCAAGAACGCCCTCGACTGGGGGTCGCGCCCCGGCGCAACGAACGTGTTTCGCGGCAAGCCGGTCGCCGTGATCGGGGCAAGCCCCGGCGCGTTCGGCGGTGTGTGGGCGCACGAGGAGACGCGCAAGGTGCTCGGCATCATGGGCGCGCGCGTCGTCGGTGCCGGATTCTCGCTCGGGAAGGCACAGGAGCGACTCGCCACGCCGGACGAGGAACTGTTCGGGCAACTGCGAGAGGTTGTCCAAACCCTTGTCACCGAGGTGACGGTGCGCTCGCAGGCGGCGTAGCGCCACTCAGTCCTCGGGCGGCACCCAGGGCTCGTAGACGCCTCCGGGAACGCCGCCGACGCAGATGAACGACAGCCCGTCCTCGCCTGCCTCGGGGTGCCTCTTCGCGTCGGGTGACACGAGGACGTAGCGGCCCGGGCGCAGGTCGACGGTGTCCCCGTCGATCGTGAGCGTCCCCGATCCCGCAATGCAGTAGTAGACCTCCTCCTGGCCCGATTGCAGCTCATCGTGCTCGGGGCCGACCTTGAAGGGCGGGAAGTCGATCTGGTTGAGACCGAATCCCGTGCCGCCGAGCTCGTGCCGCACCATGCGGAACGTTCCCCAGGTGACCTTCATCTCGTCGGCGTCGAGGGCCTTGTAGGACATGGAAGCTCCTTCCGCTCTGGAGTTTGCGGACGCACGAGGGTTTCGCCCGGGAAACTACTAGATGGGGGTGTCGTCCCGAAAGAGCAGGGGAGACACCCCTGCGCTTGCGCAGGACTACATCACTACATGCGGAAGACGCCGAACGTGGTTTCCGGCACGGGCGCGTTCGCCGCGGCGGCGAGACCGAGTGCGAGAACGCGTCGCGTGTCGAGTGGGTCGATGATCCCGTCATCCCACAGGCGAGCGGTCGAGAAGTACGGCGAGCCTTCCCGTTCGTAGGTCGCGCGGATCTCCTCGGGATCGGTATCGCCGACCATCGAGAGCACCGTTGCGGCCTGCTCGCCGCCCATGACCGAGATCCGGGCGTTCGGCCACATCCAGAGCTGGCGTGGGCCGTAGGCACGGCCGCACATCGCGTAGTTGCCCGCGCCGAACGAGCCGCCCGTGACGACGGTGAACTTCGGCACGTCGGCACAGGCGACGGCGGTGACGAGCTTGGCGCCGTCCCGCGCGATTCCGCCCTCCTCGGCGTCCTTGCCGACCATGAAGCCGGTGATGTTCTGCAGGAAGACGAGCGGGATCCGCCGCTTGCATGCGAGCTCGACGAAGTGCGCGCCCTTCTGCGCCGACTCCGCGAAGAGGACGCCTCTGTTGGCGAGGATCCCGACCGGATGTCCTTCGATCCGCGCGAACCCGCAGACGAGCGTGTCGCCGTACAGCGTCTTGAACTCGTGGAAGCGGCTGCCGTCGACGATCCGCGCGATCACCTCGAGCGGGTCGAGCTCGTGCCGGTAGTGCTCGGGGACGATCCCGTACAGGTCGGCGGGGTCGACGGCAGGTGGCTCGGGCGTCGCGACCTCCCACGGTGCAGGGGCGGGGTCGCCTAGATGGCGCACGATCTGGCGTGCCAGGGCGAGCGCGTGCTCGTCCGACACGGCGTAGTGATCGGCGACGCCGGAGCGCCGCGTGTGCAGGCTGGCGCCTCCCAGTTCCTCGGCGGTCACGTCTTCGCCGGTCGCCGCCTTCACGAGCGGCGGGCCGCCGATGAAGATCGTGCCCGTGCCCTCGACGATCACGGTCTCGTCGCTCATCGCCGGGACGTAGGCACCGCCCGCTGTGCACGAGCCCATCACGACGGCGATCTGCGGGATGTTCTGCGCCGACATGCGAGCCTGGTTGTAGAAGATCCGTCCGAAGTGCTCCCGATCCGGGAAGACGTCGGCCTGGAGGGGGAGGAACGCACCACCCGAGTCGACGAGGTAGACGCACGGCAGGTGATTCTGCTCCGCGACCTCCTGGGCCCGGAGATGCTTCTTGACGGTGAGCGGGAAGTACGACCCTCCCTTCACCGTCGCGTCGTTCGCGACGACGACGCAGCAGCGTCCCTCGATCACGCCGATGCCCGTGACAACTCCGGCAGCCGGTGCCTGCCCGTCGTAGATCTCCCACGCGGCAAGCGCGTTCAGTTCGAGGAAGGCGGTGCCGGGATCGACGAGCCGGTCGACGCGCTCCCGCGCCGTGAGCTTCCCGCGCGAGCGGTGGCGCTCGGTCGCCTTCTCGCCGCCGCCGGCCGCGACGAGAGCCGATCCGCTCGCGCAGCTCCGCGACGAGTCCTTCCATGTGGGCGACGCGGGCGGCGAATCCCTCGGCCGAAGGTTCGACTCTGCTGGTCAATACGGTCATTCGCCTTCATCCTTCGCTGGGGACAGGAGCGAGAGTACGCGTGGCCGCAGACGTTCGCTTCGCGTGCGGGCTCCCCGCCGGTTGTTGCAGCTTGACACGTCGGCGCGACTCCAGCACACGCCTGCGCGTCGCCGGGCTCGGGTTCGGGGGTCGGATCGATGCTTGCGACTGCACCGCAGTTGTGACATAACGTACGAACCCGATCGCGCGAAAGGAGAACCACATGGCTGGTCTCGAGATCAAGGCGTTGTCGAACCCGGAAGAGGTACGTCCTTTCCAGGATGGCACGGGCGCGGCACACATCGTGAACCTGACTCCGGGTCCGGTTGGGCGGGGCGTGTTCGAACCGGGGTGGAAGTGGTCGGAGCACGTGAAGCCGATCGCCGGAACCGGGAGCTGCCAGACAGCCCACCTCGGTTATGTCGTCTCGGGACGGATGCACATCGTGATGGACGACGGGACCGAGGGTGAGTGCGGCCCGGGTGACGCGGTGCACATCGCTCCAGGCCATGACGCCTGGACCGTCGGCGACGAGTCCTGCGTGATGATCGATTTCGGCCAGATTCAGAACTACGCCAGGCCGCACTAGCGGCAGCGACGATCAGGCACGCGGTGGCCGCTGCGCTCGGATCGCAGAGGTGCCGGCTGCCGATGGGCGCACGCTCACGTTTGCCGAGTGGGGTGTCCGGAGGCTTCCCGGTGTTCACGCTGCACGGCAGCCCCGCTCGCGTTTCAATCGCCGCTACGACGAGAGCGTCTACGTCGAGGTCGGGGCACGGTGATCACCTACGACCGTCCCGACGCTACGGAGGCTCTGACCGGGACCGCGGCCGAAGGTTGTTGCTGCGTGGCCGACGTGACCGCGATCGCCGACGACACTCGGCGTCTTGAACGGCAGTCGTGCTCGGCTGCTCCGGTGGTGGCCCCCACTGTCTCGCCGGTTGCTGCACGTCGCCAGGGCGCGTCACCAGCAAGCAACGGCTGTGGGTATCGATGGACACGTCCCATACAACAACGAGCGGACTCCGGGTGGTTCGAGGTCTGCTCCGCTCAGTGTACCAGTCGTTCTGAAGTGGGCATTGGCGGGAAGGATGTGCTCGATGTTGGAGCGGTAGCCGCCGGGCCGCACGGGTGGCCGCCGCAAGCGTCGGCTGACCGATGGGAGCTCTCCGGCCGCACCGCGCACGACCTAGCAGGGCCCGAGCGCCATGCGCTGAGCGGTCTCGGCAAGGCGTGGGCCACGCGTCTCCAGCTGGGCGATGACGACCTCTGTCTTCACCTGGCAACGTGGGACTGTCGACTCGCGGCATCCGGTTCCTACGAGGCGATCAACTACGGTCTCACCGACATCCTCTCGCCGCGCCACCCACGGTCCCGAGTGGAGCTGCATCGTCCTCAACGCCGAACCGCGAGGAGACGAGCGGCTCACCTGCCGCTGACACCCGCATCATCGCCGACAGCCTACGCCTGGCTGCGTCCGCCCGTCTGAGTCCGACTCCACCGCCGCCGATCTCCCGAACTCCCGCTGCCAGCACTCCGGGCAGAACACGAGCAGCTAGCATCGCGACTCCCACCTGCGCGTTGGCCAGTCTGCGGGCCGTAGCCAGCGGATTCCAGCGGATCTGAGCGGACGAACGACGCCGACAGCGAAACAGGCGCAACCCCGCTCACCATGCCGGATTGCGCCTGTTTCACCCAGCAGGGGCGGCAGGACTCGAACCTGCAACCCCCGGTTTTGGAGACCGGTGCTCTACCAATTGAGCCACGCCCCTGGGTTGCACGCACCAGTGTAGCCTCGGGATCGTGCAGCGTCGCTTGCTCTCGCTCCTGTTCGTCACGATCGCCCTTGTGCTCGGCGCTCTCGCGGTCTACTCGATCCTCTCCGGCGGCCGCGCGCTCATCATCGGGATCGCGGCCGTGGGCCTCGCACTGTGGATGGGAGACCTTGCGCGGAAGGCGTGGCCGAGGGCGTGAGTCGAGGCAAAGAAGGTTTCTGGCCTCCGCGGCGTATTCTGTGGCAGTGTCCGTAAAGCCTGGAAGTGAGACGCAGGCGCTGTGGCAGGACTATCGGAAGACGCGCGACCAGGCGTTGCGCGACCGGTTGATCCTGACGTATGCGCCGCTCGTCAAATTCGTTGCCGGTCGCCTCGGGGCGACACTCGCCTGCTCACGTCGACGAGCAGGACCTCGTGTCGTACGGCCTGCTCGGCCTGATCGGCGCGATCGAGCGATTCGATCCCGACCGTGAGATCAAGTTCGAGACCTATGCGATCAGCCGCATCCGCGGCGCCATCATCGACGAGCTGCGCTCGCTCGACTGGGTGCCACGCTCCGTTCGCACGCAGGGCGCGGGAGATCGAGCGCGCGATTGCCGAGCTCGAGCGTCGGCTCCATCGCGCTCCGACCGACGAGGAGATCGCCGAGAAAGTCGGGATCACGACCGACGAGCTCGAGAACAGCCTCTCCGAGATCTCCCGCTCCTCGATGGCGGCGCTCGACGAGCTGTGGTCGCCGTCGGGCGGCGGCGACCAGATCGCGTTGATCGACACGATCGAGGACGAAGATGCGCCCGGATCCGGAGTTCTCACTCGAGCAGAGCGAGATGCGCGAGGCGCTCGGCGACTCGATCGCACGGCTGCCCGAGCGCGAGAAGCTCGTCGTCACCCTCTACTACTACGAGGAGCTCACCCTGCGCGAGATCGGTGAAGTGCTCGGCGTGACCGAGTCGCGCGTGTCGCAGCTGCACACGAAGGCCGTGCTCCGGCTCAAGGCCCGCCTCTCCGGCGGGATGCGCGAAGCCGCCGAGACGTAGGGGCGAGAGCAAGCCCCGTCCGGGGACGATTGCAGGTCGCGGGCGACGCTCCCGGCGCCTTCGGCGCCGTTCGCATCGCCCCTACGGTGCCGTTCGCAAACAAGACGCCGTTTTGCGCGGTAGTCCCGCACGTGTCCGCGGCCTCCCTTTAGACTCGCTGTACACCAGCCATCGCGAGGAGGAACGGACGCCCATGGCCGCAATCGAGCCCGGAAAGATCCGCAACGTCGCCGTCGTCGGCCATCGTGGAACCGGCAAGACCTCTCTTGTCGAAGCGCTGCTCTATCAGACGGACGAGATCAATCGCCTCGGTGCCGTCGAAGCAGGAACGACCGTGAGCGACTGGGACGAGGACGAGCAGAAGCGGCGGATGTCGATCTCCCTGACCCTCTCGCACACGAACTGGCAGGAGCGGAAGCTGAACTTCATCGACGCCCCGGGCGACCCGAGCTTCCAGGGCGAGGCCCGGTGTGCGCTGCGCGTCGTCGAGGGGGCGCTCGTCGTCGTCAACGCCGTGATGGGCCTCGAGGTCGGCACCGCGCGGGTGAAGCAGCTCGCCGACGATCTCGGCCTCGCACGCGTCCTCTTCGTGAACATGCTCGACCGGGAGCGCGCCGACTTCTACCGCACTCTCTCCCAGATCCAGGAGCAGTTCTCGTCGCGCTGCGTTGCGGTTCACCTTCCGATCGGCGCCGAGCACGAGCTCACCGGGATCGTCGACGTCCTCCACATGTGCGCCTACGCGAGCCCGAACGGCGCCAAGGAGGGCGAGCCGACCGCGATCCCGGAGGAGATGATGGAGCTCGCCCAGGAGTACCGGGAGAAGCTCCTCGACGAGGTCGTCCAGACCGACGAGGCGCTGATGGAGCAGTACCTCGGTGGCGAGGAGCTCGACGCTCACGCCGTTGCCTCCGCCCTCAAGCTCGCGATCACGAAGGGCGAGGTGTTCCCTGTTGCATGCGGGGTCGCGACGAAGAATCTCGGGACGCACGCCCTGCTCGATCTCATCGTCGAGGGCGTTCCCTCGCCGGCGAAGAAGGGTGCCCCGATCGAGATCGAAGGGGCAGAGACGGCCGCGTTCGTCTTCAAGACGCTCGCCGATCCCTTCGCGGGCCGGATCAACCTCTTCCGCGTCCTCCGCGGTGGGGTGACCGCCGACTCGACGCTGCTCGACGCGCGCGGGCACGCCAAGGAGCGGATGGGGACGCTCCTGCAGCTGCAGGGCAAGGAGCACACGGGCGTCAAGGAGTTCGGCGAGGGCGACATCGGTGCCGTCGCGAAGCTGAAGGACGTCCGCACCGGCGATCTGCTGACCGACAGGGAGATCGCGGGGGAGCTTCCCGAGATCGTCTTCCCGGAGCCGGTGATGAGCTTCGCGATCACACCGAAGATCAAGGGCGAGGAGGAGAAGGTGGCGGCCGCGATCAAGCGGCTCGCGGAGGAGGATCCGACCTTGCAGCTGCGGCGCAACCCGCAAACGGGCGAGGAGATCCTCTCGGGGATGAGTCAGATGCACGTCGAGGTCGCTCTCGAGCGCGCGAAGAGGCGCTACTCGGTCGACATCGAGCTGCATCCGCCGCGCGTGCCGTACCTCGAGACGATCCGATCCGAGGCCCGAGCGCACGGCCGCTACAAGAAGCAGACCGGGGGGCGCGGCCAGTTCGGCGACTGCCACATCGTGATCGAGCCGATCGAGGGGGGCGTGGGCTACGAGTTCGTCGACAAGATCGTCGGCGGCGTCATTCCGCAGGGTTTCCGGCCGGCCGTCGACAAGGGAGTCCAGGAGGCGATGGCGCACGGTGAGCTTGCCGGCGCTCCCGTGCAGGGCGTCCGGGTGCTGCTCGTCGACGGCTCGTACCACAACGTCGACTCGTCCGAGATGGCGTTCAAGATCGCCGGCTCGATGGCATGGAAAGAGGCGTACTCAAAGGCCTCGCCCGTGTTGCTCGAGCCGATCATGGAGCTCGACGTGACCGTGCCCGACGAGGCCGTGGGCTCGGTCAACGGCGACCTCAACTCGCGCCGTGGTCGGCTCCACGGGATGGAGCCGGCGGCCGGCATGACGACGATCAAGGCCGAGGTGCCCATGGCCGAACTGCTCACGTACGCGCAGTCGCTGACCTCCATGACCGGAGGGCGCGGCGAGTACTCGATGCACTTCCTCCGCTACGACGAGGTGCCGGCGCACGTCGCGCAAAAGGTGATCGACGAGACCCAGAAGGCGCGCGATCTCGTCCACGCATAAGGCAGGCGATTGGAAAGTCCCTGCATCGGGGCTATAGTGGTCGGCCCGTGCGAGTGATCAAGACCACAGCCACCCGAACCTGCGTCGTCTGCGAGCGCACGATGCTCCAGGGAGAGCGCGCGATTCGCTACTCCCGCGACGGCAGCACGTTCGTCGACGTCTGCCCGCTCTGCTCCGACACGGCCCTCGACTACGGGTGGACACGAGAGGGCGTGCCGCTCTCGCCGCTCTTCCCGCAGCCCACACGCCGCCGCCGGCAGAAATCGATGTGGCAGACGCTCCTCGGCGCGCGCGAGGAAGACGTCGAGCCGGTCATCAGCGAACCGATTCTTCGCAGGCTCGGCGACGGAGAGATGGCGCTCGTCGAGGCGGCAGAGTTGTTCAACGCCACCCAGTTCCGGCGCACGATCGCGGGCGTCGCAAAGGCGCTCGGCGAGCCGCAGGCTTCGATCACGCCGCTCTCCGGCGTCAACTCCGAGATGGTGCTCACGTTCGCCTGGGATATCACCTGGTACCAGTACCGCGTCTCGCCCGAGTCGACCCAACCGGTGCGAGTTGCCGAGCGCGGCCAGGACATCGCCGATCTCGATCCGACCTTCCAGCAGTGGAACGCGACCGTCACCGACGACGGGCGGTTGATTCCCGAGATCGCGCGCATCTAGCGACATGAGTGCTGCGGATCAGGCACGAGCGCTGCTCGGGCAGCTCGGCGTCGACGCCGCGCGCGTCACGGCGGGCGACCTCGTCGTGCGCACACCGATCACCGGCGAGGAGATTGCGCGCGTCGCTCGCACCGACGCGGCCGCCACCGACGCGGCGATTGGGCGCGCGACGCGTGCCTTCGCTGCCTGGCGCGACCTTCCGGGGCCGCACCGCGGCGAGCTCGTCCGCCTCTTCGGCGAGGAGCTGCGACGCGAGAAGGATGCGCTCGGCGGCCTGGTCACGCTCGAGGTCGGCAAGATCGCGCAGGAGGGCCTCGGGGAGGTGCAGGAGATGATCGACATCTGCGACTTCGCGGTCGGCCTCTCACGACAGCTGTACGGCCGCTCGATTGCGTCCGAGCGCCCCGGTCACCGGCTCACCGAGACCTGGCATCCACTCGGGCCGGTCGCCGTCATCAGCGCGTTCAACTTTCCCGTCGCCGTCTGGAGCTGGAACGCGGCGCTCGCCCTCGTCTGTGGCGACCCGGTGATCTGGAAGCCGTCCGAGCGCACGCCGCTCACCGCCATTGCGTGTTCGTCGTTGCTCGACCGGGCAATCGAGCGGTTCGGCGGCGCCCCCGAAGGGCTCGCAGAGCTCGTGATCGGTGGTGCCGACCGCGCCGTTCAACTCGCGGCCGACGCGCGCATCCCGCTCGTCTCCGCAACGGGATCGACCGCAGATGGGCAAGGAGCTGGCACCGCGTATCGCCGCTCGGCTCGGCCGCTCGCTGCTCGAGCTCGGCGGCAACAATGCGGCGATCGTCGCGCCGAGCGCCGACATCGACCTCGTCGTTCGTGGTGTTCTCTTCTCCGCCGTCGGGACGGCAGGCCAGCGCTGCACGACACTGCGCCGGCTCATCGTCCACGAATCGATCGCGGACGAGGTCGTCGGCCGGCTCGCCGCTGCCTACGAGAGCGTGCCGATCGGCGATCCGCGCGAGCCGGGAACGCTCGTCGGGCCGCTCATCAGCAGCGACTCCTTCACGCGTCTCGAGGACGCGCTCGCCGACGCCCGCGAGTCCGGGGGTGAGGTCGTCGCCGGAGGCACGCGCGCGCTCGCCGAGGAGTTCCCGGACGCGTGGTACGCGAGCCCGACGCTCGTACGCATGCCCGCTCAGACGGCAGTCGTCGAGCGCGAGACGTTCGCGCCGCTTCTCTACGTGCTGACGTACTCCGAGCCCGACGAGGCGATCGCGCTGCAGAACGGCGTTCCGCAGGGGCTCGCATCGTCGATCTTCACGACGGACCTGCGCGAGGCCGAGCGGTTCCTCGCCGCGTCCGGTTCCGACTGCGGGATCGCGAACGTCAACATCGGGCCGAGCGGGGCCGAGATCGGTGGTGCCTTCGGCGGCGAGAAGGAGACGGGCGGCGGCCGCGAGTCCGGGTCGGACGCCTGGAAGGCCTACATGCGCCGCCAGACCGCCACGGTCAATTACACGAGCGAGCTTCCGCTCGCCCAGGGCATCGTCTTCGACGTTCCCTGACCGTGTGGGTCAAGCTCTTCACCGACGGTGGCGCGCGTGGCAATCCCGGGCCTGCTGCGGCGGCGTTCGTGCTGCAGGATGCCGACGGCGTCGTGCTCGATGCGCGCGGTGATGCGATCGGCGTCCAGACGAACAACGTCGCCGAGTACACGGCGCTCCTCAACGGCCTGCGCCGTGCGGCCGAGCTCGGGCTCACGGAGATCGAGGTCGTCTCCGACTCCGAGCTGATGGTGAAGCAGATGCGGGGCGAGTACAAGATCAAGAACGCCGCGCTCCGGGAGCTCAGCATCGAGGCCACACGTCTCGCCCGTGCCGTCGGTGACGTGCGCTACACGGCGGTGCGCCGGGAGCACAACAAGCTCGCGGATCAGCTCGTGAACGACGCGCTCGACGCGGCCTAGTGGCCCTTGAGGCAAGTTCGCACCGGAAGGCGCTCGTCCGCCAAGCGGGGCCGCTGTACAGCAAGCATGAGTGGGGCTTGCTGCAACCATCATTTCGGGTCTGGCGTTGCAGCAAGGCCCACTCGTCCCGGCGACTGCGCGTCTTCGCTATCGTGATCCGTGATGTTCAACGACACGCGCAGCGATCGTTCGGCCGCACTCGGCCTGCTCGCGCTTGCCCTCCTCCTTCCCCGCTAGGGGATCGAGTCGACGACATACCCATGCCCGTGCACCCGCACCCACAGGGAGAAGTTCGTCCTGTAGTGCGGCGTCCATAACGTTCCACGGAGCATCGTATGAGACGCCGCACTACTCCATCAACATGGAGCGCGCGTCGCGACCATCATTTCCGGTCAAGTCTGAATGACCGACACGATGCCGTTTCAGAAGTACCGTCCGTACGAGACCGTCTCGCTGCCCGACCGCACCTGGCCCGATCGGGTGCTCGACCGCGCCCCGATCTGGTGCTCCACCGATCTTCGTGACGGCAATCAGGCCCTCGTCAACCCGATGGACGCCGGCCGGAAGCGCCGCTTCTTCGACCTGCTCCTCACGCTGGGGATCAGGGAGATCGAGGTCGGCTTTCCGTCGGCGTCGAAGGCCGACTTCGACTTCGTCCGGACGCTGATCGACCAGGAGCTGATTCCCGACGGCGTCACGATCGCCGTGCTGACGCAGGCGCGGCCCGAGCTGATCGAGCGCAGCTTCGAGGCGGTCGAGGGGGCGAAGCGGGCGATCATGCATCTCTACAACTCGACGTCCGTCACGCAGCGACGTGTCGTCTTCCGGATGGAGCGCGAGGGGATCACCGAGCTCGCAGTCAAGGGAACGGCGCTCTGCAAGCGCCTTGCGGCGCAGACGGCGACCGAGATCGTCTTCCAGTACTCACCCGAGAGCTTCCACCACACGGAGCTCGACTACGCAGTCGAGATCTGCGAGCGCGTAGCGGAGGAGTGGGGCCCGACGCCCGAGGCGAAGATGATCGTCAATCTCCCGACCACCGTCGAGCAGTTCCCGCCGAATGTCTACGCCGACCGGATGGAGTGGTTCGGACGGCACTTCTCCTACCGCGACGCAGCGATCCTCTCCGTCCATCCGCACAACGATCGCGGCACGGCCGTTGCCACCGCCGAGATGGGGCTGATGGCCGGCGCCGAGCGGGTCGAGGGGACGCTCTTCGGGAACGGTGAGCGGACCGGCAACGTGGACATCGTCACGATCGCGCTGAACCTCTTCACCCAGGGCGTCGACCCGCAGCTCGACCTGTCGCAGATCGACGACGCGCGCGAGATCGTGGAGGAATGCAACGAGCTGCCGATCCACCCGCGGCACCCGTACGTGGGCGAGCTCGTCTACACGGCGTTCTCGGGCTCGCACCAGGACGCGATCAAGAAGGGAATGGACGCTCAGGCGCGCTCCGGGTCAGAGGTCTGGGACGTCCCGTACCTCTCGATCGACCCGAAGGACGTGGGGCGGAGCTACGAGGCGATCATCCGGGTCAACTCGCAGTCCGGCAAGGGCGGCGTCGCGTACCTCATGGCGGTCGACCACAGCCTCGAGCTGCCACGTGGCCTCCAGGTCGACTTTGCACGGCAGGTGCAGCGGATCACGGATGCGCGCGGGGGAGAGCTGACCGGCGGTGAGTTGATGGAGGCGTTCACGGCTCACTATCTCGCGCACGTCTCCCCGTACGAGCTCATCGCGTACACGCACTCGAGCGAGGAGGACTCGGACCAGATCGCGGCTCGCGTGAAGGTCAACGGCGAGGAGCGTGTGATCGAGGGAGAGGGCAACGGGCCGCTCGCAGCGCTCGTCGACGCATTCGGGAAGGCGTTCGGCGTCTCGATCGCGATTCGTGACTACCACGAGCACGCGATGTCCGCGAGCGCAGACGCAAAGGCCGCCGCCTACGTCGAGGCCGACGTGGGTGACGAGGCGTTCTGGGGCGTCGGCGTCCACGGCTCGATCCTCACGGCGTCGCTGCGTGCGATCGTGAACGCCGTCAACCGCGCCGAGGCCGCACGCGTCGTGCCGGAGCCGCCGCCCGTGGAGTAGAGGCTACGGGGAGAGGCGCGCGACGAAGCTTCGGGCTGCCCGCGGCATGTGGGCGAGGGTGGCCGTCCGGATCGACTCGCGCCAGCGCGACCAGCGCAACCCGACGACGATCAGGCCGATCCCCACGACGGCGATCACGAGCGGCGCGATCCCGCCGAGGAGGCCCATCGCCGACATCGTGGCCATGAGGACCCCGAGCGCCCCGATCACCGTGAAGCTCCAGTGCCGCACGAACGCTGAGAAGAAGAGGGCGAGTGCGCCGAGTGCACCGATGAGCGCGAAGCCCGAGACGGTCTTCGGCACGATGGCGACGACCGCGATCGACGTGATGACGAGTCCCACGAGGTGTGCCCAGGTTGCATAGGTCCGTCGGCGCGTGACGTCGAGCCAGAGCCCGGCGGTGATCCAGGCCAGCCCGACCGGCAGGAGGAAGCCGCCGATCTGCGCCGAGCTGAGGTCGTCGATGCCGTGCCCGAAGGCCAGCTCGGCGAGGTCGACGGCCAGCACGCCGGTTGCGGCGGCCATCGGCACGAAGAGCAGCGGGTCGGGGCGGAGGGCAAGGAGGATGCACGACGCGACGAGCGCGACCAAGGCGATCGTCGTCAGACCGACGTGGATGCGTCCGAGGTCGCTCGCACCGTCGGGCCAGAAGCCCGTGAGCTCCAGGATCGCGTACGTCGTGAGGCCGACCCAACCCACCGCGACGGCCTCGAGGACGTCCGCGGGCTGAACGAGCTCACGGCGGCGTAGAACCTCGGCGGCGCCGAGTGACCCGGCCAGGTAGCCGACGGCGAGCGCGAGAACGCCGATGGCGCCGAGGCTGTCCCAGTAGATGACGAGAAGCGAGACCGACGCGGCGACGACGAGCAGGAGCCCGAGGTAGAGGGCGATCACGGGGCCGAAGCCGAGGCGCCGCTCCTGGGGTGGCCCGTCGGGGGCCGTCGCGGGTGCCGGCTCCGCCTCGGTCGTGGCGAGCTCGTCCCAGAGATGGTGGATCTCGTCCGCATCGTGGCCGTGAGCTGCGAGTCGGCGCTCGAACTCCTCCGGCGTGACCTCGAGGCGCGAGCGTGGGGCCGCCTCGGTGAGGGGTCCGGTGCTGGTCATTGCGCACCTCCTGTGCCTGGAACAAGCCGTACCTTGATCAGATCACGCATCGAGCCAGGCCGCATCCGGGTTTCGTGCACCTTCGCGGCGGGTTTCCCGTCCCTCGGCATGAGGAGGCGGTAGTCGGGCCGACGGCGCTATACTCCGGCCTGCGCGGATGTAGCTCAGTTGGTAGAGCGTCTGCTTGCCATGCAGAAGGTCGTGAGTTCGAGTCTCATCATCCGCTTAGAAAAGCCCCGCTAGATCGGGGGTTTTTGTTTCCTCGGGAGGCAACGTGTGTCCCGGATGAGTCCTGAAAAGCGGGTGCGGAGTCGCCGCGGCGGACGAGTTCGGGCTCGGGCGCTCACTGATCGACGGCTTCGCTCGCGTCGTGCGCGTCTTGCGAACGGAGGCTATGATTCTCGATGAAGAGCTTGCGCCCGTCGATCTCACCGACGAGAGACAAGCCCTCGTACGTGTTCGTGTCCTCGTCCTCGTCCTTCGCAGGGGCGGGTGGAGGGGTCTTCTTGGGATCGAGCTTTATCATTGCCATACGGCAAGTCTAGGTCCCGGTCCGGCGGTCGTACCGAGTCCGGTAGGAGTCAGACGGGACGGGCGAGCTTCTCACGTTCTGCCCGGAGTGCTGGCAGCGGGAGTTCGGTAGTTGCCGGTAGGGGGTCGTCGGAAGCGCAGGAGCCGACGGTCGGAGGGCGAACCGGGTTGGCGATGGAGAACTACTGGGCGCACGGGCCGGACGGAGGCGTTCAGCGACGGCGTCTTCGCCATAGCGATCACGCTCCTGATCCTCGAAGTCAACGTCCCCGAGACGGCGTTCGACAACCTCTGGCGGGGCATCATCGACCAGTGGCCCTCCTACCTCGCCTACGCGACGAGCTTCATCACCATCGGGGGGATCTGGCTCGCCCACCACGGCATCTTCCGGCGCTTGCAGTACGCCAACACGCGGCTGATGTTGGTCAACCTGCTGCTGCTGATGGCAGTCTCGTTCCTGCCCTTCCCGACCAGCCTGATGGCCGAAGCGATCCACAACACCGACGCCGAACGGGCCGCAGTCATCTTCTACGGCGGAACGCTCCTTGTCATCTCGTCCCTGCTCAGCGCCCTCTGGGGATCGGTCGCCCGTGACCGCCACCTCCTCAGACCCGAGGTGAGCGAGAAGGAGTTCAACGCGATAGCGATGGCGACAGGCCCGAACATCGGCTTCTACGTCGGCGTCATCGTGCTCGCCCTGTTCGTCCCCCGTGTGGCTGCCGTCGGCTACCTCGTTGTCGGGGTCGTGGCGATCCTCCGGGCGCGGGGCGACCAGAACCCGCCACTCGTAGAGGCAGCGTGAACCGAAGGGTGAGGAGGGACGACACGCCGCCGTCCCTCCTCACCCCGGTCAGCTAGGAGTCGACAGCCTTCGTCACTTCGTCTGACGACTCTGCGATGGCCTTCTGGAGTTCGTCGTAGTCGCCCTTGTCGATGGCCTTGTTGATCCGCTTGTCGGAGTTGACGAGCGCGGCCTCGACCCGGTCGGCATACACGTCGTCAACGACTGCAACGACCGCCGACGATCCCGGAGGCAGATACTCCTCCATCTCGACGCCCAACTCCTTCTCCTGGTGCTTCTTGCTGAGCTTGCCGACGACTGCGCCGATCCCGGCTCCGACAGCGGTTGCCGCCAGCAGCGGCGGCGCGAACAGCCCGACGACCAACCCGGCAGTCCCGCCGAGAACAGCGCCACCTCCGACGTGGGCACCGCTGTCGTGCTCCTCCACATCCACCTTGCCGTTCGCGTCACGGTTCAACACGACGGCCCCGACGACCAGATAGTCGCCAGCGTCCTCTCCCGCCTTCAGCGCCTTGTAGTCATCGGCTGCCGCCCCGGTAACCGAGTACGTGCCGACCACAAGGACGAGGTTCGCGTCTGCCATCATTCCTCCATCTCCTGGGTTTCACGGACGAGCCGGGCGGAAACTACACCCAGGATCGACGCTTCAGCACGACACCTGACCTCTGGGCGTTGAATCCGTCAGCTTGGATGGCGGGAGCTAAGCGCGCAACCCCAAGTGGAGGTGGGAGACGGATCCCATAAGTCCGCCGAGTGGCGCCACGCGTCGGACAGGTCTCCGCCGCCTCGGCTCCTTCGCGCGACGGGCACGTCACGGGTTCCCGCTGCTCCGCCGTGCCCCCCTCGCGATTGCTTCAGCCGCGTCGAGGGCTGCGCCGGCAACTCGCCCCGACCGTGGTCGAAGCAGGTTCCCGTACCAAGAATGATCGAGGTCATCCAGCGGGCGTGCTCCGCGGAGCTGGACGACCCGCAGTACTGATGACGTCATCGCTTCCCTTCGGACTGCTCTCCCACCTCCCGCGGAGCTCCCGGTCGGCTCATCCTCGCACAGGGCGTCCGTCAACCTCGAGGCTCGTTCGCTACTTCCCCGAGGCGGATTTCTTCGGCGCCTTGACGGGCTTGAAGTCGCTGCCGCCGGCGGCGATGCCGTCGCCGTTGCACTTCTTGCACCAGACGCCCTTTTCGTGAGGGCCGGGGCAGGAGATCGAGAAGAGGTCGTGCTTGCTCATGCCGTGCACTCATCGCATGGCTCGATCGGACGGGCCGGCATCTCGAGCCAACGCGACGCCTAGATGATGCGTTGACCCTGCTGCTGGCCGGAGAGCCGGTCGCGGATCCCGGCGAGGCCCGGGGCGCTCGCGTCGAGATCGGGCCAGTCGCGGAGCTCGAGCAGGATCGCCTCGCGCGCCTTCAGCGAGGTGGCCACCGTCGTGTCGCGCCCCGGGCCCTTGCCGACCGTGTCGGCCGCGATCTTGGCGTCGGACGTGCCCCGGGAGCGGAGCTTTGCGATCAGCTCGGCGCTTTCCGCGTCGGTGATCCGGTCTCCATACAGGCGCGGCATGAGCCAGCTTAGATGCAATCTCCGGCGCCGGGTCACGGCGACAGTACGGGGGGTGGTCGAGATGGCAGTCCTGGCAGTGGCGTACCCCGAGACCTGATCGGTCTCGGAGTGTCGCGGAGCTCGAGCAGGTCGACGATGCGAGTGGCTGACGCTCGCGACGGCAGCGCCTGGGCCCTGCTCCAGCGAGTACGATTCCGGCATGAGCAGCCTCGAGCAGGTCACCCAGCCGTCGGTCGCCGTCAGCCGCGACCGCTCCCGCGCCATCTTCGGCCAGACGATGGGCCTCGTCGCCCTCACGTGCGGCGTCGCGGCCCTCGGCGCCTATCTCGGCCGCGACATCTCCCGCGGCTGGGGCATCGTCGCCTTCATCGGCGCGATCGCCTGCATCATCGGGCTCAACGCCGCCATCCAGCCGCTCCGAGCAGCTCGCGATCGGCCTGCTCTTCGGCATCGGCGCCTTCCTCGGCATCGCGGCAGCGCCGACGCTCGCCTACTACGCCTCGGTGCAGCCGCAGGCGCTCTGGCAGGCGGCCGGCGCTCACCGGCCTCTTCATCGGCGGCTTCGGCGCCTACGGGTACGCCACCCGCCGCGATCTCTCGAAGATCGCCCGCGTCGCGTTCTTCGCGCTGCTCGGCCTGATCGTGCTTCGGCATCGTGCTGATGTTCGTCTCGATCCCCGGCGGCGACGTGATCTACGCCGTGCTCGGGCTCGTCATCTTCGCCGGCTACACGATGTACGACTTCCAGCGGCTCCGCCGCGCCGACCAGATCCAGGCGGCGCCGCTGCTCGCCGCATCGATCTTCCTCGACGTCTTCAACGTCTTCATGCTGCTGCTGTCGCTCTTCGGCGGCGGCGGCCGCAGGCTGACGCCGCCCGCTCGGACGCGCGTCACGACGCAGCGTCGCCCGCATGCCGCGCGCGCGGTGGTCGGCGAGCGTGCACCAGAGCCGATAGCGCCGGCGCGCAGGCGCGCCTCGAGCTCGCCCGTCTGGCCGGGCTGCGACGACGCCGATCCGGTAGGTGCGCGTGCCGCCGACGCGGCGGAGGGCGAGGTCGTGGTCGTCCTCGCCGAAGTTGACGAGCTCGACGATCGCCGGGCCGCTGCGGATCGATGCCGCGCGAGAGCGCGAGGCTGAACTCGTCGGCCGAGACCTGGACGCGTGCCGGGGGCGGCGAGGCGGCCGTCGCGACGCGGCACGAGCGCGAGCGGCGCACGACGCCGCGACGGCGAGCGCGCCGGCTCATCGCAGGATCGTCGGCCGCGCGAACTTGCGGGCGCCGGGAATGATCGCGTCGGCGTCCGTCCCGAGCCAGTCCTCGAGGATCGCGCCGTAGAGGCCGCGGAAGTCGGCCGTCGCGCGGAGGTTGCCGTCCTCGTCGAGCTTCGCGAGGCCCGGGAACTCGCCGATCATCGTTCCCGGCGACGCGCGACCCGATCAGGAAGCCCGTGCCGGCGGCGCCGTGGTCGGTGCCGCCCGAGCCGTTCTCCTTCGCGCGGCGGCCGAACTCCGTCCACACGTGGACGAGCACGCGGTCGGCGAGCCCGCGCGCCTCGAGATCGCGCTGGAACGCGAGCAGCGAGTCGGCGGTGAGCTTGAGGTCGTCGGACGAGCTCCTGCGCCTGGTTGTCGTGGGTGTCGTAGCCGCCGGGCGCCGAGAGCGCGACGACGCGCAGCGGCAGCCCGGCCGCGAGCATCGCCGCGAGGCCGGCGAGACGGCGCGGGAACGCGTCGTCGCCGGCGGGATAGGCGACCGGGCTGACGATCGATCTTGCGGTCGTCCTTCGGCCGGAACGGCGTCAGCTGCTCGTAGAGCCGGGCGGACTGGCGCGCGGCGTCGCTCGCCGCCTCGAGGCCCGGGTCGCCGTGCGTCGGCAGCGCGCCGAGTCGGCCGATCGCGTCGACCATCCGGTCGGACACCTCGCCCCAGACGCCGCGCGCCCAGAAGTCGTAGCGGTCGGGCGCGTCGACGGCGGCCACGGGCATCTTCGCCGTGGCGAGCGACGGCTGCAGGCTCCAGTCGAGCGAGAGGCCCTGCAGCGGGTTGTCGGGCCTGCCGACGCGGTCGAGGTAGCGGCCGAGCCAGCCGGTCGCGAGCCGCTCGTCGGCGGCCCCGACCTCCCAGAAGTGGCGCGAGGTGAAGTGCGACTGGTTCGGGTGGTCGTAGCCGATCCCGGGCATGACGCTGACCTTGCCCTCGCCGTGGAGCTGGGCGAGCGGGGCGAGCGACGGGATGCCAGGTGAGGCTCGGGTCCTCGGCGAACGCCGTGCCCGGCGCCGGCGGCGAGCGCGAGGCGCGGCCGGAGCTGGCGGTAGAGCGGATCGCCGGTCGGCGCGAGCAGCGAGAGGGAGTCGGCGCCGCCGTCGAGGAAGACCGAGACGAGCACCTTCTGCTGCGGCGCCGGCCGCGGCTGCGGCCGCGATGCCCTCGTCGAAGACCTGCGGGCGCGAGCGCCGAGCCGCCGTAGACGGCGAGCGCGAGCCCGACGCCGCGCGCGACGAACGTGCGCCGGTCGAGGCCCGTGCCTGCGGGCATCGGCATGCCGGGCTCGATCGCGGGCAGCCCGCGGCCCGCCTCGGCGAGCCCGCGGCGCAGGAGCTCCGACCGCGAGTGCTCGTTGCAGCAGGCCATCGCCATCAGCAGGTCTGGAGGTCGGGGGAGACGGCGAGGAGCTGGCGCACCGCGTTGGCGACGAGCGGCGGGTACGACTCGGCCTTCCAGCCGGTCGCGCCCTTCAGCGAGCCGCGGGCGAAGGTCGAGCAGCTCGCTGCGCGTCTCGGGCCGGATCGTCGGGTTGCCGAGCACGGCGAGCGCGCCCTTGACGATCGCCTCGGGGTCGTTCGGCACCTTCGGGCCCTTCTTGCCCTTCCGGTCGCCGAGCGACACCTTCTCGAGCGCGGTGTTCGCGATCGTACCAGCGGCCGCGGAACGCGTTCGTGTCGAGCCAGCGGGAGTCGTCCCAGCCCGCGACGTTCGGCGGGTTGAAGAGGCGCTGGCCGGCGCCCTCGGAGAGCCAGACCCACGCCGACGTGTCGATGCCGCGGTTGAGCCCGCGCAGCAGGCCGGCGATGTAGACGACCGGCGGCTTCACCATGCGCGGGCCGGTGTAGAGCGCGGGGTGGCGGAGGATCGCCTCGAGCACGGGCCGCACCTCGAATCCCTTGCGGTAGAGCTCCTCGAGGCCCGCCCGCGTGCGCGCGTCGGGCGGCTCCGGGATGAAGTAGCTCCAGAGCTTCTCGACGAAGAACGGCGCGTGCTTCGGGTGGTGGACGCACAGCGAGACCGAGTCCCGCCACGAGTACGCGCCCTGCTTGCCGAAGACCGTCTTCATGCCCGGTGTCGTGGCGCTTCGGGTCGAAGCGGAAGTCCGTCTGTCCCTTGCCGCGCTTCCAGGTGCTCGTCCAGCCGGTGAGCGCGCGGGCCTGCTCGCGGACGTCGCGCTCGGTGTAGCCGTTGCCCTCGCCGAGCGTGAACAGCTCCATCAGCTCGCGGCCGTAGTTCTCGTTCGGCGCGTCCTTGCGGTTGTCGGTGCCCGAGAGCCAGATCAGCATCGCGGGGTTGGCGGTGATCGAGACGAGCAGGTGGTCGAAGCTGCCGAGCGCGTGGCGGCGCAGCAGCCGGTTCTGCGCGAGCATCAGCTTCTGCGAGCCGACGCCCGCGTTCGAGGTGGCGAACCAGTCGTGCCAGACGAGCGTCATCCGCTCGACGAGCGGCCGGCTGCGTGCGCACCATCCGGTCGAGCCACCAGAGGTGGTCGTGGCCCCAGGCGTCGGCGGGCGCGAGCGGGCGGCCCTTGTCGTCGCGGGGCGGCGGGCCGATCCAGCGCTCGCCCGGCGGGTGGGTGAGCGAGCGGACGGCGCCGTCGAGCCCGAGCCGGGCGAGGCTCGCGGCCTGGCCGCGGCGCGGCCCGAATCCGGCGCGCCAGAGGAGGCGCTCTGCCTCGGCCGTGCCGGAACGGCCCTGTGTAGCGGGGAATCGTCGCCATCGTTCGTGTCTTATCGCCCGGAGCCGCGAGCTCCTTGATCCGCTACTTGCGTGACGACGAGCGTCGCCCGCATGCCGCGTGCCTTGTGGTTGGCGAGCGAGCACCAGAGCGAGTAGCGGCCGGGCGTCAGGCGCAGCGTCCGCTCGGTGCGGCCGCGCGGGTCGAGCTGCTTGAAGCGGATCGGCTTCGATCCGGCCTTCGTCGCCCTTGACGACGAGGTCGTGGGTGTCCATCCCGAAGTTGACGAGCTCGATGCTGACGCTGCCGGCCCGCACGCTCGGCCGCGAGAGCGTCAGCGTGAACTCCTTCTCGACGACCTGGACGAACGAGAAGGCGTCGGTGCCCGCGCTCGCCGGGAGCGGCGCGCGACGCCTGCGACGGCGGCGACGGCGAGGACGAGCGCGAGCCGCCTCATGCGACGAGCCTCATTCGCGGCATCTTCGCCGCGTCGGGAATGATCCGCGTCGGCGTCGACGTCGAACCACTGCTCGACGAGCGACGAGTAGACGCTGCGGAAGTCGGACGTGGCGCGGAGATTGCCGTCCCTGTCGAGGCCCTTCGTCAGCCCCGGGAACTCGCCGACCATGCGCTGGCGCACCTTCGTCCCCATCAGGAACGCGACTCCGGCGGCGCCGTGGTCGGTGCCGTTCGAGTCGTTCTGCTGGGCGCGGCGACCGAACTCGCTCCAGACGAGCGTGAGCACGCGGCCGGCGATCCCGCGGCGCTCGAGGTCGTGCTGGAACGCGGCGAGGCCCTCGGCCATCTGCGTCGGCGCCGTCCTGCAGCGGCCCCTGCTGGTCGGCGTGGGTGTCGTACGAGCCGGGGCCGGTGAGCGCCGCGGTCCGGATCGGGAAGTTCGCGTCGAGGAGCGCTGCGAGCCCGGAGAGCCGGCGGCCGAAGTCGGTCTCGGGGTACTTCGCCTTCGGGTTGATGTGCACCTGGCCGTCCTTGCCGACGAACCGACCGAGCTGGCGGCGGAGGCCGTCGGCCTGCTTCACCGTCCGGCTCGCCTGCGCGAGCACCGGGTCGGGGTCGGCGGCGAGCGCCGCCGAGCGAGCCGATCGCGTCGTGCAGCAGCTCGCCGGGGACGTCCCAGACGTTGTGCGAGCCGAAGCCGTAGTCGGCCGGGCTCGCGAGCGTGGCGACCGGGACGCGGGCGGTCGCGAGCGAGGGGAGGAGCGCGCCGTCGAGCGAGAGGCCCTGCATCGCGTTCTCCTCGTCGCCGATCACGTCGAGCAGTCGGCCGAGCCAGCCGGTGCCGGCCTGCGGGTCGAGCGCGCCGACCTCCCAGAAGTGGCGCGAGGTGAAGTGCGACTGGTCGGGATGGGCGTAGCCGATCGCCGGGAAGACCGTCAGCCGCCCGCGCGCGTGGAGCCGCGCGAGCGGCTGCAGCGACGGATGCCAGTGCAGTCGCGGGTCGGAGCGGAACGCCGGCCCGTCGCCGGGCTTCAGCGCGAGGGAGTCGCGCAGCTTGCGGTAGCGCGGGTCGCCGGTCGGGTAGAGGAGCGAGAGCGAGTCCCAGCCGCCGGGAGCGAAGATCGACACGAGCACGCGGCGCCCGCCGCCGCCCGTCGCTGCGGCGCGCGCGATGCCCTCGTCGAGCATTCTCGGGCCGAGCGCCGAGGCGCCGTACACGGTCAGCGCCGCACCGACCGTGCGCGAGAGGAACGTCCGGCGGTCGAGGCCGGTGCCGGCGGGAGCGGGCATCCCGGGCTCGATCGCGGGCAGACCCTTGCCTGCCTCGGCGACGGCCCGCCGGAGGAGGGTCGAGCGCGAGAACTCGTTGCAGCAGTTCATGCCGTCTGCATCTCCGGCGAGGCCGCGACGAGGTGGCGAAGGGCGTTGAAGGTCATGGGCGGGAACTTCCTCTGTCGGTCGTCGTCGGCGACGGCGGCGCCCATTGCCTTCTGGGCGTAGGCCAGGAGTCAGCGCCGGGTCGGTTCGGTGACCTGGATCCCCCAGAACGAGCCGCGCGGTCGACGAGTTTCGCCGGGGTCGGACGGCAGCGTTCCGCGCTTTGTGTGATCGGGGTGATACGCGTGCTTCCTTGAGGACGCGGTG